>CAXTTJ010000001.1:0-212335 GCA_964247235.1 uncultured Sphingomonadaceae bacterium
TTACCTCAAACACTCAGGATATGTGCAAACCTGATCGAATCTGAGTCTAAGTGAAGTTTACGCCGCGAGCCACGCATCGATTGTCCCGACCCGCAGCTTGTTTGCCGAAGGGCTTGCCATGACAGCTGCGGAATCGATCCTTGCGGGTCGTCCGCTGATATCCAACCCTGTCGTGCCTGCGCTCGAATTGCTGAGCGCGGCTTCGGTGGCGGCACGCACCGACGATATTGCCAGTCATGCCGATGCAGTCGTCAAACTCGCGTCTGATCCTGTTTTGTACCGGCAGTTGTGCGGTGCCTGTCCGTCGCTTGCCGAACAATTTTATGACAGCGACATGGGGCTTGCCGCTGTCTTGCGGAAAGCGCTTTCACCGCTTTGACAAAAAGGGCAGAATCGATTCATATTGATCGAGGTGCGGCGCACCGGGAATGATCCGCTTTGCGCGTAAGAGGAATGCGTGGCGGACAATTTCCGCCTGTTGCTCGATGCCGTATCGCTGCAAGGGCCATCCCGGTTTCAGGCTATAGCTGTACCGGCAGAACGGGTGCCGCCGGAGAATCAGGTTGATGCCTGATTGTTGCTGCCACACATGCGTCATTTCGTGGATGAACAGGCCCTGTTCATCGACATTGGCGTCACAGAAGTCGCTGCAATAAAGGTTGCCTTTGGGATGGAACCACAGTTGACCGTCGGGTGACATCGCGGTTTGCCGGGGCTGAAAGAATATCCATTTGCGGTTGTTGATGCGGACATGGTCATAGTTGATGGCGCTACCGAAGACGGAGTCAGCCAGTTTCGTCTCGGCAGGGGTCAGGAACCGTCCGGTCATTTGTCGCCTGCCAGAACCACCTTGGCATCGACCATGATCCGCTCGCCACTGGCAAAGACGAAGATCATCGGTAATGATCGCGGCGGGACGATGCCGGGATTCACGTTGAACATCATGGCATGCTTTCCGCCGGGTTTGAATTCGACGGTGCCCCCCGCAGGAATGTCGACGCCAGCGGTGATTGGTTTCATCGACGCCATGCCGCCGCCGGTCATGCTTTCATGCAATTCGGTACGGATGACGACAGGGGACGATACATCGAGCAGCCTGTCTTCGTTCGGTCCACCATAAACCGTGAAATAACCCGCCGCAGGAGCCTTTGGCGTCGCCGCCAGCCGGACCCACGCACCATCGACGCGCAGGACAGGATCAGGCGCGCAACTCACCAGAGCGAGAGCAGCAATCAAAGACAAACCACGCATGAGACTATGCTCCATTATCGAACAAAGTATGCGCTAGTGCGCCCGAAAGGTTGCGGCAAGCGAGACGCTCCCTATATCGGCCCGGAACCACTCATCGGACGTGCCTTGGCTCTTGGCGATCGTCCATAAATTTACGGGGTAAATTGAAGACATGGCGAAAGTTATCGGAATCGATCTTGGCACAACCAATTCATGTGTTGCCGTCATGGAAGGTGGCAAGCCCAAGGTGATCGAAAATGCCGAAGGCGCGCGGACGACACCGTCGATTGTCGCCTTTGCCAAGGATGGCGAGCGCCTGATCGGGCAGCCTGCCAAGCGTCAGGCGGTGACGAATTCGGACAACACGATATTCGCGGTCAAGCGCCTGATCGGCCGGCGGTTTGATGACCCGATCACCAAGAAGGACACCGAGCTGGTACCCTATGCCATTGCCAAAGGGCCGAACGGTGATGCCTGGGTGAAAGCGAGCGGCGAAGATTATTCGCCCTCGCAGATTTCGGCGTTCATTCTCCAGAAGATGAAAGATACCGCAGAGGCGTATCTGGGCGAACCCGTGACGCAGGCCGTCATCACCGTGCCTGCCTATTTCAACGATGCCCAGCGGCAGGCGACAAAGGATGCGGGCAAGATTGCCGGCCTTGAAGTGCTGCGCATCATCAACGAGCCGACGGCGGCGGCGCTTGCTTATGGTCTTGAGAAGCAGGACGGCAAGACGATCGTCGTCTATGACCTGGGCGGCGGGACGTTCGATGTGTCGATCCTCGAAATCGGCGACGGCGTGTTCGAAGTGAAGTCGACCAACGGCGACACGTTCCTGGGCGGTGAGGATTTCGATTCGAAGATCGTCGAGTTTCTTGCAGCTGATTTCAAAAAAATCGAAGGCATCGACCTGACCAAGGACAAGCTGGCATTGCAGCGTTTGAAGGAAGCGGCGGAAAAGGCGAAGATCGAACTGTCGTCGGCGCAAACGACTGAAGTGAACCTGCCCTTCATTACGGCTGACGCGACGGGCCCGAAGCATCTTGTGAAAGCGATCAGTCGTGCCGACCTCGAAAAACTGGTTGAAAGCCTGATCACGCGGACGCTTGAACCGTGCAAGAAGGCGCTTGCCGATGCGGGGCTCAAGGCCGATGCGATCAATGAGGTCGTGCTGGTCGGCGGTATGACGCGCATGCCGCGGGTCCGCGAAGTCGTGAAGAATTTTTTCGGGCAGGAGCCGCAGACGGGCGTCAATCCCGATGAAGTCGTTGCGATGGGTGCCGCGATTCAGGCCGGTGTGCTTCAGGGTGATGTGAAGGACGTCCTGTTGCTCGACGTGACGCCGCTGTCGCTTGGCATCGAGACGCTGGGCGGTGTGTTCACGCGCATGATCGACCGCAACACGACGATCCCGACGAAGAAGTCGCAGACCTATTCGACGGCCGACGACAATCAGAATGCCGTGACGATCCGCGTGTTTCAGGGCGAGCGCGAAATGGCTGCGGACAACAAGATCCTCGGCCAGTTCGACCTGATCGGCATACCGCCAGCGCCGCGTGGTGTGCCACAGATCGAAGTCACGTTCGACATCGATGCCAATGGCCTCGTCAACGTGTCCGCCAAGGACAAGGGAACGGGCAAGGAACAGCAGATCAAGATCCAGGCGTCTGGCGGCTTGTCTGATGGCGACATTGACCAGATGGTCCGCGATGCCGAAACCTTTGCCGAGGAAGACAAGAAGCGACGCGAGGCGGCGGAAGCCAAGAATAATGCGGAATCGCTGATCCACACGACCGAACGTCAGTTGATCGACAATGGCGACAAGATCGACGCGGCGCTGAAGACCGAAATTGAAACGGCAGTGGCCGATGCCAAGACCGCGGTCGAAGGTGGCGATGTTACGGCAATGACTGACAAGGCGCAGGCGCTGGCGCAGGTCGCGATGAAAATGGGGCAGGCGATTTACGAAAAGGAACAGGCATCAGCGGCATCACCCGAAGCAGAACCGGCTCCCGCGGATGACGGCGTCGTTGATGCCGAATTTTCCGAAGTCGACGACAACGCCAAGGCGTAACGATGCAGACCGACCTCGTCACCCCCGCGAAGGCGGGGGTTCAACGCCCGACTTCGAAATTCAGGAGTTGGATTCCCGCCTTCGCGGGAATGACGGGTCTGGGCGGGGGCACCAATGTCTGACGATTATTACGAACTGCTCGAAATCGAACGCACTGCTGACGACGGCACGATCAAGACGTCCTATCGCAAGCTGGCGATGAAATTTCATCCGGACAAAAATCCCGGCTGCGCCGAATCCGAAGCGAAGTTCAAGGAAATATCCGAAGCCTATGATGTTTTGAAAGACCCGCAGAAACGCGCGGCCTATGACCGGTTCGGCAAGGCGGCGTTCCAGAATGGCGGTAGCGGGGGGCCAGGGCAGGGCTTCGAAGGTTTTTCCGACATTTTCGAAAATATCTTTGGCGAATTCATGGGCGGCAATGGTCGCGGGCGGCAAGCGGGGCCAAGGCGCGGCGCCGACTTGCGCTATGACATGGAAATCACGCTCGAAAATGCCTTTCACGGCAAGGCGACCGAGATCAGCATCGACGTTTCGGCACCGTGCGATCCGTGCGCGGGCAGTGGCGCAAAACCCGGAACCTCTGCCAAACAATGCGCAACCTGTGGCGGACGCGGGCAAGTCCGCGCGCAGCAGGGATTCTTTGTCGTCGAACGCGCGTGCCCGTCATGCCACGGCGCGGGGCAGGTCATTGCAGAGCCCTGTACGGCGTGTCGCGGCGAAGGGCGTGTCGACAAAGCCAAGACACTGGCCGTCAATATTCCGGCTGGCGTCGATGAAGGCACGCGCATCCGCCTGACCGGCGAAGGCGAGGCCGGCGGACGTGGCGCACCGGCAGGCGATCTTTATATTTTCCTGCATGTCACGCGGCATCCCATTTTCGAACGCGACGGAACAACATTGTTCGCGCGTGCGCCGATCAGCTTTACGACGGCATCGCTGGGCGGCAATATCGAAATTCCGGGGCTAGACGGTGCGCGGCACGACATCCGCATTCCCGCAGGCATCCAGTCGGGCAAGCAAATCCGTCAGCGTGGCGCCGGGATGCCAGTGCTCAATGCGCGTGGTGCAGGCGATCTGGTGATCCAGGTCGAGGTGGAGACACCGACGAAGCTGACGGCGAAGCAGAAAGAATTGCTTGAGGCGTTTCGCGACACTGAAACAGGCGAAGAATGTCCGAAATCAACGGGGTTTTTCGACAAGATCCGGTCGGTGTTCGACGATATCGTATGAGCATGATCATCCGGCAATGCGATCCGCCCGCTTCGTAAGAAACGAAGCGGGCGCGATGGCCAGATGCTGATTAACCCGCGAAAATCGCGGCAATGACCAGCATCTGGGCACCGATCGCGGTCGCGGTGAAAACCGCCCCTTCGAACGTGCGCATGATGCAGCCTCCTGTTGGTTCATCGCAAATGCTGCGATGGGCCAACACCTACTAAAGAACTATGAATTCGCAATCGCATATTGCAGTGCAGCAATTGCAGTTTTTGCAATTCACTCCGCTCACTGCTCGAAAATCCGGGCAAAGATCGTATCGACGTGACGCAGATGATAGCCAAGGTCGAATTTGTCCTCGATCTCAGTAGGCGATAAATATGTCGCTACATCAGCATCTTTTTTTAGCAGAGCCATGAGCGACAGCGCGCCATCTGAGTCCCACACCTGCATCGCATTGCGCTGTACTGCTTTATACGCATCCTCGCGGCTCATGCCTGCCTGCGTCAGCGCGAGCAGCACGCGCTGCGAATGGACCAGTCCACCCATTCGGTCGAGATTCTTCTGCATCCGCGCCGGATAGACGAGCAGCTTGTCGATCACGCCCGTCAGCCGCGTCAGCGCGAAGTCGAGCGTGATCGTCGCGTCAGGACCGATCATCCGTTCCACACTCGAATGCGAAATATCACGTTCGTGCCACAGCGCGACATTTTCCAGCGCGGGCACCACGGCGCTGCGCACCATGCGCGCCAGACCCGTCAGGTTCTCGGTCAGTACCGGATTGCGCTTGTGCGGCATTGCCGAGGACCCTTTTTGTCCCGGTGCGAAATATTCTTCGGCTTCCAACACTTCGGTGCGCTGCAAATGGCGGATTTCAATGGCGAGCCGTTCGACCGATGAGGCAATGACCCCCAGTGTCGCGAAATACAGGGCATGGCGATCGCGCGGAATGACCTGTGTCGAGACCGGTTCGACGGTGAGACCCAGTTGCCCGGCAACATGCGCCTCCACACGCGGATCAATATTTGCAAATGTGCCGACTGCGCCCGAAATCGCACAGGTCGCAATGTCGGTACGTGCCGCGATCAGCCGTTCGCGATTGCGCGCGAATTCGGCATAAGCCTGTGCCAGTTTCAGTCCGAATGTCACTGGTTCGGCATGGATTCCGTGGCTGCGCCCGATCGTCGGCGTCATCTTGTGTTCGATCGCACGACGTTTGAGCACGGCCATCAGCGCGTCGATATCGGCAATCAGCATGTCAGACGCGCGCGCCAGCTGTACCGACAGACAGGTGTCGAGCACGTCCGACGACGTCATGCCCTGATGGAGAAAGCGTGCTTCGTCGCCAACATGTCCGGCGACCCAGGTCAGAAACGCAATCACGTCATGTTTTGTGACGGCTTCGATCGCATCGATGGCTGCGACGTCGATCACGGGCTTTGTCGCCCACCAGTCCCAAACTGCGTTGGCCGCAGACTTTGGCACGACACCAAGGTCAGCCATCGCGTCAAGTGCATGCGCCTCAATCTCGAACCAGATGCGAAAGCGCGATTCGGCGGACCAGAGGGCAACCATGGCGGGGCGTGAATAACGTTCGATCATGCGCAGCCGCCTAGCAGGGACAAACCGACCCGACAACGCGGTCGATCGAGCAACAGTCTTTACCGCCATCCGTTTATCCATCAGCGGCGCAAACGCCGCTTGTATCGCTTAACAAGCACGGAGATTTATCATGAAAGCTCTTTTGATCGCTGCGACAGCCCTTACGCTGGCTGCGCCGGCTCTGGCCCAGACCACAGGGTCAGCGCCACAGCCAACACCACCGGCAGATGCATCGGTGCCCGCATCGGCGGCAACAGCCGCTGACCCAGCCGCAACTCCAACACCCGTGTCCGATCCGAAAGCGATTATCGCGTCGGAATTTCCGACCTATGACAAGGATGGCAACAGCCAGCTTAACCGGTCTGAATTCGATACATGGCTGACCGCATTGAAGGACAAGGCCGGGGATAAAGCGATGAAACCTGCTGACAAGACGGCATGGCTGAAAACCGCGTTCACGACAGCGGATAAGGACAAGAGCAAAGGTGTGAGCCTGACCGAACTGACCGATTACCTGACCGCCGCCGGATAAGCCGCGCCGGGTCGCAGAATGGGCCTCCTATTGCCCGGGAGGCCCATTTTGGCGTTCGGCAGACTTGGCCATTTCGATCGCATCAAGCATTTTTGCGCCCGCCATGAACACAGCGCCACTACAGGCCGCAAACAGCAGCCAGCCACCAAATCCGGGATATGCCGTCAGATAGGTTTTTCCCCGCTCCATCGCGCCGGTCGCAAGCGCGTAGATGATCAGATACGCTTCCCATTTGGTCTTGATAATGAACAGGCGACCGATTTTTTTCCACATGGTTCTTACTCAGCAAGAATCAGGCCAATGGCGCAAAAGCTTAAGGGAAATTAAAGAGACAGGCTGAATTGTAAGTTAACCCGACAATTCATCGAGGGTCAATGCCGCAAGCAGGGCCTGCCGCGCCGTCATGATGTCCCTCCATAATGAAGGACTGGCAAGATCATGGGGCGACACTGTTTCAGGCCAGTATCTGGCGATAACCCCGGCGATCCGGTCAAGCTTTGTGGCGTCAGCCAGGAATCGCGGATCGAAAGTGTCTGGATCAGCGACGACGCGCAGGCGCAGACAGGCCGGACCACCGCCATTGGCCATCGATTGCCGAACGTCGACGGGAATGATCGTGCGGATGGGTCCATTGTTTGCACAATGCTGATCGAGCCACCGCCTGACGCGGGGATGGTCATATGCCTCCTTTGGCACGATGAATGCCATGCCGCCGACGGGGCGCGTGACCAGTTGTCCGTTGAACACATAGCTTTTTATCGCATCCTCAAGCGATATCGCGCTTGCGGGTACTTCAACGATTTCGAGGTTTGGCAGGTGCGTCCGCAGGGATGCATAAAATCTGTCCTTGTCCGCAAACGCCTGCTCATGTGCAAAAAGAACATGTTCGTTGGCGACGGCGACGACGTCATTGTGAAATGCCCCCGCCGCGATCGCCTCCTCCGATTGCTGGACGAACAGGGCGTCTTTGACATTGTGACGGCGCGCGACGGCCCGGGAGGCCTCGACATGCTGACGCGCGGGGAAAGGGCCGCCCGCCACGCCATAGACGAACACTTCGACGCCCGCGCTGCCATGATCGGTACAGAGCCGCATGTGGTTGGCCGCGCCTTCGTCGCCAAAGGGCGGCGGCACGGGCGGGTGGACATGAAATGCATCACTGGCAAAAGCGGTTTGCAACTGCCGCAGCGTTCCCGGCCATTCATGGCTGCGGTGCGGCATGGTGACAAGATTGGCGACGGTCAGGTGGCATTTCCCGTCGCGCGCATCGGGCGCAGGCGTTACAGTCGCCGCATTGGCCGCCCACATCGGTGACGCGGACATTGCACAGGCCAGCAGGCCGGGTTCGGCGCGGTCGGGGCTGGTCGCAAGCGCTTCGAGCCAGGCCAGGTTCGGACGATTGAGCGGCACGAAAATTCCCTGTACCAGCCCGAGGTCAAGACAGGCGCGCATCTTGTCGATACCCTGCAACGCCGCCGCACGCGGATGAGAGGTGCCCCCGGCATTGTTCGCCGACGCAAGATTGCCCAGACTCAGGCCGGCATAATTGTGGCTCGGCCCGACAATGCCGTCGAAGTTGATTTCGACAAGGCTCATTGCGGCGCAACCTGCACGACGTGCCCGGGTTCGGCAGACAGCGCATGTGCGCCCGCAGGATCAATGACGCCGTCATCACTGACATGCGCCCATGCCGCCCGAAATTCGGACAGCAAGCCGACAGCGGCAATGACCCGCGGTGCTGAATTTTCGGACACTTTCGTAATCGTCACATCACGTGTCCCGGCGATCGTTTTCACATGATCGGTGCGCGTGTGCATGGTTGGTCCACCGTCAAAAATATCGATATAATGATCGTGCACGAAGCCTTCATTTTCCAGCATGCGCATCGCCGCACGACCGCTTGGGTGGGGCAGGCCCATCACCCCGCGCGCGCTTTCGGGCAGGAGCGCGGTATAGATCGGATGCTTGGGCATCAGGTCGGCGATAAACTGAAACCCGTGGACCGCGTTAAAGGCGTCGGCCTCTGGAAATGTCATGCCAAAGAATTTGCCCGACAGGCCGTCCCAGAACGGCGACCCGCCGCTTTCGTCGAAAACGCCGCGCAATTCGGCAAAGATACGGTCGGCGAAACGCGGGCGATGCGCACGAATGTAGAGATAGCGGCTTCGTGCGAGCAGCATGCCGAGGCCGCCCGCCCGTTCATTGGGATGAAGGAACAACCCGCCGACTTCGCTCGCACCTTCGAAATCGTTCGACAGCATCAGCATTTCGGCGCGAAACGTGCGGTTGAGTTCGGACGATGTCTGCGTCATCGTGCCGATGCGATAGCTATAGAATGGCGCGGTCTGACCAACCCTGCTGTAAATCTGGCAGGTGCCGCGCACATGCGGATCGGCAATTTTTTCCAGCATCAGAACAATCAGGTCGTCGTCGAGGATATTGTCAGTGCGCGCGAAGGCGGCCTCCGCGCGGGCGAGCTTGGCTTTGAGATTGGGCTTGTCAGCGGGCAGGTTGGTGAAACCACCGCCCGTAAGCTTTGCCATTTCATACAGCGAACCAAGGTCGCAGGCACGCGCGGCGCGAAGGCGGAAGCTCATGCAAACCCTCCCGCGGCGATGCGGTGCAGCGTCAACGCCGAGAGCATCGCCCGCTCTGCCAGAGAGGCGACGATGAGATATTCGTCCGGTGAATGAATTGCACCGCCACGCACCCCCATCGTGTCAACCACAGGTACGCCGCAGGCCGCAATATTGTTGCCGTCGCAAACGCCGCCCGACGCAGCCCAGCCGATGGTCTGGCCAAGGTCTGCGCCACATTGTCTGACGAAGGTGAACAGTCCTTCCGTCTTTGCATCGATCGGCTTGGGCGGGCGACCAAAGCCGCCGTGAGTATCAATCGATACTTTAAGGCGTGTTTCGATCGCTTCGACCGACCGCACGATCAGGTCTTTCGCATAGGTTTCGAGCCGGGCTGTCGCAGGGCGCATGTTGACACGAAGGATGGCATGATCGGGAACGACATTATTGGGACCGCCGCCATCGATTCTGGCGACATTGACGGACAGCCCGTCGATCATCGCCTCGGTCAACCGGATCCCGAGCAGCGCCGCCGCGACGACGGCATTGCGTCCGTCTTCTGGATTGCGTCCGGCGTGCGCGGATTTGCCGGTGATGATGAAACTGAAATTGCCGCTGCCCGGCCGCGCCCCGGCAAGGGTGCCGTCGGGTCGCACCGCGGGTTCGTACGTAAGCGCCGCGATCTTTCCCTGTGCAAGTGCTGCAATCAACCCGGCCGACGACACGGAGCCGGTTTCTTCATCGCTGTTGATCAGCACGTCATAGCCAAGGTCGGCGGCAGCGGCAGTGGTTTCCAAAGCCGTCAGCGCAGCGAGCATCACGGCAAGGCCGCCCTTCATATCCGCCACGCCGGGTCCGTTGATGATGCCGGGTTCGACCTCATGCACTGTCTGGAACGGGTGATCGGCAGGAAAGACCGTATCCATATGTCCTGTCAGCAGGATGCGGCGGCGGGCATCCGGACGAACGCACAGGTGCAGATGCCGACCGCGCTGTTTCTGATCCCTTCGGCCATCGGCGAGGATCGAGTCCTCAGCGATGGGATCGATCAGCTGTACGCTACCGGGCAGCGATGCAAACGCATCGCGCAGCAGGTCCACAATTTGCCGCAGCCCCGCAACATTGTCCGTCCCGCTGTTGATGGCGGCCCATCGTTCGACCTGTGCCTGCATCGGCGCGGCGGCGGCGTGATCAGTCACGGCATGATCGGCAGCGTTCATGACCGTTGCTCTAGCGGCCCGTGAAGTCCTTGTCGAAGGGCAGGATTGGCGGCATAGGCGCGTCACTCTGTCCGCTCGATTTCATCGATGAACCAAGGAATTTTCATGACTGTTTATGTCGACCGTTCTGGCTTGAAAATTGCCGAAGTTCTTGTGGCCTTTGTCGAGCAGGAAGCGCTTGTGGGTACGGGACTTCAGCCCGCGCAGCTGTGGGACGGGCTGGCAGCGATCCTGACCCGCTTTGCGCCGGTTAACCGGGCGCTGCTGGCAAGGCGTGATGATTTGCAGGCGCAGATCGATGCCTGGCACAAGGGACATCCGTTTGATCAGGCTGCTTATGAATCGTTTCTGCATGACATCGGTTATCTTGTCCCCGAACCTGATCCGTTCACGATCGACACCGCAAACGTCGATGCCGAAGTCGCGACGATGGCCGGGCCGCAGCTTGTGGTTCCGGCGCTCAACACACGCTTTGCCCTGAACGCCGCCAATGCGCGCTGGGGCAGCCTTTATGACGCCCTTTATGGCACGGATGCACTCGATGCGCCGCCCGCAGAGGCGGGGGGATATGACGATGTTCGCGGCGCGGCCGTCGTTGCCCGGGCAAAGGCGTTTCTTGATGAAGCGATACCGGGCTGGCGTGACGACAGGCATCTGGTCGCCACGCGCGACGGTGCAAAGCTGTATCGTCATAACGGTCTTCATATCGAAATCAGGTTCGATCGTGACAGCGCTATCGGACGCAGTGATGCCGATGGCGTATCCGCTGTCATCCTTGAATCGGCGCTGTCGACCATCGTCGATCTTGAAGATTCGGTTGCCGCTGTTGATGCCGATGACAAGGTCAGCGCCTATCGCACCTGGCTGGGCCTGATGAAGGGCGATCTGTCCGCGACATTCGACAAGGGCGGGCGGGCGCTGACCCGTACGCTGGCGCCTGACCGTGTCTGGGGTGATGTGACGCTCCACGGGCGCAGCCTGTTGTTCGTGCGCAACGTCGGGCATCTGATGACCAATCCGGCGGTTCTGCTGGCCGATGGGTCCGAAGCACCGGAAGGGATCCTCGACGCTGTCCTGACGTCGCTCATCGCCATGCACGATAAGGGGGGCAACTCCAGGACGGGCAGCATCTATATCGTCAAACCCAAGATGCACGGCCCCGAAGAGGCGGCGTTTACCAATGACCTGTTCGATGCGACCGAAGATATGCTTGGGCTGGCGCGCCATACGATCAAAGTCGGTGTGATGGACGAGGAGCGCCGGACCTCAGCCAATCTGGCAGCGACGATCCATGCCGTGCGGCACCGGATCGCGTTTATCAACACGGGCTTCCTCGACCGGACAGGGGACGAAATCCACACGTCGATGCAGGCCGGGGCGATGGTCGCCAAGGCCGACATGAAATCAAGTGCATGGATCAAGGCGTATGAAGCGCGCAACGTCGCCATCGGTCTTGCCTGTGGCCTGAGCGGCAAGGCACAGATCGGCAAGGGGATGTGGGCCGCGCCCGATCGGATGGCGGACATGATGGCGCAGAAGATCGGCCATCCCATGGCCGGTGCGAACACGGCATGGGTGCCGTCACCGACTGCTGCGACACTGCACGCAATGCATTATCATCAGGTCGATGTCTTCGCGCGGCAGAAAGAACTGACGTCGATTGCGCCGTTGTCCAACCTGCTTACCGTGCCGATTGCGAATGGACATAACTGGTCGCTCGCCGAGATCGAACGCGAACTCGATAACAATGCGCAGGGCATTCTCGGCTATGTCGTCCGCTGGATCGATCAGGGGATTGGCTGTTCGAAAGTGCCCGACATCGATGACGTCGGCCTGATGGAAGACCGCGCCACCTTGCGGATTTCGTCGCAGCATCTGGCAAACTGGTTATTGCATGGTGTCTGCACACCGGCACAGGTCGATGCAGCGATGGTGCGCATGGCGGCGAAAGTTGACGCGCAAAATGTGGGCGATCCGCTGTATCGGAGGCTGACAACGGACAGCATATCGTTCAAAGCCGCGCGCGCGCTAGTGTTCGAGGGCGCTGTGCAGCCCAATGGCTACACCGAGCCGTTGCTGCACATGTTCAGGCAGGATGCGAAGGCAGCGGGTTAATCCGGTCGTTGCCGCGCGCCATGTGACGCACGTGGATGATTTCGACGATGTCACCAGTAACGCGATAGCGGAGGATGTAGGGACGGACGGTAACCATTTCGCGAGTCCCGAATGGTGATGGGCGACCGTGCTCCGGAAATGTCGAAAGGCTGTTGGCGACAGTTATGAGACGCGCACCAACCTGTCCGGCAGTCGCTGGGTTAAATGCTTCGAGATATTCGACAATTTCATCGAGGTCACTGATCGCACGTATCGACCAAATGATACGCAACGTCAGTCACCAACTTTTGGCGGAGGCAAGCGTTTGCCGCTGCCCCAACTGCGAAGCCATTTGACCATCGCCTCGTGACTGACAGTGCGACCGGCATCGAGGTCGGCAATCCCGCGTGCATGCGATGCGGCCTCTGCTTCGGGATCGATCGAGTCGAAAATGTCGGGTTCATGCTTCATTCGATCAAGATAACATCATCGGGATTTGTCGGCAAATAGGCCGTGAATTCGGCAAGCACATCCCGATACAACTGCTTTTTGAACGGTACGATCAGATCGGGCAGCCGCCAATGGTCGACCCACTGCCACGCATCGAATTCGGGATGTTCGGTTGCGAGATTTACGTCGTCGTCAGACCCGTGAAAGCGGGCAAGGAACCATGATTGCGACTGGCCACCATATTTGCCGCCCCACATGCGACCCGCGAGTTCAGGTGGCAGGTCGTAGAGCAGCGGGCGTGTGGCACGGGCGATGATCGTAACCAGATGTGCGCCAATGCCGGTTTCTTCCTCCAGCTCGCGCAAGGCCCCGGTCTGTGCGTCTTCGCCGGGATCAAGCCCGCCTTGCGGCATCTGCCAGGCGTCAAGGGTTGAATCAATGCGCTGTGCCACGAACACCTTGTCGTCGTCGTTCAGCAACATGATAGCGGCGGCAGGGCGATAGGGCAGCCTGGTCATTGTCATTTGCGTAGAAGACCAAGGGTCCTTCGACAAGGTCGGCGCAAAAGGTTTAGGGACATGCGTATGCTTCATGTTGTCCATCATCCGGATTATCTCGTGTCAGCGACTGGAGGCGCGCACCAGTTCAGCAAATATGGAGTGGTGATGGACGTGCTGCGCAGCGGGCCGATTGTCGAACATGTGCCAGACCCGATGCCCGTTAACTGGCTGGAACAGGCGCATGATCCGGATTATGTCGCAGCGGTGCTGTCGGCGTCCGTTTCGCCCGAGATCGAACGGCGGATCGGTTTTGCAGTGACGCCGGACGTGGCGCGGCGCGCGGTGCTAAGTCCGGGGGGGACGTGGCTCGCGGCAAGGCTGGCACTGAAGCACGGGTTTGCAGCGAACGCAGCGGGGGGCAGCCATCATGCCTTGCCAGATTATGGTGCTGGATTTTGCGTGTTCAACGATCTGGCGGTGGCGGCATTGCGATTGCTGGGAGAAGGCGCCGCACGGCATATACTGATTGTCGATCTGGATGTGCATCAGGGGGATGGCACAGCCGTGATCCTGTCCGGGCGAGAGGATGTGACGACATTGTCGCTGCATGGCGAAAAGAATTTTCCGGTTCGAAAAGCGCGATCGACGATGGATGTCGGCCTGGCAGACGGAACGGGGGATGCGGCGTATCTGGCGGTTCTGGCGCCTGCACTGGACGCAATGATTGACAGGGCCCGGCCCGATCTGATCCTGTATCAGGCAGGCGTTGATGTGCACTGCGACGACAAGCTCGGGCGACTGGCTCTGACCGATGCGGGGATATCGGCACGCGATGCGCTGGTCGCGGCACGGGCGCGGCGCCTTGGCATTCCACTGGCCAGTACGATGGGCGGCGGATATGGTGATGATGTCCACGCAGTTGCGGCGCGTCACGCAGCGACGATGCGCACGCTGGCGTCGGCCTATCTGGATTGATTGCCGTGACAGATTTACTACTTTGGCAGTAGGGTCGAAGCACCGTACAGAGCGGCACCGACTCACCAGGATGATGTGATGGCCACCGCGCTTCAGGATTTGCCGCCGCAGGACAATGCGGCACCCGACCCCGAAAATATCGTCGTGCGTTTTGCCGGGGACAGCGGCGACGGGATGCAGCTGACCGGCGGGCAATTCATGCTGTCGTCGGCGCTGGCGGGCAACGACTTTGCAACCTTCCCCGACTTTCCCGCCGAAATCCGGGCGCCGCAGGGGACGCTGTTCGGCGTGTCGGCGTTCCAGATCAATTTCGGATCGTCGGCAATCGAGACCGCGGGCGATGCCCCCGACGTGCTCGTCGCGATGAACCCGGCGGCTTTGAAAACGAACGTGAAGGATCTGAAACCCGGCGGACTGATCATCGCCGACGAAGGCGAATTCGGTGCACGCAATCTCGCGAAGGCGGGTTATGATGTGTCGCCGCTGGGCGACGGGTCGCTCGCCAAATGGCAGCTGATTTCGTTCAACATCTCGCAACTGACGCTGGATGCGGTCAAGCCGTTCGGGCTGGGTAACAAGGAAGCGCTGCGCTGCAAGAATATGTGGACGCTGGGGCTTGCGCTGTGGATGTTCGGACGCAAGCGCGCGCCGATTGTGGCGTGGCTGAATGCGAAGTTTGCGAAAAATCCGGTGCTGGCGGATGCGAATATCGCCGCGCTCAATGCGGGCCATGCTTACGGCGAGACGGCGGAGCTGGGGGCGTCGGTAAGGCAACATGCAGTTGCGCCAGCCGAAGTCGAGCCGGGGTTGTATCGCACGGTGACGGGGGCGGAGGCGCTGTCGCTGGGGCTGGTCGCGGGGGCGAAGCTTGCGAACCTAAAGATGTTTTTCGGTGGTTATCCGATTACGCCCGCGTCGGCGATTCTGCATCATCTTGCGCGGCTGAAGGAATTCGGCGTCACGACGTTCCAGGCGGAGGATGAGATTGCCGCGATCGGCGCGGCGATTGGCGCGTCCTATGCCGGGCAACTGGGGGTCACGTCCTCATCTGGGCCGGGAATTGCACTGAAAGGTGAGGCGATGGGCCTTGCGGTGATGACCGAATTGCCGCTGGTGATCATCAACTCGCAGCGTGGCGGGCCGTCGACGGGTCTCCCGACCAAGACTGAGCAATCCGACCTGTATCAGGCGGTCTATGGCCGCAATGGTGACACGCCGATGCCGGTGATCGCTGCGCGCAGCCCCGCTGATGCGTTCGATTGCGCGATCGAGGCGGTGCGGATTGCGGTGCAGTTCATGACGCCGGTGATGCTGCTGACCGATGGATACATCGCCAATGCGGCGGAGCCGTGGAAAGTGCCGCACCGCGACGAGTTTTCGGCCTTTCCCGTCGAGTTCATGGAAGACGCACCCGCGGACGGGTTCAAGCCCTATGCCCGCGATCACAAGGGCGCGCGGCCGTGGGTCAAGCCGGGCACGCCTGGCCTGCTCCACCGCATTGGCGGCATCGAAAAGCAGGTCGATACCGGCCACATCAATTATGAAGCCGCGAACCATCAGGCGATGACCGACCTGCGCAAGGGCAAGGTCGACGGGGTCGCGGATCATATCCCCGATCAGGCGGTCGAACTGGGCACGACGACGGGCAAGCTGGTCGTCGTCGGCTGGGGATCGACCTTTGGTCCGATCCTGCAGGCGGTCCGTCGCGCGCGCAACAAGGGGCTGGATGTGTCGCACGTGCATATCCGGCATATCTGGCCGTTGCCGAAGAATTTGGGAGATCTCTTGCGCGGCTATGACAAGATTTTGGTGCCCGAGATGAATACGGGACAGCTGAAGACGGTGCTTCGCGATCAGTATCTGGTGGATGCCAAGCCGTTGAACAAGGTGTCGGGGCAGCCGTTCAGGATTGCGGAGATCGAAGCGGCGATTGAAAGTGAACTCGAATGAACGACATGACCCATGCTAACGCTACGACCGCGCTAAAACATTATAGCGCGGGCAAGATCTCACGCATCGAACTGGGGAGGCTGATCGGTGCGCCAATTTCGTTTGGTGACATGCTCATGATGCTTCACGAGGCCGACCTTCCTCTCCCACGCTATGGCAAGCCGTTCAATCCCGAGGGCATCAAGTTGTTGCGAGAGGCACTCAGTGCGAAAAAGCGTGGCTGAACATCAGATCTCGCGCATATTGATAACGGACACAAGCTCGTTGATCACGTTGGCTGTGGCGGATTCGCTCGATTATCTGGCAGTTGGCGGAATTCCGATCGTTATTCCCGATGCGGTTTATTACGAAGCGACTTTCGATATCGAAAAACTCGGCGCGACCAGTATCATTGAATGGTCCCAAAAGAATCCACACGTTGTGCAAATTATGCCAACCAGCATTTTTGCCGATCAGATCAGACGCATCGAACAAGGTGAGCCGAGAAAACGCAATCTGGGTGAGCATGCAGCGCTTGAAATCGCAAATGACAGCACACTTCTCAGCGACGGCGGTCAAGCCTTTATATTGACCGAAGATGACGCTGTTCTGGACGGCGGGTTCATCCATTCAAACCGGACGAAGCGGATCATAGTTATCTCGACCTATGACTTTCTCGCGGCGCTGGAAGCAGAGCAATTGATCAATTCGGCCGATGCTGTTTATGCACTCGCGTCTGATGCTGGCAGACTGGCTTCACGCAGACGCGCGGATAAGGAACGTCACGAGACAACTGTTGCCGCGATTAAAGATATCATGCACCGTCAAGACCCGAAAGCAAAACAATGAACGACATGACCCCCATTCGCCTGACCAGCCCCAAGGACTGGGAGACCGATCAGGAAGTTCGCTGGTGCCCCGGGTGCGGAGATTATGCGATCCTGAAGGCGGTTCAGCGGACGATGCCCGAGTTGGGCGCGCGTCCCGAAAATACGGTGTTTGTCAGTGGGATCGGCTGTTCGTCGCGTTTTCCGTATTATATGGAAACATACGGGTTTCACACGATCCACGGCCGCGCGCCGGCGGTGGCGACGGGAGTGAAGCTCGCCAATCCCGAGCTCGATGTGTGGATCATCACCGGCGACGGCGATGCGCTGTCGATTGGTGGTAACCACACGATGCATTTGTTGCGGCGCAATCTGAATTGCCAGTTCCTGCTGTTCAACAACGAGATTTACGGACTGACCAAGGGGCAATATTCGCCGACATCGCGTGAGGGGACCAAGTCGCCGTCGACGCCGTTCGGATCGGTCGACCGGCCCGCGCGGCCCTGTGCGTTTGCACTGGGTGCAGGCGCGCGGTTCGTGGCGCGCGGGATCGATGTGCACAAGAAATTGCCTGACGTGCTCAAGGCCGCCTACCGTCACAATGGCGCGGCGTTTGTCGAGATTTTCCAGAATTGCATTGTCTATAACGCCGACGTGTTCGGGGCGTTTGCCGACAAGCAAAATGCCGATGATCATCAGCTGTGGGTCGAACATGGCGCGCCGATGCTGTTCGCGAAAGGTACGAAGGGGATTGCCGTCGATCGCGCCGAACTGCGCTTGAAAGTGGTCGATGTCGTCGATGGCGACTGGGCAGCGGCGGGTGTCATCGTTCATGACGTGACCAATCGTGCGGTCGCGCACATGCTGGTCGAAATGGTGTTCGGGCCGTTCCCGATGGCGCTCGGCGTGCTGTATGACGACCCGCGGCCGACGTTCGACCAGACATTGCTTGTGGCCGATGCGGCAACGGCAGAGGGCAAGACTGCCGATTTGCAGGCGCTGATGGAACGCGCGCAGACATGGCATGTCGACAAGGATCATCATGTTATTTGATCCACCATTGCCGTCACCACCGCGAAGGCGGGAATGACGAAAGTTGTTGAATGAATATTATATGGTTCCGCCAAGACCTTCGCCTTGCGGATAATGCGGCGTTGAATGCGGCCGCTGCGGCCGGGCCGATGGTCGCGGTTTATGTTTTTGATACGCATGCGGGCGCAGCGCAGCACTGGTGGCTGCATCATAGCCTGACGGCGCTCAATGAAGCGCTGGATGGCAAGCTGGTGCTGCGGCGTGGCGATGCGGTTGCCGAACTTAAGGCATTGATGGCGGAGACGGGCGCAACCCACATCCACGCGACGCGGGCGTATGAGCCGTGGTGGAAAACATCGGACGCGGCGCTGGGCGATCTGCTGACCCTGTATGACGGCAATTATCTGGTGCATCCACCGACGGTGCGGACCGGCAGCGGGGGCCGTTACAAGATTTTCACGCCCTATTGGCGCGCGATCCTTGGGCGGATGCCGCCGCCTTTGCCGCTGAAAGCGCCAGCGACAATCGAGGGCGTGGTTGCGAAGAGCGACAGGCTCGAAGACTGGAAGCTGCTGCCGACCAAGCCCGACTGGTCGATGGGGTTCGATGTCTGGACGCCGGGCGAAGCGGGGGCGAAAACGGCTCTGAAAATCTGGCTCGATCATGTTGATGATTACGACCGTGCGCGGAATATGCCGTCCGAAGCCGGTACCTCTCGCCTGTCGCCGCACCTGCATTTCGGCGAGATTTCGCCTGCGACGGTCTGGCATCATGTGGCCAAGCGCGTCGGGGCGAAGGGCGAGCCATATTTGCGCGAGATTGGCTGGCGCGATTATGCGGCGAACACGATCGACCAGTTTCCTGATTATGGCACCGCCAACGCGCGGGGCGATTTCGACACGCTGACGTGGCGCAAAGCCGACGCCGATTTCACCGCGTGGACGAAAGGGCAGACCGGCTACCCCATCGTCGACGCCGGGATGCGCGAATTATGGACGACCGGCTGGATGCACAACCGGGTGCGGATGATCACCGCGTCTTTTCTGATCAAGCACCTGCTGATCGACTGGCGGCGCGGCGACCAGTGGTTCCAAAAGACGTTGCTGGATTATGATTACGCATCAAATGCGGTAAACTGGCAATGGACGGCGGGGACGGGGGTCGATTCGAATATGTTCGTGCGGATCATGGCGCCGCTGTCGCAGTCGGAAAAATTCGATGCGGGGGCATATATCCGCAAATGGGTGCCCGAACTGGCAAGGTTGAGCGATCCGCATATCCACGATCCCGACGAATTCGACGCGCGGCCGCGCGATTATCCGGCAAAGATCATCGGGCACCGCGAAGGGCGAGAGCGCGCACTGGCGGCCTATGCGATGATCAGACGTTGAAATGACAGCGACATCGCCCATGTCGGTCGCCCAGTCCGGCGCGACCTCGTGGCCGAACGTCGCCGTGGCCCGCCTGTTTTGCCAGATTCTGGACCGGATCGATGCCGGGCTCGCAGCGGGCGCGGTTGAGGTCTTTCTGCCTGATGGCAGTGCACGCCTGCTTGGCGGACACAGCAGCGGGCCGAGCTGTACGGTGACGATCCATAACTGGCGTGCGCTGGCCCGCCTGGCATGGTCGGGTTCCGTCGGCTGGTATGTGGCGTGGTCGCGCAACGAGTGGTCGAGCACCGATGCCGTGACCTTGTTCGATCTGTTCGCACACAATCGCAAGACTCTGGGGCGGGCCGCGCGCGCCAAGGGATTTTCACGCGTTGCCAAGCGCATTCGCCACGCCTTGCGCAACAATGACAAGCGGGGCGCGCGCCGCAATATCCTTGCCCATTATGATCTGGGCAATGCGTTTTATGCCGCGTGGCTTGATCCGACGATGAGCTATTCGGGTGCAATCTGGTCTTCCGGTGACGATCTGGAATCGGCGCAACGGCGAAAACAGGCGGCGATTCTGGACCGGCTCGACTTGTCCTCGACATCGACGATGCTCGAAATCGGATGTGGCTGGGGCGATCTGGCACAGGCCGCTCACCAGCGCGGAGCGGCGGTGACGGCGATCAGCCTGTCACCAAGCCAGCTTGCCTATGCACGGGCGCATCACGCGCCGTCGATAGATTTTGTGCAAAAGGATTATCGTGACATCACGGGCCAGTATGACGCCATCGCCAGTGTCGAAATGGTCGAAGCCGTGGGCGAACGTTACTGGCCCGCCTATCTCGACACGATCGCCCGATGCCTGAAACCCGGCGGACGCGCGGCCATTCAGTTCATTTCCATCGCCGACGATATTTTCGAGGCCTATCGCGAAAGCGCCGATTTCATTCAGACATATGTCTTTCCCGGCGGCATGTTGCTGTCTGAAAGCCGGTTTCGCGCGCTGGCCGAACGGCGCGGGCTGGCGTGGACGGCGCGACGCGGCATGGCCCCCGACTATGCCAGAACGTTGCAATGCTGGCGCGAACGATTTGATGCCGCAACTTTGCCCGGCCAGTTCGGCAAGGATTTCATTGATCTGTGGCGCTATTATCTCATGTACTGCGAAGGTGGCTTTCGCGGCGGCAGCATCGATGTGGCGCAAGTGACCTTGGTCAAACAGGGTGCATGACGCGACGTTCGATCAGCCATAGCGCGCCAGTATCGATTCATGAATCGCCGGATTGAGCAGATTGGCAAACGCACAGCCGATCTTTCCCTGATGATTCCAGATCACTTCGGCCTGAAGCGCAGCAAGTCCCGGTAACGTCAGCCAGCACAGGGCGCCGGGACGCATCCGCAACAAGGCTTCACACGAAAATCCGCCAAGCGACAGATCGTGGACCGTGGTGGCAAATCCCTTGTCACCCGAAGGCCGTAACGATGCGGGGATTTCAAGCCGCGTTCGCGGTGCACAACGGTCTTCTTGTGCGGCAACAAGGTAGCTGTCGTGAGTCTGTGGTACAGTCATGTGGTCGCCTCCCTTTGTCCGGTCCCGAACGTTGGTGCCCCCAAGTTCGGGTGACGCTAGCCGTGTCAGGTTAAGGAAGGGTGGCGTGTTTCAGTTAATGCGCTCGTGATGACCGGTTGCAAATCCGTCGACAGCAAGGGCAATGATCCGCGTGGCCACGGTTTCGGGTGATTTGACGTCGGCCGGGTCCTCACCGGGATAGGCGCGCGCACGCATTGCCGTCCGTGTAGCACCCGGATCGATGATTGCCACTTTTACCCGACCGATGTTGCGCGTTTCCTCTGCATAGCTGGCCAGAAGGGTTTCGAACCCCGCTTTCGAAGCGCCATAAGCCCCCCAATATGCACGCGGACGTGCCCCGACGCTTGATGTCATCCCGATCACCCGTGCGCTCGCTGCGGCGCGCAGCATCGAATCGAATGCACCGATGATGACGGCCTGTGACGTCAGGTTCAGCGTGATGACCTGGGCAAATTCCTTTGCGTCGATATGCGGGACCGGCGAGAGCGACCCCAGCATTGCGGCGTTGAGAATCAGGATGTCGAGCGCGTTCCAGCGACCCGAAATTGCCCCGGCAAGCCGCGTGATCCCGTCGGCATCGTTCAGATCGAGCGGCGCGATGGTCGCACTGCCGCCGGCGTCATGGATGCGCTCCTCGACCTGCTCAAGCCCCGCAACCGTGCGCGCGGTCAGGACCACATGCGCACCGGCGGCGGCAAGCAATTCGGCGGTTGCGGCGCCAATGCCGCGCGATGCACCGGTCACGAGGGCAAGCTGCCCGTCCAGAGGTTTGCTCAAACCACACGCTCCGCCAGCATTTCGAACTGATCCTCCACCGCGGTTTCATCCTGATCGGTCAGCCGGGTCGGATAATCACCGGTAAAGCAGGCATCGCAATATTGCGGACCGATGTCGGCGCGGCGGGCCTCGCCCAGCGCCTTGTACAAACCGTCGATGCTGACGAAGGCCAGACTGTCGGCGTGCATGAAGTCCTGCATGCCGCCGATGTCGAGCTTGTGCGCGAGCAGCTTTGTGCGTTCGGGCGTGTCGACCCCGTAAAAGCAACTGTGCCGCGTGGGCGGACTGGCAATGCGCATATGCACTTCGGTTGCACCGGCATCGCGCATCATCTGGACGATTTTCAGGCTCGTCGTCCCGCGCACGATGCTGTCGTCGATCAGGACCACGCGTTTTCCCGCGATCAGCGCGCGGTTGGCATTATGTTTTAGCTTCACACCCAGATGGCGGACCTGGTCCCCCGGCTGGATGAAGGTCCGCCCGACATAATGCGACCGGATGATGCCAAGTTCGAAGGGAATGCCCGATTGCTGCGCATAGCCGATCGCAGCGGGTGTGCCCGAATCGGGAACCGGGATGATGAAATCGGCATCGACCGGGCTTTCGATGGCGAGCTGCGCACCGATGGCCTTGCGGACCGAATAGACGCTCGACCCGTCGACGATCGAATCGGGGCGGCTGAAATACACATGTTCGAAAATGCAGGGGCGGGGGCTGATCGCGGGAAAGGGGTTGATCGACCGGATGCCAAGTTCAGTGACGATGATGATTTCGCCGGGTTCGACCGATCGTTCATATGTCGCACCAACGACATCGAGTGCGACGGTTTCGGACGCAAAAATGGTCGCGTCACCCAATTTGCCCATCACGAGCGGGCGGATGCCGAGCGGATCGCGACAGGCAATCATGCCCTCGGGTGTCATGCAGATCAGCGAATAGGCGCCCTCAACCTGCTTCAGTGCATCGATGAACTTGTCGAGCAGAGTGCGATATGTGCTCGTCGCGACCAGATGAATGATGACTTCGGTGTCGCTCGTCGACTGAAAGATCGATCCGCGCCGGACAAGCTCGCGTTTGACCGCCATCGCGTTCGAAATATTGCCATTGTGTGCGACTGCAAAACCGCCCGAGGCGAGATCGGCATAGAGCGGCTGGACATTGCGCAGCGCCGTTTCCCCCGTTGTCGAATAACGGACGTGACCACAGGCGACCGACCCCGGCAAACCGCGAATGATTTCATCCCGGTCGAAATTGCCCGCGACATGGCCCATTGCCCGGTGCGAATGAAAATGCGCGCCGTCCCAGCTCGTGATACCGGCCGCTTCCTGGCCCCGGTGCTGCAGGGCATGGAGGCCAAGCGCGACGATGGCCGATGCGGTATCGGCGCCCCAGATGCCAAAGACGCCGCATTCCTCGCGGAGCTTGTCTCCATCAGGATCTACAGAGTCAAAGGGATGTGTCGTGAGCATGATTTGGGCGATCTGCGTTGCGCGGATGCCGCCCTATAGGCAGAGAGAAATCGATTGTCTTCACTTTGTAACGGAAATCGAAAAATGAGTGACCGCGAAACGGGGTGTGATCTCGACCCCAGATGGGACGCAAACGGCCTGATCACGGGCGTGGTGACTGATGCCGAAACCGGACAATTGCTCATGGTCGCGCACCTGAATGCAGAGGCGCTGGCGCTGACCCAGTCGACTGGCGACGCGCATTTCTGGTCACGCAGCCGACGACGACTCTGGCGCAAGGGCGAGGAGTCGGGACATGTCATGCGCGTGGTCGAATTGCGGATCGATTGTGATCAGGACGCACTGTGGATACGTGCCATACCGGCCGGACCCGCCTGTCACACGGGGGCACGCAGTTGTTTTTATCGGCGGGTCGAAACGGGTGCGCTGATCACGGATTAAAAGACCGGGTCATCCGCGCCGGGCACGTGAATGCCGCACTCATCCTTGTCCCATCCGCGCCAGCGCCCGGCGCGCGGGTCTTCTCCCGGTTGCACTTTCGAGGTGCAGGGCGCGCAGCCGATCGACAGATAGCCCTGTGCCTCCAGCGGATGGCGCGGGAGTTTGTGCGCATTGAAATAGGCATCAAGACGCGCCTTGTCCCAATCGGCCAGCGGATTGATCTTCAGCCGCCCCTCATCTTCCTCAAAACGGGGCAGGGCCGTGCGCGTCTTGCCCTGAAATCCCTTGCGTCCCGAAATCCACGCGTCGAAGCTGCCCAGCGCGCGGCGCAGCGGTTCAACCTTGCGCAGGTCGCAACAGCCATCGGGATCATAGGACCAGCGCAGGCTCGTCGCGTCTTTCTGTGCAAGCAGATAGGGATCGGGACGATAAACGCGCAAATCGGTGAAGCCCAGCTTCTCGGCAAGTTCATCACGGTACGCAAGCGTTTCACCGAAAATCTTTTGCGTGTTGATGAAAATGAGCGGAACGGACTTGTCGATCTGTGCGATCATATGGAGCAGCACCGCGCTTTCCGCCCCGAACGAAGACACCAGTGCAACGTCTTCGAACGGCGGTTCGTCGAACAGGCCACGCAGCATGTCCTGCGTATCAACACCCGTCCAGCGCGCCTCGATCGCGGCTGCATCCGCGGGCGTGAATCGTGGCGTTGTATCGATCAGGTCGAGTTTGCGTGCAGCTTCACCCATGCCGCAGCGCCCAGACCGGCGTCAGCGTATCGGCAGCACGCTGATACACGTCAGGATAACGCGCCAGACACGCCGCGGCGACGTCCGGATCAATCGCCTTTGCCGGTGCGAAACTGTCAAACCCGCAACGGCGCATGAAAAGCAGCTGATCGGCAAGTATGTCGCCTTCAGCGCGCAGCTCACCAGTGTAACCCGCTTCGCGCAGAATGCGTGCTGTCGAATAGCCGCGGCCGTCACGAAAAGTTGGGAACGCGACTTCGATCAGCGCGATGCGTTCGAGATGGGGAATGAGCGCGCGCGCATCATCGCCGGTTTCGATACGGACGGCATTTGCGTTCGACTGCCCCGCCACGACTGCGTCGAGGGTAACGGCGGGCTCATCATGCAGCTCATCGGTCCGGAACCTGAGGACATTATCCATAGATCGCCTCCTTGAACGGTTCGAAGCCGACACGGCGGTAAGTGTCGATGAAGCGTTCGCCGGCATCCCGTGTCTCAAGATATTTGTCGGTGACGCGCTCGACTGCGTCGACGATGCCATCCTCGTCGAAGCCGGGGCCGGTGATTTTGGCGAGGCTGACGTCTTCGGCACCCGATCCCCCGAGCGAAAGCTGATAATTCTCGGTCCCTTTGCGGTCGACGCCAAGGATGCCGATGTGGCCCGCATGATGATGGCCACAGGCGTTGATGCAGCCGCTGATCTTGAGTTTCAGCTCGCCGATGTCGCGCTGGCGATCGATGTCTTCGAACCGCTTGGCAATTTTCTGCGCAATCGGGATCGAGCGGGCGTTGGCAAGGCTGCAATAATCGAGGCCGGGGCAGGCGATGATGTCACTGACCAGATCGAGGTTGGCAGTGGCGAGGTCTGCGGCAACAAGCGCTTGCCAAAGCGCGTAGAGATCACGCTTGGCGACATGCGGCAACGTGATATTCTGACTGTGCGTGACGCGGAGTTCGTCGAAACTATAGCGCAGGGCGAGGTCGGCCATGACGTCGATCTGGTCAGCGCTCGCATCGCCGGGGATGCCGCCGATGGGCTTCAGGCTGATGTTGGCGATGGCATAGCCGGGTATTTTGTGCGCGACGGTGTTTTGTGCGACCCACGCAGCGAAGGTGGAATCGGGCAGATCGAGGTCGTCGCTAAGCGTTTCAAAGGCAGGAGGCGCAAACATCGTGCTGATCCGGTCGAATTCTGCCTTGGGCGGGTCGAGGCCCAGGGTTTTGACGTGGAGGAATTCTTCCTCGACCTGACGGCGGTATTCATCGGCGCCGAGTTCGTGGACGAGAATCTTGATCCGCGCCTTGTAGATATTGTCGCGGCGGCCATGGCGGTTGTAGATGCGCAGGCACGCCTCGACATAGCTGAGCAGATCGTCGGCGGTCACGAAATCGCGGATTTCCGGCGCGATCATCGGGGTGCGGCCCATGCCTCCGCCTACGAACACCCGGCCGCCGAGGACGCTGTCACGCTCAACCATTTCAATGCCGATGTCATGGAGGCGCATCGCTGCACGGTCTTCCTTGCTGGCGATGACCGCGATCTTGAACTTGCGCGGCAGGAAACTGAATTCGGGGTGAAATGTCGACCATTGCCGCAGCAATTCAGCCCAGACGCGGGGGTCGGCGACTTCATCGGCGGCGGCCCCGGCATATTGGTCCGAACTGATGTTGCGGATGCAGTTCCCGCTGGTCTGGATCGCGTGCATTTCGACAGTCGCGAGATCGGCGAGCAGATCGGGGCATTCGGCAAGCTTGATCCAGTTGTACTGGATGTTCTGGCGCGTCGTGAAATGGCCGTAACCGCGATCATATTTGCGCGCGATATGCGCCAGCATGTGCATCTGGCGGCTGTCCATCGTGCCATAAGGAATGGCGACGCGCAGCATATAGGCGTGGAGTTGCAGATAGAGGCCGTTCATCAGGCGCAGCGGCTTGAACTGATCCTCCGTGATGTCTCCGGCAAGGCGGCGCGCGACCTGATCGCGGAAGTCTTCGACGCGGGCATCGACGACCGCCTGATCATAACTATCATATTTATACATTCATATTACCCATAAGCCGGCAGCCGGATCGGCAGGTTTCAATGTGAGGTCGGGTCGCACCGTCGGGCCGAGTGCACGAACACGGTCCTTGATGTGCGCGGGGCGCGGACCGTGCGGTGTTGGAAAGGCTTCGATGATATAAGGGGCGTTGACGCGCCGCGCACCCTCTTCAGCGGACAGGACAGCTTCGCCATGCTCACCGACATCAGTGGCATCCTCGACATGGCGCGACCAGTCTTCGCCGGTCCACCACGTCACGTCGCCGGTTTTCAAATCATTTCCGGTCAGGATTTTCATGCCAATGCTTCCGCTTGTGCCGCAAAAGCAGCGAGTTTGTTGTCTGCATCCGACAACAGGACGACGTCGCCGATGACGAGGATGGCCGGGCTGATCACCTGTTCGCGTTCGACCATATCGCCAAGATCGGCCAGCAGCGTCCGCATCGCCCGTGATCCCGGCAATGTGCCGCGTTCGAGCACTGCGACTGCAACAGCCGGCGACACACCCTCGGCAATCAGCTTGTCGGCAATCGCGCGTGCAGTCGTCACGCCCATGTAAATCACCAGCGTGCGGCCGTGGCCGGCAAGGCCCGACCAGTTCTGATCGGCAAGCCCCTTGCAGGTTCCCGCGACGAAACTGACGGCACTTGACCAGTCGCGATGCGTGAGGGGGAGCATCGTTTCCGCGGCTGCGCCCAATGCCGCCGACACGCCGGGAATCACGTCGACGCGAAGGCCTGCGGCGCGCACGGCTTCGACTTCCTCGCCGCCGCGCCCGAAAATAAAGGGATCGCCGCCTTTTAACCGTACGACGATGGCCCCGGTCTTCACATGGGCGATGATCAGCGCATTGATTCCATCCTGGGGAATCATATGCCGGTCGCGCTTTTTGGCAACGTTGATGCGTTGTGCTTCGGGCCGGACATGTTCGAACACCCGCTCGTCGATCAGGCCGTCATGGACGACGACGTCCGCCTGACGAAGTGCCTCGACCGCGTTGAGTGTCAGCAGGCCGGGGTCGCCAGGCCCTGCACCGACAAGGATAACGCGTCCACGAGCCTCTGGATCTAGCAAACTTGCCATTTTTCGGTCCATGGCGCCCGTCGCTATGATGTGCAAACGAATCATAGTTTGTCGCGGGGTAGGCGAGCTATATCAGCTTTCGCGCAGGCCGATGCCGATCGATGCACGGGCGTTTTCTTCCTCTGACGACACTACCGGATAGGCGCAATAGTCGGCGGCATAATAGGCCCCAGGACGGTGGTTGCCTGACAGGCCGATCCCGCCAAATGGCGCTTTGGATGACGCCCCGTTGGTGGGTTTGTTCCAGTTGATGATTCCCGCGCGGCTGTTGGCCCAGAACTGGTCGTAC
The DNA here is from genome assembly GCA_964247235.1 of uncultured Sphingomonadaceae bacterium. Taxonomy (GTDB): domain Bacteria; phylum Pseudomonadota; class Alphaproteobacteria; order Sphingomonadales; family Sphingomonadaceae; genus Sphingomonas_O. The sequence continues at coordinate 28,076 of CAXTTJ010000001.1, forward strand.
AGTTGCGGGCTTCCGCCGATCAGCGAAGCCGACAAGCCATAGCGGGTGTTGCTGGCTTCTGTCAGTGCGGCTTCGAAATCGGGGACGCGGACGACCTGAAGTATGGGACCGAACAATTCCATGTCGGGCCGGTCCTTCGCATCGGTCATGTCGATCAGCGACGGCGTGAGGAACGGACGTCCCGGCACCATGCGTTCCATGTGCAATATGGGCACGCCCCCCTTCATGATCAGCGCGAGGAAGCTTTCTTCCAGCCCCTCGGCGACTTCATTGTCGATCACCGGACCCATGAAGGGCGCAGGGGACGAATGCGGTTCGCCGACAATCAGCCGCTCGGTCAGGCGCTTGATCTGGGCGATCAGCGGTTCATGCATGCCGTCGCGCACGATAAGCCGGCGGGCAGCGGTGCAGCGTTGTCCGGCTGTCATGAAGGCCGACTGGATCACGATGATCGCAGCGGAATAAATGTCAGGCGCATCCCAGACGATGATCGGATTGTTGCCACCCATTTCAAGTGCGAGAAGTTTGCCAGGATTGTCGGCAAACTGGCGATTGATCATGATGCCGGTCCGTGCGGAACCGGTAAACAATATGCCATCGATATCCGGATGGCCGCCCAGATTCTTTCCGGTTTCCGGACCTCCGATGACACAGCGGACCACGCCATTTGGAATGCCGGCGGCATGATAGCAGTCGACCAGCATCTTGCCGGTTGCAGGGGTTTTTTCCGATGGCTTGAAAACAATTGCATTGCCGGCGATCAGCGCCGGAATGATGTGCCCGTTGGGCAGATGTGCCGGAAAATTATAGGGACCGAGCACGGCCATGATGCCATGCGGCTTGTGCCTTAATGCCTGGCGATTGCGCATGTCCCCATCAAGGCGGCGTTGCGCGGTCCGTTCGTTATAGGATTCGATCGATATCTCGACCTTGGCAATAACCGCATCGACTTCAGTGCGCGCCTCCCACAGCGGTTTTCCGGTTTCGCGTGCGATGATGTCAGCAAACTGGTCATGCTTTGCGCGCACGACATTGATGAACCGGCGCGTCGCTTCAACCCGGACAGCGAGCGGTCGCGCTGCCCATTCGACGAACGCATTGCGCGCCAGCGTCACTTCGGCGTCAACATCGCTCACTGGCCCGCGCCACAAAATCGCGCCGGTTGCCGGTTCGGTCGAAACGATTTCTGAACTCATCTGCGTCCTTTAGTCGGCAGCCTTACGATTTGCCAGAGCATCCCCCATTTGCCGGATCGCAGTTACTTTCGCGTTAAGCACCGACCAGTCATCATCATCGGCTATCGGTTGCCATATCGCCTCGACGTCGTCGATCAGCATCTGGCACGGCGCCGATCCCGCCCAATAGGGGTGGGAAAGATCGATTGCCGTTTCATAGTCCTGCAGTGCCGTGCGAACGGCGTCCAAGACAGGATCGCCATAATCGCCGGTTCGATCACGGCCGCCGGCCCAGTCGAAAAAGAACGCGTCGATCCCGACGCCGCTTTCGACAAGTGCGGTTTCGATCGACTGGGCGAGGGCGGTATCGCGGATCAGGTCGCGCGGCACGACGCCAAGACGCCAGAGCAAGGCGCGGGTCAGTGCCGCCCGGTATTCCGGCGCAAAGACGTTCAATGCCTGGACAAGGACGTCGTGGCGTGTGAGTGTTCCAAGTGCAATCGCAAGCTGGACGACATCCCAGTGGATTGCTTCGCCCTGGCGACCAAAGCTGTAGAGTCCGGCAGTGTCGAAATAAGCGGCAGTGAATGCAGGATCGAAGGTCGGGGCAAACCGCCACGGACCATAATCGAAGCTTTCACCGCTGATGTTGATATTGTCGCTGTTCAGCACGCCGTGGACGAAACCAGCCGCCATATAGGATGCGGCAAGCCGGGCGGTACCTGTGGCGACATGCGCAAGCAATCGTTGTGGCGCGTCGGCGCCTGCATCCTCCCCATAATAATAGCGCAAACAATATGCTGTCAGCCGGTGCAGCTCATCTGTCAGGCCCAAGGTTGCCAGCCGCTGGAAACTGCCGATCCGGATGTGGCCATGGCTCAGGCGGACCATCACTGCGGATCGTGTCGGCGACGGCTCGTCTCCGCGATGAAGCCGCTCGCCGGTTTCGATCAGCGAAAATGTGCGCGAGCTTGCCACGCCGAGGGCGTCGAGCATTTCGGTGGCAAGGATTTCGCGAACCCCTCCCTTCAGCGTCAATCGCCCGTCACCGAAGCGGCTATAGGGTGTCTGGCCTGATCCCTTGGTGCCAAGATCCATGAGCCGACCCTGATCATCACGCATCTGGGCAAACAGGAACCCACGACCATCACCGATGTCAGGGTTGTAAACGCGGAACTGGTGCCCGTGATAGCGCAGGGCAAGTGGCTGCGGCAGAGTGCCTGATAATGAAGCAAAACGACCAAAATGGTCGATCCACTGATCGTCGGTCAAACCCGCAAGGCCGATCTGTGCGGCTGCGTCATCATGACGCCAGCGCAACCGGTGTTCGGGGAAATTTGCCGCCGCAACCGGATCACCGATAAAATCGGCAATCTCGCAAATTGCATTTACGGGCGTGAACGGTTGCACTGATGAGGCCATGCCGCGATATGGACGTCCCCGGTGGAGCGTTCAACCATGGCCTTTATTGACAGCTATTGGTGGTCGAACGACGGGCTGCGACTTCATTATCGCGATTATCCGGGTCGCGACGATCGACCGCCGATCCTGTGCCTGCCGGGCCTGACGCGCAATGCGCGCGATTTCGAAGGACTGGCGTCACGATTGTCACCGCAGTGGCGGGTTATCGCAGTCGATTTCCGCGGTCGCGGCGACAGTGCTTATGCCAAAGATGCCATGACTTATGTGCCGCTGACCTATGTGCAGGATATCGAGCGGTTGCTGATCGACCTGAAAGTCGAAAATTTCGTCGCATTCGGGACATCGCTTGGCGGAATCGTGACCATGCTTTTGTCGGCAACCGGACATGCCAGCGTCGCCGGGGCGCTGCTGAACGACATTGGTCCGGTGATTGAACTTGCCGGGCTCAACCGGATAAAAAACCATGTTGGAAAGGCGGCATCGTGGCCGACCTGGATTCATGCCGCACGCACGCTGAGCGAAACCAGTGCCGCGCTTTACCCCCGCTACACGCTCGAAGACTGGCTGGCCATGGCAAAGCGGTTGTACCGCGTGACGCGCACGGGGCGGATCGTCCCTGATTATGACAAGAATATCGCCGAGCCATTTCGTGTGCCGGGGGGCGAAGCCGGTGTCGATCTCTGGTCGGCACTTGACGCGCTTGTCGACACACCGACGCTGATCGTGCGCGGCGCATTGTCCGATTTGCTCAGTGATGCGACCGCAGTGGCGATGCAGGCACGATTGCATGACGCGACGTTGGCAACGGTGCCGGATGTCGGCCACGCCCCCACGCTTGATGAACCGGTGGCAGTGGCTGCGATTGACGAACTGCTCGCGCGGATCGCGGTGTGAGCAACCTTCATATTCTTCACTGTCATTCGACTTTCTCGCTGGGCGGGAAGGAAGCGCGCGCGGTCCGCCTGATGAACGCATTCGGCGGCATGGCACGCCATACGGTGATCAGTGCCATGCCCGAAGCGCTGGATGCGCGCGCCGCCATTGATCCGGGGATCGTCGTCGATTTTCCGGCACGGGCGCCAAGCCTGGTCGGAAAGCCTGCCCTGTCGCGATACCGGACGCTGGCGGTTTATATGCAGCGGTTCGACCTTGTGCTGACGTATAACTGGGGGGCAATGGATGTCGTGATGACCCGGCGGATGTTTCCCAAATTGCTGCCCCCCCTGATCCACCACGAAGACGGGTTCAACGCGGACGAAAATGAGGCGCTGAAAACCAAGCGCAATCTGTTCAGGCGCCTTGGCCTGCCCGCTGCTCATGCGCTGGTCGTCCCGTCGCAGCGGCTTGAACGCATTGCGTTCGAGACGTGGAAACAGCCGGCAGGACGGGTTCACCGCATTGGCAATGGCATCGACGTGCAGGCCTATCGCGCCAAACCGACCGTCGGCATCGCGGGCCTGCACAAAAAGCCGGGTGATGTGGTCATTGGCACGCTCGCGGGTCTGCGTGTCGTGAAAAACCTTCCCAGACTGGTGCGGGCCGCCGCCGCGATTCCCAACAGCCGGCTGGTGATTGTGGGCGAAGGGCCGGACCGCGACGCGATTCTTGCCGAGGCGCAGCGCCTGAATTATGCCGATCGCCTGATCCTGCCGGGGTTCATGCCTGCGCCTTATCGCTATATCGGCCATTTCGATATTTTCGCGCTGTCGTCTGACAGCGAGCAATTCCCGATCTCTCTGGTCGAGGCGATGGCGGCGGGCCTTCCGGTTGTTTCTACCGATGTCGGCGATGTTGCGACGATCGTATCGAAAGAAAACGTGCCACTGGTCGTGGATATCGCGAGCGATACGGCTTTTCGCGCGGCGCTGGCTAGGCTCGCGGGCGATGCGAATCTGCGCGCGGCGCTGGGCGTGACCAATCAGGCAAAGGCACGGGCGCAGTTCGACGAACGCACGATGATTTCCGCTTATAAAACCCTTTATGAAACGGCCGTCGACTGGCCCGGCGCACTTGGCGAAAGTTGAAGCATTTTGTGCAAGGACGCGTATATATGGTGCGAGGGCAAGGAGCAGCACGTTGTTCAAGGGTTTGAAGCCGATCCTGTATCAGGGTCGAGAAGTGTGGCCGCTGATTGAGGGTGGCAAAGGGGTTTCGGCAACCAATTATGCCAGTGCCGGGGCCTGGGCGCTTGCGGGCGGAATCGGGACAGTCAGCGCGGTCAATGCCGACAGTTACGACCCGACCGGCAGGATCGTGCCGCAAGTCTATGCCGAACGCACCCGCCGCGAACGCCACGAAACGCTGATCAAATATGCCATTGATGGTGCCGTCGAACAGGTCAGGCGTGCCTATGACATTTCAAATGGCAAGGGCGCGATCAATATCAACGTGCTGTGGGAAATGGGCGGCGCGCAACCGATCCTGCACGGTGTGCTCGAACGCACAAAAGGGCTGGTCGCTGGCGTCACCTGTGGTGCGGGCATGCCGTACAAGCTGAGCGAAATCGCAAGCAGCTATGGCGTGTCCTATCTTCCGATCATCAGCTCGGCACGGGCATTTCGCGCGCTGTGGAAACGGGCCTATTCAAAAGCCGCTGATTATCTGTCGGCTGTGGTCTACGAAGATCCGTGGCTGGCGGGGGGGCATAATGGCCTGTCGAATGCCGAAGACCCGAAAACGCCCGAAGATCCCTATCCCCGTGTCAAGGCCCTGCGCGAGACGATGCGCGATGGCGGCATTTCCGATACCACGCCGATCGTGATGGCGGGTGGTGTCTGGGCACTGCGCGACTGGGACAATTGGGTCGACAATCCCGAACTCGGGCAGATCGCGTTTCAATTTGGCACCCGACCACTTCTGACCAGGGAAAGCCCCATACCCGACGGCTGGAAAGAGCGGCTGATGACGCTTGAGGAAGGCGACGTCCTGCTCCATAAATTTTCGCCCACGGGATTTTATTCGAGCGCCGTGCGAACCGCTTTCCTGCGCAATCTCGAAGCGCGGTCGGAACGCCAGATCGCGTTTTCGGGTGAAAGCGTGGGCGATCACACGCATCAGCTCGATGTCGGTGTGAAGGGGCGGAATTTCTGGGTCACGCGAGGCGATCTGCTGCGTGCCCGCCAATGGTACGGGCTGGGCTATACCGATGCCCTGAAAACACCCGACAACACCCTCGTCTTCGTCACGCCATCGGAAAAAGCGGTCATCCGCAAGGATCAGGCCGATTGCATGGGCTGTCTGTCGCATTGCGGGTTTTCGGCGTGGAAGGACCATGACGATTATTCGACCGGTTACCTCGCCGACCCGCGCAGCTTTTGTATTCAAAAGACGTTGCAGGACATTGCCCACGGCGCGCCCGTCGACGACAATTTGATGTTTGCCGGCCATTCGGCATTTCGATTCAAGAAAGACCCGTTTTATTCGAACGGCTTTGTCCCGACCGTAAAACAGCTTGTCGACCGGATCCTGACGGGCGATTAATCGTTCGGGCCGGTCATCGGGAGAACCATCGAAATCATCAGGGCGGCAATCGCAGTGCCGATGGCCGTCCACAGGGCAACCGCAACAACAGCGATGCCCTGTATCGCGAGCTGATTGCCCAGCGACGCGCCATCGTCGAAGCCCGGCCCGCCGAATGCAGGCAATACAAAAACAGGAAACAGGATCGCGCCCGCGATGGCACCGCCGCCGTGCGCGACAAAGGCGGAGGACGCACTGCCAGCCTTGAGCGCACGCACCAGCGCACCGGCGATTGCCCCACCGGTCGCACCGATGACGCCGATGAAGATCGCGCCCATCGGACCGATCGACCCGGCACCGGCACTGACCGCAGCGAGTCCGCCCATCACGGACATCGCCGCGCCCTGAAAGGTCAGACGCCCGCTTTGCATCTTTTCAAAGGCCAGTCCTGCGATCAGCGCCGCACTCGCTGCAAGTTGGGCGTTGATCATCGCGTCGCCTGCATCGTCGGTCGCGCCAAAGCTGCTGCCGCCCAGCAGTGCGAGCCATCCGATCCACATAAGCGCTGCACCACCACTTATCAGCCGCGGGACTTCGACCGGTTCGGCATGACGATCTTGCCCCAGCAGTAACGCAATCACGAGGACCGATACGCCAGCGCATGTCTGCACAACAATGCCGCCGCCATAATCGATGACGCCAAGGCCCGCGAGCCAGCCACCGCCCCACACCCAGTGTGCCACAGGAACGTAGACGATCACGGGCCATAAGGTTGCAAACGCCAGCAGCCAGCCGAGCCGCGTCCGTTCCGCGACCGATCCGATCACGACGCTTACCGCAAAAATAGCGATGGCAAGTTCGAACAGCATGAATATTGACCCGGAAATTGTCAGGTCCGGCTGAATATCGGGCATGTTGTCGAGCATCAGGTTGGACATGCCGCCCAGCAGGCCAGTGCCGTCGCTGTACGCCAGACTATATCCCGCGATCGCAAACATCAGCGACATGATTGCAACCGCGGCAAACAGCGCCAGCCCGGTGTGCTCGCCCCGTGTACGTGCATGAAGCATGGCGATGCCGGGAACAGCGGCGACGAGCACGATCAACGACATGGCAAGCATCCAGCCATTGTCGCCGCTATCGGCTACGACAATCGGCTGTGCCGCTGCGGCGCCTGATATGCCGGTGGCGATCGCCGCCAAGGTCAGCCGAAATGCCCGCATCATTCAGTCCCCGTTCCCCGTCGAAACGTAGCGACATGGGGTTAAGGCTTCAAGAATCGGGTGATCCCGTTGACCTGACGTGACGAAATGGTCAATCGATCACTATCGAAAGAGGACATTCGGATGCGCAGGGTGTTGATTGCTGTTGCCATTTTGGGATCACTCATGCCGGTCGCCGCATCGGCTCAGAAAAAGCTGCCCTATTGGGCATCGATCAGTGCCGGAAAAGCGCGGATGCGAACCGGGCCGGGTCGCGAGTTTCCCGCAAGCTGGCTGTATCAGCGGACCGACCTGCCGGTCCGTGTCATCGAAACCTATCCCAACTGGCGCAAGATCGAGGATCCCGATGGCGTCAAGGGTTGGGTACAGGCCAATTTGCTGAGTGAAAACCGCACCGCTCTGATTACCGGTGACGTCCGTGAACTGCGCGCAAGTGCCGATAGTGCGGCGCCTGTCGTATGGCGTGCCGAACCCGGCGTGGTCGGCAAGGTCAGCCAATGCGCCCGCGGCTGGTGCCTTTTCGATGCCAGAGGGCGGGCGGGCTATATTCAGACCGCGCATATCTGGGGTGTCGCGGCCGACGAACGCTTGCCGTGACGGTGACCGCCGTCTGGTGGGCGCTGGGGGGCGCAGTGGCGGGGCTGATTGCGGGAAGTTTCATTGCGACACTTGTGATCCGCTGGCCGCAGGGACGGTCCCTGAACGGGCGATCGGCCTGTGACGGGTGCGGTCGTGTCCTGACAACTGGCAACTTGTTTCCCATTGTCAGTTGGGTGCTGGCCCGTGGCAGATGCCGGACATGCGGCGCGAAAATCGACTGGCACCATCCCGTGATCGAGGGAACAGCAGGATTGATCGGCGTGACCGCGATGATCGCGCAGCCGGGGGTTGAGGGTATCGCAGGCGCGGTCTTTGGATGGCAGTTGCTGACGCTGGCGGTGCTGGATGTCGAGCATTTCTGGTTGCCCGACCGCCTGACTCTGACACTTGCGGTCAGTGGCTTGCTGTTCAGTCTGGCCGGTGTCGGTATCGCCTTTCAATCCCGATTGATCGGTGGTGTCATCGGATTTGCTGCATTGTCCTCGATTGCCTGGGGCTATCGTAAAATTCGCGGACGAGACGGAATGGGCGGTGGCGATCCGAAATTGCTTGGCGGGATCGGCTGCTGGATGGGGTGGCAGTCCTTGCCGTTTCTTCTGATCGGCGCGAGTGCGCTGGGACTGTTCGTGGCGCTTGTAATGGTGATGCGGGGCGACAATGTTGCCGCACATACCCGTCTGCCGCTGGGCAGCTTGATGGCGGCGGCGGCATGTGCGCTTTGGGTTTTATTTTCGCAGATTTGATGCGGCGCGCGCGTCCGCTTCGATCATGGCGACGTCGGGGATGCCTTTCGGGACGATCCAGCTTCCGCCGACGCACAGAACCGCTTCTTCGCAAAGCCAGTCTGGCGCGGTGGATTCGGTAATGCCACCTGTCGGGCAAAAGCGGACAGTGCCGAACGGCGCTGCCAGTGCCCTTAACGCCGGCAATCCCCCCGATGCGGTGGCGGGAAAAAACTTGAAACGCGTCAGTCCCATGTCGAGGCCGCGCATGATGTCGCCTGCGTTGGCGGTGCCAGGCAGGAATGGGATACCGCTCGCGCGGGCGGCTTTGCCCAGGGGTTCGGTCAGGCCAGGGCTGACGATGAACTTCGCACCGGCGGCGATGCTTGCTTCCAGATCGCCGGGACTGAGGACTGTTCCCGCGCCGACAATGGCTCCGTCGACCCGCGCCATTTCGGCAATGACGTCAAGCGCGACGGGTGTGCGGAGCGTGACTTCGAGGACTGTCAGCCCCCCGCGCACAAGTGCTTCGGCGATCGGGCGGGCCTGTGCGACATCGTCGATGACGAGCACGGGAATGACGGGCGCAGTGCGCATGATCGTGTCGATGGTCATGCGGTATGTTCCTTGGCAAAGGCGGCTGCGGCGCCGAACAGGCCGGGCTGCGGATGCGTGATGAGTTTGACGGGCACGTTCGACATCAGAGCCTGGAACCGACCCTTGGCCACGAAGCGTTCGGCAAATCCCGACCGCGGCAGGTGATCGGCAAGGCGCAGACCCAGACCTCCGGCGATGACAACGGATCCGGGGCCATGTGCCAGGGCAAAATCGCCGGCAATCGCCCCAAGGCTGAGGCAGAAGCGGTCGAGCGCAGCCGCTGCCAGGCTGTCACTGCCATCCAGCGCGGCGGTCCACAATGCCGTGTCGTCGCGCACCGGCACATCACGCCCTTCGATCCTGGCAAGAACATTGTAGATCGCGGCCAGCCCCGGACCGGAGACGACACGTTCCACCGAAACCCGGCGATAGTGGTGCCGCAGATCGGCGAGCACCGCATCCTCTATACCGTCGAGCGGTGCAAAATCCATATGCCCCCCTTCGGTCGCAAGGACATGATAGCGACCGTTTTCGCGCAGGACCTGAGCGACACCCAGACCAGTGCCGGGGCCGACGATCGTGATAATGCCACTGGCGGGCAGGGGGGCATCGGGGCCGCAGATAGAATGGAGATCATCATCCGGCACCTGAGCGACGGCATGGCCGACCGCTTCGAAATCATTGACCAGAACATGGGCATCGACGCCCAGCTTTGCATTGATCAGCGCGGGGCGGATGATCCACGGATTGTTGGTCAGTTGCAGGACGTCGCCCCGTATCGGGCAGGCTATGGCAATGGCAGCGAGCCTGGGGATGGGCGTTGACAGCGTTGCGGCGAACCCTTCCCACGCCGTCTGGAAACTGGCGTAGTCCGTTGTCTTGAGCGTGACGGGGTCGCCAAGCGATCGCACGCGACCGTCAGCAACGTCGGCACGTGCAAAGCGGGCATGCGTGCCGCCGATATCGACCGCGATGATTTGGGTCACAATCCGGCTGCTGCCAGCATTGCCGATGCCCCTTTTTCAGCATCGTCCGATCCCTGTCGCATGACTGCAAACAGTTCACGACCCACACCATGGCGCGCATGCGGGCAGGGGACACGCGTTCTTGCCGACAGGTCGGATGTGGTCGAAAGCGTGCCGGCAATGGCGTCGACGCGGACGATGTCGCCATCCTGGAGGAACGCAAGCGGGCCGCCGAGGCCAGCTTCGGGGATGGCGTGAATGGCTGCCGGAACTTTGCCCGATGCGCCCGACATGCGCCCGTCGGTAACTAAGGCGACCCTGAACCCCTTGTCCTGCAACACACCGAGCGCGGGCGTGAGCTTGTGGAGTTCGGGCATGCCATTGGCGTGCGGCCCTTGAAACCGCACAACCACAATGACGTCGCGGTCGAGCGTTCCCGCCTTGAACGCCGTCAGGACATCGTTCTGATCTGCAAAGACGGCGCAGGGCGCTTCGACGATGAAGCGCGACGCATCGACGGCGCTGGTCTTGATGATGGCACGACCGAGGTTGCCGGTGAGGAGGCGCATCCCGCCATCGGGCGAGAAGGGATCGCGGGCGGGGCGGACCATTGACGTATCGCGCGGGGTGGCGACAGCGGGCTGCCACATCAAGGCATTATCGATAAGGACAGGTTCACTGCCATAGTCGCTCAGATCTGCGCGTGCGACGGTCATGATGTCGCGGTGGAGCAGGCCGGCATCAAGCAATTCGCGAATGACGAAACCGATACCGCCCGCGTGATGAAAGTCATTCACATCGCCCGAGCCATTGGGATAGACGCGCGCGAGCATGGGCACGACTGACGAGAGCCGGTCGAAATCTTCCCAGTCGATGATGATTCCGGCGGCGCGGGCAATGGCGGGGAGATGGATGGCGTGATTGGTCGACCCGCCTGTCGCGAGCAGGCCGATGCAGGCGTTGACGATCGCCTTTTCATCGATACAGTAGCTCAAGGGGCGATAGTCGTCACCGTCCCAGCCGATGGCGGCGAGGCGATGGATCGCAGCGCGGGTGAGTTCGCTGCGTAATTTGGTGCCCGGATTGACAAACGCGCTGCCGGGCATGTGGAGACCCATGATTTCCATCATCATCTGGTTCGAATTGGCCGTGCCGTAAAAAGTGCAGGTGCCTGCGTCATGGTAGCTGGCGCTTTCCGCCTCAAGCAATTCCGCTTTCCCGACTTTCCCTTCTGCAAACAGCTGCCGGATACGCTGTTTTTCCTTGTTGGCGAGGCCCGACGGCATCGGCCCACCGGGGATGAGGATCGCGGGCAAATGCCCGAACCGCAGCGCGCCGATCAGGAGGCCGGGAACGATCTTGTCGCAAATGCCGAGCATTGCGATGCCCTCGAACATGGCGTGGCTGAGCGACACAGCGGTCGACAGCGCAATCGTGTCGCGGCTGAACAGGCTCAACTCCATCCCCGCCTGACCCTGTGTCACGCCGTCGCACATCGCGGGGACGCCGCCTGCGACCTGTGCGGTTGCACCGACTTCGCGCGCGGCAATCTTGATCGCTTCGGGATAGCGGCCATAGGGCTGATGCGCCGACAGCATGTCGTTATACGCGGTGATGACGCCGATGTTGACGGCTTTGCCATGACGAATGACTGTTTTGTCTTCCCCCGAAGCCGCAAAGCCATGTGCGAGATTGCCGCACGACAATGCGGTGCGGTTGGTGCCCGCCTCGCGCTGCTCATCCATCAGCGCGAGGTAGGCGGCGCGGGTTGGCTTTGAGCGGCTGATTATCCGTTCGGTGACGGCAGTGATGACTTCATGCATAAACAATGTCCGTGTTCCCGAGCGCAGCCGAGGGACGTGTTCGAACCGAGCCGAGAACAGCACTTTCGCGGAGGAGAAGTTCGGCTGCGCTCGGTAGTGCCCCTCGGCTTCGCTCGGGGAGGCGGTCGCTTCTAATCATGCCATGACGCTCCGTCGCGTTCGATCATGCCGATGGCGGCCGACGGTCCCCATGTGCCTGCGGTATAGGGCTTTGCCGTCAGGCCCGCTTCGTCCCACGCGCTGTGGATCGAATCGACCCAGGTCCATGCGGCTTCGATTTCGTCGCGGCGGACGAACAATGTCGTGTCGCCTTCGAGCAGGTCGAGCAGCAATCGTTCATAAGCGACGCGGCGTCGCGAACTGGCGAACGCATCGGCAAGGCTGACGTCAAGCCCGACTTTCTTGATGGCAATGCCGTCGCGATCGAGACCGGGTTCCTTGGTCATCACGGTTAACCTTATACCTTCTTCAGGCTGCAAACGGATGACGAGCGCATTGGGTTCAAGGCCGGCGCCGCGCGCCTTGAAAATCGAATGCGGGACCGGGCGGAACTGGATCAGGATTTCCGAATGGCGCTGCGGCATGCGCTTTCCGGTGCGCAGGTAAAAGGGCACACCCTGCCAGCGCCAGTTGTCGAGATGCGCTTTCACCGCCACGAAGGTTTCGGTGTTCGACGATTTGCCGAGCTCGTCGGCATAACCGGTGACGGGCTGTCCGCCGACCGCGCCCGCGACATATTGCCCCTTGACCGAATGATGCGCAGCCTGTGCCGCCGTCATTGGCCGCAATGAGCGAAGGACTTTGACCTTTTCGTCGCGGACGGCGGTGGCGGTGTAGCTGGCGGGCGGTTCCATTGCGACCAGTGCGAGCAGCTGGAGCATATGATTCTGCACCATATCGCTCAGCGCGCCGACGCCGTCATAATAGGAAACGCGTCCTTCGAGGCCGACGGTTTCGGCCACCGTGATCTGGACATGTTCGATATGGCTGGCGTTCCACAACGGCTCGAACAATGTGTTGCCGAAACGCAGGACGAGCAGATTCTGGACGGTTTCCTTGCCAAGATAATGGTCGACACGGAAGATATCCTCTTCGTCAAATGCCGCCCCGACGGCTGCGTTGACGGCTCGGCTCGACGGCAGGTCGTGGCCGATCGGTTTTTCCATCGCGATGCGCGTGTCGGGACCGGTGAGGCCCACGCTTGCCAATCCGGCAACCACTGGCGCGAACAAGGCAGGCGGGGTCGAAAGGTAGAATGCGACTCCTTTTGCCTTTACCCCGGCGACTTTGCTGGCCAGGCATCCGAAATCATCGGGGGTGTCGGCGGATACGCGGCAATAGTCGATACGTGATGCAAATGCCTTCGCCTTGTCTGCATCGAACAGTTCAAGCGGTTCGAGTGATACCATGACCTGTGCCTGAAACGCATCGCGCGTGAGTGCCGACCGTGCTGCGCCGATGACCCTGAATCCTTTGGGAAGCAGGCCGTCACAATCGAGATTGTAGAGCGACGGAAACAGCATGCGCTGGGCAAGGTCACCGGTTGCGCCGAACAGGATCAACGTCTCAAACGAAATCGGCATGTGTACCCCTCATTGCCGTAGCGTCGCTTCCATAGCGCCGGGATATTCTTATGCAACGTGCATGGAATTGGCATCGGGTCGAATTTATTCCTGTCACGCCCGGGCGCGCCAATGCCAGGACACGCCTGATGTTGCCGGAGTGTTCAAATTCTTTTACCGTCAGAAAACTGGAACTGGGGATGATGATTTGCCGCGTCCGATCGCAACTGCCGGTTGTGGGAAACACGTGCGCAGACCCGACTGGCACCGCGACGAAAACACAAAGCCGGAATCTGCGACATGCTGAGGAAAAAATGGCACTGGTTCGACGTTCTTGCCATCCTGTCCTTTACCTTGTTCGTGCTGGGTGCCGTCTGGTTCTTAAACAATTTTCAAGCCACCGAACGGGCAAGAGAGGCAAGTCGCGCGCGCGAAGCGCACACACTCATGGTCATGGTGGCCACGCAAAAACTATTGTCGACCTATCAGGATGCAGAAACGGGACAGCGTGGGTATCTTCTGACGGGTGATCCCGATTATCTCGAACCCTATAATGCGGCCCGGCAACGTGCGGCGCCACAGTTTCAAGCGCTGCGCCGCCTGACAGCCGACAACCCTGTTCAGCGCGCACGCACGGCGCAGTTGCACGTGCTGGGTGACGCCTTGCTGAACGATTTTGCCAAAGCCAAGGATTTCATCGACACCGGTGATACCGGGGCAGCAGAAACATGGATACGCAACGGGTCGGGCAAAGCGACCATGGATCAGATGCGCGGGGTTATCGCTCAGGTCAGTGGCGAAGAGGAGCGGCTGCTGTCCATACGCCGTGCCGATCTGCTCCGCGTGACGGACAGGGTGTCGCGCCTGACCGATGCTGCAAAACTAGCCGGTGCGTTGCTGGTTGCGATTTTCGGACTGACGATCTTTCAACTCATGCGGTTCAGCAAGCGTGAGACCGAAGCGCGTATTGCGGCACAGACGGCACGGGCTGTGCTGAACAGCCACAATCTGCTCCAGACCGTGATGGATAGCAGCAGCGATCCGGTTTATGTCAAGGACACCGAAGGCCGGTTCGTTTTCGTCAATGACAGCGCGTTGAATCTCCTTGTCGGCGACACCGTGCAGGGCGCGCAGCAGGTCATCGGAAAGCGCGACCGCGACTTTCTGCCGCTGGACATCGCCGAACCGCTCGAACGTGTCGATCGCGCTGTCATGACCTCGGGCGAAGCCTGTACTGCCGATGAGCATGTTCCCAGAAACGGTGAAATGCGGATTTTCCTGTCCGCCAAAGTGCCGTGGCGACAGGACGGGCATATTGTCGGCATGATCGGCATATCCCGTGACATCACCGATCGTGTGACGATTGAAAATGATCTGAGGACGTTAAGCGCCGAACTGGATGCGCGCGTCATCAGGCGTACGAGCGAACTGTCCGACGCCCTGTCGCGGTTGCAGAGCGAGGCCGAAGATCGCGAACGTGCCGAAACGCAACTGCGCCAGATTCAAAAGCTTGACAGCATCGGCCAGTTGACGGGCGGAATTGCGCATGATTTCAACAATATGCTGTCGATCATCTTCGGATCGCTTGAAATGGCAAAGCGCCGCTTGACAGGTGCAGAACATGAACGTGTCACGCTGGGCATAAACAATGCCTATGAGGGTGCGTCGCGGGCGGCGTCGCTGACGGCACGATTGCTTGCATTCTCTCGACAACAGCCGCTTGAGCCATCAGTGATCGACGCCAACAAGCTGGTCGGCAATACCTCCGAACTTTTGCAACGCACACTTGGTGATGACATTCGTCTGGAAACCGTCCTTGCGGGCGGATTGTGGCCGATCTTCGCCGATATGTCGCAGATTGAAAATGCGCTGGTCAACCTGGCCGTCAATGCGCGTGACTCCATGACCACGGGCGGGCGGCTGACGATCGAGACCAATAATACCCATCTCGATGAAAATTATGCGCGGGATCATATTGAGGTGACGGCCGGACAATATGTCGCCATCTGCGTCAGCGACACCGGAACGGGCATGACAGCAGAGGTCATCGATCGGGTTTTCGATCCTTTCTTTACGACAAAGGACGTCGGCAAGGGCACGGGGCTTGGCATGAGCCAGGTGTTCGGTTTCATCAAACAGTCGGGCGGACACATTAAAATCTATTCCGAAATCGGGCAGGGGAGCACGATCAAGATTTACTTGCCGCGTCATTTTGGGTCCGCGGTTGCCGTAAAGGAGCCACTGGCATCCGAAATGCCAAGAGGACATGCCAGCGAAGTCATTCTGGTCGTCGAGGACGAGGACAAGGTTCGCGAAATTGCCGCCGCGTCGCTGCGCGAGCTTGGCTATTGCGTCATCGACAGCGGGACACCGGCGGATGCGCTCAACCTTGTCCGGACGCGCGATGACATCCTCTTGTTGTTCACTGATATCATGATGGCGGAGATGACCGGGCGCCAGCTTGCGGATCAGGCGACCGGTATCCGCCCTGACCTCAAGACGCTTTACACCACGGGGTATACGCGCAACGCGGTCGTCCATAATGGGATGCTCGATATCGGTGTGGCGTTTCTCGCCAAACCCTACACCACGGCTGATCTTGCCCGCAAAGTACGGGCGGTGATCGACGGTCTGGGCATCAACCGTCAATAACCTGCGATGAATCTCGAAATACAGTCTTGATGGCATCGATCATCTGAAAATGCTCGAACGGTTTGGACAGTTGCGGCGTGTCACAATCAGCAAGTTCATCAGACTTCGATCGCAACCCCGTCATCAGCAAGGCGCGCAGGTCCGGCCTGAAAGACCGCGCCTTTGCAATCAGTTCCAGACCCGTCATGTGCGGCATGCGGTGATCCGTAATCACAAGGTCGATATCAGTGCTGGCACGCAGGAGATCGAGTGCCTTTTCGCCATCCTTGGCTTCGGTCACGACGAAGCCATCCTCTGACAGCATCGATGCTACGGCCATGCGGACAAGCGGCTCGTCATCCACCAGCAATATGTGCCTGCGAGTGTGGTCATCGCGCTGCGCCAGTGGAATCATATGACCGGTCATATTGGAAAGCCGCGATTATGCAAAGAGTTAGGGTTAATCTCATATCCTTGGAACAGAACCGCCACGCACCGGTTCCCCTGTGACTTAACCGGGATAATGATTTTCATTCTATTATCATGTCCGTCGGCGGCGGGATCGGTCGAGTATTTTAAGTTCTGATTTCAAGGGAGACTATGATGAAATTCGTTTCGCTAAAGACGGCAGTCTGTATCCTCGCGTTCACATCGGTTGCGGCCTGCAACACGCCGGCCCAAAAAGCGGCAGAAAACACGGCCGATTCAATCGAAGGCAACGCCGATGCCGTGCGCGGCATGGCCGAAAATGTCGCCGACAATATCGAAGAACGGGGTGACAAGCTCGACAATCGCACCGACGGTATGGATTCCAACGCCGAAGCGGCAATGGACAACAAGGCGGCTGCGGTGCGCAGCATCGGCGACAATCGTGCCGACGCCATGGACAACAAGGCGGATATGGTGCGTGAAAAAGCAAAGTAACGATCGCACTGATTTGTGATCGGACGTGTGGCTGGCGCTGGGCGGCTGTGAGTGTGTTATGGCAACGGGCAGCGCAGACATTCGGTCTGGCTGCCCGTCGCAGTTTGTGCCGTGACGTGGAATTTTGACATTGATGCCGTTTTTCGGAAGATGCATGCATGAATGAACATGCATATTCGGCCGAGCATCCGCTGGACTGCCTGCCGGACGAGGAAATTGCGAGATGTCGGCTATTCACTTCGTTCGCAAGCTTCAGTCTTTCATGACATTTTCAGACGAAAGCACATCCGCGATCATGGCCGCTGCATCCCGGCGGACCCGGGCGCTGGAGAGTGGCAAGGATCTGATCAGCGAGGGCGATGATCCGCGCACCATCTACCTTATCCTCGATGGATGGGCATGCCGTTACAAGACACTTGATGATGGTCGTCGGCAGATCATGTCCTATTTCGTGCCCGGCGACCTTTGTGATCTCTACGTCTATATTCTTGACGAGATGGACCATTCGATCGGCGCGGTCACTTCTATAAGATATGCGCTGATAAATCCCGCGGAGCTGGAAGAGCTTTGCGATGCACATCCGCGTGTTGTCCGCGCCTTGTGGTGGGAATCGCTTGTCAGCGCATCAATTCAGCGGGAATGGCTTGTCAGTGCCGGTCAGAGGTCTGCGTATGAAGCCGTCGCACATTTGTGCTGCGAACTTTACATGCGCCTGAAACTGATCGGGCTTGTCGACAAAAACCAATGCGCGTTTCCGTTGACGCAGGCAAATCTTGCCGATGCGCTGGGCCTGACGCAACCCCATGTCAGCCGGATTGTCGGTGACCTTAACCGGTCGGGATTGGTGCGGCTGCATCGCCGGTCTCTCGTGGTTCATGATTTGCCAGCATTGATGGCCGTGTCCGCTTTCAATCCCAATTATCTGCATTATCGCTGAGTGAGGATCGCACGAATGGCATCGGCCAGTTCGGATGATTGAAACGGCTTGGCGAGACGCGGCGGCCACATATCAGCATCGTCACTGACGCCATAACCCGTCAGGATCAGGACCGGAAGGTCAGGGTAATGGCGACGAATATCGGCTGCCATATCGTTGCCATTACCACCTGGCATCATCAGATCGGTGATGACAAGGTCAATGTCGGCACCATTTTGCAAAATCGACATCGCCTCCTGTGCAGAGGAAGCCTCGACAACATTGGCATCGAGGTTTTCGAGCATGTCGGCGATGGCAACGCGGACAAGCGCTTCATCATCGACAAGCAATATGCGCAGCGCCGGCAAAGCCGCCAGCACCTGTGGAAGCCGCATCGTGACGCACGTGCCGCGCGCCAGCACGCTGTCGATGATGAGGGCGCCGCCTGCCTTCCTCGCGAACGCATCGACGAGCGCAAGGCCAAGCCCCGTGCCATGTCCGTCGGACTTGGTCGTGAACAACGGCGTGACGGCACTGGCGCGGGTGATGTCGTCCATGCCGCATCCCGTGTCGGACACGGTCAGATCGACATAATGCCCTGCGGACAAATTCATGTCTTCGTGAATTGTCACGACATTGGCGCTGAACGTCAGTGTTCCGCCATCGGGCATGGCATCGCGTGCATTGATTGCCAGATTGAGCAACGACAGCTCAAGTTGATGCGGGTCTGCCATGACAGTCATGTCGTCGCCCAATGGCGTTATTTTCAGTTCGATTGATGGCGGAACATTATGTTGCAGCAACGTGCGGACCCCCTCGAACGCCGCGCATGCCGATACCGAGCGCGACACCGCTCCATCCTCATGTCCGAACATGAGGAGACGGCGGATCAGCGCACGCGCGGTAAGTGCGGCGTGCATGGCCCCATCAACCAATGCGATCACGTCACTATCGGCGCGCACGCGGATTTTCAGGATTTCGAGGACACTCAGGATTGGCGTGAGCAGATTGTTAAAATCATGCGCCACACCACCCGCAATCTGCCCGACTGTCCGCAATCTGTGCGATTCAGTCGATTCCGCATCGATTTTCAACGGATTCAGCAAGCCCACACCCCCATCTGCGTCATGACTGCGGCGGTTTGGCAAGGTCCGGCGGCGATAACTATATCGGATGCATATCGACTTTTGCCGCGCCTGAGGCATTGCTGCCGGGTGGAACAAGCATGGCGGAATGCGGTTATTCGCCGCACCATCAAGATGCTCGTTCGCGGTCCCGTCGCGGACCGGCGGGCGTAAAGGAGTGCCGTCCATGACCAGCGAAGCCACGATCACCGACCGTTTCTGGGAAGAGTTGCACGCACAACCCGTTGTCATGCTTGGCATCGTGGGGGATCGCGATGGTCATACCCAGCCGATGACGGTTCATTTTGAAGGGCGACTGGGGCCATTATGGTTTTTCGCGGGAAAAGACGATGATCTTTACAAGAGTGTCGCCACAGGCACGCGCGCGATCATCAGCTATTCGGCACCCGGCCATGATTTATACGCCAGCGTCCACGGTGACATAATGATCGAAGACGATCGCCGGGTCGTGGACAGATTCTGGAGCGCAGGCGTCGCCTTATGGTACAAGGACGGTAAGGACGACCCCAATCTTGCGGTGCTGCGCGTTCAGCCCGAACAGGCCAAAATCTGGCTTGCCGACGCCAAGATAGGGACAATGGTCAAAGCATTGTTCAAAGGCGTCAAGGCAGCCGCCGAAGACCAAGTGGCTGAAGTCACACTGTAATTGTTACGGGTATCGTCAGCTACGCAACAAAACCGCGGGTTGGCGTGTTCCCACATGACGAGCAATGTTAGGAAATATCATGAAGAAACTCGCTTTCGCACTTGCCCTGGCAAGCACGCTCCCTGCTTTTGCATTGTCGACGCCGGTGATGGCGCAATCGTCTTCGGAACGCTATCGGTTTAACGAAGCACAGCGCCGTTACGACCGCGAAACATCGATTTATCAGGCAGCGCGCGACCGTTACCAGTCGCGTGGCGGGCGTGTTGACAGCGCATCGAGCGATTATCGTCAAGGCTATGACGGCAACCGCCGTTACGCCGATGATCGCGACGAAAAAGGATATGACGCCGCGCGCGATTATCGTGACGATCCACGCTATCAGGAACGTGAACTGGCAGCGAACGACCGGGTCTATCGCGGCAATGACGGACGATATTATTGCAAGCGCAACGACGGAACCACAGGGCTGATCATCGGTGCCGTTGGCGGAGGCGTGCTGGGCAATGTCATCGATGGCGGTCATTCGCGCGCCGCCGGAACGTTGATCGGTGGCGCACTGGGTGCCCTCGCCGGACGTGCGGTGGAACGCAGCCAGAGCGTGCGCTGCAAATAACAAATGCCGGTGAGCGGACGAGTGCATAGGGTGCTCGTCCGCATTTTTGACTTGACTTTGCGCGCATAAGAACATATCATGAACACATGGCTCAGCTCGATACCCGCGAAAAACTTGGAATTCTTGCCGATGCAGCGAAATATGATGCATCCTGCGCGTCGTCCGGTACGAACAAACGCTCGTCACAAGGGGGCAGGGGCCTGGGTTCGACCGAGGGCATGGGCATCTGCCACGCTTATGCGCCGGATGGCCGCTGCATCAGCCTGCTCAAGATTTTGCTGACCAACAGTTGCATCTTCGATTGTCATTATTGCATCAATCGCAAAAGTTCGAACGTGAGGCGCGCGCGCTTCACCGCAAAGGAAGTGGTGGATCTGACCATCAGTTTTTACAAACGCAATTATATCGAAGGGCTTTTTCTTTCCTCCGGCATCATCAGCAGCTCAGATTACACGATGGAACAGCTTGTCGAAGTTGCGCGCAGTTTGCGTGAGGATCATGACTTTCGGGGCTATATTCATTTGAAATCCATTCCCGATGCAGCGCCCGAACTTGTCGCGGCGGCGGGCCGTCATGCCGACCGGGTGTCGATCAATATCGAACTGCCAACGGTGCCGGGTCTGAAACGGCTTGCACCCGACAAGTCAGCAGAGCGTATAGATGGCGCAATGGATGACATCAAAATGTCGATCCTCGATGCGCGCGATGCCGCGAAACATTATCGGTCAGCCCCGGGTTACGCGCCCGCTGGCCAGTCGACGCAGATGATCGTGGGGGCGGATGCAGCGACTGATGGTGACATCGTGCTGCGCGCATCGGGCCTTTATGACCGGTTCGGCATGCGCCGCGTTTATTATTCGGCGTTCTCGCCGATTCCCGACGCCAGTGCGATCTTGCCGCTCAAACGCCCGCCGCTGATGCGCGAACACAGGCTTTATCAGTCCGACTGGCTGATGCGGTTTTATGGATTTGCGCCCGGCGAAGTCATCGATGCGACTGAAAATGGCATGCTGCCGCTCGATATTGATCCCAAGCTTGCCTGGGCACTCAAACATCGCGGGTCTTTTCCGGTCGATGTCAATCGCGCGGCAAAGGGCATGTTGCTGCGTGTGCCCGGCCTTGGCGTCAGGGCTGTGGCGCGGATAGTGGCGAGCCGGACATGGCGGCGCCTGCATCTGGCCGATATCGGGCGGATGACGGTGTCCGTTGCAAAGCTTCGTCCCTTCATCATCGCCGAGGACTGGCGGCCGACTGCGCTGTGTGACAAGGCGGACCTGCGGCCGATCGTGGCGCCGCGAATGGAACAGATGGAGTTATTCGCGGCTTGACCCGATATGCACGGCGTCATTCTTTCATCACCCGATGATTTTGAGGCATGGCGAAACGCCGCGCGCGCGCTCATTCTTGGCAATGTCGCGCCCGATGACATAGACTGGCAAGAACGGGACGCCGATTTGTTCGGTTCGTGTGATCCGCTGCCACCCTCGAATGGCACGTTTGCAGTCTCCCGTATGTTTGTCGATCTGGCGAAACTGGTCGTCTGCCACCGAGATCCGGAACGCTTCGCATTGCTGTACCGGTTGCTGTACCGGCTTCAGGAGAAACCCGCGCTGATTCATGATCATGCGGACCCATTGGTGCGTCGCCTTGAAGATTCCGCCAGGACCGTACGCCGTGACATCCACAAAATGCGCGCGTTTGTCCGTTTCCGGGAAGTCGTCATGCCACCGGACGACGAGACCCGCGAACCGAACGTCCGTTACATTGCCTGGTTTGAGCCGGATCATCATATCGTACGGATTAATTCCGGCTTTTTCGTTCGCCGGTTTGCCAATATGACATGGTCGATCCTGACGCCGGAGCTGTGCATTCACTGGGACGGTCAGACGATGACCGAAAGCCCGGGGGCGACCAGACCGGAGGCGCCGGACGGCGATCCGGTCGAGGAGATGTGGAAAACCTATTATGCATCGACGTTCAATCCTGCGCGGATGAAAATCGCGGCAATGCTGTCCGAAATGCCCAAAAAATACTGGAAGAACATGCCCGAAACGGCGTTGATCCCGGCGATGATTTCAACGGCTCAGGCACGCGAAGCCGGTATGATCTCCCGCCAGCCTGCCTGTGGCGACGGTGCAGAAGCATGGGCGGCTTTGCGCGCCGAAGCCTCGGCCTGTGTGCGCTGTCCCTTGCACAGGCCGGCGACGCAAACCGTGTTCGGACAAGGGCCAGTGGATGCCAGTCTTGTCTTTGTAGGAGAACAGCCGGGTGATCAGGAAGACAGGGCCGGGCACCCTTTCGTCGGGCCAGCGGGGCAGGTGTTTGATCGCGCCTTGCATGACGCCGGGATCGACCGGACGCGAGCTTATGTGACGAATGCCGTGAAGCATTTCAAATTTGAACAGCGCGGTCCCCGCCGCATTCACGCAAAACCCGGCACCGGCGAAATCGAGGCCTGCCGGTGGTGGCTGACGCAGGAACTTGCGATCATTGCGCCCAGGGTCATTGTCGCGCTTGGCGCGACGGCGGCGCACAGCCTGTTCGGCAAAGCAACGACAATCACATCAGCGCGCGGTCGCGTGCATCGGCCTGCCAACATGGGGGACATATGGGTGACGGTTCATCCCAGTTCTATCCTGCGAATCGAAAATAAAGACGCCGCCGCGGCAGCCTATGACCAGTTTGTCGACGACCTGAGCGCGATCAGGCATCATCTGGATACGTTGTGACCATTGTTTTAGTATATGGTTCAGATCAGCCCCAGCGCGCGCATGCTGCTATGGCCGCTGGCGCCGATGATCACATGGTCATGGACAGCGATATTCAGGCGCTTTCCGGCATCGATGATGTCGCGGGTGAGCGTGATGTCAGCGCGGCTCGGTGCGGGATCACCGCTCGGGTGATTGTGGACAAGGATGATGCCCGACGACCCGAGGTCGATGGCACGGCGGATGACTTCGCGGACATGCACCGTCGCCTTGTCAATCGATCCTTCGTTCATGACTTCATCACGGATCAGGATGTTCCGGGCATTGAGATGCAGCACCCGCACCCGCTCGATCGCCAGAAAGCCCATATCGGCGCGCAAATAGTCGATCAGCGCCTGCCAGCATGCCAGAACCGGTTTTTCGACGATGTCATGCCGCAGCATCCTGAGCGCTGCCGCCTGAACGATCTTGAGTGCCGCCGCCACCGTCTCGCCGACGCCATCGATTCGCCTCAGTGCTTCGGCGTCGGCGGACAGAAGGGCGCCTATGCCACCGAATTCACGCAATAATGATTTGGCCAGCGGCTTTGTGTCACGGCGCGGGATCGCCAGCGCAAGCAGATATTCGATCAATTCATGATCGAGCAGCGCATCGCCACCGCCGTCAAGCAGGCGCGCGCGCAAGCGGCTGCGGTGACCAGTTGCATCATGGGGGGCGGGGGCATCGGCCATGCCCTTGTGCTAAAGCGCGCCGATGAAACGCGCAATTGCGCTTGATCGGGGTGATCAAAACAGTCTCTAAGGCCAGTGTGTATCACGTGCCCCCCTTATGCCGCGCCTGACAATCGTCCGCGTCCTGGCCGCTCTTGTTCTTTTCATGCTGATCGCGTCGGCGCTCGTCTGGCTTTCGCGCAAGCCGATTGCTGACAGCGCGATTCGAAGTGCGTTGCAGGCGCGTGGCGTCCGGGCAAGCTACACGGTCAAAAATATCGGACTGCGGTGGGAACGTATCGAACATCTTCGCGTGGGGGATCCGCGCGCACCTGACCTGACCGCTGACTGGGCAGAGCTGCGCGTCTCGACCGGGTTGAGCGGCGTCAGCGTCACGGCGATCCGCGCGGGCGGGGTGCGGCTTTATGGGCGGATTGTTGATAATCGGCTGCGTCTGGGCGACATCGACAAATTGTTGACCGGAAATACCACGAAAACATCAGTGACGCTGCCTGACATCGACATAAACCTGACCGATGCCCGCGCACGGATCGACAGCCCGTGGGGCGGCATCGGCATGAAGATCGACGGGCATGGCAATGTCCGCAACGGGTTCGCCGGCAAGGTCGCAGCAACGATGCCACTTTATCACGGCCCGCAGTGTGATGTGCGTGGTGGCACGGCATATGTCGATGTCATCATCCGCAATCAGTTGCCACGGGTCAGGGGTCCGCTTCGTGCCATCGCCGCAAGGTGCGCCGGTGCCGGATTTGCCAAACCGGCGGCGGCAATCGACGTGACGCTGAACGACGGATTGACACACTGGCGCGGCACCATGCGTGTCGAAGCGCAGGGCGTGCAATATCGCACGGTCACGCTCGCGGCGCTGACGGGGCGGGCCTCTTTTGAGGGCATTGCGGCTCAGGCACAGGGGTCGGCGGATTTTTCGGCGCAGGCCGGACGGGTCGGCATGACCCGGCTGCTCGGTATTGGCGTCAAGGGCAATTTTGCAAACGCGCAGGGTCTGCACGGAGACGGTCAGATCACGGTACAGCGGCTGATCCCCGATATCGCCGCCTCGAACCATATCCTTGACGTCATGCGCGCAGGCAACGGGTCGCCTGTCGGGCCGCTGCTCGACCAGATGGCAACCGTTTTGCGTCGCACGGTGGCGGGCGTGGCGGTGACCGCTGCCGGGTCATTTTCGGCCAGCGGGGGAATAGTGTCGCGTCTGACGGCATCGGACGCCAATGGTGCCAGGCTGACTGTAGAGGGCGGGAAGGGCCTGTCGTTCGGTGCGGCGGGTTTCGTTGCCGACACCAGTGTTTCGCTGTCTGGCGGTGGCTTTCCGGCCGTTCAATCGCATTTCCAGCATCGTCCAGACGGAACGAGTGTCGGACTGGCGACGGTCGGGTCTTTTGCGGCTGGCCGCGCACGGCTCGACCTGAGTCCGTTTCGCTTTGCCGCCACCCCGGCGGGCGCGATGCGGATCGAAACGACGGCGCAGATTGATGGTCCGGTTGCCGATGGCTTTGTCGAGGGTCTGCGCATTCCCGTTTTCGTGACGATCAGGGCGAACAGTGACATGTTTTTCGATACGGACTGCGCGCCGGTCACGATAAAAAAACTGATGCTGTCAGGACTTGTCCTTGACCCGGCGTCCCTGCGCCTTTGTCCGACGGGCGGTCGCGGCATTTTTCAGCGCGTGAACGGGCAGATCGGCGGTGGCGTGACGGTGGATCAGCCTCATCTCAAAGGGCGGATGGGAGCTATGCCAATCGCATTGGCCGCATCAAGGGTGCATTATGACCTGACCGGGAACGCCCTTATGATTGACAGCTTTGCAACCCGTCTCGGCACAGGTGATCGCGTTTCGCGTCTTGAGATTGGCTTGCTGAATGGCCGCCTTTCGCACGGGGCGATCGTCGGCCGTTTCAACGGCGCTTCGGGTGCAATCGCCAACGTTCCCGTCCTGATTGACAAAGCGGCGGGCGATTGGACGTTCAGGAACGGCGGATTGGCATTGCGCGGCGGTGTTTCGGTATCCGATGGCGTGATGCCGTTGCGGTATAATCCGCTGATCAGCCGCGACGTAACTCTATCTGTGGTCAATGGCGGAATCCGCGCCACCGCCACATTGCGCAACCCCGCCACCGATGCGGAGGTGACCCGCATCGTGATGATGCATGATATGCCTGCGGGGACCGGATCGGCCGTGCTTGATGTTGCATCGCTGCGCTTTGACCGGACGCTTCAGCCCGAACAGCTTACGCCGCTCACGCTCGGCGTTGTCGCCAATGTCGATGGCACGGTCGCAGGGCGGGGAACCATCCGGTGGGGGCCAGCGGGCATCACCAGCAAGGGGAGTTTCTCCACGGAAAGCCTTGATTTCGCCGCA
Organism: uncultured Sphingomonadaceae bacterium; assembly: GCA_964247235.1. Taxonomy (GTDB): domain Bacteria; phylum Pseudomonadota; class Alphaproteobacteria; order Sphingomonadales; family Sphingomonadaceae; genus Sphingomonas_O. The sequence continues at coordinate 54,315 of CAXTTJ010000001.1, forward strand.
GCGTTCGGACCGGTTCGCGGTTTGAAAGGCGCGATCGCTTTCGACGATCTGCTCGCGCTCACCACGCCGCCGGGGCAGCGCGTCAGCATCGCGAGCGTCAATCCGGGCACTTTGGTCACTGACGGACTCATCATCTATCACCTGCAATCCGGTCAGCGGATCGCCATTGAGAGCGGGACATGGCCATTTGCCGGTGGCAGCTTGCTGCTGGACCCGACGGTGCTTGACATGGGCCAGCCGAGCGAACGCAAACTGACGTTCCGGGTCGTCGCGCTGGATGCGGCAAAGTTCATCCAGCAACTGGAATTTGAAAACCTTGCCGCAACAGGTATTTTCGACGGTATCCTGCCGATGACATTCGATGACACCGGCGGGCGGATCGACGATGGTCATCTCGTCGTCAGGCGCGGTGGCGGCACGCTCGCCTATGTCGGTGAAATATCGAATACGCAGATGAACATGTTCGCCCGCCTCGCCTTCGATGCGTTGAAATCGATACGATATCAGAATTTGAAGATCGACCTTCACGGCCCGCTCGATGGGGAAATCATATCGCAGATCGGTTTTGATGGGGTCAACGAAAGCCCGCTGTCACCGCCCAAATCTTACCTTGCCCGAAAATTCATCGGCCTGCCGTTCGTCTTCAACATCAAAGTGACGGCGCCGTTCCGCAGCCTTTTGAACAGCGCCAGAACCTTGCAGGATCCCGGCGCGCTGATCGGCCGCACATTGCCGGACATTCAAAAACGATCCGTTCAGCCGCGCGAAAGCGACCATAAGCCATGATGATCACGACATTGACGATAAGGCAAAGCGGTGCGAGGCAGCACATATGAAAAAAGCTGCTCTTCTCATCATTCTCGCCAGCCCCGGGTGCATCAACATCAAGGCCCCCGACAAGCCGATCGAGATAAACCTGAACGTCAATATCAAGCAGGAAGTCATCGTGAAGCTCCAAAAGGACGCAACGGACTTCATCACAAGCAACCCGGAGCTGTTTCCGAAATGACTGATCGTGCCAAACTCATTGCTGCCACTGCTGTCGGCCTTGCCATCGCGGCAGGTGCGCTTGCCACTGTTGCGCGTGCGCAAGCCAGCACGGTCGCAGCGGCGATCAACGCCGCCACTGTCGGCGAACAAGCTGACGGATACCTCGGGATACGCGGGTCGGTATCGGCCAGCATCAAATCCGAAGTCGAGGCGATCAATATCAAGCGCCGCGAGGGCTATACCCGGATTGCCGGGCCACGTGGTGTCACGGTCAAGGACGTCGCGGCGGCTGTCGGTTGCAAGACACTGGCGAGCCGGGTTGAGCCGGGAGAGGCCTATCTGCTGGGTGACGGCGTCTGGCGCGTCCGAAAGGGCGATGCACCCATTGACCTGCCTGCCTATTGCGCGAGCTGAACAGGATCAATTGCCGCACCGCACAACAGTTGACTTGGCGCAGTCACTTTTCTAAACGCCTGTTCATGCCGCCGATGCCCCTGGGCACGGGCGGTGTTTTTTTATCCGCATGTGAAGGCACGCTGGCTTGGCCGACGACCGCAAGACCGAAGACGACGCGCTTGACGCCCGCATTGCGGCGGCAAAAGCAGCTTCGGCGCGCCCGTCCGCTGCGGACTCACAGGCCGAAGGACGTGGCTGGGCGGTGGGTGTCGAATTTGTTGGTGCCGTGCTGGTGTCGGCGTTTATCGGCTGGCTGATCGACCGGTTCGCCGGGACCGCGCCGTGGGCCATGATCATATTGCTGCTGCTTGGTTTTGCCGCGGGCACGCGTCGCGCGCTGGTCACATCGAAGCAATTCGACGCTGATCCGAAACACTAAGAGAGACGCAATGGCCAATCCGATGGAACAGTTTGAGATCGTAAAGATCCATCCGATGGATGCGATGGGCTATGATGTTTCGTTCACGAATTCGTCGCTGTGGATGCTGGTCGCGATGATCGGCATTGCGGCATTCCTGTTTATCGGCACGGCGAAACCACAGCTGGTCCCGAACCGCGCGCAGGCTGCTGTCGAATATCTTTATGATTTTGTGCGAAAGATGCTCGACGAAAACGTCGGCCCGGAAGGAAAAAGGTTCGTACCGCTAATCTTTTCGGTGTTCATTTTCGTCCTTGCCTGCAACCTTCTGGGGCTCATACCCTGGGTCGGTGCGTTCACGCCGACTAGTCATATCGCCGTGACGCTGGGTCTTGCCGTGCTCGTCTTCGCAATGGTCTGCATCGTCGGTTTTGCCCGGCACGGCCTCCATTTTTTCAGTTTGTTCTGGCCTAAAAACACCTTTTTCCCGCTCGCGGTCTTCGTGGCCTGCATCGAATTCCTGAGCTTTCTGAGCCGTCCTTTCACGCTCGCCATCCGGTTGTTCGCCAATATGACGGCGGGGCACGTCCTGCTGAAAGTCTTCGGGACATTTGTCATCGCGCTCGGGTCGTTCGGTGCGCTTCCCTATGTTTTCGGCATATTGCCACTGGCGGTCAATGTTGCGCTCTCTGCACTCGAAGTGCTCATCGCCGTGGTTCAGGCCTATGTGTTCGCTCTCCTCGCGTCGATCTATCTGAACGATGCGATCAACCTCCACTAAATTTGGATAAAGGAAATTATCATGGATCTCGGTTCGGCAAAAGTTATCGGCGCAGGGTTGGCGGCAATCGGGGCCGGTCTTGCGGCAATCGGTGTGGGTTCGATTTTCGGCCAGTATCTTAACGGTGCGCTGCGCAATCCCGAAGCAGATGCGAAAATGGGCGGACGCCTTATCTTCGGCTTTGCCGTGACCGAAGCGCTCGGGCTGATTGCCGCCGTTGTCGCGCTGGCTCTGGCATTTTCGAGCTAACCCTCTGTGCCCCAGTTTCACCTCGATAATTTCGTTCCCCAGCTTGTCTGGCTCGCGATTTTTTTCATGGTCCTCTATTTCGGGATCGTCCGTCTGACCTTGCCCAAACTGGGCAGGGCGATGACAGCACGTGAAGATAAGATCGCAGGTGATTTATCGACGGCAGAACGCGCCAAGGCGGATGCCGATGCAATGGCGGCACAGTATGAAGCCGGGCTTGCGGATGCGCATGCGTCAGCACGAACGGCGATCGCAACCGCACGGTCCGGTGCCGCAGCAAGCATCGACAAGGCTGTCGCCGCCGGAAATATCGTGATTGCCGAAAAGGCGCTGGCTGCCGATGCGTCTTTGATGGCGGCACGGATAAAAGCGCTGGGTGAAGTTGAGGGTGTCGCTGCCGATGCGGGGGCCGATATCGTCGAACGCCTGACCGGCACCCGCCCGGCACGCGCGCTGGTAGCGGACGTGGCCAAGACAGTGATGGCGGCTTAAAGAACATGGGTCAGGACACAAACGCGACAACCGAGGTGCACGGCGGCCGTGAAGAGCCGTCGCCCTATAGCCCGGCAAGTCCCGAATTCTGGGTCTATGCAGGGCTGACCATTTTTATCCTGCTGGCGATTTTCGTGGCCAAGGCACCGAAGAAAATCGCCGATGCACTTGATGCCCGGATTGCGGAGACCCGGCGGACGCTGGACGAAGCGAGATCGATCCGGGCCGAAGCCGAATCGCTGCTCGCCAAAGCGCAGGCTCAGGCCCACGCGAGCGCAGGTGACGCAGCGGCGATCATCGCCCATGCCGAAGCCGAAGCAAAAACACTGCTGAGCGACGCAAAAACGCATGCGATCGATATTACGGCGCGCCGTGCGAAAATGGCCGAAGACAAAATCGCGGCATCGCAGCGCATGGCTGTTGCCGAGATTCGCGAACATGCTGCCACCGCTGCGGCGCGTGTCGCGTCGCAGGTCATTGCGCGGATGCACGATGCCAAGGCGGATACGGACCTGATCGATACGGCGATTTCACGGCTTAACTGACGGTCAGGCGCGACACGACTGAAATCGTGAAGGCTTTGGGGTGACGGGTCGGGTTTGATTCCCTAAATCAACTGGGTGTCATCGCCACAATCCCCTGATCGTTTCAACGAAGACAAAGCGACATTCGCCGTCAAGGGCAGTGATGTTCCCGATCTCGACGCCGGCGTCGCGGCCATACGAAACGTCCTGAATACCTTGCCGCAAAAACCGGGTGTGTACCGGATGAATGACGCGCGCGGCGACGTGCTGTATGTCGGCAAAGCGCGATCCCTGCGCAACCGCGTGAGCAATTATACGCAGGTCGCCCGTCTGCCACGTCGCCTCCAGCGGATGGTCGCGCAGACGCGCAGCATGACGATTGTCACGACGAACAACGAAGCAGAAGCGCTTTTGCTCGAAGCGCAGCTGATCAAGCGATATCGCCCCGCCTATAATGTCCTGCTCCGTGATGACAAATCATTCCCGTTCATATTGTTGCGGTCCGACCACCGGTTTCCGCGCATTCAGAAACATCGCGGTGCACGGCGCGCGACGGGCAATTATTATGGTCCCTTTGCCAGTGCAGGTTCGGTCAATACGACATTGAACGCCTTGCAAAAGCTGTTCCTGTTGCGAAGCTGTACCGACAGTTTCTTCAGCAACCGCGACCGGCCCTGCTTGCTGTATCAGATCAAACGATGTTCGGCGCCCTGTGTCGATCGTATTTCTGTTGACGACTATGCCGACCTTGTAGGGGATGCAAAGGCGTTTCTGGCGGGCAAGGCGACGTCGGTTCAGGCGAAACTGGGGTCCGCCATGGAATCCGCTGCGGCGGCGATGGATTTCGAACGGGCCGCGCTTTATCGCGACCGGCTGCGTGCCCTGACGTTCATTCAGGGGTCGCAGGCGATCAACGCCGATGGCATCGGTGATGCCGATATCTGGGCGCTTGCCTGCAAATCAGGTGTGACCTGTGTGCAGGCTTTTTTCATTCGCGGTGGCCAGAATTGGGGGCACCGTGCATTTTTTCCCGCGCACACCGCCGATGTGCCCGAAGACGAGATATTGTCGAGCCTTCTGATGCAGTTTTATGAAGATGTGCCGCCGCCACGAACGATCCTGCTCGATCGCAGGCTGTCGGAAAACGCCCTGCTTGAACAGGCATTGAGTGAGCGCCTGGGCAGTCACATCACGATCATGATGCCACAACGCGGCGATCGTGTCCGTCTTGTCAGACAGGCGACACGCAATGCCGAAGAAGCGCTTGACCGCCATGCCGCCGAATCAACGACACAGGGAAAATTGCTTCGTGATGTCGCCGAACTGTTCGAGCTGGACGGGCCGCCGCGAAGGATCGAGGTTTATGACAACAGCCATATTCAAGGGACAAATGCGATCGGTGCCATGATCGTGGCCGGTGCGGAAGGATATATGAAGGGGCAGTATCGCAAATATAATATCAAAAACCCAGACATCGTTCCGGGTGATGATTTCGGCATGATGCGCGAAGTGCTCGAACGCCGCTTTACCCGCGCACAGGACGAAGACCCCGATCGCGCACAGGGGACATGGCCCGATCTGTTGCTGATTGACGGTGGAAAAGGTCAGGTCTCCGCGGTCAAAGGCGTACTCGATGCTATGGGCATAGAAGATGTGCCGCTGGTGGGTGTTGCAAAAGGTCCCGACCGTAATGCCGGACGCGAGACATTCCATCTGATCGACGGGCGAGAAATCAATCTGCCCATGAACCATCCGGTCCTTTTTTATCTGCAACGTCTTCGTGATGAGGCGCATCGTTTTGCCATCGGGGCGCACCGGACAAAACGAGCCAGGGCATTGGTGACGTCAACGCTGGACGATGTTCCGGGCATTGGTCCTGCACGCAAGAAAGCGTTGCTGATGCATTTCGGGACTGCGCGTGCCGTGAAAAATGCGTCGCTCGAAGACTTGGGGAAAGCGCCCGGGGTCAGCCGCGCAATGGCGCAGGGCATTCATGATTATTTCCACGCCGGCAGGACGTCGGACTGATCCGCTGTCCTGTGGCAGAGCGATGAAGATCGACGGCAAAATCTGCGTCGACTTCGATGTCAGATTTGCTACAGACACCGGTGGTCGCAACGAAGATGACATATGGTTGAGCTGAACACCGGGCGCGAGACATTGTCAGCGCTTGCCATTCGCAACGCATCGCGTCGCATGACGATTCCGGGGCACTGGGTTGTCACTGCGATGATCGGCAGTCTGGCGGTCGTCGCGGTCCTGATGCATGGCGCCGATCTGGTGATTGACATGCGATCACCCGCCGTTTTCCTTCTGGCCCTGGGGGCGATCCTTTCACTGGGTGCTCTGGTCCTCTTGCGCGCGCCCCGCACGGAACCGCGCCGGATGGCGCGCGATGCGTTCGAATATATAAGCCTGTTTGTATTCATCGTGATTTTAGGTGCCGTTGCAAGCTATCCCGCCGCAGCGGCAAGCAACGGTTTTATCGATCATGCGCTGGTGCGGGACGACCGGTTACTCGGATTTGACTGGATAACATGGTATCGCATCGTGGCGGCACATCCCATGTTGCAGACGAGTGGCAGCGCCGCCTACGCATCGATTTATGTGACCCCGGCAATCTTGCTCTTTTATTGGGCAATATCAGGACACAAGACCGAAGCTCGTCAGTTTCTGGCGACGTTCTGGCTTTCGGCAATTGTCACACTTGGGCTTTTTGTGCTGATTCCTGCACGCGGGCCGCTCGCTGTTCTGTGGCAGGGGCCTATTCCCTATATGCCGACAAGTGCCCTTTATCAGGCGCAGCTTATCCCGATCCTGCGCGACCATGGCCTGCACAGCGTGACGCTGGATGCGCTTCGCGGCCTTGTCTGTGCACCGAGTTTTCACACCACCAGCGCGGTATTGTACATAGCGGCCGCATGGCCGATTGCAAAGCTGCGGTGGCCGATCACGGCAGTCAACATCGCAATGCTCGTGGCAACGCCAGTCGAAGGGACACATTATCTGACGGACATGATCGCCGGGGCACTGGTTGCGATCACCGCACTGATCGTGGTGGCAGTCCTGGGGTTCTGGGCAGTCCGCCGGCGTCCGACGATGGACGACGTCGCGCATTCCCATGCCGGATGAGCGTGAATTTGACGCCATAATTCTTGGTGCCGGTGGCGCGGGCCTCATGTGTGCGAGAACATCCGGGCATCGCGGACGCCGGATATTGGTAATTGATCATGCCGATGAACCGGGCAGGAAAATTCTGATTTCAGGCGGCGGGCGCTGCAACTTCACCAATTTGAATGCGCGCCCGGATCGCTTTATTTCGGCCAATCCGCATTTTGCAAAATCGGCACTGGGCCGCTATTCGCCCGATGATTTTGTCGCGATGGTCGACCGGTACAAGATCGCCTGGCACGAAAAAACACTTGGCCAGCTTTTTTGTGACGGGTCGTCAAAACAGATCGTGGCGATGCTGATGGACGCATGTGGCGCCGCCAATGTCACCTTTGCATTTGGTGCGCCCGTGAATGAGGTCAGCCATGCCGACGGTGTCTTTGCGGTCCGTCATGGCAACCAGTCATCACGGGCACGCGCGCTGGTCATTGCAACGGGTGGGCCCTCGATTCCAAAGCTGGGTGCGACGGGCTTTGCCTATGAGCTGGCACGACAGTATCGGCTTAAAGTCATCGAACCCAGACCGGCACTGGTGCCATTCACGCTGGGCGCAGACGAGCTTTTGTTTCGCGAAATCTCTGGCATTGCAACGGAGGTTGTGGCGCGTGCCGGCAAGGGAGTGTTTCGCGAAGCGGCACTTTTTACGCATCGGGGATTGTCCGGCCCGGCCATGTTGCAGGTTTCGTCCTACTGGCGCCACGGCGAGACCGTGGATGTCGATTTCATGCCCGACATGCAAAAAGGATGGTTACGCGCGCTGAAGCGTGACAAGCCCCGGACCCAGATAAGAGCCGCGCTGGCAGCCGCTCTGCCAATCCGGCTTGCCGATATCCTGGTCTCGCGGCTTGGCGTTGCCGGTGATCTCGTCAGTCATAAGGACGACAGTCTGGACAGGATCGAGCAAACGCTGTCGCACTGGTCCTTTCATCCCAATGGCACCGAGGGTTTTGCCAAGGCAGAAGTCACGGTCGGCGGGATCAGCACCGCAGAATTGTCGTCGCAAACAATGGGTGTCACCGCAGTTCCGGGACTTTATGCGATTGGCGAAGCTGTTGACGTGACGGGCTGGCTGGGCGGTTATAATTTTCAATGGGCGTGGGCCAGTGGCTGGGCAGCGGGCCAGGCGCTCTGATCCAGTCTTGCGTTGGTCAGTCGCGGCGAAGCAGGTGGCGCACCCGGCGCACGGCCCGAAAGCCCAGCGCCTTGGCACGGTTGCGCGCCGGGAAGCGTGCGGGTGACGCAGGATTGAGGCCGGCGCGGCGCAACAACGCGTTCATCCCGCGCGCGTCGGCTTCGGCATAGCTGAAAAGGCTGCGCCAGGTCATCGAAAAGCTGATCGACACATCCGGCCCGTTCCGAACCCAGTGCGGCGCCATCAGCGGGACATAGATGCCATCACCGGCGGCAAGCTGGAAACGCTGCCCCCTTGCCAGATAAGCATCGTTCCACGGCAGGTTGCGATGTGCCGTGCCAAGGTAAAATTTTTCATGCGCCTGTGGCGGCGCAATGTCTTCATCGTCGCCATCGAATGTCATCATTGTCTTTGTACCGCGCAGTTGCAGCAGGATATTATGTTCCGGATCGAAATGCAGCGGCGTGACCGAATTGGGGCTTGAGATGAATATGAACGCTTCCTGCCGGAGCATCGGCCCGGTCCGGGCGTTGATGGGGACATCCAGTTCGGCGAGAGCGTCAGTCATCAAACGTCGATAGGCTTCGTTCTGTTCGACCGATTTCAGGACCATCCATGACCCGTTTTCCTCGATGCCACGAATTGTGTCCGCAACGGAAATGCCGTTGGCGGGAACATCGTCAAAGGCAATGCCCAGGGGGAGGTCGCCACGATTATATTCCACATCTTCTGGCGGCATCTGACGGGACAGTTCGACAAGCGCGTCGAGCGTGAACAGCGGATGCCCCGCCATCAGATGCGTCATGAGTCCCGGTCGTTCCGGATAAAGTGCCGTGAAGGCGTCAGGATCAGGGAAGACAGTCATAACCGTCCCCGCAGCCTTGCCGCCACGGTTTCAACTGTGCGGGTCGCGTGAAAGATCGTTTTCCGTGACATGCCCGCCAGCGGCACCGTGACCCGCACGATCGGGCGCCGTTCCGCCCACAGGCTGTTGATCATGGGATGATCTTCGACGGCACAACTGTCCGTCCAGTCGATGTCGGGGCGATCAAGCATGGTCAAGGTGTCGATCTTGAGCAGAACACCTGGCGAGAACCGGGCGTAATCTTCGTCAAATGCGATTTTGAAGGCATAGGCACCGGGCGGCGTGATAAAATTGACGAGCATGGCAATGGGTTTCTGATCGACCGTCAGGCGAACCATCTGAAGCCGCGCGGCGCGGTGCGCACCGGCAAGCGACTGTTCGAAAAACTTTTTCGTTGCGACATGCGTGGCAAGGGCTGTCCCTTTGCGACCTTTCCAGCCGGCCTGTTCGAGACGCAGAAACTGATCGATCCACGGCCCAATCGGCTCGTCAGGGGCCAAATGGTCAAGTTCAACTTGGCCCTGTGCATGAAGTCTGGCTCTCAAGCGCCTTATTTCCTTGCGCTTTTTTGCCCGGACATTGGCTTCGTAATAACGGGTCGAATCAAGCGCGCTTTGCAACATCGCGCGTTCGCTGCGGTGGACGACATCGGCCTGACGCGTCGATTGTAATGTCTGAAACACAGGACCGGCCGGATCAAGGCCAACGATATGAAGAAAGCCAGGTGCCCATTCGGCCGCATCGAGTGTTGCCAGAACGACTGTCCAGAACAGCGTTTCCGACCCGGCGCGCACCAAGGGCACACCCAGAAAGCAATGATAATGCGTCCAGTTCTGAATGTGCCGGACAGGGATCCGGCCGTAACGGCGGGCGGTGGTGACCGCGATCATGCCGATCAGCGTGTCTTTGCGCCAGACCGTGATCATCCGGTCACCCGGTGCAGTGCCAAGATTCACGATGGCCGCGCGCATGAACCAGCATTCGGCAAAGGGGTTGGCTTCGCTGGCATGATGCGCCAGATCCTGCCAATCCGCATCCCACCGTTCAGGAAGGTCATTCAGCGGTGCGGTTTCAGAGACTGTCGCCGCTTCGTCTGCGCACACCTGTGCAAGGGTGATCATGTCGCTTCAAGCGCATCGACAATTTCGCCCGAACCAATGGGCATCACGCCATATTGGGCGAACAGGTTGAAGACGCCGTCCCACCATCCCCAGAAGCGCTTGAGATCGGTCGCGCTGCGGACATAGGGGGTATGACCCGGAACGAGCGTGGGCGTGTGAAAGGAAAGGCTGAACAGCTGATGCCCGGAATCGAACAATTGCCGGATCGCCGTCAGGGCGTCGTTAAGCCTGACCCCTTCCGGAGTCAGCGGCACCCGGTCGAACAGGCCGGTCCGGGCCAGCAGGCCGCGCGCCGGCGCGAAATGCTGAACCCGCAGGATATTGCGCAAAACCCCGGTACATGTGGTGGTCAGGGGCAGTTCATGCAGCCGCTCGCTTATCCGCCACGGCCAGACCGGATGCCGTGAAAAATCCGGTCCTCCCTGTGCCCGATAATCAAATGATGCACGGACGGACACATCGAGCCGATAGCCCACTTCGCCCAGCAGGCCAGCGGTATTGGGTCCGATGCCATAGCGTCCGGCGCGATAGACAATCGGCCGCACGCCGATTTCCTTCACGATTTTTTCTGTCAAGATTTTGATCTTTGCCGCTTCGAGCGTCCGGGGGAGATTGCCGGTGTAACTGTTCTGAGAGGTTATTTCCTCCTCGAACGGCGGATTGACCCACGGATGAAGCTGCGTGCCGATGTCACAATGTCCCTCATGCACCATTGCGCGCATCACGGCTGCACTCACAGGGTTTGCAACGACTGGCCAGTCGACCAGATAGGTCGGGATACAGCCTGCGTCAGTGAAATAGCGGTTGGCACGTGGCAGGGCGTCGATTGCCTCAGTTGACGTCGAATCACGGCGAAATGGCGCCCGCCAGTCAAATTCTTCCTCGGCATCGGCAAAAATCGCAAACCGCCGGCCCATTTTTTCGGGCAGGACAATGCGCGACTCAGCGGGCGGCGGAAGATCGAGCCGCCCAACGTCGTCTTTGGCCCCAACGGACTGGATGATCACCCCCCAATGAAACATCGTTTCCTCGCGATTGCCGCTAGCACTGATGATGTTTCACAATGCTTACCGCGCCTGATAATGCTGGCATAGAGGGGCTATGAACATCCGTGTCCCGGCAATCGTCGTTTCAGTTCGTGCGCACGGCGAACATGGCGCGATTGCGCGCGTGCTGACCGCTGAACACGGGCTGCTGGCGGGGTATGTGCGCGGGGGTCGGTCACGCCACATACGTCCCGTGCTGCTGATGGGAAATCTCATCGTCGCCACGCTTCGGGCGCGGAGCGAGTCGCAGCTGGCCTCGCTCGATGTCGAATTGACTCACAGCCGTGCGGCTTTGCTGGCGGAACCGCTTGCGGCGGCGGCCATCGAATGGGTGAGTGCCCTTGCGGCGGTGTGCCTGCCCGAAGGACATCCCTACCCGAATATATATGTAGCGCTTGACGGGTGTCTCGCCGCGATCGAGGCCGCTGCGTCTGCGCGAGGGTGGGTTTTTGCATTCGAACGCTATGAGGCGCTGATGCTGAGTGCACTGGGGTATGGAAATGACGATGTCGACATCAATCGCGTCATCAACGGCATCCGTCTGCGCGAGACATTGCTGACCGGGCGGCGTGCCGATCTGTTGCCAGCGCGTGACCGGCTGATCGACCGCATCGATCGCGCAATGGGCGTTGACCGCGCGACCCAAGGGGCGGCAAAGGACATATATGAAGCGCAAAGATGGCCAGAACGATGAAATGACCGCCAGATGGCGCCCCGCGACCCAGGCTGTGCGCGGCGGCACCATCCGGACCGAATGGGGCGAAACGTCCGAAGCCCTGATTTTGTCGTCGGGATATACCTATGACGACGCCGAAACCGTGGCGGCCCGTTTTGCGGGGGACGCGCCGGGCATGACCTATTCGCGGTTGCAGAACCCGACAGTCGAGATGCTTGAATATCGTATCGCTCTTATGGAAGGTGCAGAGGCCGCGCGCTGTCAGACCACCGGGATGGCGGCGATGACGACGGCGCTGCTCTGTCAGCTTGAAATGGGTGACCATGTCGTTGCGGCACGTGCGGCTTTCGGGTCCTGCCGCTGGCTGACAGACAGCCTTTTGCCCAAGTTCGGTATCGCGACAACGACGATCGACAGTCGTGACAATGATGCGTGGCGGGCGGCAATCCAGCCCAATACGAAAGTATTTTTCTTTGAAACGCCGGCAAATCCGACAATGGATATTGTCGATATGGCCTATGTCTGCGGGCTGGCGCGCGACCACGGGATCACCAGCGTGGTCGACAACGCCTTTGCGACATCCGTCCTGCAACGCCCGCTCGATTTCGGGGCCGATGTGGTTGCGTATTCGGCAACAAAGATGATGGACGGGCAGGGGCGTGTCCTTGCGGGTGCTGTTGCCGGGTCGCATGCGTTCATCAACGACAAATTGCTGCCGTTTCAGCGTAACACCGGGCCGAATCTGTCCCCGTTCAATGCCTGGGTGGTGATGAAGGGGCTGGAAACACTTGAACTGCGCGCAATGCGTCAATCGGACAGTGCGCTCGCGGTCGGGCGTTTCATGGGGACGCGCGTTCCGAAGATGCTTCACCCCGGCCTGCCGAGCCATCCGCAGCACAATCTGGCCGCGGTGCAGATGAAGGCGTTCGGACCGATATTCTCATTCGTGCTCGATGGCGGACGTGCGCAGGCAATGGGCCTGCTCAATGCGCTGAACCTGATCGACATTTCGAACAATATCGGTGATTCTCGGTCGCTGATGACGCATCCGGCATCGACCACCCATCACAGCGTCGGTCCCGAAGAACGCGCAAAAATGGGGGTTGATGAGGGTATGATACGGATCAATGTGGGTCTGGAAGACCCGCAGGACCTGATCGAAGACCTTGATCAGGCATTGCGGAAGGTCGGCCTGTGAAGGCGTTGTTTCCGTTTGCAGAAACGACGCGCGGCATCACCGTGCGCGTCTCTGTCAGCTTTCTGCCCGAACAATCCGATCCGGCAAAGGGCCGGTGGTTCTGGGCCTATCATATCCGTATCGAGAACGAGGGGCAGATGGCTGCGCAGCTGATGACGCGCCACTGGACGATTACGGACGGGCGCGGCGCCACGAGCATTGTCGAGGGCGACGGCGTTGTCGGTGATCAGCCCGTGGTGATGCCGGGCGCATCCTATGACTATGTATCGGGATGTCCGCTGACGACACCGAGCGGATCGATGCAGGGATCGTACGGCATGGTTGGCGAAGACGGGTCGCACTTTGATGTCATGATCCCGAAGTTTCTCCTGACGGCTCCGGTGACGGCGCGTTGAAACGGACTCATCTTCCCCTCAACGGCCTGCGTGTGCTTGACGCCGCCGCGCGGCATCTGTCGTTTACGCGGGCGGCCGACGAACTGGCGGTGACCCCAGCCGCGGTGGGACAGCAAATCCGGGCGCTGGAAGACACGCTGGGCACTGTGCTGTTCCGCCGCACGCCAAAGGGGCTGGAACTCACGCCCGAAGGCGAGGCGGGACTGGACGATTTGCGCCATGGCTTTCTCAGCTTTGAAGAATCCGTGCGCGCCATGCAGTCGGGCCAGTCGTCGAAATCACTCGCCATTGCCGCACCGCGCGACGTCATGGCGAAGTGGCTGACGGCAAGGCTTGCAGAGTACCGCGTCACGGATCCCGAATTGCGGTTTCAATTGCTTTCAAGTGATGACGGACTGGATTTCACGCAGGCCAATCTCGACCTCGCGATTGTCTATGGATCGCACACACATGGCCTTGAAGGCGTGCCGATCGGTCCGCGCGGATTTGTGACGGTGGGACAGGGAGAGGCGATTGGCTGGCCGGGGGGACCGCAGACCGATGCAACGACTCTGACGGTTGCCGATGCCGGGCTGGCGATGGACGCCGCTGTTGCAGGATTGGGTCAGGCCATCGTCCCGACGATGCTTGCAGGAGCTGCGCACGCGACAATCGAGGATGACCGCGGCTACTGGCTGGTCGCCCCGCTGCCGCAATGGCGCCAGAAAAAAGTGACCGCACTGGTCAGGGCATTGAGCGCCTGATCTGAAACGACAGGGAGGTGCCGGGGCTTCTCAGCGCGGCGCGCGCGTCGGCTTTGCGCGATAAGGGGGCTTACCTCCGGGGCGATGCGCGCGTGCCGGACCGTCGTTCGGGCGGCGCGAAAGCTGCGGGCGGGCAGACGGCGGAGCATCGCGCCGCGGTCCCTTATGCGCTTCGGGCGCGGGGCCGGCATGCTGTTCGATGCGGATGCCGTCTTCGCCGTCAGGATCGCCACCTTCGGTCCGTTTGAGCGCATCCCTGAACCTGGCAGCGGCGGCGCGGGGCACCTGAAAAAAGGTTTCGGTCTGCGAAATGCGGATCGCGCCGATCTCGGCCTTCGTGATGTGACCGCGACGGCAGAGGAGGGGCAGGATCCAGCGCGGATCGGCATTCTGCTTGCGGCCGCAATCCATGCGGAACCAGATCGTGTCTTCGAACCCGGCGCGGGGGGCCCCTGCGTCGCGGGTTTCGCGCGGTGCGCGGACACTGACGTCGAGCATTTCCTCCGACGACGGCATTTTGGCGCGGTGCATGCGGACGAGCGCAGCGGCGATTACTTCGGGGCTGCGCTCGGCCAGCAGGCGCGCAGCGAGTGCCTTGTCCTCATCATCGGTTTCGACGGGTTCGAGGAGGTTGGCGAGGAGGCGTTCGCGATCGTTCGCGCGAATCTGGTCAGCGGTGGGCACACCGATCCAGTCCGCCGTGACGCGGGCATCGCGCAGCATCGCTTCGACCCGGCGGCGGCGGGGGTGGGGGACGATGAGGATCGCGGTCCCCTTTTTGCCCGCGCGTCCGGTGCGTCCCGAACGATGCTGGAGGGCGTCAGGATCGCGCGGCAATTCGACATGGATGACGAGCGTGAGCGTGGGGAGATCGATCCCGCGCGCCGCAACATCGGTGGCAACGCAGACCCGCGCGCGTTTGTCGCGCAGGGCCTGGAGTGCGGCGTTGCGTTCGTTCTGGCTATGCTCGCCCGACAGCGCGACGGCGTGAAAGCCGCGCTCGATCAGGCTGGCGTGGAGGTGGCGGACGTTGTCACGCGTGGCGCAGAACAGCATCGCCGATTCCGCCTCGTGGAAACGCAGCAGGTTGACGACGGCATTCTCGATGTCCGACGGCGCGACGGTGACAGCCTGATACGCGATGTCGCCGTGACCGCGATCCGCGCCGACGGTCGAAATGCGCAGCGCATCCCTTTGATAGCGCTTGGCGAGCGCAACGATCGCTTTGGGCATCGTCGCCGAAAACATGAGGGTGCGGCGTTCGGACGGGCTGGCGTCGAGGATATTCTCAAGGTCTTCGCGAAAGCCCATGTCGAGCATTTCGTCGGCTTCGTCGAGGACGGCGACACGCAGCGCGCGCAGATCGAGCGCACCGCGATTGAGGTGATCGCACAGACGCCCCGGCGTGCCGACGACGATATGCGCGCCCTGGCCGAGCATCTTGCGTTCTTTCGAGGCATCCATGCCGCCGACGCAGGTGGCGATGCGTGCGCCGGTGGGGCCATAAAGCCAGATGAGTTCGCGGCTGACCTGCAGCGCGAGTTCGCGGGTGGGGGCGATGACGAGCGCCTGCGGTTCGCGGATGAAGCGGACTTTGCCATCATCGCCGAGCAGTTGCCCGGCCATTGCGAGGCCGAAAGCGACGGTCTTGCCCGAGCCGGTTTGCGCCGACACGATCAGATCGCGGTCATGCGCTTCAGGTTCGAGGACAGTGGCCTGAACCGGCGTCGGCGCTTCATAGCCACGGGTTGTCAGGGCTTCGGCAAGAAGCGGCGGGAGCGTGGAAAATGGGGACATTGGCGCGCGCTTAGCCGATGTCGGCGCGCTTGTCGCCTGTTGCGTTGCTACCACAACGTGGTATTACCCTTTAGGAGGAGGTGCGTCATGGCTGCAAAAAACACATCGGTGACGTTGAGTGATCACTTTGCCGAGTTTTCGAACGGACTTGTCGAGAGTGGACGCTATGGCTCGGTGAGCGAAGTCATCCGTGACGGGTTGCGGCTGCTCGAGGAGCGGCAGGAGCGTATCGCGGCGTTGAATGCGGCAATCGATGAGGGCTATGCGAGCGGCCCTGCGCTGCCGTTCGATTTCGATGGCTGGCTGGCCCGGAAGAAAACTGAATACGGGCAGCAAGAAGCGGCGTGACGGCGTGGTATCTGACGTCCGAAGCGCAGGCCGATCTCGACGGCATATTCGCCTATACAGCCACAACTTGGAGCGTCGGGCAGGCCGAGCGATATGTGCTCGGATTGCGCAAATTGTTCGACATGATCGCCGCGGATGGCTGGCGTGGAACCCGGGTTTCAGGTCGGGCGGAACCGTTGCTCCGCTATCCGGGCGTTTCGCATGTCGTGTTTTTCGAGCGCGGTACTGAGTCGATCCGGATCATCCGCATCCTGCACAAACGCATGGACGCTGACGATCAGCTGTAGGGCTTGCTCTCCACCACCGCGGCCATTGGCAGCGCGCCATAATAATGCGGGAAGCGCGCGCCACCGCGGGAGACTTCCCATTTGAGCGCGTCGCCGAGCACGGTAAGGTCGATGGCCGCGATGACGAGGCCGCTCTGCCCCGCGAAATGCCTGGCGAGCGTTTCGGCGAGCTGATCAGCGGTCGACATGTGGATATAGCCGTTGGCGAGATCGACAGGCGCGCCGGTGAAGACGCCTTCGGCCTGAAACAGCGCCCATTGGGGGGCGGTGAGGATTTTGTAGGCGAGAGTCATTCGGTTGGCGCGGCATCATCCTCGATCGTTTCATCCTCCGCCTCGATCCGCGCGGCGCCGACGACATGCTCGCCCTTGCCGACGTCGAACAGCTTCACGCCGGCGCTGTTGCGGCCGATCACGCGCATGTCGCTGATGTTCATGCGGATGAGTTTGGCCTGATCGGTGACGAGCATCAGTTGCTGGCCATCCGCCGCAGGGAAGCTCGCGACGACCGGCCCGTTGCGATCGATATTGTCGATGTTGCCGATGCCCTGTCCGCCGCGATTGGTGCGGCGATATTCGAAAGCGGACGAGCGCTTGCCATAGCCGTTCGCGCAGACGGTCAGAATGAATTGTTCGGCGGCTGCCATTTCGAGCACGCGCTCGGGGGGCAGGGTGCTGATATTCTCATTGTCCTTCCACGGTGCGGCGCGCAGATACGCGTCGCGTTCCTCGACGGTCGCGCCCGAGCGGTGGAGGATCGAGAGCGAGATCACCTCGTCGTCACCCTTCAGCGTCATGCCGCGCACGCCGGTTGCGGTGCGGCTCTGGAATTCGCGGACGTCGGTGCCCATGAAGCGGATCGCCTTGCCCTGGCGCGTGGCGAGGAGGACATCGTCTTCCTCGGTGAGCAGTGCGACGCCGATGAGCCGGTCTTCGCTGTCCTCATCAAAGCGCATCGCGATCTTGCCGTTCGAGGGAATGTTGGCGAACGCATCCATGCTGTTGCGGCGTACCCCGCCCTTGGCAGTCGCGAACATGACGTGGAGCTTGCCCCATTCGTCCTCGTTTTCGGGCAGCGTCAGGACGGTCGAGATCGTCTCACCCTCGGCCAGGGGCAATAAGTTGATCATCGGGCGGCCGCGCGTGTTTGGCCCTCCTTCGGGCAGGCGCCAGACTTTCATCCGGTACACCTTGCCCGCAGTCGAGAAGAACAGGACGGGCGTGTGCGTCGACGTCACGAACAATTCGGTGATGACGTCCTCGTCCTTGGTCGACATGCCCGCGCGACCCTTGCCGCCGCGGCGCTGTGCACGGAAGCTGTCGAGCGTGGTCCGCTTGATATAGCCGTCCATCGTGACAGTCACCACCATGTCCTCGCGCTCGATCAGCGATTCATCGTCGATGCCGTCGAAGCTGGGCGACATGATCGACCGGCGCGGCGTGGCGAATTCGTCGCGGATCGCGACCAGTTCCTCGCGCATGACTTCATAAAGGCGGACGCGGTTGGCGAGGATTTCGAGCAGTTCGACGATGCTGCCCGCCAGTTTCTTGAGCTCGTCGCCGATTTCCTCACGGCCAAGCGCGGTCAGGCGGTTGAGGCGCAGTTCGAGGATCGCGCGCGCCTGAATTTCGGAGAGTTGATAAGTTTCGCTGTCGGCCTGTGGCTCGATGGCTTCGACCAGCATGATGTAGGGGCGGATTTCGGCGATCGGCCAGACCCGCGCCATCAGCTTGTCGCGCGCTTCGGCGGGGCTGGCGGAGGCGCGGATGATGCGCACGACTTCGTCGAGATTGGTGACAGCGATGACGAGGCCAAGCAAGATATGCGCCCGGTCGCGCGCTTTTTGCAGTTCATATTTCGAACGGCGGGTGATGACCTCTTCGCGGAAAGCGATGAACGCGGCGATGATGTCGCGCAGATTGAGTGTTTCGGGGCGGCCGCCACGGATGGCGAGCATGTTCGCCGGGAAGCTCGACTGCGCGGGGGTGTGCCGCCATAACTGGTTGAGGACGACGTCGGCAGTGGCATCGCGTTTCAGGTCGATGACGATGCGGACACCGAGGCGGCTCGATTCGTCGCGGATGTCGCTGACGCCTTCGATGCGCTTGTCCTTGGCGGCTTCGGCGATTTTCTCGACGAGCGCGTTCTTGCCCTGCTGATAGGGGATTTCGGTAAGGACGATGCTGCGTCGGTCACCGCGACCTTCTTCGACTTCATGCTTTGACCGGACGATGATCGACCCGCGTCCGGTGTTATAGGCCGATCGCGCGCCATGCTGGCCGAGGATCAGGCCGCCGGTCGGGAAATCGGGGCCGGGAATGATCGCGATCAGTTCGTCGATCGTGATTGCCCCATTGTCCATATAAGCGAGGCAGGCGTTGATGACTTCGCCAAGATTGTGCGGCGGAATGTTGGTCGCCATGCCGACGGCGATGCCGCCCGCGCCATTGACGAGCAGATTGGGGAAGCGCGCGGGGAGGACGTTGGGTTCGGTCTCGGACGCATCGTAGTTCGGCGTGAAATCGACGGTGTCCTTGTCGAGATCGTCGAGCAGCGCGTTGCTGACCTTTGCCAGTCGCGCTTCGGTGTAGCGCATCGCGGCGGGTTCGTCGGGGTCCATCGACCCGAAATTGCCCTGCCCATCGATGAGCATGACGCGCATCGACCAGTCCTGCGCAAGACGGGCGAGCGCGCCGTAGATCGCACTGTCGCCGTGCGGGTGATATTTGCCCATGACGTCACCGACGATGCGGCTGCACTTGCGATAGGCCTTGCCCGCGACATAGCCGGCTTCGTGACAGGCATAGAGGATGCGGCGGTGGACGGGCTTCAGGCCGTCGCGCACATCGGGCAGCGCGCGGCTGACGATCACCGACATCGCATAGTCGAGATAGGATGTTTTCATCTCGTCGACGATGTTGATCGGCGTGATGTCTGACGGGTCGGCGAGAATTAGCTCGTCGCTCATTTAAGGGCACTCTTTCGATGACGGTTTCGTTGCAAACCCCTATCGCGATGCCAGGATGAATACCAGCCCGCGCACGAAATGACCGCGTGCGCGGGCTTGATATCGATAAGATTATTTACAGGCGGTTTTCGTCGCGTTTCCGGCGAGCGAGCAATTATATGTTACAATCTTTCCATTGGACAATTTTGCACGGACCATGCGGCCAGTCGCAGGCGCGGCCGCAACCCGGCGTGGCGCAGGTGCCGCGGCGCGGGCGACAGGTGCGGGGCGGGGTGCAGCCGCCACTGGTTTGGCGGCTACGGGTTTCGCCGCAGTGGCCATGGCCGGTTTTGCCGCTGCTGGTGCTGGCTTGGGGGCGGCGGCGGGCTTTGCTGCTGCCGTCGCAGGCTTGGGCGCAGGCGCAGGCTTAGGTGCAGGAGCGGGCTTTGCAGCTGCCGCTTTTGCAGGTTTCGGCGCCGCAGTGGCCTTGTCAGGCTTTGGAGCTTTGGGGGCTTTCGCCGCTGCCGGTTTCGCGGCGGTTGCAGATGCGGCTTGCGTCGCCGGGGCGAATGCGATCAACGCGGCGACGACAGGCAGAAGGCGAAGAATTTTCATAAAATGACCCTCATGAATTGAACGTGCAATCGATTAGATATTTACGATATCTAACCACCCTTTTGCAACGCCTGTCGACATGAACGGCTGATGAACAGACCGTCAGACTCAATCGGGGATACGCGTTCCGTCCCAGGCAAAATGACCGCCGCTGTCGGCTGGGGACAGGCGCGCAATCACGCTGAGCAAATGCCCGGCGGCGGCATCAGCCGTGAACAGTTTTCCGGGGTCGACATTGCCCTGAAACGGCTTGCTCATGCCCGTGTCGACAGTGCCGGGGTGCAGTGTGACGATGATCGCATGCGGGCGGGTGCGCGCTGTTTCGATCGCGATGGTTTTCATGAGCATCACGAGCGCCGCTTTCGATGCGCGATAGCCGTGCCAGCCACCCGTCCGGTTATCGCCGATGCTGCCCACGCGTGCGCCAAGGACGGCGAACACGGCGCGGCGGTCACGCGGCATAAGCGGGATCAGGTGTTTGGCGACCATGGCTGGCGCGATGCTGTTGATGGCAAAACTGCGGGCCAGTGCAGCAGGGTCCAGTTCTTTCAGGGCACGTTCGGGGCGTTGCCGCACATCGTGGAGCATGCCAGTGGTGACGATCGCAAGATCGACCACGTCCACACCTGCAAGCGCACGCGCGATACTCGCCTCATCGGTCGGATCGACGTCCGGGCGCGACCAGCGAAGCGCACCGTCGATCTGGTCAGCCAGCGCCGTGCCGATGCCGCCCTGACCGATGATGATGGTGGTCATTCGGGCAAAAAGTCCGGCACTGACAGATAGCGTTCGCCCGTATCATAATTGAACCCGATGACGCGCGCCTTTGGCCCGAGGTCCGGCAATTTCTGGGCAATCGCCGCCAGCGTCGCGCCCGAGGAAATGCCGACGAGCATTCCTTCCTCGGCCGCCGCGCGCTTTGCCATCGTCTTGGCATCGGCGGGGTCGACCTTGATCACGCCGTCAAGCAGCTGGGTGTGGAGATTGGCAGGCACGAACCCGGCGCCGATTCCCTGAATGGGGTGCGGCCCCGGCTGACCGCCAGAGATCACCGGCGACAATGTCGGTTCCACCGCAAAGACCCGGAAGTCCGGCCAGATTTTCTTGAGCGCTTCGGCACAGCCCGTGATATGTCCGCCCGTGCCGACACCCGTCACCATCGCATCGAGGCCATCGGGGAAATCGGCGAGGATTTCCTGTGCGGTCGTGCGGACATGGACAGCGACATTGGCGGGATTTTCAAATTGTGCGGGCATCCACGCATTGGGAGTGGCGCCAACGATGTCGATGGCGCGTTCGATGGCGCCCTTCATGCCCTTTTCACGCGGCGTCAGATCGAATGTCGCGCCATAGGCGAGCATCAGGCGGCGGCGCTCGATGCTCATGCTTTCGGGCATGACGAGGATGAGCTTATAGCCTTTGACGGCGGCGACCATGGCAAGGCCGATGCCGGTGTTGCCTGACGTCGGCTCGACAATCGTGCCACCGGGTTTGAGTGCGCCCGAAGCCTCTGCATCCTCGATCATCGCCAGTGCGATGCGGTCCTTGATCGACCCGCCGGGATTGGTGCGTTCGGATTTGATCCAGACATCGTTGTCCGGGAACAGCTTGCTGACGCGGATGTGCGGGGTATTGCCGATCGTGGCGAGAATATTGGCGGCTTTCATGCTGGTGTCTCCTGCAAGAGCGGTTGTGGTGGCGGATCGAATGTGCGTGCGCGGCGCAATTCAGGGAAAAGATACGCCCATCCGACGGCAATTCCCACTGCGGCGATGCCCCCGAAAACGACTGCACCGACAGGGCCGAGCGCGGCCGCGGCAAGCCCCGACTGAACTTCACCCAGTTCGTTCGAGCTTGATATGGCGAGCCCCGACACCGCCGACACGCGCCCGCGCATGTGATCGGGCGTGTAAAGCTGGACAAGCGACGAGCGGACATAGACCGACAGCATGTCGAACGCCCCCAGCGCGACCAGCGCAGCGAGAGACAGTGCCATTGATTTCGACAGGCCGAACATTATGGTTGCACTGCCAAAGCCGACAACCGCGCCCAGCATCTTTATGCCGACATCATTCTGCAACGGCCGGACCGCAAACCATAGCGCAACCACCGCAGCACCGGCCGCAGGCGCCGCGCGAAGCTGCCCCAGCCCCTGCGCCCCGACATGCAGGATATCGCGCGCATAGACAGGCAGCAGGGCCGTCGCCCCGCCCAGCAGCACGGCAAACAGGTCGAGCGTGAGGGCACCAAGCAGAAACCGGTTGTCGCGCACATAAGTCAGGCCATCGACCATCTGGCGCACCGGGTGCACATCCATGGCCATGGGCGGCGGCACGATGCGGCGAATGGGACCGAGCGCCGCGATGGTCACACCCAGCGCCCCGGCTGCAAACCAGTAAGGCGCGGCAGGATTTGCAAAATAAAGAAATCCGGCAAGTGCCGGGCCGCCGACCGATGCTGTCTGCCAGGCGATCGAGCTCATCGCGATGCCCTTTGGCAACAGTGCCGGGGGCAAAAGATTTGGCGCAATTGCCGACATCGCCGGGCCGACGAACACGCGGGCGACACCGTGGAGCGCGGCAAACAGGAACAGGATAGGCAGCGTGACCATGCCATGGCTGGTCGCAAATCCCAACGACAGGGCAATGATCAGATCGATCCCGTTGGCCAGCCGCGCAATCGATCGCCGTTCGAAGCGGTCGGCCGCCCACCCCGCAACCGGCGTCAGCAGCAGCAGCGGCACAAACTGAAACAGGCCGACGAGGCCGAGTTGCAGCGCAGCCTGGCGGATCGACATGCCGTAATCGGCGCGCGCGACATCATAAACCTGATAGCCGATGATGACGACCATGCCCATTGTCGCCAGCACCGCCGAAAACCGCGCAAGCCAGTAAAGCCGGAAATCAGGGATATGCAGGGGAGAGGCAGGCTGAGTCACACAGCCTCTTTGACGTGTTCGGCGTCGCCCCGCAACGGATCATGACTGGGGGCCGGGATAGACCTGCTTTTACCGGAACGGGGGTTCGTTGAACGCCCGAAGCTTGCGCGAATGCAGCGTTGCCCCTTCGCGCCGCAATTCGTTGCACGCCTCTATGCCGATCCGCATATGTTCGTTGATCGCGCGTTCGTAAAAGCGGTTGGCCTGGCCGGGAAGTTTCAGTTCGCCGTGCAGCGGCTTGTCGCTGACGCACAGCAATGTGCCATAGGGCACCCGGAACCGATAGCCCTGTGCGGCGATGGTCGCTGATTCCATGTCGATGCCAACGGCCCGCGATTGGGAAAATCGCAGTGCGCTTTTGGAAAACATCAGTTCCCAGTTGCGGTCGTCGGTGGTCACGATGGTGCCAGTGCGCAGACGGCGTCTGAGGACGTCGCCGCTTTCACCCGACACCGTTTCGGCCGCGCGCGCCAGCGCCTGCTGCACTTCGGCGATTGCGGGCACGGGAATTTCAGGCGGAAGGACATCGTCAAGAACATGGTCGTCGCGCAGATAGGCGTGCGCGAGAACATAGTCGCCGATCCGCTGGCTGGGGCGCAGACCACCGCAATGACCGATCATCAGCCATGCCTCGGGCCGCATGACGGCCATGTGATCGGTGATCGTCTCTGCATTCGACGGCCCGACGCCGATGTTGACCAGCGTGATGCCGGTCCCGTCCTTTGCGCACAGATGCCAGGCGGGCATCTGATGCCGCCGCCACGCGCTGTCGGTAATGGCGGCTTCGGGATCTTGCGTGTCGCGATCGACGATCACGCCGCCCGCGCCCGAAAGATGCGTGTAAGTCGTATCCGATTTCAGTTGTTCGATGGCCCAGCGCGCGAATTCATCGACATAACGGTGATAGTTGGTGAACAGCACATATTTCTGGACATCATGGGCCGGCGTGCCCGTGTAATGCCGCAGCCGTGCCAGCGAGAAATCGGTGCGCAGCCCGTCGAACAGCGCAAGCGGGCGCGGGCCGTCGACCCCGACGTCGAAAATGCCGTCGGCAATCTCATCCCCGATATGGGCAAGTTCGGTTGTGGGAAACCAGCGCGAAAGCTCGGTCGCGCTGATGTCGTCGAGACCCATGTCGGCATCGAGGACGTAGGGAAAGGGGATTTCCTGTCGTCCTGCACCCACATCGACGGTCACGTCATAATCGGCGATCAGCAGATCGAGCTGTTCGGTCAGGTAGTCGGCGAACAGGCGCGGCTGGGTGACGCTGGTGACATAGAGCCCCGCCTGAGTCAGGCGGCCGAACGAACGGGACGGCGCCGTGCCATTGTCCCGACCCGAATAATGCACGCGGATTTCGGGATAGGCAAAACTGCCGTCACTGCGCGATGCCGGGTCGGGCCGGGTGCCGTTGAGCGCATAGGCTTCTATCGCTGTGCGCAGACGGCGGGTTGCGGCGGTAAAAAGTGCATCGAGCTGATCGACCAGCGCGCGTCCGGTTTGTGCTGTCATGGATGAGGGTTAGGGATTTATTGTGACAGGGACAAGGCGCGGGGTCAGAGCATGGCGCGCAGCAGAGTGATCTTGGCCTTGCCATGGCTGCGTTCGACATCGACATCAAAGCCATCGACCGCAACGATTTCCCTTTTCGTCGTCTCCACACTGGCCAGTGCACCAGGTGCGACCCACCCCAGACGAAGCAGCCGTTCGAGGGCGACAATCCCCGCACCGCTTTCATAAGGCGGATCAAGCAGCAGCAGGTCGTAGGGCACGGGCGCAACGCCAAGCGCCATGACCGTCTGCGCACGAAGGTCGGCACCCGTGGCGCCCAGCCTGGCGATGTTGGTGCGCAGGCAGTCGAGCGCCGCGCCATCCTGTTCGACAAAGGTACAGCTGGCCGCGCCGCGCGACAAGGCTTCGAGACCGAGCGCACCCGAGCCTGCAAACAGATCGAGCACGCGCAGGCCATCGAAGCTGCCAAGGCGGCTGGTCAGCATCGAGAACAGCGCTTCGCGCATCCGGTCGGCGGTCGGGCGGGTCGTGTCACCCTTTGGCGCGATCAGCGGACGACCGCGATATTGTCCGGAGACGATACGCATTATTTGCCTTTTCCGCCCCGTGGCGCTGTGGCGGCGCCGTTTGGCCGCTTGGGTCCGTCATGCCAGTGCTTGCGCCTGGAAGGGGCGTTTGCGGGCATTTTAGAGGCGGCTTCGCGTTCAAGCTTCGGACCGAAGCTGGCGGCACGGGCTCGGCGGGAGGACAGGGGCGCGTCGGTGGCTGCGGGTGTGGCTGCGACAGGCCGGGGCTTTGGCGTTTCGCGCCGCCTGCTTTCGTGACCGACCGGCTGGGTCGATCCGGCGTCGAACAGCACTGGTTTCGCTCCCTTCATAGTCTTCATGAAGTCGACCACGATATTCTGCTTGATTTCGTCGACGGCGCCTGACGGCATGTCAGCGAGCGGGAAGGGGCCATAAGCAGTGCGGATCAGACGGCTGACTTTCAGGCCGAGATGTTCAAGCACGCGGCGGACTTCGCGGTTCTTGCCTTCGGTCAGGGTCAGTTCGATCCACTGGTTGGTGCCGGTGCGCCGCTCAAGGTTTGCATTGATGCTGCCATAGCGGACACCTTCGACTTCGACGCCTTCAATCAGATCTTCAAGTTGCGCCTGGCTGACCGGGCCGTAGGTCCGCGCACGATAGGTCCGCGGAATGCCTGTCGACGGCAATTCGAGCAGGCGTTTGAGCGCGCCGTCATTGGTCAAAAGCAACAGCCCTTCGGTATTCAGGTCAAGGCGACCGACGGGCACGACGCGCGGCAGCTCCTTTGGCAACTTGTCATAAATCGTCGGGCGGCCCGTGAAATCGCGCTCGGCGACGAGCAGTCCGGTCGGCTTGTGATAGCGGAACAGCCGCGCGGTTTCGGGCGGGGCGACTGGCTTGCCGTCGACCGTAATCCCTTTCAGCGATGCAAGGATCGTCGCCGGTGTTTCGAGCGCGACGCCGTTCAGAGCGATGCGCCGGTCCGCGATCATGCGTTCGACTTCACGGCGGCTGGCAACGCCGGCGCGGGCAAGCAGCTTTGCAATGCGGTCGCCCGCCCCCGGGTCAATCGCGCGGCCGGATGTGTCGGATTGTCTCATGCGACGGCGATAGTCGTTTGACAGTGGCGCGTCATCTCTCGAATTATCCGGGTTTCGTTCCGCGCCGGAATGACGCAGAGCGTGGCGCACATATAAGGGGCTGGTGATGGGTGATGACACGGCGACACGGGCCAGCGGGATGTTCGACGCGGTCAGGCCCTATGTCGAGCCGGCGCCGCTCGCCGCACTGTTCCTCGGTATCTCATCGGGGTTTCCCTTTGCCATGATCGCCGCCACGCTGACGACACGGCTGGCGCAGGACGGCATCGACAAGAAAACAGTGACCGCGTTCAGCCTGGCGTTTCTGGTCTACAATCTCAAATGGCTGTGGGCATGGATCGTCGACGGGGTGCGATTGCCCGTCATCGGTGCGCTGGGGCAGCGGGTGTCTTGGCTGATCGTCGCAGGACTATTCGTGATGGCCGCAGTCGCAAATCTGGCGTTCGCAAATCCGAAAGCGGACATTTTGTGGACGGCCTATGCCGCCATTCTGGTCGGGGTTGCGGGTGCGACATTCGATATCATCATCGACGCCTACCGGATCGAGCTGCTTGAACCGCGTCAGCTGGGCGCAGGATCGGGCATGTCGCAATATGGCTGGCGGATCGGGTCGGCATCGGCGGCCGGTCTCGCGCTCGTGCTGTCAGCGCGGTATGGCTGGACAATAAGCTATCTGGCGTGCGCCTCGCTTGCGTTGCCGGCGATGATCACGGGGCTGATCATGGGCGAACCGGCGCGCCGCGTCGTGACGATTGCGAGGCGCGGCGTTGGCGAGGTGTTCGCATCGATCTGGGGCCCGTTTGCCGAATTCCTGCAACGGCGCGGGGCGGGCGTCGTGCTGATCTTCATTCTGGTGCACAAGATCGGCGACACGCTCGCCAATCTGACGTTCCGCCTGTTGTTCGATGATCTCGGCTTTACGAACGACGAGATTGCATTTTACGATGTGGGTGTCGGTTTCTGGGCACTGCTGATCGGGGTTTTCATCGGCGGCGTATTCTATGCCCGTCTGGGTTTGAAGCGGTCGGTGCTGGTCGCGCTGATCCTGATGGCGGTCAGCAATTTGGGCTTTGCCGTGCTGGCGGCGGTCGGCCATTCCAATCTGGGCATGGGGGGGGCAATCGGATTTGAAAATCTGGCGAGCGGTTTTGGCGGCGTGGTCGTGGTCGCTTATTTCTCGGCTCTGTGCGATGTCCGCTTTACCGCGGCGCAATATGCCCTGATTTCAGCGGCCGCGAGCATAATTGGCCGCTTCCTGACCGGGACAACGGCGGGGGCCGTGATCGAAAAATTCGGCTATGTCGACTTCTACCTGCTGACCACAGTGCTCGCGGTGCCGGGTATCCTTATTTACGGGTACATGATGCAATCGGGGCTGATCGATGACGCGATGCGCGCCGCTCAACCGCCCGCCAGCCGCTGAAGCCGGGGCCTGATCTTCAGGAATGCAGCGTATGTGCGTTCGAGGGCCGCCAGCACGATGCGGTTGCGCGCGACAAGTCCGAGCGGCCGCAAGACCGGTATCGCCCGCCACATCGCGGCAAAGGCAGCGGCGCCGTCAAGGATCGGACCGCCGCTTTCGCGTGCGTGAAACCGGGCGAGCAGAAGCGTCCGGTCGATCGGGCAGATGGTGCTGGCAGGGGCGACGTCGACAAAATCGATCACGCGCCGCTTGTCGAGGCGGCGCATCAGCGCGATTTCGCGAATGCACAGCGGGCAGGCGCCATCGTACCAGACGGTGAGGCCGGTCACGGGATCAGCCATGTGCCGGTCCACCCCGCCTCACCGCGGGAAAAGGCCGCGCGACGGTGGCC
The DNA here is from genome assembly GCA_964247235.1 of uncultured Sphingomonadaceae bacterium. Lineage (GTDB taxonomy): Bacteria > Pseudomonadota > Alphaproteobacteria > Sphingomonadales > Sphingomonadaceae > Sphingomonas_O. Next base: position 82,397 of record CAXTTJ010000001.1, read on the forward strand.
GGTCGCGGCAAGGTGGAGCCATTCGAGATGGGTGACGGTCATGACGACAAGGGCGAAATTGGCACGGCCCGCTTCGCTTTCCCGTGCGGTCGGCATCGTCGTGTCAAAAGGGGCCGGCAGGCCCGATGTCGCATCGTCACTGACACTGCCCGGCGGCAGCGTCGTCAGATAGCTGCGTCGTCCGCTGGGCGAGGTCGCTGCCCAGGCCGCGTCCACGATCGCGCCCTTGGCGGTGACAGCGGCCTGACCAGTGGCGCGGAGCTGAATTTTTGCACCGGGATCGTACCCCGCCACACTGATCTTGTCACAGCCGGCAAACTGCGCGACCTTGTTCGACCGCACGTCAGTGTGAAACCGCAACAGGCCTGCGTGTCGATCCGCCTTGCGCAAGACCATGATGCGCTGATCAGGCGTTGCGTGCGGACGGATCGACGCGACAGCCGGGGTATGAAAAGGAGACCGGCGATCCGCCGCGCCGCGGCCCCAGCGCATCCAGATATCGTTCAGAATGGCGTCAAGGTTGTCGGGTACGGCAAACGGATCGGGCATTTGCGCGCTATGATGTTAACCTGGTCCGGGCGCAACTAGGGTCAGGACCTAAGGCGATGATAAGATTGACCGGATATGTGCGATTCGCCAAAGGGGAGCGGCACGGGGATTTACCATGACAGTCAACGCAGTCGATTTTGCGAGCTTGCTGTGTTCACGGCTTTGCCATGACCTGCTCAGCCCGGTCGGTGCAATGAACAATGGTCTCGAACTGCTCGCGGACGAGACTGATGCGGATATGCGTGCGCAGTGCCTCGAACTGCTGGCGGAAAGTGCGCGTGCGTCTGCGAACAAATTGAAATTCTTTCGCCTGGCGTTTGGCGCGGCGGGCGGGTTCGGTGATGTCGTCGATGCCCGCGAAGCCAGAGCCGCAATCGAAGGCCTGTTGGGAGAGAATGCGCGGATCGAAATCGGCTGGCTGGTCGAGGAAGCGACCCTGTCCAAAACCGCAATCAAGGTTCTCCTCAACCTTGTCCTTATGGCAGGCGATTCGCTTGTCCGCGGCGGACGCCTTGACGTCGGTGCGGAAATAAAGGGGGGAACAACCGAAATTGTCGTGCGCGCCGAAGGGCCAAGGCTCGTCCTCGATGCCGAGCTGCGGACGGCGCTGAATGGCGATGCCGACGAAGACAGCCTGACACCGCGGGCCGCAGCGGCGTGGCTCGTGCATTTGCTGTCGACGCAAAGTGGCGGCCATTCACAGGTTCTGGCGCCAGATCCCACCGTTCTCCTGTTCGGAGCCACACTCAAGCGCGCCTAACCCGCCCTTAACCATTTGCGGTTTATGGGACCGGTCTGACTCCGGGGAAAAGCGTGTGGACGAGCTGATCGGCGAATTTGTTTCAGAAACACGTGAAACGCTGGAGCATATTGGCGAAGCGCTGGTGGGCTGGGAAGCGCATCCTGATGATCCCGCACGGCTTGATGAGATTTTCCGGTTTGTCCACACGGTCAAGGGCAGTTGCGGATTTCTGGACCTGCCGCGCATTGGTGCGCTGGCACATGCTGCGGAAACCGTGCTGGGCGATGTCCGCGCCGGTCGCAGGCTGACTGATTCGCAGCTGGTCGGTGCGATGCTTGCAATCATCGACCGGATTTCAGTCCTGAGCGAAGCGATTGGCACCGACAATGAGGTCCCGGACCCGTCCGACGATGTCCTCCTTGTCGCAGCCCTTGATCATCAGGGGGTAGCAACATCATCTGCAAACGCCGCGGATCCGGCGCCGCTCTTGCTGAAGCAGGCGCGCAATATCCGGGTTTCGGTCGATGTGCTGGAAACCGCAATGACGCAGGTGTCCGACCTGGTCCTCGCGCGCAATGATCTTGCGCGACGATTGCGTGACAGCGATGCCGACACCGCAACAGCGGCGGCGTTCGACCGGGTGTCATCGGCCATCAGCGATGTGCGTGAGACTGTTGCGCGGACGCGGATGCAGCCGATCGAACGGCTGTTCGCCCTGCTGCCGCGCCTTGTTCGCGATACGGCCAGCGCAGTCGGCAAAGAAGTCCAGTTGCGGATCGAGGGCAGTGATGTCGAGATCGATCGTGAAATGATCGAAGCGATCCGCGATCCGCTGACCCACATCGTGCGCAATGCCATTGATCATGGGATCGAATTTGCCGGCGACCGCGAAAAGGCGGGAAAAAACAGGTGCGGCACACTGACCGTGACCGCGCGTCAGTCGGGCAATCAGGTGTCCATCATGATTGCCGATGACGGGCGCGGCATCGATGTCGCCCGCCTGATCGAACGGGCCGTCCTTGCCAGGCTTGTCACACCGGCAAAGGCGGCCATGCTGTCGCCAGAGGCGGCGCTGAACCTGATGTTCGAAGCGGGATTGTCGACAGCCGACAACATCACCGAAATTTCGGGGCGCGGTGTCGGAATGGACGTGGTCCGCGCCAATGTCGAACGGCTGGGCGGCGCCATCACGATCGACAACCGGCCCGGTGCCGGCCTTGCCATCACGGTGCGGGCGCCGCTGACACTCAGCATCATGAACGCCTTGCTGGTGGAAGCGGGCGGCCATGTCTTCGCATTGCCGCGCGCTGCCATTCATGAAATCGTGTCGATCAAATCACAGTCCGTCCGTGTCGAAGCGGTGGGTGGAGGCTGTATCGCGGTCGTGCGCGGACGGATGCTGTCCGTCGTTTCGCTGGCACCGATGCTGGGTCTTCGCGAAGAGGCATTGTCGCATCTGGTCATTGTCGATCCACCGGGCGGCAACCGGTTCGCAATGGGGGTCACGCATGTGCGCGATCATGAAGAACTGGTTGTCCGGCCGACGGCACCGCAGGTTGCCGCACTGGGCACCTATGCTGGGCAAAGCCTGCCTGATGACGGAATTCCGGTTCTTGTCCTTGACCCGACCGGGATTGCCGTGCGTGCCGGTATCAGCAATGATCGTATCCACACGGCGTCCGCCGAAGTGTCGGTCGCCGCAGAAACGCCGGGATCGCTTCTGGTGCTCGATGGCCTTGACGGGCAGCGCCGCGCGGTCCGCGTGACCGATATCGGCCATATCGACGACGTCGATGTCGCCGATTTCGCCGGTCAGGATGACAATTGTTACGTCAGCCTGTTCGGGGAGCTGATTCCCGTCATCATCGATGGCACATTGCCGGCATCGGGTCGTGTCGCGCTTTTGCGGATGGCAGACCATAATTCGGGGGTCGGATATCCGGTGGCCGAGGTTCATGATCTGCTGCCCATTCCGCCGATCGCCGATGTCAGTGACGGTCTGGTCGAGGGCTATGTCATGATCGAGGGTCGGGCGGTGCCGCTGATGGCATGGCCCCGCGCCCGCAGCGAAACAAACAGGCGAAAGCGACGGGCATGAGCGACCTGGTTCTGATCGCAACAATCGGTGGACAGAGAGTCGCAATCGACGCCGCGTCGGTGGAATCGATTGTCGACCTGTGGCAGATCGTGCCCGTCCCGCTTGCCGCCGGACATGTCATCGGGCTGGCCGCGGTGCGCAGCCGGGTGCTGACCGTGATCGATGCGGCATCGGCGGTCGGACTCTCTGCAACAGAGACAGGGAACCGCGCCATCGTGATTTCGTCTGGCGGGCATCGTTATGGATTGCGTGTCGATTCGATTGCCGAAGTCGTCGCACCGATCGGCCCCGAAATGCCGTTCGAAGCCAGCATCTGCGGACACTGGGCCGGTGTCGCGACCGGAACCGTCGATACGCCCCAGGGTTTTGCGGTAAAGGTCGATCCGGCCATGCTGATTGCCGGGCCGGTCGCAAAAGCGGCCTGAGCCGTTAACCGGGAAAACATATATCGACGATAGGACTGTCAGCAATGCCGAACGGCGCAAGGGTGCTGCGTAATGTCCAGAACATGTCTGATCGTCGATGATTCCAAAGTTATCCGCAAAGTCGCGCGCCATATATTGGAAGCACTGGATTTCGAAGTGTCCGAAGCAGAAGACGGCAAGGTTGCGCTCGATGCCTGTGCCCACGCCCGTCCCGACGTCATCCTGCTGGACTGGAACATGCCCGTGATGAGCGGCATGGACTTTCTGCGGGCGCTTGGAAACAGTGACGGTAAAAAGCCGAAAATCATATTCTGCACGACCGAAAACGGATCGGCACATATTCGCGCAGCCATCGAAGCGGGCGCCGACGAATATATCATGAAGCCGTTCGACCGGGAAACGCTCGCCAGCAAGCTTCAGATCGTGGGCGTTGCATAAAGGCGATCCGGCCGTGCTGAGTGCAATCAAAACAATTGGTCCGAATCGCGCGCAGCAGGCCATGATCCGCGTCCTGATTGTCGACGATTCTGCCGTTGCCCGGGCTGCGTTGAGCAGAATGGTTGCCGATGCGCCGATGTTCGAAGTCGTCGCGGCGCTGGACAGTGCGCGGCGGGCCATTGCGTGGTTGTCGTCCCATTCGGTCGATATCGTTCTGCTCGACATCCAGATGCCGGGGCTGGATGGCCTTGCCGCACTTCCCGCGCTGATCGAGGCCAGTGGCGGCGCGCGCATTCTCATCGTGTCGACGCTGGCGGCTGACGGTGCCAAAGCAACGGTTCAGGCGCTGGCTCTCGGCGCCGCGGATACATTGTCAAAGCCCGCGATCGGCGGCCTTGGCCGGCAATTCGGCGATTTGCTCGTCGAGAAAATGCAGCGTCTGGGAAAAGCCACGCCCGTTGCGTGGGCAGAACAGATCGAACCGAAAATATTGCGGCCAGCGCCCGATTCCGACATTGCCTGTCTGGCGATCGGCGCCTCGACGGGCGGATTGCATGCGTTGTCGGCCTTTTTCGAAAATCTGCCCGATGGGTTCGATGCGCCGATCCTTGTCACGCAGCATCTGCCGACTGCGTTCATGCCGTTTTTTGCCGATCAGCTGACTACCCTGTCGGGCCGTGCGGCGCGCGTGGCAGGAGAGGGAGATGCACTGACGCGTGGTGAGATACTGATTGCCCCGGGGGATCATCATCTTGGGCTGACCCAGAACGGAAGCGCCGTCCGAACGATGCTCGTCACACAGCAATCGGCATCGCGGTGCTGCCCGTCGGTTGATCCGATGTTCTCAAGCCTTGCCGACATCTATCGCGAGCGGGCGATGGCTGTGGTCCTGACCGGCATGGGAAAAGACGGCGTGATCGGTGCGGCCGACATTGTCAGCGCAGGCGGCACCGTGATCGTGCAAGATCCTGTGTCATCGGCTATCTGGGGCATGCCCGGCACAGTGGCGCGCGCCGGACTGGCAAGCCTGATCGCCCCGCCCGCAGCGCTTGCCCACTATGTCGCCGGACGGCGAACGGTGCGATGATGCCGGACCACAGCGCCGCGACACATGTTCTGGGTGCCCTGCTCGAAGCGCGTACGGGACAGCAACTGGTTGCAGGCCGCCAATGGCGGGTCGAGACTGCGTTGCGGCCCGTCGCCCGTGAACTGAAGCTTGATTCCGTCGATACGCTGGTGGCGACGCTCGTCAGCGGCAGGGACGACGCGCTCATGATGCGTGTCGTCGATGCGCTGCTGAACAACGAAACATCGTTTTACCGCGACCCCGGCGTGTTCGATCTGCTGAACAGCGTTGCGTTCGATCGTCTGCACATGGAGCGGCGCGATAGCAGACGGTTGCGGATCTGGTCCGCGGGATGTTCGACAGGGCAGGAAGCCTATACGATCGCGATGCTTTTGCGTGAAGCCGATGCGCGCTGGGCCGGATGGTCAGTCGAGATCACCGCAACCGACGTCAGCGACACTGTCATTCAGCGCGCGCGGCAGGGGCGGTATTCGCAATTCGAAATTCAGCGCGGATTACCGGTACGCACCATGCTGCGCTGGTTTCAGCAGGAAGGCGAAGAATGGGTGGTCGACAGCCGGTTGCGGCGGATGATCCGTTTTGCGACGCACAACCTGATCGACCCTGCACCAGGACAATATGACATCATTCTGTGCCGTAATGTGCTGATGTATTTTGCACCGCCCGTGCGCGCCGGTGTTTTCGACAGGCTCGCCGATGCGCTTGCACCCGGTGGTGTTCTGATTCTGGGTGCAGGCGAAACTGTCATCGGGCAGACGTCGCGTTTTGCAGCGCATCCCGGCTTGCGCGGTTTTTACACAGCCGCAACGCGCCCCGGTTCCGTCCAGAGCAAAGTGGCGTAAATGCATTTGACCGGCCCGGAGAATGTGACATGACGACGGTATGACCGTAAGGACATGCCGGTGAATGCCATAGTCGACACGCCATCGCCCAATTTCGACGACCGCGCGCTGCCAGTCACGATGGTGGTTCTGCATTACACCGGCATGGTCGATGCCGACGTCGCGATTGACCGGTTGACGGACCCGGCGGCAAAGGTATCGGCGCATTACCTCGTTACCGAGGATGGCCAGATTCTGCGGCTTGTCGCCGAAGAAAAACGGGCATGGCATGCGGGCAAATCGCACTGGCGCGGTATCGACGACGTGAATTCGGCAAGTGTCGGGATCGAGATCGTCAATCCGGGACATGAATTTGGCTATCGGCCATTTCCCGAGGCGCAGATCGATGCCCTGATCCCGCTGGTTGCCGATATCGAGCAGCGGCACGGCATCACGCGCGGCAATGTCGTCGGCCATTCGGACGTTGCGCCGGCGCGCAAGCAGGACCCGGGCGAGCTGTTTCCGTGGCATCGGCTGGCGAAACTGCGCCTTGCCCTGCCGCGACCCACGAAAAATCTGATGGACCCGCACTGGAGCGATGCCGGGTTCCTCCTCGCGCTGGCGCGGTTCGGTTATGACGTGACCGATCCGCTTGCCGCGACAGTCGCGTTTCAGCGGCGATTCCGGCCCGAGCTGTTCGACGGAACGATCGACGGCGAGTGCCGGGCGATCCTGCTTGCGCTGCTGCTTCCCAAACCGACGGGGGACAACTAAGGCGAGATGGCCAGAGGGTCGGGCGACCGCCGTCGCAGCAGTGCGAGGGAGGAAAGTCCGGGCTCCACAGAGGAACGGTGCCGGGTAATGCCCGGCCAGGGTGACTTGAGGGAAAGTGCCACAGAAAACAAACCGCCGCACTTCGGCGCGGCAAGGGCGAAACGGTGCGGTAAAAGCGCACCGCGGTTCTGGTAACAGGACTGGCACGGCAAACCCCACCGGGAGCAAGACCGAATAGGGACGGCATATGGAGCGCCTCGCTTCCGTCGTCCGGGTTGGTTGCTAAAGGGCGTCGGCAACGGCGTTCGTAGAGGAATGGTCGCACAGTCCTTCGGGACGGACAGAACCCGGCTTACAGACCCTCTGGCGCTTTTACCGCTCTTCCCCTAGATGAAAGGGATGGCCCGGCCTTCATCACGTTCACTCGACTGGGGCTTTCCGCGCTGGCGCGGTTACGGCAGCGAAAGCGCGGCGACGACCGTGCGGATTTGCGATCGCCACAATTGCGACGAACCGGGGGACCGGCCTGCGCCAAAGTCGCCCAACTCGCCCGATCGCTGGTATTTCTGCGAAAAACATGCAGGCGAATATAACCAGGGATATAATTATTTCGAAGGGCTGAGCGCAGAAGATACCGCCGCACGAGAGGCCGATATGGGCCGCACCGCGTCAGCCTATACGGCGGCATCGCATTATGGCTGGGGCGCGGCGGGTGATGGCACGCGGTCGCGCGACGAGATGCGCGCGCTCGCTGTCCTTGAGCTTGAATCCTATGCCACGTTTGAGGACGCGCGCGGAGCATGGCGGCGGCTGGCAAAGGCGAACCACCCCGATATCAAGCCCGATGATGCCAAGGCCGCCGAACATTTCCGGGCGATCCAGGCCGCGTGGGAAGTGTTGCGCACGGCCGAGGAGCGGCGGACGGCGACCTGATGTTCAAGACTGCAAAGTCGAACTGGGACCAGACAGTGCTGGTCTGCGCGAAATGTTCGAAGAAAGTCGGCGGGGGTTTCGGTCCGAAACGCAAAACACCGCTGGTCAAGCTTTTGCGCGCACGACTTGGCAAAGGACGCAAGGCGCCGGTCGGCATCCTGCCGGTCAAGTGCCTGGGCGTGTGCCCGAAAAATGCGGTCACAGTCGTCACATCCCGGCGACCGCGTGAATGGATGATCATTCCTGCGGGGACAGACATTGACGAAATTATGTCGGTGCTAAACCAATAAGCGTTCGGCGGTCGACCGAATCAGTGCAATCATGTTCGGAATCCCTTGCGTGCGGTTGGAACTGAGCTGGGCATTCAGGGCGAACGGGGCGAGCTCGGCGTTGATATCGGTTTTCATGATGTCTTCGGCCGTGCGGTCCTGAACAGTGGTGAGGACGAGGGCGATGATCCCTTTGGTGATGGCCGCATTCGAATCCGCAAGGAAATGCAGGCGATTGTCATCGGTCGTGGTCGGATAAACCCAGACACTGGCCGAACAACCGCGCACCAGCGTCGCGTCAGTCTTCAGCGGATCAGGCATAGGGTCAAGGGCACGGCCGAGATCGATCAGCAGACGATAACGATCATCGGCGTCAAGAATTTCATAGTCGGCAAGGATATCGGAAAGGGATGGCATTGCAGCCCTCTAACCGACTGCGGTTCGAAAAGGGAGGGGTGAGGATTACATGTCCACGCCTGATGCGATTGCCTCCAGCTTGCTGATGCGTTCTTTCAGGTCAGCAAGGTTGATGCGATGCGTTGACGAGGATGCGGGCGAGGGTGCCTGGCTCAGTTCGAAATGCTTGAAGTCGATCCACGCGCGAAAGGCTTTGAGCGCGATCAGCGCGAGGATCGTGAGGCCGACAACCGCGATGAGTGACAGTGCAAGATAAAGAAATAACGGTTCCATGATCACACTCCCGGTTCAGCGCAGGCTGTCAATTTCGTTGGCGAGAGTCGAATTGCGGCTGGTGTAAAAGGTTTCGACGTCGGCGAGGCGGCGGTCGATGTCGCGAAATTTGGCTTTGACATCGCGGGTGCTGCGCGCCGGAGACTGGCGAACGCCCTGCCAGAATTTGGCATCGTCGGCGTTGTCGTACAGGCCGATCGGTTTCGGACTGGCGACCCACGCCGTGACCCAATAAGCGATCAGCGTCCATGGAAAGCCGCCCATGATGGTCAGGACGACGGCAGCAACACGAACCCAGGTCCGGTCGACGCCGGTATAATCGGCGATCCCCGAACATACGCCCAGCCATTTGGCATTTTGCTTGTCGAGATAGAAATCAGTGCGACGCGCTGTCATATCAGTTCTCCTTGAGAAACGGGCTACTGTCCGGATTTCCAGTTCGGGTTATCCGCAGTCATGATGCGTTCGATGGTGACCAGCCGGTCTTCGAGGCGGCGGGCGGTGTCATGCATGTCGTCGAGGAGGTTTTCGTCGTCGACAGTCAGGGTTTTGGCCTGTTTCCATTTGGTAATATAATGCAGGATCAGCCAGGGAAGGCCGATGAAAAGCGCCGAAATTGCAACAATACCGTCAATGTCCATGACCCTGATCCTTCTTTCCGGTCGCGTTGATTCTGGCTTTCATCGCGGCCAGCTCGGCGTCGATTTTTTCGTCTGAGCGCAGTTCGGCGATTTCTTCGTCAAGTGTCTTGACGTTGCCCATGGCCATTGCGTCGGCGCGCCCTTCGGCAAGGTCGGCTTCGCGTTCGAGACTGTCGAAGCGTGAAAATGCGTCCTTCGTCCGTTCGCCGGCATAGGCTTCGCGCATGCGAAACCGCTGATTGGCACTGTCGATGCGCGTTTCGATGCCGATTTGACGGGTGCGGGCCTCGCGCAATTTGGTCTGCAGCTTGGTAATGTCGCCTTCGGACGCGCGCAGGGCATCCTCAAGTACCTTGATCTGCGTCGCCATCTGCTCGGCCATGTCGGTCGCTTTCGCCTTTTCGACGAGCGCGGCCTTGGCAAGATCTTCGCGGCCCTTCGAGAGCGCAAGTTCGGCCTTTTCCTGCCAGTTGCCCTCAAGCATTGCGAGCTTGTCGATATGACGGCGCATTTCCTTCTGATCGGCAATCGTGCGCGCCGCACCGGCACGGACCTCGACCAGCGTTTCCTCCATTTCGAGGATGATGATGCGGATCATCTTGGCCGGATCTTCCGCGCGATCGAGCATGTCGGTCATGTTGGCTGCGATAATGTCGCGGGTCCGAGAGAAAATGCCCATGTGGAATAGTCCTCAATACACCTGGATCCTTTGCCGGAGCAGGGCTTGCCCGACGCGGGCATGCTTCGTTCAGCAGGAAGCATGCCATTTTTGAAAGCCGCAGATTTCAGCGGCAGCACTGCGCATCAATCTGACATGTTTGCCAACTTCTGGTAAAATATGCTAATGTTTGAAGATGGATCATGTTCAGCAGACGGTCGGTCAGTCCTCCGTATTCCTCGACAGCATTGAGCGGGCCAGTGCGGCGGCCGCACTCGACCGGCCGGTTCTGGTGGTCGGCGAGCGCGGAAGCGGCAAGGAACTGATTGCCGAGCGGCTGCACAGGCTCAGCCCGCGCTGGGCAGGGCCGTTCGTCACGATGAATTGTGCGGCCCTCGCAGAGACACTGATCGAGGCAGAACTGTTCGGCCATGAAGCCGGGGCATTTACCGGGGCCGCGAAAATGCGCGCCGGGCGGTTCGAGGATGCCAACGGCGGCACATTGTTCCTCGACGAACTCGCCACCTTGTCAGCAGGTGCACAGGAGCGATTGCTCCGTGCTGTCGAATATGGTGAGGTCACGCGGATCGGCGCGAACAAACCGGTGCAGGTCGATGTGCGGATTGTAGCGGCGACGAATGAGCATTTGCCGGACCTCGTCGGAAATCACCGGTTTCGGGCGGACCTGCTCGACCGGCTGGCGTTTGAGGTAGTGACTTTGCCACCGCTCAGGGCGCGCGAAGGCGATGTACCGGTGCTTGCCGATCATTTCGGACGACGGATGGCGTCGGAGATTGGCTGGCGCGAATGGCCGGGGTTTTCGGCCGGTGCAACAGATGCGCTGACGACCTATGGCTGGCCGGGCAATGTCCGCGAGTTGAAGAATGTCGTCGAACGCGCCGTCTATCGCTGGGGTGACGAGATGCGGCCGATCGGCGTGATCGAGTTTGATCCCTTTGCCTCGCCATGGCGACCGGTTGATCCTGCCGTCCCGTTTCCCGACGAAGGCCGGGGGACTGACCCTGAACCTGTGAGCGACTTTCGCGCCGCAGTCGATGCGCACGAACGCGCGATCCTTGCGGCGACGCTGTCCCGCTGTCGCTACAACCAGCGCGAGGCCGCAAAAGCGCTGTCGCTCAGCTATGACCAGCTGCGCCACTGCCTGCGCAAGCACGGGCTGCTGGAGAAAAGAGCGGCTTAGTCGGCGGGCTTTTCCGCACCGAACCCATGCCTGGTCATCACCGGGATGTTTGCCATCGCGAACAGGAACGACACAATCGTCAAGCCCCAGACTTTGACCGTCAGCCATGTTCCGAAATCAAGCGTTGCCACCAAAATCTGGTTGACGATCGCCATTGCGGCGAAAAAACAGGCCCAGTTGCGCGACAGAATGAACCAGCCGCGATCGGTCAGGCCGTCATAGCCCGCCTCAAGCACATATTTGAGAAGCGGCTTGCCAAGCGCCAGTCCGGCAAACAGCAAGCCCGATAACAGGGTATAGATGATCGTTGGCTTGATCTGAATGAACTTCGGGTCGTGAAACCATATCGTCAGGCCGCCGAAGCCGATGACAAGGATCGCCGACAGCCAGAGCATCGGCGACACGCGACCGAGCCGCCACTTTGACACGAGAACCGCCACGACGATGGCCGCCATGAACAACGCAGTACCGGTAAAGACATTGGTGACTTTGTAAGCGAGAAAAAACAGCAGCAACGGCCCGTAATCGATCGCCAGGCTCCATCCAGGATGGGGTTTCGGTGTGGTTCGGGCGTCGGTCAACGGTCAACTCCTGCGATGGCGCGTGCCAGTTCGTCGGCATCAAACGGGCGAAGGTCGTTCATTGTTTCACCGACCCCGACGGCATGAATGGGCAATCCGAACTGCTTGGCCGCAGCGACGAGGACGCCACCCCGCGCGCTGCCGTCAAGCTTGGTCATGATGAGCCCCGTCACGCCCGCCACGTCCTTGAACACGTCGATCTGGCTGAGCGCGTTCTGTCCGGTGGTTGCGTCGAGGACAAGGACGACATTGTGCGGCGACGCGGGGTTGATACGACCCAGTACCCGCCGGATCTTGGCGAGTTCGTCCATCAGCTCGCGCTTGTTCTGAAGGCGCCCGGCGGTGTCGACGATAAGGACATCGATGCCGGTTGCCGTGGCCTGCTTGACAGCATCGAAGACGATGCCGGCCGCGTCGCCGCCTTCGGGACCGCTGACGATGGGCACGCCGAGACGTTCTGCCCAGACCTTGAGCTGTCCGATGGCGGCGGCGCGGAACGTGTCCCCCGCCGCGAGCATCACGCCATAATCCTGTTCAAGGAAAAAATGGGCAAGCTTGGCGATGGTGGTGGTCTTGCCCGCGCCGTTGACGCCGATCACCAGGATGACCTGTGGGCGGGGAAATGCGTCTATTTCCAGGGGTCTGGCGACTGGCCGAAGGATGTCGGCAATCTCGTCAGCCATGACGGCGCGAATGCCCTGTGCGTCGATGCCGCGGTCGAATTTGGTTTCGGCAAGACGGTCACGGATGATTTTGGCGGTGGCAGGGCCAAGATCCGACGCGACGAGAGCATCTTCGACATCGTCGAGCGTGTGCGCGTCGAGCGTGGCACCACCACTTGTCAGATTGCCGAGATTTTCGCCGAGGCGCTCGGACGTGCGGCGCAGTCCGCCGAACAGGCGCTGGGTCCACGAAGCGTCGGTCATGCGGCACGCGCGGGTGCGGCAGTGATCAGGGTGTCGTTCGTGGATCCGGTGATGCGGACAGTTTTTATGCGGCCCGGGCTACTGGGCGGCAGTGCGACAGGCGCGAAATTTTCGGCATGGCCGCTGAGACCGCTGCGCTCGACCAGAACACGGACCTCCGTGCCGACGTGCGCGCACAGCCAGAGTGATTTGCGCGCCGTGGTCGCTTCGCGCAGGATGGCGGCGCGGGCCCTGGCGATCGCGGGGGATACTTTTGGCATCAGCGCAGCCGGTGTGCCGGGGCGCGGCGAATAGGGAAAGATATGCCCGAAAACGATGTCACACTCGTCGATGATATCGCGGCTGTTTTTGAACATGTCTTCGGTTTCGGTCGGAAAACCGGCGATCAGGTCTGCACCGATGGCAATGTCGGGCCGCGCGGATTTAAGACGGGCAACCAGATTGACGGCCTGTGCGCGATTATGACGGCGCTTCATCCGCTTGAGGATCATATCATCGCCCGATTGCAGCGAAAGGTGAACATGCGGCATCAGGCGTGGTTCGCTGGTGACCAGTTCGAAGAGTGGCGCATCGACCTCTGCCGGGTCGAGCGACGACAGGCGCAGACGCGGCAAATCAGGAACGTCATGGAATATCCGCGCGACGATAGCGGCAAGGCCGCCTTCGTAACTGGTCAGGTCGACACCCGTTAAGATGACTTCCTGTTGCCCCTTGTCAACGACGCCACGGATCGCGGCAATTATGGCATCGGGCGACAGCGAGCGCGATGGCCCGCGTGCGATCCGGGTGATGCAGAATGTACAGTCATGATCGCAGCCGTTTTGCACTTCGACAAAGGCACGGGCGTGTTGCGCGCCCGAAACGGCAGGTCTGGGGTCGCTGCGTTGTGGCAGAACCCTGGCGATTTCCGCCCATTTATCGGGGTTCAGGCGAACGGCGCACCCTGTGGCAAAGACTGACTTGCCTGACTTGGCAGCGCGGCGAACGGCCTGCCGGGCCTGACGCTCTGCTTCTGCGGTGACCGCGCAACTGTTGATGATGACAGTATCGCCCGCGCCGGTTTCCGTTGCCCACGCCGCACGGATCGCTTCGCCTTCGGCAATGTTCAGGCGGCAACCGAACGTGATAACCTCGACGGTCATGCGCCGAACATGGTCCAGTCCGTCACGCCGCTAAAGACATGCGTGGCGGGGCCTGTCATCCGGATCGGATCACCGGGCGCCCAGGATATGGTCAGGTGCCCGCCAGGCAGGCTGACGATCACAGGCGAGATTGCGCGCTTGCTGCGGATCGCCGCGACAGCGGTGGCACAGGCCCCGGTGCCACAGGCGCGGGTCAGGCCTGTGCCGCGTTCCCAGACACGCAGGTCGAGTGATGACGGACCCGTGATCGCCGCGACATTGACGTTGATGCGGTCGGGAAAAAGAGGATCATGCTCGATAATCGGACCGAGGCGATCGAGATCAATCGTGCCGACATCGTCCACAAAGAAAATGACATGCGGATTGCCGACATTGATCGCAGCAGGGTTTCCGAGCATTTCCCAGCTGACCGGCATTGCCGCGGTGTCCATGGCATAAGCGAGCGGGATCGCATCCCAATCGAAGCGGGGATGCCCCATGTCGACGGTTGCACCGCCATCGACTGGTGAAACCGTGATCAGTCCGGCCATCGTCTCAAGCGTAGCCGGCTGCTTCAGCAGGAGAGCGACGGCGCGCGTCGCATTGCCGCATATTTCGACTTCGCTGCCATCGGCATTCCATGTCCGCATCCGCGCATCCGCGCTATCACCGGGTTCGAGCAGGATAAGCTGATCGCAGCCAATGCCCGTTCGGCGATCGGCAATCGCGCGGGCACGCGCCGTCGTCATTTCAACGGCACCGTCGCGCGCGTCGATCACGACAAAATCATTGCCCAGCCCATGCATCTTGTGAAATCGACCCGTCATCAAGACGGCGATTTAGGGACGCAACGCGTGTAAGTCTACTCAACCCGTCCGGCGCATCGGCAGATCATTTTCTTCGATCATCACATCGGGACCGACAATCACCTGCGGATCGGGGGTGCGTGCATAAGTAAGCAGGTTGCGTTCCGCCAGAAGCGTACGGACGGCCGGCATGGGCAGCGGACGACCATAGAGCCAGCCCTGGCCCTTGTGGCAACCAAGCTGGCGCAGGCGCTCTTCGATTTCGGTTGTCTCGATACCTTCGGCAGTGACCGGAAGCCCAAGGCTTTCGCCAAGGCGGGTGATGGCCGCGACAATGGCGGCACTTTCGGCATTTTCGCAGATGGTCGTGACAAAGCTCTTGTCGATCTTGATCCGGTCGAACGGCAGCGCGCGCAAATGCGCAAGTGATGAATAGCCAGTGCCGAAATCATCAAGGGCAATCCGGATGCCCTGATTCTTGAGGCTGCCGACGATCGACTGCGCGAGCGCGAGATTGTCGAACAGCGAGGTTTCCGTGATCTCGACTTCAAGGCGCGTCGCCGGAAACCCGGTTTCGGTCAAAAGCTTGACCAGCTTTTGCGCAAGCCACGGATCCTTCAGCTGGGTCGGTGAAATATTGACTGACAGGCTGACCGAAGAATCCCAGTTGCGGGCTTCGACAAACGCCTGACGCATGATCGAAAAGGACAGGTCGCCAATGGCTCCGGTTTCTTCGGCAATACTGATGAAACTGTCAGGCATGACCAGCCCGCGCGTCGGATGATCCCAGCGTGCGAGCATTTCAAAGCCATGCAGCCGGTTCGTCGTCAGGTCGATCTGCTGTTCGAAATAGGGCACGAATTCGCCCTTTGGAATACCGATGCGCAAACCCTGCTCGGTGTCGTTGCGCGCTTGCAGTTCGCGTTCCATCGAGACGTCGAACCAGGCATAGCGGTTGCGCCCCTGATGTTTTGCGGCATACATCGCAATGTCGGCACGGCGCATCAGCGCATCCATCGTGTCGCAATCGGCCGCTGAATGGGCAATGCCGACCGACGCCGAAATATGAACAAACGTACCCGCCGCATCGAATGGCTGACCAAGGCGGCCGACAATCGCCTGGGCAATGCGTTCGACGACTTCGGGATTGCCGGCATCATAGGCAAAGGCGCAGGCAAATTCGTCGCCGCCAAGCCGTGCCGACATTGCCGACGGTGGAATAAGCGCGAGGACTTCGGTGGCCACGGTCTTGAGAAGCGCATCGCCCACGGCATGGCCATGGACATCATTGACATTCTTGAAATGGTCGAGATCAAGCATCAGGACGGCAAGTGTTTTCTGGCGCTTCACCGTGCGGGCGAGCAACGCCGATCCTTCTTCGGACAAGGCGCGGCGATTGAGAAAGCCGGTCAGCGGATCGCGTGAGGCGAGCACCTGCGCGCGCTTTTCGGCTTCGGTTCGCTCGACGATCTCGTTGGACAGGTCCTTGTATCGCCGCCAGCCGAACATGATGAGCGCAATGTTGAGGAGCAGCGCCAGCGACAGCGTTTTGTCCACACCTCCGCCGACACCGAGCAGCGTGTCGAGCACGCTGGACATCACCCGCCCGCCCGTGCCGACAAACATGATGATCGACGCAACGATGATACCGCCCGTCATAACGTCATTACGGGCGTTCAGAACCCGCGAGCGCCCCTTGGTCATTTCGACTTCGTTATTCACGTTGATAAGGCCCCAAGGATCGACAGTCACCGTTACGGATAATGATCAGGCGTGAAGAAGACCTTAAAAACGCCGATATTGACCGGGCATCCGGTTGAGACTAAGGGAGCGATCGTTCACACGGCATCAGATGATGCACGCCAGCCGACGAGGTTTCGTCCGCTGGCTATTTTTGCGTTGGAGTTACGTCGGTTATGTTTGATACACTGAGCGATCGTCTGGGCGGGGTGTTCGACCGTCTGCGCGGACGCGGTGCATTGACAGAAGCCGATGTGCGCGCGGCGATGCGCGAAGTGCGGATTGCTTTGCTCGAAGCCGATGTCGCGCTGTCTGTCGTGCGGTCGTTTGTCGACAGCGTCACCGAAAAAGCGGTCGGGCAGAACGTCCTGCGCTCGATCACGCCGGGGCAGCAGGTCGTCAAGATCGTCAATGATGCGCTGACCGAAATGCTCGGCTCTGACGCGGCCGACCTTGCGCTTGACGTGACGCCGCCTGCGATCATCATGATGGTGGGCTTGCAGGGCTCCGGCAAGACGACGACAACGGCAAAGATTGCCAAGCGCCTGGCCGAAAAATCGGGCAAGAAAGTCCTGATGGCGTCGCTCGACGTCAACCGGCCCGCTGCGCAGGAGCAGCTGGCGGTTCTGGGGACGCAGATCGGTGTCACGACGCTGCCGATCGTCGCGGGTCAGCACCCCGTCGAGATCGCACGGCGCGCAATGAACGCCGCAAAATTGCAGGGCTATGATGTCCTGATGCTCGATACGGCCGGGCGGTTGCATGTCGATCAGGCGCTGATGGACGAAATGCGCAGCGTTTCGCAGGTATCCGTGCCGACCGAAACCCTCCTGGTGGTCGATGCCCTGACTGGCCAGGACGCGGTCAACGTCGCCAAGAGTTTCACTGATCAGGTGCCATTGACCGGCGTCATCCTGACGCGGATGGACGGCGATGCACGTGGCGGGGCCGCACTGTCGATGCGTGCCGTGACCGGAAAGCCGATCAAGTTCGTGGGCACTGGCGAAAAACTCGACGGGCTGGAGACGTTTCATCCGAGCCGGGTCGCGGGCCGCATCCTGGGCATGGGCGACGTCGTATCGCTGGTCGAACGCGCGGCTGAAAATATCCAGATCGAAGACGCCGAAGCAATGGCGGCGAAAATGGCGAAGGGGCAGTTCGACATGAACGACCTGCGCCAGCAATTGAAGCAGATGCAGAACATGGGCGGCCTTGGTGCACTGGCGGGGATGATTCCGGGCATGAAGAAAGCGCAGGCAGCGATGGCGTCGGGCGCGGTCGACGACCGCTTACTGATCCGCATGGACGCCATGATCGGGTCGATGACGCCCAAGGAACGCGCAAAACCCGAACTGCTTCAGGCCAAACGCAAGATCCGCATTGCCAAGGGATCAGGAACGACTGTGCAGGACGTCAACCGCTTGCTGAAAATGCATCAGGAAATGGCAGGCGCCATGAAAAAGCTGCGCAAGATGGGCGGGATGAAAGCGCTGGCCGGCATGTTTGGCGGCGGTGGCCTCGAAAAAATGATGGGGGGCATGGGCGCAATGCCCGGAATGCCGCCTGGAATGTTCAAGAAATAATAGTCAAAAAAAGGAAGACTCAATGGCAGTTGCAATTCGTTTGTCGCGTGGTGGTTCGAAAAAGCGCCCTTATTACAAGATCGTTGTCGCAGACGAGCGCAGCGCACGTGACGGCAAGTTTATCGAGCGCATCGGCAGCTATAATCCGCTGCTCGCCAAGGATGATGCCGCGCGCGTGGTTCTCGACAGCGATCGCGCCAGGCATTGGCTGAGCGTGGGTGCGCAGCCGACTGACCGCGTGGCGCGCTTTCTCGATGCCGCTGGCGTTCGCGAACGTGCGGCGCGCAGCAATCCGAACAAGGGCAAGCCCGGCGAAAAGGCCATCGAGCGCAAGGAAGAGCAGGACAAACGTGTGGCCGACGCGGCAGAAGCCGCAGCGGTAGCCGCAGCGGCTCCGGCTCCCGAGCCTGAACCAGAAGCTGTCGCGGCTGAAGATGCGCCCGCTGAACAGGCGGTTGCCGAAGACGTTGTCGTCGAGCAGGTTCAGGCGGAAGAAATGGTCGCAGAAGGGGCACCGGTCGAACAGGCCGAAGCCGAAGAGGCCCCCGTTTCCCAAGACGCACAGCCAGACGAAGAAAAGCAGGCCGACGCCTGAGCATGACCAACGCCCGCCCAGCCCCTCCCCTGTTGGGGAGGGGCTTGTGAAGACGGTCACGCTCGCCGTCATCATCGGTGCGCATGGCGTGGGCGGGGAGGTTCGGCTGAAAGTGTTCGCCGACGACCTGTCAGTGCATAAAAGTTTCAACAACGGGGCGTTGACATTGAAATCCTTGCGCGAAGGCAATCAAGTGATCGCGCGTTTTGCCGAAATAACCGACCGGACGGCGGCTGAGCGTATGCGTGGCATCGAACTCACCGTGCCGCGCAATGCGCTCCCGCCGCTTGGCGAGGGCGAATATTATCATGCGGACCTGATTGGGCTGCCTGCGGTGTCGACGGCGGGTGAGGACCTTGGTCGCGTGGTCGCGGTCGAAAATTTCGGTGCGGGTGACGTGCTTGAGATCGAACGTTCTGACGGCAACCGCTTCATGGTGCCGATGACGGCGGACGCCGTGCCCGAATGGGGCGAACAGGTGGTGATTGACGCGGGGTTTGCGGGGTAGTATATACGTCGTGTAGATACGGAGAACGTTATGGGACGCGAGTGGCCGACGCGCAGCTTTAAGTCCGGGAACAGTGTTGCTGTGCGGATTCCCGCAGGGGTCGGCATCGAACCCAATAAGGACTGGATCGTGATCGAACGTGATGGCGACCTCGTTCTTCGTGCCGCTGATAAGCCCAAACGCAAGTTCAACATCGAAAAGGTGTGGGGCTGCGCAAAGGGTTCTGGATTGCAATTTATCCGTGACGAGGACCGTGTTTTCGAGCCCCGGCCGTTGTTGTGGGATGATCCCGAATGGCGTGCGAAGCATATGCCCGAATGAAGTTTTTGCTCGACAGCAACATCGTCATAGCGGTCGCGCTCGGGGAAAATCAAATTCTTCGGCGACGCATGGCGGACCACGAAGCCAACGATTTCGCGACATCATCGGTTGCTTATGCCGAAGTCGTGTATGGCTCGGTCCGGGGAAAAGCGCCGCCGTTCGTGCAACTTGAAGCGCTGATCGAAGAAATACCCGTGATGCCGTTTGATTATCCGGCCGCGCGAGCCTACGCGACGCTATCGTTCAAGCGCGCGAGCTATGACCGCCTGATCGCCGCCCACGCGCTTTCGCTGGGCTTGACAGTCGTGACCGACAACAAAAAACACTTCGCCGATGTGCCGGGGCTGAAGGTTGAGAATTGGACGGTGTGATGGGTGGGGCCGTATTCCTGGTCAGTCTCATGGCATTGCCCCTCGTGCTGGCGATCATCGTTGCAGGGTGCCTTGCAAACGCCTTTCGTAAAGACGCCCTTCCCCTGCGAACACGCGCGGTCATAGCCGCCGTGCCATTTCCGACGACGCTTCTCTTTGCGGTTGTGCTCGCAGTATCCATTGGTCCGGGAGTGACCGACAATGGTCCTCAAATTATTGGTGGCCTGATGATAATGGGTATTTTTCTGCTGCTAGTGCCTCTGTTGTATCTAACGAGTTACATCACAGCGTTGCGAATACTTAAAGATGCCCGATGACCTTCCGCACCCAGATCCTCACGCTCTACCCCGAGATGTTTCCCGGGCCGCTGGGCGTGTCGCTGGCGGGGCGGGCGTTGTCTGATAATATCTGGTCGTGCGAGGCGATCAACATCCGGGATTTCGCGACCGACAAGCATCGGTCGGTGGACAATACGCCAGCAGGTGGCGGGGCCGGGATGGTTTTGCGCGCGGATGTGCTGGCGGCAGCGGTGGATTTTGCTGAAGCGAGGATGACGGAGCAGATAAAGCCCCTCCCCTTCAGGGGAGGAATTGGGGTGGGGACGGTTAACCCGCGCAATGATGACCAGCTTAAAGCAACCTTCCCCACCCCCGGCCCCTCCCCTGAAGGGAAGGGGCTTAAGAGCGCCCCCATCCTTGCCATGACGCCGCGCGGGGCACCCCTTACCCAGTCCCGCATCCGCGACATCGCGACCGGGCCCGGTGTCACCATAATCTGCGGCCGGTTCGAGGGCTTTGACGAGCGCCTGTTCGACGCGCGCCCACAAATCGAACAGATTAGCATTGGCGACTATGTCCTGTCGGGTGGGGAACTCGGCGCGATGGTCATTCTCGATGCTTGCATTCGGCTTCTCCCCGGCGTAATGGGCGCGGCTTCAAGCGGGGATGACGAAAGCTTCGAGATGGGGCTGCTCGAATATCCGCAATATACCCGACCTGCTGAGTGGGAAGGGCGTGCGATCCCGCAAGTGTTGCGATCGGGGGATCACGCGGCGGTTGAGGCGTGGCGCAAGTCAGCGGCCGAAACCGACACACGGTTACGCAGACCGGACCTTTGGGAGCGTCATATCGGCGCTCGGGTCCAGCCTGCCTCTGGCGCGCGACAAAGAATGAAGGACGAATGAGATGAATCTCATCCAGACGATCGAAGCCGAAAACATTGCCAAGATGGTTGCCAAGCGCGCCATTCCCGATTTCCGCCCCGGTGACACGCTGAAGGTTGGCGTGAAGGTTGTCGAAGGCGAGCGCACACGTGTGCAGAATTATGAAGGCGTCTGCATCGCCCGCGCCAATCGCGGCATGGGATCGAGCTTCACGGTTCGCAAGATTTCGTTCGGCGAAGGCGTCGAACGCGTGTTCCCGCTCTATTCGCCCAACATCGACAGCATCGAAGTCGTCCGCAAGGGCGCAGTGCGTCGTGCCAAGCTTTATTATCTGCGCGGTCGCCGCGGCAAATCGGCCCGTATCGCCGAACGTCGTGATACGCGGGGCGATGTGAAGTCGACGCCGGCCGAGTAAGCGCTTTTCACTGGCGCCAGGCTTGATTTGCCAGCAGACTCATGTTCGTCATTCCCGCGAAGGCGGGAATGACGAGTTTTGAGATGTACAATGGAGACCTTGGATGCGTGCTTGGTTGATCGGCTTGGCAGTATTGACCACGGTGCCCGTAATGGCTGACGAAACCCCCTCAACAAAACTCACGCTCGAGCGCGTGTTTGCCAGTCCCAATCTGGGCGGGCCGGCACCGCGTGCGTTGAAACTGTCACCCGATGGCAGTTTGCTGACCAGCCTGCGTCCGCGTGCCGATGACCGCGAACGGTTCGATCTGTGGGCAGTCGACACCATAACGGGCGATGCCCGCATGCTGGTTGATTCGACCAGATTTGGTGGCGGCGACCTGTCCGAAGCCGAAAAGATGCAGCGTGAGCGCGCGCGTATCGGCGGAACCAAGGGCATAGTCAGCTATGACTGGGCGCCCGATGGCAAGTCGATTCTGGTGCCGCTCGACGGTGATCTGTTCGTGGCGACGCTTGATGGTGCGGTCCGGCGGCTGACCAGCACCCCGCAGAGCGAACTGGATGCAGCGATCAGTCCCAAGGGCGGCTTTGTCTCGTTCGTCCGTGACCAGAATCTGTTCGTGATCGATAGCGCGAGCGGTACCGAACGCCGCCTGACGCGTGATGGCGGCGGCACGCTTAGCTGGGGGCTGGCCGAATTTGTTGCTCAGGAAGAAATGGATCGGGCGCGCGGGGCCTGGTGGTCACCCGATGACAGTCGCATTGCCGTTGCCCGGGTCGATGAATCGGGTGTGGCAATTGTCAGTCGTGCCGCCATTGGTGCCGAGGGAACGCAGGTTTTCGATCAGCGCTATCCGCGGGCGGGCGCGGCCAACGCGGTTGTCGATCTGTACGTGATGAAAAATGACGGTGACGGAATCGTCAAGGTCGATCTCGGCAAGAATCCCGACGTTTATCTGGCGCGGGTCGACTGGTCGGCGGATGGCCGGACCCTGTATGTCCAGCGCGAGAGCCGTGACCAGAAAAAACTGGACCTGTTGCGCGTCGATCCGGTGACCGGGGCGTCGACGCTGTTGTTCAGCGAGACGGCAAAGACGTGGATCAACCTGCATGACAATTTCCGGGCACTGAAGGATGGCGGCATTTTATGGTCGTCGGAGCGTGACGGGTTTTCGCATCTTTACCGGTATGATGCGGGCAAATGGACGCAGCTGACCAAAGGCGCGTGGGCTGTTCGCGACGTGATCGGCGTCGACGAGGGCCAAGGCATCGTGACGTTTACCGGCAACCGTGACAGCGCGACTGAGCAGAATGTCTATCACGTGGCACTCACCGGGGGTGTTGTCACGCCGCTGGGTGAGGCGGGGTGGTGGACCAGCGCAAGAATGAACCGTGACGCCAGCAGAATGATAGTATCGCGGTCTGATCCCATGCAGCCCGATCAGAGTTATCTTGCCGATGCAGATGGCAAACGCCTGCGCTGGATCGAGGAAAATCGCGTCGGGGGGTCACATCCCTATGCACCATTCATGGCTGCGCATGTGAAGCCTGAATTCGGGACGTTGAAAGCGGCTGATGGCAGTATTCTGCATTACAAGATTCTGAAGCCTGCACTGGTCAAGGGGTGGAAAGCGCCGGTCTTCGTGCAGGTCTATGGCGGCCCCGGCGCCGGGCGTCAGGTCATGCAAAGCTGGGGCGGGGCGCTCCAGCAATATCTGGTCCAGCAGGGGTGGGTCGTCTTTTCGATCGACGGGCGCGGGACGCCTGACCGTGGCAAAGCGTTTGAGGATGCAATTTATCACGCGATGTCGGGTGTGGAGGTCGATGACCAGCTGGCCGGTGTGGCCTGGTTGAAGACACAGGATTTCGTCGATCCGAAAAAGATTGCAGTCTATGGCTGGTCCTATGGCGGCTATATGACATTGCGTCTGCTGGAACGGGCGCCGGGTGTGTTTGCGGCAGGCGTATCGGGCGCGCCGGTGACCAAGTGGGAGCTGTACGACACCCATTATACCGAGCGCTACATGGGTACGCCACAGGCCGAGAGCGCGGCGTATAAAAAGTCGAGTGCGCTGCAATCGGCGACCGCGATTGCCGATCCGTTGCTGCTGATCCACGGGATGGCTGACGACAATGTCGTGTTTGAAAACTCGACCGCGCTGATGGCAAAGTTGCAGGGGGCGGGCACGCCGTTCGAGACAATGGTGTATCCCGGTCAGACGCACAGTGTTGGCGGACCGGGAATCAGTGTTCATCTGTGGCGCACGATTCTGGGATTTCTGGACCGCACGGTAAAGCACCGGGCAACAGAGGGTGGACAGTAACGATTTGCGCGCTATGCGGCGGCGCAGCAGGAGTGACGAAAATGGGTTACCGGATCGTGGTCGCAGGGGCGACCGGCAATGTCGGGCGCGAGATGCTCAACATTTTGGCGGAACGTCAGTTTCCGGCGGACGAAATCGCCGTGCTGGCGTCGTCGCGCAGCCAGGGCACCGACGTCGATTATGGCGACAGCGGCAAGATGCTGAAAGTCCAGAATATCGACAATTTCGATCCTTCGGGATGGGATATCGCGCTGTTCGCCATCGGATCGACCGCGACGAAAATCCATGCCCCGCGCTTTGCGGCGGCGGGCTGTACGGTGATCGACAATTCGTCGCTGTACCGGATGGACCCCGATGTCCCCCTGATCGTGCCCGAAGTGAACCCGGAGGCGATCAACGGCTATCTGAAAAAGAACATCATCGCCAATCCGAATTGCTCGACCGCGCAGATGGTTGTCGCGCTCAAGCCGCTGCATGATTATGCGGGCATCAAGCGGGTGGTCGTCGCGACCTATCAGTCGGTCTCGGGCGCTGGCAAGGCAGGCATGGACGAGCTGTTCGAGCAATCGCGCAACATCTTTGTCGGCGACAGCGCGGAAGCGAAAAAATTCACCAAGCAGATCGCCTTCAACGTCATCCCGCATATCGACGATTTCCTCGACGATGGGTCGACCAAGGAAGAGTGGAAGATGGTCGTCGAAACCAAGAAAATCATGGGCGCCAAGATCAAGGTCAGCGCAACATGCGTGCGCGTGCCCGTGTTTGTGGGGCATTCGGAAGCGATCAATATCGAGTTCGAGCGCGAGATTTCGGCGAAGAAAGCACAGTCGATCCTGCGTGAAGCCCCCGGCGTGATGCTCGTCGATAAGCGTGAAGACGGTGGGTATGTCACCCCGGTCGAATGCGTCGGCGACTATGCGACGTTTATCAGCCGCGTCCGCGAGGATCCCACGCTCGACAGCGGATTGAGCCTCTGGTGCGTCAGCGACAACCTGCGCAAAGGTGCCGCGCTCAACGCAGTGCAGATTGCGGAGCTGCTCGGGCGGCGACATTTGAAGAAGGCGGCTTGAAGGTTGATGGCAGAAATGCTATCAATCAGCCATGGCACAAATGACCGTTCGACAGATCGATGAGCAGCGCTACGAGCAGTTGCGGACGCGTGCGCGAATGCAAGGCGTCTCTGCCGAAGCGCTTGCGCGGGAAGCAATCCATGGCGCAGCGCAACTGACAGTGGACGAGAAGCGCGCACTCGTTCGCGAGATGCAAGCAAAAGGCGAACAGGCAAAGGTGCCGGGTGTCGCGCAAACGCCGGGCTGGGCTTTGATCCGCGAAGACCGCGACTTTGATCATTGACGCAAGTGTCGGCGTCAAATGGCTTGTGCCCGAAAGTGACGCACAGACCGCTGCCGACCTTCTGGACCACCCGACGCTGTATGTTCCGATGCTGTTTTTCAGTGAAGTGGGCAACGCGCTTGTCAAAAAGGCACGACGCCGGGAGATTGTCCTCGAACATGTCGTTCAGACGTTTGCTGAGCTGCCGCAACTCGTCACAGTGCGCGATGAGACGGCGGTACTGCCCCGCGCGCTGCAAATTGCGACCGTGCTCGCGTATTCCTTCTACGACTGTGTCTACCTTGCGCTGGCAGAACGTGAAGATGTGCCGCTGATTACCGGCGATGTGAAATTTGCGAAAAAGGTTTCACAGACACAATGGGCACCGCTCATCCAAATTTTGGGATGAACGGTACATTTGGGTCAGGAGAAAAAGCATTGATGACGCTGAATGCAACCAACCACTTTGCCTCTTTCGACGGTACTGACCTCGTTTGGCGTGAAATGGGAGAGGGGCGGCCGCTTGTTCTCCTCCACGGATTTTTCTCGAACGCTCAGACCAACTGGATCAAATATGGTCATGCCGCAACGCTGGTCGAGGCAGGATTTCGGGTCATCATGCCCGATCTGCGCGGACATGGGGATAGCGCGAAATCGCATAAGGCGGCGCGCTATCCAAAAGATGCATTGGCCGATGACGGCTTTGCGCTGATCGCGCATCTCGGGCTGACCGATTATGACCTCGGCGGTTATTCCCTGGGCGGACGGACAGTGGCGCGGATGCTGGTGCGCGGGGCGGTGCCGAGGCGGGCGATCATATCGGGCATGGGCCTGTCAGGGCTGACCGATACCAGTGTTCGCGCGGCGCTTTTCCGGGCCGTCTTTGCGACACCTGGCATGCACAAACCGGGGTCGCCCGAATGGCGCGCAGAGGCCTTTATGAAGTCGACGGGGGCCGACCCCGTGGCACTCAGCCATGTCCTGGATACATTTGTCGATACCAGCGCCCGCGAGCTGGCAAAAATCGACGTGCCGCTCGGCGTGATCTGCGGCGTTGATGATCATGACAATGGATCGGCAGCCGCGCTGGCCGAACTCGTCCCGAGCGCGACCCTGATACCCGTGCCGGGCACGCACATGACGTCCGTAGTGATGCGTGACCTCGGCGGTGCGTTCAGGGACTTTTTAGTTGCAAATTAAGACATATGATTTACTCTACTGACATGGCTGTCATTAGTCAGATGATCAGGAACCGGTACCGGCCGCTGGTCGCGCTCGACGCGATCCGCAAACTTATGCGCGACAAGGATGATACGGCGCAGGTATTCCGCTTGATCGTTGCATTGCGTGGCATGTCTTTTGTCAATAATTTCAAACGGTTCAAGGCGACGCCGCTCGGCACGCGCGTGCTTGCGGACAAGATTGATCTGGTCGATACGCTGGTCAACCGTTCCTATCTCGAATCGCTTCCGAACGGCAGCCTTGGTCGCGAATTCATGTCTTTCATGGATCATTGCGGTATTACCCCACAGGGGCTTGGCGAGGCCGCGCGTGCGGCGGGGATCGACGAGTTCAACCTGTCCGAAGATGAACGCCGGTACGACATGCGCACGCGAACGCAGCATGACCTGTGGCATGTTGTTGCTGGTTATGGCTGCGACGGGTTTGGTGAAGTGTGCAACGTGGCATTTTCCTATCCGCACACCAAAAATATCGGGTTCATGCTGATCGCGATTGCGGGCGCCTGGAATTATCGCAAGGCATTTCCGGGCGAATCGATCATGCCCGCGATGTGGCAGGGACTGCGGCGCGGCTATGCGGCGAAATGGCTGCCGGAAACCGACTGGGAAGCAATGTTGCCATTGCCCCTGGCTGAGGTGCGCAAGGCCCTTAACATCACTGATCTGCCGACTTATTATCTGGCGGCGCCACGGGCGATCGAGCAATCCTATACGACGTCGCCCATTCCGGCTTTGTACTAACACATGTCCGTCGCACGGAATTAAGTATTGTGTCCCCGAATTAACGCTCCGGAGACGAGGGAGCCGTTGCGAATCGGTGGCTTGTCTTTAAGGTGATGCGATGTCGCACGCGCCGTTTGTTCCGCTTCGTATTTTTTCGGCCTACACGATGCTTGAAGGCGCGATCGACCCCAAGGATATTGCCACGCGCGCACGTGCGCTCGGGTTCCCGGCAGCGGCAATTTGTGATCGCAATGGCATGTACGGCGTCATGCCCTTTTCCGACGCCTGCGCAAAAGCCGGTGTGCAGCCGATCATCAGCACATTCCTGGGCGTTTTACGCCCTGATGTGCCGCAGGGCGCACCAGTGGCCTATGACTGGCTGGCGCTTTATGCACAGGACACAGTGGGATATGACAATTTGTGCCGGCTGGTCTCGGCGGCGCATCTCGACCGTCCCGCCGAAGAACAGGCACATGTGTCATTCGAAACTCTGGCGGCGCGGACCGAGGGCCTGATCGCGCTGACCGCAGGTGCGGAAGGTGCGCTTGCCAAGCTGTTTGCGGACGGACAGCATCAGGCGGCGACCGATTATGCCGACCGTTTGCGCACGATGTTTCCCGACCGGCTGTATGTGGAGATTTCACGGCGGCTGAATGCGGTCGAAGGTGCAGCCGAACCGCATCTGATTGCGCTGGCCGATGGGTATGACCTGCCGCTGGTGGCAACCAATCCGACCTGTTTTGCGCAGGAAGATTTCCACGCCGCGCATGACGTGATGCTGTGCATTGCGGCATCGGCCTATGTCGACAGCGACGACCGGGTGACATCGTCGCCCGATGCGTGGCTGAAACCGTCGCACGCGATGAAGCAGTTGTTCGAAGACCTGCCAGAGGCGCTGGCGAATACGCTGGTCGTGGCGCAGCGCTGTGCGGTTGCGGCCCCGGCGCGCAAGCCGATCCTGCCCAGTCTGGCGGGAGATACCGTGGCGGAGGCCGAACAGTTGCGCGTGGATGCGCGCGCGGGCCTGGACGGACGGCTGGCGCGCATTCCGAATGCGGATGGCGCGGCGTATCGCGCGCGGCTCGAATTCGAACTCGACGTGATCATCGGCATGGGCTTTCCGGGATATTTCCTGATCGTCGCCGATTTCATCAAATGGGCCAAGACCAGTGACATTCCGGTCGGACCGGGGCGTGGATCGGGCGCGGGGTCAGTTGTCGCCTGGGCACTGACGATCACGGACCTCGACCCGCTCAAGCTGGGTCTGCTGTTCGAGCGGTTCCTGAACCCGTCGCGCGTGTCGATGCCCGATTTCGACATTGATTTTTGCGAAACCCGGCGCGAGGAAGTGATCCGTTATGTCCAGGGCAAATATGGCCGTGATCATGTCGCGCAGATCATCACATTCGGGCGGCTCAAATCACGCGCAGTGCTCAAAGACACAGGGCGCGTCCTACAAATGTCCTATGGCCAGGTCGACCGGCTGGCCAAGCTGGTGCCGAACCATCCGACCGATCCGTGGGATCTGAAGCGTGCGCTGAACGGTGTTTCCGAGCTGGCACAGGCCTATAAGGCTGAGGCAGACGTGCGGCGGCTGTTTGACCTCGCCATGAAGCTCGAAGGGTTGCCGCGCCACTCGTCGACGCATGCTGCGGGCGTCGTGATCGGCGACCGGCCGCTTGACCGGCTGGTTCCCCTGTATCGCGATCCGCGTTCGGACATGCCGGTGACACAGTTCGACATGAAATATGCGGAGGCGGCAGGACTGGTGAAGTTCGACTTTCTGGGGCTCAAGACGCTTTCGGTGTTGCAGCGAGCGCTGAACCTGATCGAAGCGCGTGAGGGGCACCGGCCCGACCTCGACACGCTGGGATGGGATGACGAAGCGGTTTATACCCTGCTGCAGAGGGGCGATACCGTCGGGGTGTTCCAGCTTGAATCCGAAGGAATGCGGCGCGCACTCGCTTCGGTTCGGCCAAGCAATTTCGGGGATATCATCGCGATCGGCGCGCTGTATCGCCCGGGACCGATGGACAATATCCCGCTTTTCGCCGACCGCAAGAATGGCCGTGTGCCGATCGAATATCCGCATCCCCTGCTCGAAACGATCCTTGCCGAAACCTATGGCATTATCGTTTATCAGGAACAGGTGATGCAGGCGGCTCAAATTCTTGCCGGCTATTCGCTGGGCGATGCCGACCTGCTGCGCCGGGCGATGGGCAAGAAGATCCAGTCGGAAATGGATGCCCAGCGCGCCGGGTTTGTTGCGGGGGCAGCGACCAATAATATCGGTCCGGCAAAGGCAAACGAGCTGTTCGACCTGATCGACAAGTTCGCAGGCTATGGCTTCAACAAGAGCCACGCAGCTGCATATGCCGTGCTGTCATATCAGACCGCGTGGCTGAAGACGCACTATCCTGAAGATTTCTTCGCAGCATCGATGGCGTTCGATCTGTCGAACACCGACAAGCTGGCGATTTTTGCCGATGACATGCGAAGGATTAATGTCCGCGCCTTGCCGCCGTGCATCAATGCCAGTTCAGCGGACTTTACCGTCGCGGAGGATGAGGACGGGCTTGCGGTGCGCTATGCCCTCGGTGCGTTGAAGAATGTCGGCGAAGGCGCCATGGCGCAATTATGTGCGGACCGGGAGGAGAAGGGTGCCTTTGCCAGCATCGACGACCTGGCGGCGCGGATCAGCCCGAAACTGATCAACCGGCGTCAGCTGGAAAGTCTGGCCGGGGGAGGCGCGTTTGACGCGCTGTCGGCCAGTCGTGCCGATGTCTTCAAGGCGGCCGAGACGATCCTTGCGGTTGCAGCTCTGGCAGAGGACAGCCGGGTGAGCGGGCAGGGCGGTCTGTTCGGCGATGGTCCCGCAGCCGTAGCTGCGGTGCAGATGCCGGCCAGTGCGGCGTGGACGCTGAGTGAGCGGATGAATGCTGAAAAGGAAGCGTTCGGCTTTTATTTCTCGGCACATCCGGTTGATCGTTATGCGCATGTGGCAGCCACACACGGCGCGCGCAATTTCGCCGTGATCGCCAGCCAGCCGGCACCGATCGACGGGGCACGGACGACGGCAGTGATGGCGGCGCTCGTCGAAAGCGTGCGCTGGCGGACGTCGGCCAAGGGCAACCGCTATCTGATGGCGACATTGTCCGACCCGAGCGGCGTGTTCGAAGTCACTTGTTTCGACGAGAGCACGCAGAAGGATATCGAGGACGCGGCGCGGACCGGCGGGTGCGGTCTGATCAATGTCGAGCTGGACCGGCGACCGGGTGAGGAAACGCCGCGGGTGACCGTGCGGCGGATACAGCCGCTCGACACACTGGCGGGTCATGCGCGGCTGAAAGCGGAAATTGTGACGGCCGATCCGCTGGCGGTGGCACGTCTGGCGGTGCTGTTGGCGGGCGCACGCGGCGGACGGAGCGAGATCATGCTGCGCGCGATTCTCAGCAGCGGGCGCGAGGCGACGGTCCTGCTGGGACGTGATTTCCTGATCGATGGCGAGCTGGCCGATGCCATCAGCGCCGTGACCGGGGTCGACAGCGTATCGCTGACCAATGCCGAACCACCGCGCCTTGCGCTGGTGTCCTGACCAGATAGATTGACGATCGGGAGAAGATGATGCCGGGCGCCATGCAGGACTGGTCACTTCGCGTGACACATCTGATCGATCATGCCGAGCGTGAAAATGGTGCGCGCGAAATCGTGACACGGTGGGGCGACGGCATGATCGAGCGCACGAACTGGGCCGGGATTGCGATGGACGCACGCAGGCTGGCGCAGGCATTCGTCGCGATGCGCATGCAGCCGGGCGACCGGATTGCCACATTTGCGATGAACCACCATCGCCATCTTGCGACGTGGTACGGTGTCATCGGCATGGGCGGTGTGATCCACACGCTCAACATCCGGCTGTTCGACGAGCAGCTGATCTATATCATCAATCATGCCGGGGACCGGGTGATCCTTTATGATGCCGCATTTGCGCCTGCGATCGAACGGCTGAAACCGCATCTGACGACGGTGAAACATTATGTGTGTTTCGACAGCGACTATGTCCCGCTGATTGCCGCACAAAATGGCGCCTATGACTGGCACAGCGGTGATGAGCGCGAACCGTGCATGCTCTGTTACACCAGCGGAACGACAGGCAATCCGAAAGGTGTGCTGTACGAACATCGCTCGACGATGCTGCATGCCATGGCAGAAGTCGCGCCGGGCATATTCGATTTGTCGGCGCAATCCGCGTTGTTGCCGATCGTTCCGATGTTCCACGCCGCAAGCTGGGGGTTGCCCTTTGCCGGGGCGCTGGCGGGGGTGAAATTCGTCTTCAGCGTGACCAATGACGCGCCGGTGCTGCACCGGTTGATGATCGATGAAGGAATCACTCATTCGGCGGGCGTGCCAACGGTGTGGCTGGCCATGTTCCGTCATCTCGATCAGCTGGCCGACAGCGATCAGGCCGCCGACCTTGGCACGTTGAGCATCGTGACGATTGGCGGATCGGCGGCGCCCCGTTTCATGATCGAACGGCTGATGCGCGCCGGTATCCGCGTCAATCATGCCTGGGGGATGACCGAAGCGTCGCCGATTGGCACGATGGGATCACCCGCCGCCAACTGGGATGCACTGACGTTCGACCAGAAGGTGGACCTGACGTGCAAGCAGGGGCGCGTACCGTTTGGCGTCGAGCTGCGCGTGATCGACAAGGAGGGTCAGATCGCCCCCCGTGACGGCATGACGTCAGGTCGCCTTGAAATCCGCGGGCCATGGGTGGTCAGGCGGTATTTCGGGATGGACGAAGACGCGACCGGCGACGGACAATGGTTCGACACCGGCGATGTCGCTGTGATCGATCGCGACGGTGTGATGCAGATTACCGACCGGTCGAAGGATGTGATCAAATCGGGCGGCGAGTGGATTTCGTCCGTCGAGCTTGAAAATGCGGCATGTGGATGCCCGGGCGTCGCAGAGGCCGCGGCGATCGGCGTGCCGCATCCCAAGTGGGACGAGCGGCCGATTTTGCTCGTCGTGCGCAAGCCCGGCAGCATTGTCAGTGCAGGGGAGATCACGACTTATCTGGCCGACCATATCGCGAAATGGTGGTTGCCTGACGAAATCCTGTTCGTCGACAGCCTGCCACACACGGGGACGGGCAAGATATTGAAATCCGACTTGCGTGCGCAGTACCGTGATCATCGCCTCGTGGCCTGATCGCGGTCATGCGCAGCGGCAAAGGCGTACACGCATGCGTCCTGTCACTGAAAAAATATGACTTATCGTTCCATCAGCCGTGGCATCAGTTCGACAAAGTTACAGGGCCGGTGCCGGCTGTCGAGCTGTGCTGCCAATATCCCGTTCCAGCCATCGGCGACTGCGCCGGTCGATCCGGGTAGCGCAAACACATAAGTCCCGCGCGTGACGATGGCACAGGCACGCGACTGAATCGTCGACGTTCCGATCTTGTTGAAGGACAGCAGGCGGAACAGTTCGCCGAAGCCGGGAATATCCTTGCCACCCATTCTTGCCAGGGCTTCGGGGGTTACGTCGCGACCGGTGACGCCCGTGCCGCCGGTTGTAATGACACAATCGATGCTGCGATCATCGACCCAGCGGTGGAGGCAGGCAATGATCGAATCACTGTCGTCGCGGACAAGCGCCCGGTCAGCGAGGATATGGCCGGCAGTGCCGAGCAGATCGACAAGTGTATCGCCCGATCGATCGTCAGCCGCCGTGCGCGTATCCGACACGGTCAGGACTGCGATCCGGACCGGCAGGAATGCAGCGCTTTCGTCGATCACTGCGACAGACGCACTGCATTGGCCCCCGACATGCCGGGAAACCGCGGCCACAGACCCTGGACGAGGGCAAAGCGGCTGTCGGTCCGCTGACCCGACTGTTGCTGATACATCCAGTAATTGCGCAGAACGATCGTCACATAGCCGCGGGTTTCCCAATATGGGACGCTTTCAATGTACATCAGCGGATCGTGATTGATAGCATCACCACGTGCATTCCACCGATCGACCGGGGCGGGACCGGCATTATAGGCCATGATGACCTTTGGCAGCAGACCACCGGTTGCTGCCGTATCACGCAATTGCTCGATATAGCTCTGGCCATATTCCATGTTGGTTGACGGACTTGACAGCGAACCGACCGAGGACTGTCCACGTGCCCTGGCAATATCGCTGGCCGTGCCGGGACGGACCTGCATCAGACCGCGCGCGCCTGCCGGGCTGGTGACGTTCACGCGGAAGTTCGATTCCTGGAGTGTGTGGGCAAATACGAGCGCACGATCAACGCGCCAGCCGCCATCCGGCGACCAGCTGGCGGGCATCGGATACCGCCCCTCGATCGTGGTGCGCGCGCCCTGCGGTCCGTTATGCGCCAGAAAAAGCTGCGTCGACGGCAGGTTGAGCTTGCCAGCAATCAGGGTCAGCGTGGCATGTTCGGCGGGAACGCCAATGCGCGCCTGCCAGCGGATGAGATCGTCGGCGCGGTCCGCCTGCCCGATTTCGGCGAGCGCGATCGCGGCGCGGACATTGGGCCGTTCGGCGACTTTGCGCATCGCGTTGCTGCCGTCGTCATCCCGGACGGGGGCAAGGCCCATCGCCGCCTGCGCCAGCATGCCGTAGAATGTCTCGTCGAGCCGGGCGGCACTGCGCAAATGGGGCTGGACGCGTTCGGGCTGTCTGGCGACCATGTCGGCCCGTGCCGCCCAATAATGTCCAGCGGCGATCATTTCGGCGTCCGAATGACGGCGGGCAACCGAGGAAAAGGCCTTTGATGCCGCCTGCCAGTCCTTTTGACGCCAGGCGGCCAGACCGACGACCCAGTCCGCCATCGCGGCCCAGTCACCGGCGCCGTTTTCTGCCTTGGCTCCAAGGGCGCGGGCCGCCGCGTCGTCCCCTGTCAGGAAATAGGACCAGGCAACGCGTTGCTGCCATTCGGTGCGCGCATCGGGCGTGAGTGCGTCTTCGTTCACGATAAGTACGGCTTCGGCATCGATTGGCCGGTCGTCCTTGATAAGCGGCAGGATTTGCGCGGCGAGGCCAGCGGTGGCGGGATCACCCCCAGTCGTTGCGGTGCGGCCACGGCGCGGCGACGTGCCGAGCCAGATGAGTTCACGAACCTCGGGAAGGAGCGGGACGGACAACGCCCCGCGCGCACCGGCAAGCCGGACAAGCGCAGGCGCCTGAGGAAGATCGGGTGCTACAGTGGCGAGCGCGGAAAGCGTGTCGGCCTCAACCTTGGGTGACCCTTTTGCGGTGTAAATCAGCGCGCGGGCAAACGGATGCAGCGGCCCTTCGTCCATGGCGGCAAGTTTGGCGGTGGCCTCTGCCCACTGGCCCGCATCGATACTGGCGAAGATATCACGATAACGTTCGCAAGCATTGGGACCGAGCTGAACGGGAAGCGCGGCAACCGGGATCGTCTTTGGTGTCGTATCAGCGGCGGACACGATCGAAGGCATCGTCACCAACGACAGCATCATGATGGAAAGAGCGGCTTTGGTGTTCACGCATCGTCCCTTATGATCAGTCGTTGCATTTCGGTCCAGGCGGCCGCCTTGTGCGATTTGGACCCGTTAAACATGCGCGGATGTGCCGTCGCGATCGTCTGGATCATAGTATCTGAAAGGTTAACGTCATGTAACCGCCCCTTTGCCTCAGCGTCGTCGATTCCGAGGATCGCACGGCTTGCCGCACTGCCGACCAGCCAGAGCTGTTTTGGTGAGACAAACGCGATGTGCTGTCTGGCCAGAACGGCGAGGGTCGAGATGCTCTCCTCCGTCAGGCGACTCGTCACCGGACGTCCCGGAGACAGCATCGCAACATAGACCGAGGCACGATCGCGCGACAAAGCGTCCAGCATCTTGTCGAAAACCGGATCGGACAAAGCTATGCCGGTATCGATATCGGCCCGGTCCGGATAATCGACGAGGACCATCAGATCGCTAGCCGGATTTCCAGCCGGTCTGATACGCCGTTTCGGCGGCCCGCCTTCGGCAATCTCCGCCGTCATGAGATGATCGACAAGTGTTTCGAGCGTATGTCCGACTGGCGGCAAGACTGTCTTTTTCGCCGCAGCGGCGGTGCCGAGCCAGTCGTGCGGCGTTTCACCGACAACGACGTCCACACCAGCATCCCGCCACCAGCCAAGCATGCTGATCGCGGCATTCATCGCATAGTCCTGATGCCCTGTCCCCATGGCATCACACAGCAGCTTCTTGACGGCGCCGTCAATGATGCGAAGGGATGTCAGGGACAGCCCGTTACGCGCGTGAGGCAAAGCGCGCCCAAGGATGAGTGGTATGACCGAACGCGAAGCAATGCCCTATGATGTCGTGATTGTCGGCGCAGGTCCGGCAGGGCTGGCGGCGGCAATCCGCCTGAAACAGATCAATGGCGATCTGACGGTCTGCATCCTTGAAAAAGGATCCGAGGTCGGTGCGCACATCCTGTCAGGGGCGGTCGTCGATCCGAAAGCACTCGACGAATTGTTGCCGCAATGGCGCGAAAGTGCGGCCCTGGCCAAAGTACCGGTGACCGACAATCAGCACTGGGTGCTGAGCAAAACCGGCAAATTCGCAATTCCGCACGTGCTGCTGCCGCCGTTTCTGCATAACAAGGGTACCTACACCGGAAGCCTTGGCAATTTGTGCCGCTGGCTGGCCGAGCAGGCCGAAGCGCTGGGCGTAGAGATTTTTCCGGGATTTGCCGCGGCCGAAGTGCTGTACAACGACGACGGATCGGTCAAGGGCGTGGCGACCGGCGACATGGGCGTGGCCAGAGACGGGACGCACAAGAGCGATTATCAGCCCGGACTTGAACTGCACGCCAGTTACACGCTGTTTGCAGAAGGCGTTCGCGGTAGCCTGTCAAAACAGCTGATCAGCAAACTGGGGCTGGCGCGTGAATCGCAGCCGCAGATATATGGGCTGGGAATCAAGGAATTGTGGGATATCGATCCTGCCAGTCACGTCCCGGGCCGCGTGATCCATACGCAGTGCTGGCCGCTGACGACGGGCAGCAATGGCGGCGGGTTCCTCTATCATCAGGCGGACGGACAGGTTGCGCTCGGGTTTGTGACATGGTTGAACTATCGCAACCCTTATCTGTCGCCGTTCGAAGAAATGCAGCGCTGGAAAACCCATCCGGACATCAGCGCCATATTGAAAGGCGGACGACGCGTCTCCTATGGCGCGCGGGCGATCAACGATGGCGGATTTCAGGCAGTGCCGAAACTGGCGTTTCCAGGTGGCGCGCTGATCGGCTGTGCGGCAGGATTTGTGAATGTGCCGCGGATCAAGGGCAGCCACACCGCGATGAAAACGGGCATGATGGCGGCAGAAGCAACCGCGGCTGCCATCGCCGCAGGACGGACGAACGATACGCTTGACGCCTATGAAGCCGATTACCGGACGAGCTGGGTTGCAAAGGAGCTGAGCATCGTGCGCAATGTCTTGCCCGCTGTCGAGAAATTTGGCGATCTGATCGGGTCGGTGCTGGCAGGGATCATGATGTGGCTCGAATATTTCGGGCTGAAACTGCCGTTCACGATGAAGACGCACCCGGACAATGAAAGCCTGTGGCGCAGGGATATCGCGGCGCCGATCATCTATCCCAAACCCGACAATGTGGTCAGTTTCGATCGATTGTCCTCCGTTTTTTTGTCAAACACCA
Source organism: uncultured Sphingomonadaceae bacterium (assembly GCA_964247235.1). Classification (GTDB taxonomy): domain Bacteria; phylum Pseudomonadota; class Alphaproteobacteria; order Sphingomonadales; family Sphingomonadaceae; genus Sphingomonas_O. The sequence goes on from CAXTTJ010000001.1 coordinate 119,163, forward strand.
ATCATGAAGAAGACCAGCCGTGCCATTTGCAACTGCACGATCCGGCCGTGCCGATCACCGTCAACCTGCCGCTGTATGACAATCCGGAACAGCGTTATTGCCCGGCAGGTGTTTATGAAATCGTCGGGCGCGAACAGGATGCGCCGCGGCTACAGATCAATGCGCAGAATTGCGTCCACTGCAAAACCTGCGACATCAAGGATCCGACGCAGAATATCAACTGGGTCGTGCCGGAGGGCGGCGGTGGCCCGAACTATCCGAATATGTAGTCCGCGTGCTGTCGCAGCAAAAATACCGGGACATCATGAGCGTGGATAAAGAGATCGCTTATGCAAAGATCAATCTTGCGCTGCATGTGCGGCGGCGGCGCGATGACGGTTATCATGACCTTGAAACCATTTTTGCCTTTTGTACGGACGGCGACATTGTTGAGGCGGTTACGGCAGACGGAGTGTCGCTGACCATCGACGGGCCATTTTCTGGCGGGCTTTCGACGACGGACAATCTGGTATTGCAGGCGGCCCGCAGCCTGAGCGACGGTCGGGGCGCCGCAATCCGTCTGACCAAGAATTTGCCCGTCGCCGCTGGCATAGGGGGCGGGTCCGCCGATGCGGCGGCAACGTTGCGCCTGTTGTCGCGGATGTGGAATATTGACGTCGATTTATCTGAAATCGCAAGAGAATTAGGTGCGGATGTTCCTGCCTGTATCGACGCGTTGCCGGTCCGCGGTACCGGTCGGGGCGATGACCTTGTGCCTGTTGATCCTGATGTTTCGGGCACACCGGTACTGCTCGTCAACCCTGGCATCGCGTTGCACACGGCATCTGTTTTTCAGGCATGGGACGGTGTGGACCGGGGTGCGCTGGACGACTGGCGGCTTGGCCGGAACGATCTTGAGCCGTCAGCACGTTCGCTTGTCCCGCAAATTACAGCGATCCTCACCTGGCTGACGTCCCGTCCCGGTGCGAGCATGGCCCGTATGTCGGGATCAGGTGCCACATGTTTTGCCCTGTTTGACACGATCGCGTCACGCGATGCCGCTCTTGCTGCTGCGGCTGCGGCATTGCCCGGATATTGGGCATTGTCATCGGCGCTGCGATGACACCCTGGCGATTTCAGCCGGGTGCACGCCCGGATGCGACGGATGTGCTGATCATCGTCGATCATGCGTCGAACCATGTGCCGGACGGCATTGATCTGGGTATCGATTCGGCAGTGCTCGACACGCATATCGGCTGGGACATCGGTGCGGCGGCAGTGGCTGACACGCTTGGTTTGCCGGCGGTCCTCGCTACGGTGTCGCGGCTTGTCATCGATTTCAATCGCGAGGAAGACGCGACTGCGATTGTGCCGATGTCGAGTGACGGGATTCTCATCCCCGGTAATCCGGGGAATGTGACGGACCGGATCGCGCGATACTGGCGCCCGTATCATGATGCTGTTTCGCAGCGCATTTCAGACATGAGACCCATGCTGCTGGTTTCGCTTCACAGCTTTACCCCCCGATTGTCGACGCGGCCCGATGAGGAGCGACCCTGGGAAATCGGCATTCTCTATAATCAGGACGATCGTGCAGCGCGGATTGCCATTCCGCTGCTCGATGCTGCCGGCGTCGTCACGGGCGATCAGCGTCCCTATTCGGGCAAAATGCTGAACGCGACGATGAACCGGCACGGGGAGGGGACGCAAACCCCCTATCTGGGCATTGAAATACGACAGGACCTGATCACGACGACCGACGGTGTTCGTTATACGGCAGCCATGTTGCGACCGGTCATTGAGGCGTGCCGGGATTATTCTTCCGATCAGGGGGGACTGCGCCGATGAGCCTGCCGATGCGGATATTGACCGTCACCGGTCTGCTGGCGCTCGCTGCATGTGGCGCGGCGCCGACGGCCCGACAGGCCCGGCCCGAAGACCGCATCGACTGCGCGATTGGCAATGCAGGCGATTTTGTCCGCGATTGTAGTGTTGACCGTGATACCGATGGCATGCTGGTTCTTCGCCATGTCGATGGCGGGTTTCGCCGGTTGACGCGCGATGTCGGCGGCGCAATCGCGGCCGCCGATGGAGCGGACATGGTCGTTGCCCAGCCGCTGGATGACGGTCGCATTGAACTGACTGTTGGCGGCGATCGGTACCGCTTGCCCGCCGGACTATGAAGATGTCTTGCAAAGCCCGTCAGGCGCCGCTGGCGCAGCAACCGTGAGTGGCGATGACCTGATCATCCGGATTGCGGCGCGGGGGGAAGGCGTCACGGCAGATGGCCGTCATGCAGCGCTGGCGGCACCGGGGGATACGCTGGACACCAGTGGCGTAGTGCGCAACGGACCTCATCATGTCACACCTCCGTGCCGGCATTTTCCAGCGTGTGGCGGATGCCAGCTTCAGCATGTCAGTGATGCTGCGTATGCGACCTATGTCACTGACCGGATCGTCCAGGCGCTGCACGCCCAGGGGATTGATACCCCCCCGATGGCGCCCCCACATCTGTCTCCGCCGCGTACCCGTCGCCGGGCATCTTTGCGTGCAGAACGGCGCGGCAAAGCCATTGTCCTCGGTTTCAACGAAGCGTCGAGCAGCCGCATCGTCGACATGAGCGACTGCCATGTCCTTCTGCCCGAACTGGTCGCACTCGTCGCGCCACTGCGGCGATTATTGTCGGTGCTGCTGCGGGACCGGGCGCGGGCGACAGTGGTGATGACACGATGTGATCAGGGGGTTGACCTGATGCTTGGCGGGTTTGAGGTCGACGGGCTCGTCGCCACCGAAGCGCTAATATCGTTTGCCGAAACGCACCGGCTTGCGCGGCTGTCAGTGGATGAGGGGTATGGCCCCAGTGTGCGCTATGCTCCTGACTCCGTGACGATAACGCTGGGGCATGCATCTGTTACCTTGCCCGAGGGAGCGTTCATTCAGGCGACCGCCGATGGCGAAGCGGTGTTGATCGAGGCGATTCGGTCAGCGCTGTCCGGATCAGGGCAGAGTGTCGACCTGTTTGCCGGGCTGGGCACGTTTGCGCTGGCGTTGCCGGGCAAGGTTCGTGCAGTCGAAGGCGCACGTGACGCGGTTCTGGCGCTTGCGGCAACCCGCCGGGTGGATGTGGAGCACCGTGATCTGTTCAGACGACCCTTGTCAGCAAAAGAGTTTCTCGGGTTCGACGGTGTCGTCCTCGATCCGCCACGCGCGGGTGCCCGGGAACAGATTGGCGAACTGGCACAGTCAAATGTCCCGCGCATCGCCTATGTCTCGTGCAATCCCGCCACGTTTGCGCGCGATTCCAGAGTGCTGCTGGATAGTGGCTACCGGATCGATCATATCACGCCGGTCGGCCAGTTCCGCTGGTCGACGCATGTCGAACTGGCAGCGGTGTTCAGCCGCGTGTCTTCGTCCGTTCGGCGATGATGTGTTCTAGTCGAAGATGGCACCCCATTTGCGCTTGGCGCGGGTTTTCCAGGCGCCGCGATGATAGGCGTCACTGGCGAGGAGCGGCATGACCGACCCCGCTTCGGCAAAAACCATCTGTTCGATACCCGTATTGACCTTGCCCCAGCTCGCCGCTTCCTGAAGCGTGGAGGATGAGCAGGCGCCGTCGCGAACGTCCGCCACGGTGATCTGCACGGCATATTTGTGGACCTGGACATCGTCATGGCCGAGGATTTCAGCACAGACGACCGTGTCCTGAATGAAGTTTTTTGGCACCCCACCACCGATCATCAACAGGCCGGTCGTGCCCGCCTTGATCTTGATGTCGGTCAGTTCGCGGAAATCGGCAATGGCGTCGAGAACCATATAGGGCTTGCCCGCCTTCGCGCGGTCAACCTGATGCTTGACGAGGCCGAACCCTGCAGATGAATCGACGAAGGCGGGGCAGAAAATCGGCACGTCATGTTCGTAGGCAAGCTTGACGAGGCTGTTGTCTTTCTTGCCATGCGCGACGAGATATTTGCCCATTTCGCGAATGAAGGCGCGGCTCGAATAGGGTTTGGGGTCGAGACTGTCCGCGATCTTAAGGATCGTGTGATCGCAATCCTGAAGCTGTTCCTCGTCGATATAGGTGTCGTAGATGCGGTCGATCAGAAGCGAGCGCAGCGTGTCATCGTCAGGAACATCAAGTGCTTGATAATGTTTGTGACCAAGCCCTTCGAAGAAATCCATGTCGACGATCGACGCGCCCGTCGCGACGATGCCATCGATCATGTTCGAACGGAGCAGTTCGGCATACAGGTCCATGCAGCCGCCCGCGCTGGTCGAACCGGCGATGACGAGGAAGATCGAGCAATCGGGGTCTTCGAGCATCTGGTTGTAAATGCCGGTCGCGCGCGCAAGGTCGCGGCTCGTAAAGCTCATCTTGCCCATCGCATCGATGATCGGCCGCGCGTCGAAGCTGGTGATGTCGATATGTTCGACCGTGGTCGACAACAGTTCGGCCTTGCGCTGGGCGTTGATCTGGGCGGTCATTTTCTATCCTTAAAACTCGTCATTCCCGCAAAAGCGGGAATCCAACGCCCAGTGTCGATACTCGGGCGTTGAATTCCCGCCTTCGCGGGAATGACGATAATGATGTTACAACTTGACGACGTTTGACGCGACTCTGCGTTCGTCTTCGACATAAAGCGAGATCATCGGTTCATCAGTCACTTCGATTGTTTCGACCGATCCGAAACCATTGAACCCGGTTCGCATCGCGCAGCCATAGGCGCCGAGCATGCCGATTTCGATATAGTCACCGGCTCTCGTATCGGCAGGCAAATAAAACGGCCCGGCCATATGGTCCATGTCGTCGCATGTCGGCCCATAGAAGCTGAACGCCATATTCCTTCTGCTCGTCCCAACGTCGCGCAGCAATTCGACCGGAAAACGCCAGCCGAGATGTGCGGCATCGAACAACGCGCCATATGCGCCGTCATTGATGTAAAGTTCTTCACCCCGTCGTTTTTCCACGCGGACGATGAGCGATGAATATTCGGCGCACAGCGCGCGGCCCGGTTCGCACCACAGTTCGGACGAATAGCTGACGGGCAGATCCTCGAAACATTTGTGAATGACGTCGAAAAACACTTCGAGCGGTGGCGGCTCCATTCCGGGATAGCTCGACGGAAAACCGCCACCGACATCGACGACATCGACGGTGACACCCGCATCGACAATAGCCGAGCGAACGCGCTGCATCGCGTCGGAATAGGCTGCGGGCGACATCGCCTGACTGCCGACATGAAAGCAGATGCCCAGTGCATCGGCGAGTTGCCGTGTCGCGATCAAAAGTTGCCGGACTTCAGCGGGTTCTGCACCGAACTTCGACGCCAGACTGAGCTTGGAATGTTCCGACGAAACGCGCAGGCGGACGCACAAGGTCAGGTCGGTTGCATTTTTTGTCGCCCGCGCAATTTTTTCCAGCTCTTCGATCGTGTCGAGCGAAAAGGTGCGGACGCCATGTTCGAAATACGCTTCGGCAATTGCCTCTTCGGCCTTGACCGGGTGCATGAAACACAAGGTTGCCTGTGGCAGGGTTCGTGCGACGAGACGTACTTCGGCAACCGACGCCACGTCATAATGCGTAATGCCATTGTCCCACAGGATCATGAGCAGATCCGGTGACGGATTCGCTTTGACTGCATAGATCGACCGGCCCGGAAACTTCTCGACGAAGAAACGGGCGGCGCGCGATGCGGCGTGCGGACGCGTGAGTGTAACCGGCTGAACCGGCAGAGACTTTGTGACAGTAACCGCATCGCGAACGATGCCTTGGGTCGTCGCTAGCCCCAGCGTGCTATGATGCTTGTACAATTCAAGGGACCTCCAGATGGCTTGCGCCGGTCGTTGAGCTGCCTTGCGGTTTGGAAGTCCCATGGGGCAGCGGGAAGCGCGCATCTATGCACCCGAAAGGTTGATGTAAAGTGTAATATATCGTGGACGTCGCAAAACTGTCATCATTTGCTTTGTCGCCCGGATATTTTGCGGTAATCAGCCGCAATGAACGCTGGTTTCTTTCTTCTCGGCGTGGCCATGCTGGGGGCGACGATGCTTGCGACCGGCGGTGTCCTCATCCTGAAAACAGGCACGGACACGACACGTGGCTGGCTGATGATCGGCGCTGCCGTCGTTGTGATCGGCAACGTCCTGATCCTGACAGTCTAGCGGATCGGCGAGTCGGGTGCGAGCCGCATGTCGAGATAGCGGTCGACCGATTTCATCAGATCAACCTGTTCATGTTCGAAGAAATGATTGGCACCGCGAATCTCGTCGTGATGGATCGTGATGTGACGCTGCGTCCGGAGCTTGTCGACAAGCTTTTGCACGGCGTTGGGCGTGACCACTTCGTCACCCGTGCCCTGAATGATGATGCCCGACGAGGGGCAGGGGGCAAGGAAGGTGAAGTCATACATGTTGGCGGGCGGCGCGATCGAGATGAACCCCTTGATCTCCGGGCGGCGCATCAGCAGCTGCATGCCAATCCATGCGCCAAAGCTGAACCCGGCGATCCACGTCGTCTGCGCCTCCGGATGAATCGACTGGACCCAGTCGAGCGCAGAGGCCGCATCGGACAATTCGCCGACGCCATTGTCAAACACGCCCTGTGACTTGCCGACGCCGCGAAAGTTGAACCGCAACGTCGCAAAGCCGCGCCGCACGAACGTCTGGTAAAGCGACTGGACGATGCGGTTGTTCATCGTGCCGCCGCCCTGCGGATGCGGGTGGAGAATCATGGCGACGGGGGCACGCGGACGTGGGCCAGGATTGAAACGGCCTTCAAGGCGACCTTCCGGCCCCGGAAAAATAACTTCGGGCATGGGCACTTTCTGCAAAAGGATACGCGCAGGCACATGTGCGCGTTGCGATCGCGGCCTATATAGGCAAGGAGAGCACAAGAGCAACGATTACGGGCGCAGACATATTGGCCGACCGGCTTTACCTTGATCATGCCGCGACGACGCCGGTGCTGGCCGTGGCGCGCGCGGCGGTCAGCGATGGTCTGGCACGCTGGGCCAATGCCTCGTCCCCCCATGCCGAGGGGCGGGCGGCACGCGCAGCACTCGAAGATGCGCGATTGCGGGTGAAAGTGACGCTCGACTGGGATGGCGAGGTGCTGTTCACAAGCGGCGCAACCGAAGCGATTGCGATGGCACTGGGGCGGACGGATGCCGATGCTGTCCTGGTCAGTGCGATCGAACATGATGCTGTGCACCGGGTCGTGCCCGCGGCCTATATCGTCCCCGTCGGCGGTGATGGCCTGGTCGCGCATGATTCGCTGGTCGGCAGGCTGGGTGCTCTGGGCGCGCGACGTCCGCTGGTGGCGATCCAGTCGGTCAACAATGAAACCGGTGTCCAGCAGTCACTGGGCGTGCTGGCGGGGGTCGTGCGTGCCGCAAACGGCCTGTTGTTTGTCGATGCCTCGCAATCAGCGGGAAAGCTGGCACTGCCTCCTGCGGATCTGATTGCGGTGTCGGCGCATAAATTCGGCGGGCCGCCCGGTGTTGGTGCCCTGCTGGTCCGCGATCTCGCGCTGCTGACAGCGAGCGGCGGTCAGGAACGTGGGTATCGTGCCGGAACCGAAAACCTGCCCGGTGCCTTGGGGATGGTCGCCGCGCTCGAGGCGCCCCGGGGCTGGATCGACCGGGCGGCGGACCTGCGCGCGCATCTTGATGCTGCCATCGAAGCACTGGGCGGCGAAATTGTCGCAAAAGCGAGTCCGCGCCTGGCCACGATTGCCGGTTACCGGATGCCGGACGTCGCATCGTCGGCGCAACTGATCCAGCTCGATCTGGCGGGGATCAGCGTGTCTGCGGGTAGTGCCTGTTCCTCGGGCAGCCTGAAACCCAGCCATGTGCTGGCAGCGATGGGATGGCAAGACGCGGACGCCAGCGAAGTCATCCGCGTATCGTTCGGACCCGAGACCAGCCGCGCCGACATCTATCGCTTTATCGAGGCGTGGCAACGCATTGCCGGGTTGGCGGGGTGATCTATATCGATTATCAGGCAACGACACCGCTCGCCCGCGAAGCGCGTGAAGCGATGCTGCCGTGGTTGTCGCCCGAAGGGTCTGCCAACCCGCATTCAGCGCATGTCGCCGGCCGCGCCGCCAAAGCCGCCGTGGAGCAGGCCCGCGATCAGGTCAGCGCGCTACTGCCGCGCGGCGGGCAGCTTTATTTTACAAGTGGTGCGACCGAGGCTGCGAACTGGGCGCTGAAGGGCACCATAGGCACTGGTGGCGTCGTCGTGATTGACACCGAACATGCCTGCGTCCGCGACACCGCGCGTTATCTCGGCACCTGCGGTCATGACGTCACGATGCGTCCCGTCGATGATCAGGGCCTGGTCGCTGCCGACATGACGGTCCCGCCAGGCACAGCTATTGTCGCGGCAATGCTGGTCAACAATGAAATCGGCGTCGTACAGCCTGTGGGCGATCTTGCCGACGCCGCGCACCGGGCGGGGGCCTTGTTCTTTTGCGACGCTGTGCAGGGCTATGGCCGCATCGCCATCCCCGATGGCTGTGACCTGATTGCCATCAGTGCCCATAAAATCCACGGACCAAAGGGGATTGGCGCGCTGTGGGTCGGCGACGGGGTGAGGCTTGACGCGTTCATGCACGGCGGCGGACAGGAAGGGGGGCTGCATTCGGGGACGCTCTCTCCGGCTTTATGCGCCGGATTTGGCGCAGCGGCGGCGCTGGCGGCGCAGTCGATGGTGGCGGATGCCGCACATGTGTCGCGGCTCTGGGACGTCGTGATTGAAAAATTTGGTCCTGAATGGGTGGTAAACGGCTCCAAGACCGCGCGTTACAAGGGTAATGTGAATATCCGGCGTGACGGCCTCGACGCGACGCGGATCGTTTCAGAGCTTCGCGGCGTGGCACTGTCGACCGGCTCTGCCTGTGCCAGCGGATCGGGGCGGCCAAGCCATGTGTTAAGCGCGCTGGGACTGTCGCGTGCCGCTGCCTTGTCGAGCCTGAGGATCGGTTTTGGCCGGTACACGACGCAGCCCGAATTGACCGACGCGATTGATCAGATCGTCGCGGCGGCCGACCGGCAACTGGAAAAAGCGGCATGATCGTTATCCATTTCATCGGCGCCGACGGCACAACGATGCGTGATGTCGAGGCGCGGGTGGGCGATCGTTTGCTCGAAGTGGCACAAAATGACGGGCAGCCACTCGAAGGGACATGCGAAGGACAAATGGCCTGTTCGACATGTCATGTCATTTTTGACGCTGATGATTTTGCGCGCTTGCCAGAACCGCGAGAGGAGGAAGAGGATATGCTCGACCTCGCAACCGGAGCGACGCGGACGAGCCGCCTTGCATGCCAGATCATGATTTCGGAAACGATGGACGGGATGACCGTGCGCATCCCGCGCGAAAGCCGGAACATGCAACGGCGTTGATCCGGGCAGCATTTTGCACCATAGGCATTTTCGGAAGTCGGGCGGACGGTGCACTCGCCAATCTGGTCAGATCCGGAAGGAAGCAGCCACAACGAATTCGTATCGGGTCGTTCCGGCTTCCACCGCGAGCCGTCCCGCCGACGACGTGGCTTTGCCACAGCGCACGAAACCGCTAGACCGGATTTAATGACTCCATCACAGCCCTATCGCGTCCTCGCACGCAAATATCGCCCGCAAAGCTTTGCCGCGCTGATCGGGCAGGACGCGATGGTGACGACACTTGGCAATGCAATAAAACGCGACAGGCTGGCGCATGCATTTCTGCTGACGGGCATACGCGGGGTGGGCAAGACGTCGACGGCACGGCTGATTGCAAAGGCGCTGAACTGCATCGGCGCGGATGGGCAGGGCGGGCCTACGATCGATCCCTGTGGCGTCTGCGAACCGTGTCTCGCGATTGCCGAGGGTCGGCATATCGATGTCGTCGAAATGGATGCCGCATCGAACACGGGTGTCGATGACGTCCGCGAAATTATCGAAGCGGTGCGCTATTCTGCGGTGTCGGCGCGGTACAAGGTCTACATCATTGACGAAGTTCACATGTTGTCGAAGAATGCGTTCAACGCATTATTGAAAACATTGGAAGAACCGCCACCACATGTGAAGTTCCTGTTCGCGACGACCGAAGTGAACAAGGTGCCGGTGACGGTGCTGTCACGCTGCCAGCGGTTCGATCTCCGGCGGATTCCGGTCGAGACTCTGGCTGCGCATTTTGCGATGATTTCGGACGCCGAAGCGGTTGCGGCTGACACAGAAGCACTGGCCCTTATCGCGCGCGCCGCCGAAGGATCAGTGCGTGACGGGCTTTCGATTCTGGATCAGGCGATTGCCCATGCCGACCTGGACGGTCAGGGTGCCGTGACTGCCGCGCAGGTCCGCGACATGCTGGGATTGTCCGACCGGGGCGCAGTGCGGCGGTTGTTTGGCATCATCCTGACCGGAATGGCCCCAGACGCTCTTGCGGCACTTGCCGAACAGCGTGATCTTGGCGTCGATCCGGCGGCAGTCGTGCGCGGACTGCTTGACATTGTCCATGCGACAACGCGGATAAAGGTCGGTGCGCCCGACGACCCCGCCCAATCGGACGATGAACGTGCGGCACTGAGCGGATGGGCGGCGGCCATGTCGTTTGCGACGCTGCACCGGCTCTGGCAATTGTTGCTGAAAGGGCATGACGAAGTGGTCCACGCCTTTGACCCCGGCGAAGCGGCCGACATGGCCATTTTGCGCGTCATTCATGCGTCATCGATGCCCGATCCGGGCGATCTGGCGCGGATGATTGCGGCTGGCCCGACGATTTTGCCGGGGGACGCTGCACCGCCTGGCCTGTCGGCTCCGTCCCTGCCCTCAACAATGGCGCAGATCATTGATGTTCTGAAATCAGCCGGAAAGCATCATCTGGCGCAAAAGCTTTTCGATGATGTCGGTATCGTCCGGCTCGCCCCGCCCGACCTGGCGATCCGCCCGGCCCGCCCCTTCGACCCGCGCGAGCTGGCGCAGGCGCTGAAGGATGCGACTGGTGTGGTGTGGACAGTGACGACCGAAGACGCGCCAGCGCAGCCGTCGCTCCGCGAACAGGAACTGGCGACAGAAGCCGCAGCGCGCGCGGCCATCCTGTCCGAACCGATCATTCAGGCAGCATTGGAGAGTTTTCCGGGTGCCGAACTTGAAAAATGGAGCGTAACTGCATGAAATCAATTGATGATATCTTGAAAATGGCCGCCAATGTTCAGGAAGAGCTGACCAAGGCACAGGCGAGTCTGGACACGATCGAAGTTGACGGTGTGTCGGGCGGCGGGCTGGTGACTGTCAAGGCAACCGCCAAGGGCCGCATTCTTGGGATCAGCATCGACGACAGCTTGATGACCGTGACTGAAAAAGGCATGCTCGAAGACCTTGTCGTCGCTGCTTTCAACGATGCGCGGACCAAAGCAGATGCGATCTCAGGTCAGGAAATGGGCAAGATGACGTCGGGCCTGCAATTGCCACCCGGTTTCAAGCTCCCGTTTTAACGCAGGCACGCATCCAGACCACTGCGTGCGACGATGCCCATGCGCGCGGCAATCGCGTTGCCATAACGGCGGGTATAGCCCTGCGGTACCACCGCGCCGCGTTTTTTCGGCAACGGCAGCACCGCCGCCATGCGTGCCGCCTCGATCGTGGTCATCCAGCTGGCATCATGATGGAAATATCGCAGCGATCCGGCATTCGCGCCATAGGTCGCGATGCCGGTTTCGGCGATGTTCAGATAGACTTCCATGATCCGCGGTTTTCCCCACAGATTTTCGACCAGTAGCGTGAACCACGCTTCCAGCGCTTTTCTTATGTAGCCGCCGCCCTGCCACAGAAATGCGTTCTTTGCGGTCTGCTGGCTGATTGTCGAGCCGCCACGGATACGCCCGCCACGGGCGTTGCGTTTCATGGCCGCTTCGATCGCCGCACGGTCAAAACCGCTATGCGTGCAGAATTTTGCATCCTCGGCGGCAATGGCGGCGCGTGCCATGTTCCTGTCGATCCACGACAAGGGCATCCAGTTGCGCGAAATCGATTCCCCGTCGATCATGTCACCGATCATCGTGAAGGTGACGGGAGGCGGAATGAAGCGATAGACCAGCACCCAGAGCACGGAGCCGACAACGAAATAAACAATGGCCCGGCTGACAAACCGGCAAAACCGGGACAACGGGCCGCGCGGTGATGCGCCACGTGATTTCGTCACGCGAGCGCCAGCGTCCCGTTGGTACGCGCAATCCGCATCATCGCCTTTTGCAGCTTGTCGAACGCGCGCACTTCGATCTGACGGACACGTTCGCGCGACACACCGTAAACCTGGCTCAGTTCCTCAAGTGTCTTCGGTTCTTCGATCAGGCGCCGTTCGGTCAATATATGTTTTTCGCGTTCGTTCAGGTCATCCATCGCTTCGGCCAGCATGGCGTGACGGTGGACGCGTTCCTGACTGTCGCCGATTGCTTCGTCCTGCAAGGGACCGTCGTCGGCCAGCCAGTCCTGCCATTGCCCTTCGCCTTCATCGTTCATGCCGACGTTCAGCGAAGTGTCTCCCCCCATCGCCATGCGCCGGTTCATGCTGATCACTTCGGCTTCGGTAACGCCCAAGTCGGTCGCGATTTTCTTCACATCTTCGGGACGAAGATCACCATCTTCGAACGCTTCAAGATTGTTCTTCATACGGCGCAGGTTGAAGAATAATTTCTTCTGCGCAGCAGTGGTGCCCATTTTGACAAGGCTCCAGCTGCGCAGGATAAATTCCTGAATCGACGCGCGGATCCACCACATGGCATAAGTGGCAAGGCGGAAGCCGCGATCGGGCTCGAATTTCTTCACTCCTTGCATGAGACCGATGTTCCCTTCCGAAATCAGTTCGGACACCGGCAGGCCATAGCCGCGAAATCCCATCGCGATTTTGGCAACGAGTCGCAGATGCGACGTGACGAGTCGCTCGGCCGCTTCGGGATCGCCATGCTCCTGAAACCGCTTGGCAAGCATATATTCCTCCTCGGGCGTCAGAAGGGGAAACTTCCTGATTTCCGAAAGATAGCGATTGAGGCTCGCTTCACCGCCAAGCGCGGGGATTGTTGCAGGCACGTTGCTTTTACCGGCCATGATGACCTTCATTCTCCCTGAATGCCCGCCACGATAGGCAGGCGCTCGTCATGTCCTATAGCGCAAAGGCGCTGAACAGTTGCTGCATATCGTCGGGCATTTCGCTTTCAAAATGCAAAGTTTCATGAAGAACAGGATGGACGAAGCCAAGTTCCGCGGCATGGAGCGCCTGTCGCGAAAAATTCAGGTGTTTCAGGACCGCACGATGGTTCAGTCCGACGCGGCCATAGACAGGGTCGCCAAGCAGAGAGTGGCCGATCGACGACATGTGGACGCGAATCTGGTGCGTTCGCCCGGTTTCGAGACGGCATTCGACAAGGGCTGCGTCGTTCAGCGCCGTGATCAGCGCATAATGCGTCACGGCACGCTTGCCACGGGGCTGGATAGCGATTTTCTTGCGGTCATGCGGGCTGCGGGCTAGGGGGGCATCGATGCTGCCTGATACCGGGACCCCTGCGACAATCGCCTTGTACCTGCGGTCGATGCTGTGCCGGGCGAATTGGGCCGACAGCCCCTCATGCGCAGGATCGGTTTTCGCCACGACAAGCAATCCCGACGTATCCTTGTCGATCCGGTGGACAATGCCCGGACGCGCCACTCCGCCAATGCCCGACAAACGCCCTGCACAATGGTAAAGCAGGGCATTGACGAGAGTGCCGTCATAATTTCCTGCTGCCGGATGGACGACAAGCCCCGCAGGCTTGTCGACCACCAGCAAATGATCGTCTTCGTAAATGATGCTGAGCGGAATATCCTGCGCGCTGTTGTGGGCAGGCGTCGCATCGGGGATGCCGATATCGAACATGGCCCCCCCGGTGACTTTTGTCGCCGGGTCACGCGCGGGACCCGCGGCGCCTGAAACATGGCCGCTCGAAATCAGCACTTTCAGCCGCTCGCGCGACAATGTCGGGATCGCTGCCGACAGCGCGCGATCAAGCCGCCATCCGTTCTGGGCATCATCGAGGACGACCGAAATCATGGAAAATCCTGTGTCCATCGTTACAGCATGTTACCATGACGCTGACGATTTCAAGAGAATTGCTCCGGGACCTGATCACAGCAGCGGCGGCATCGCCAGCGGCGGAGATTTGCGGGTTGCTGATGGGCGATGGGTCGGTCGATCGCATTGTCCCCGCCCGCAACGTCGCCGTCGATCCGGGCCATATGTTCGAGATTGATCCGGTCACGCTTTTTGCGGCCATTCGTGCCGAACGGGCGGGGCAGGGGCGGGTGATCGGCTATTATCATTCGCATCCGCTGGGGCCGCCGACACCGTCGCCGCGCGATCATGAGCAGGCGTTTGCTGATGGCCGTATCTGGCTGATCATCGGTGAGGGGCGGGCAAGGGCGTGGCGCATGACCGACTGCGGCAAATTCAACGCGATAAAGATTGAGAGTCCTGACTGAACGCAGCGCCTCCGAACTGTGTTGGAAATATCACGTCGCTGTTGTATCGTTGTCACGATGGGATTTGAAACGGCACATCTGCGGCGGCGGTTGACTGTCTTGATCGGTCGTCGCCGCTGGGTGCCGTTTGTGGAAATCGGCACGCTGGCCGCGCTCGTGATCATCATGGTCACCAGCTATCTGATCCTGACGCAGGGGGCACCGGGCCAGAAGCTGCTGACGCCGCCGGTTGTCGCGCTGATGCTTGTCGCCAATCTGGTCCCGGCGATCGCGCTCATCGTGCTGATCGGTCGCCGGGTGGCAAAGGGGCGGGCGGCGGCCTCGCCCGTTGGCGGGGGCGGACGGCTTCACGTGCGCCTGGTCGGCATTTTTTCGCTGGTGGCGAGTGTGCCGATGCTGCTGGTCGTGCTGTTTTCGTCATTGCTGTTCCAATATGGCGTGCAGTTCTGGTTTTCGGATCAGGCCCGCGGCATGCTGCAAAACGCCAACAGCCTTGCACAGGGATATTATCAGGAAAAAATGCAGAATGTCGCGGGCGAGACCGTGACGATGGCGGGTGATTTGCGCGATTATCTGGCGCAGGCATCCACGCAAAGCCCGGCTTTTGCAGAGGGCTATGCCTGGCAGGTCCTGAACCGGAATCTGACTGAGTCGGCAATTGTCGAAGTGACGGCATCGGGACCAAAGACGATTGCCATGGTCAACCCCGATGCGCGACCTGTGGAAAAACGCGTGTCGGCGGCGGTGCTGGCGCAGCTCACGTCTGGCAAACCCGTCGTCGTTTCGAACAGTACGGACCGGATCGAAGCGGTCACGCGGCTTTATCCCGGCAAGAACGTGTTCCTTTACGCATCGCGGATTTCAGATCCTCAGGCGTTGATGCAGACCGAACGCGCGAAAAACGTCCTTGCGGACTATGACGGCTTGCTCGACCGCTCGCGCAAACTTCAGCTACAATTCAATGCGGCGCTTTTTGCGATTTCATTGTTCATTGTCGGCATCGCCGTGTGGATCGCGCTGAATGTTGCTGACCGTCTGGTGCGTCCGGTTGGCGCGCTGGTCGATGCGGCGCGACAGGTTGCCGCCGGTGATTTGTCAGTGCGTGTCGATGCACCGGGCAACCGCGATGAAGTCGGCACGCTGGCCAAGGCCTTCAACACGATGACACGGCGACTGGAAGAGCAGACCGGCGCGCTCGAAAGTCGGCGGGCGCTGATCGAGGCGGTGCTGACCGGTGTTTCGGCAGGCGTGATTTCGGTCGACATCACTCATATGGTGCGGTTGATGAACGCGTCGGCACAGACCCTGCTGTCGACCGGAGGCGCCACGCCGATCGGGTCACCGCTGGTCATGTTCGCCCCCGAGCTGGATGCGGCGATCAAGCGCAACGAACGCGAAACCGTCGTGCAACTGACATCAGGCGGCGAAGCGCGGACACTTGCCGTCAAGATTGTCAGCGACGACCGCGGCCATGTGCTGACGTTCGATGATATTACGCAGCAACTGCTCGACCAGCGGCGGGCGGCATGGTCAGACGTCGCGCGGCGCATTGCGCATGAAATCAAGAATCCGCTGACGCCGATTCAGCTTGCGGCCGAACGGCTCAAACGGCGCTATGCCAAAGAAGTGACATCGGACCCGGCGACGTTTGAACGGCTGACCGACACCATCGTCCGGCAGGTTGGCGACCTGCGCCGCATGGTCGACGAGTTTTCGTCCTTTGCGCGGATGCCCAAACCGGTATTCCGCGAAGAATATCTGGTCGACATCGCACGGCAGGCGCTGTTCCTGCATGAAGTGGCGCATCCGGCAATCACATTTTCGCTCGATGCCCCGGACGCACCGCTGCTGATGATCTGTGACCGGCGGCAACTGGGTCAGGCACTGACCAATATCGTGAAAAATGCCGTCGAAGCCATTGTCCAGCCACCGGTGGACGCAGACGGCGGCGGACATATTCAGATCGTGATTGTCGAGGCGAGTGATGGCAAAGTGACCATTGCCGTGGCCGACAACGGGGTTGGATTGCCCGCAGACCGCGATCGTATTGTCGAGCCTTATATGACGACGCGCGAACGCGGCACAGGGCTTGGCCTCGCAATCGTCAAGAAAATTATCGAGGAACATCTTGGCATAATGACATTTTCGGATCGACCCGGCGGCGGGACCATTGTCACCCTGTGTTTTGACCCGGCCTTGCTGGCGCCGCTTGCCGGCGGGGGAGAGACTATGGCCGACGAGCCGATGCCGGCCGAACTTGCCCGGACAGGAAATCTCTGATGGCACTCGACATATTGGTCGTTGATGATGAACGCGACATCCGCGACCTGGTCGCCGGTGTGCTGGAGGATGAGGGCTATACGGCGCGTACCGCAGCCGACAGCGATGCCGCGATTGCAGCGATTGCGGAACGGCGGCCCAGCCTTGTGCTGCTTGACGTGTGGCTGCAGGGGTCAAAGCTCGATGGCCTTGACCTGCTCGACGTGCTGAAGGCGCAGGATCCGTCATTGCCGGTCCTCGTCATTTCGGGACATGGCAGCATTGACACCGCTGTTGCAGCGATTCGCCGTGGTGCCGTTGATTTCATTGAAAAACCGTTCGAGGCGGAACGGCTCATCCTGCTGGTCGAACGCGCGACCGAAACACAGCGTCTGCGTCGGGAAAACGAAGTGCTCAAGGCGCGCAGCGGCGGTGACGACGAACTCAACGGAGTTTCAAGCAGCATCAACGCCGTGCGCGCGACGCTCAAGCGTGTTGCCGGGACGGGAAGCCGTGTCCTGATCACCGGACCGGCCGGCGTGGGCAAGGAAGTTGCGGCGCGCCTGCTGCACAACTGGTCGAACCGCACTGCGGCCCCCTTTGTCGTGGTCAGTGCCGCACGGATGGAGCCCGAACGTGTCGAAGAAGAGCTGTTCGGCGTTGAGGAGGGGGCCAATCTCGTGCGTCCGGGCTTGCTGGAGCAGGCGCATGGCGGCACCTTGTTCCTCGACGAGATTGCCGACATGCCCGTGACGGCACAGGCCAAGATTTTGCGCGTCCTGACCGAACAGAGTTTCGTGCGGGTCGGGGGAAGCCGGACGGTGCGTGTCGACGTCCGTGTGATATCGGCCACATCGCGCATCCTGGCGGACGAGATTGCTGCGGGGCGATTTCGCGAAGACCTGTATTACCGGCTGAACGTCGTCCCGGTGCATTTGCCGCCGCTCGCGGAACGGCGAGAGGATATTCCGCCACTTGTCGAACATTTTCTGGCGCGTTACGCAGCGGAACGCCGGGTCGGCACGCCTGAAATCGCGCCTGATGCGATTGCCGCACTGCAAGCCTATGACTGGCCGGGCAACGTGCGCCAGCTTCGCAACATCGTCGAACGCACGATGATTCTCGCGCCCGGTGACCGGCTCGGACGAATCGATGTCGATCTTTTGCCGCCCGAAGTGCTCGGCAATCCGGTCGTGGGGCATGGGGAGGGGACGAGCGCCGTCATGGGTGCGCCGTTGCGCGAAGCCCGCGAAACATTCGAACGCGAATATCTGCGCGTTCAAATTCGTCGTTTTTCGGGGAATATTTCGCGTACGGCGACGTTTATAGGCATGGAACGGTCGGCATTGCACCGCAAGCTCAAGATTCTTGGCATCACCGAAATCAAGGACGGCGACGACTAACGCTTTCGTATTCGGCAGTTTGGCATTATCGAAAGTCACAAGTCGCATGAGCGACTCAACCAGCGGACCTACGAATCCGCCAAAATCAAAAGGCAACGCCATGGCCGACAAGCCCAATAACCTACAGGATTTGTTCCTGAATTCACTGCGTAAAGCCAAAACGCCCGTGACCATGTTTCTGGTAAAAGGCGTCAAGCTTCAGGGAATCATCACCTGGTTCGACAATTTTTCAGTCCTGCTTCGCCGTGATGGCCAGTCGCAGCTGATTTACAAACATGCGATTTCAACGGTCATGCCGGCAAATCCGCTCGATCTGGCCCCGGTTGCAGCTGCGTTCGCAGAAGATACCAGCAAGCCAAAGCAGTTACAGGATATTTTCCTGACAGCAGTCCGTCGCCAGAATAATCCCGTGACGATGTTCCTTGTCAACGGAGTCATGCTGCAAGGGGAAATTGCGGCCTATGACCTGTTCTGCATGCTGCTGCAGCGCGACGGCATGGTGCAACTGGTCTACAAACATGCCGTATCGACGGTGCAGCCCGCGCACCCGCTTAACCTCGCCGAAGAAGGAACCGACGATGGACAATAGCGTCGCGTCTTGAGCGGGTTCGAACTTCAGCGCGAAGAGGATCTGAGCCGCGGCGCGCGCGCGGTCGTCGTTCATCCGGATCGTCGTTCGGGTGGCCTTCGCAACGGCGACGCGCGAAATAGCGATGCGCGCCTGGCCGAAGCGGCGGGACTTGCCGAGGCCATCGGGATCGTCGTGGTCGATGGCGTTGCACCGCATGTCCGGGTTCCGAAAGCCGCCACCCTGTTCGGCAGTGGCCAGATCGAAGCCATTGCTGCACGGCTGCGCGCGCACGATGCCGAACTGCTCATCGTTGACGGTGCGCTGACCCCGATCCAGCAACGCAATCTTGAAACCGAAACCAAGGCCAAGGTCATCGACCGGACCGGACTGATCCTTGAGATATTCGGCGAGCGGGCCGCAAGTGCCGAGGGGCGGTTGCAGGTCGAACTCGCGCATCTTGATTATCAGGCCGGGCGTCTGGTGCGCAGCTGGACCCATCTGGAGCGGCAGCGCGGCGGATTCGGGTTCCTCGGCGGGCCTGGAGAGACGCAGATCGAAGCCGACAGACGCCTGATCCGCGACCGCATGGCCAAGCTGCGCCGCGACCTTGATCAGGTCGTCCGGACGCGCGGCCTTCACCGCGAAAGACGCAAGCGCGCACCCTGGCCCGTGGTGGCTCTGGTCGGCTATACCAACGCGGGAAAATCGACGCTGTTCAATCGGCTGACGGGCAGTGACGTCATGGCCGAAGACTTGCTGTTCGCAACTCTTGACCCGACGATGCGTGAGATTTGCCTGCCGGGCCTCCCCAAAGTGATTTTGTCGGATACCGTGGGGTTCATTTCCGATTTGCCGACGCAGCTTGTCGCCGCATTCCGCGCGACGCTGGAGGAAGTCATGTCGGCAGACCTGATCCTTCATGTACGCGACGTTTCACATGCGGACAGCGATGCACAGGCTAGCGACGTGGTAAAAGTCCTGACCGATCTTGGCGTGACCGGTGCCGCCAATCAGAAGGCAATGATCGAAATCTGGAACAAGATCGATCTGCTTGACGAGGATCAGCGCAACGCGATGTTCGCAGAGGCCGTGCGGCGGGACGATGTCGTGCCGATTTCTGCCGTCACGGGGCTTGGGATCGAGACGATGAACGATCTTGTCGGACAGCGGCTGACGATTGCCCGCCGGCTTCGCCACATCACCCTTGCGACGACGGACGGCGGCCGCCGCGCATGGCTTCATGCACACGGCAGCGTGGAAGCAGAACGCGGCGAGGGCGACGATGTCCTCACGATCGACGTGCGCCTCAGCGATGCTGATTTCGCCCGCTATCAGTCGCGCTGAGCCATTTTCGCTGCGGTCCACAATGCTTCTTTTTCATCGAGTGTCATCTGAACAAAACCGTCGGTGACTTCGATGGCACGGAACCGGCGTTCGAACTTGGCATTGGCGCGCCGCAATGCCACTTCAGGATCAATCTTTAGGTGACGCGCGAAGTTTACAACCGCAAAGAGTAGATCACCGACTTCATCTTCACGGGCATCGTCAGTGTCGGCGGTCGCGATTTCTTCGATTTCTTCGATAATCTTGGCGCGTGGTCCGTTGGCATCGGGCCAGTCGAAACCCGTCCGCGCGGCGCGTTTCTGAAGCTTTTCCGCCCGCATCAGCGCGGGCAGCGCCAGCGCAACGTCATCAAGCGCGCTTGGCCTTTGCGCGGACTTGCGACCCGCTCTCTCGCCGGCTTTCATTGTTTCCCAATCGGGCCGGACAGGCGCATCGCCGAAAATATGCGGGTGACGACGTTCCATTTTATCGGCAATGGCCGTCGCGACATCGTCAAGCGAAAATTGTCCGGCCTGCTCGGCAATGCGGGCGTGAAGAATAAGCTGAAACAGCAGGTCACCCAATTCCTCCTTCAGGCCATCAATGTCATGGCGAGTGATTGCGTCAGCAACTTCATAGGCTTCTTCGATCGTATAGGGTGCAATCGTCGCAAAGCTCTGCACCCGATCCCAGTCACATCCACTGACAGGATCGCGCAGCCGTTCGACGATCTCGCAAATTCGCATGAGGGGGGTCTGGAGCGATTCTGTCATTATGTCCGATAATATCTATTATGTTAAATATATGGAGCCGCTGACGAGGCGGAGAGGGTGTTTGTCGACATGCCTTGTTGCCAGGGATGTGCCATGAAGCAAGTGATCTTTGGCGATATCCTGCAAACCATAAGCTTTCCGTAACGTCGCTTTTCCGCCACTTGCGCGCGGTTTTCCTTGCGTTAAAGCATAGTCCTTATGGCACTTCCGACAATATTCGACACGCTGCGCCTTCCGGTCATCGGATCGCCGCTTTTCATTGTATCCGGTCCCGATCTGGTCATTGCGCAGTGCAAAGCCGGGATCGTCGGGTCTTTTCCGGCATTGAATGCGCGTCCGCAGGGTCTGCTCGACGAATGGCTGCACCGGATAACCGAAGAACTTTCCGACCATAATCGTGCGTATCCCGACCGTCCTGCTGCGCCTTATGCCGTCAATCAGATTGTCCACAAGTCCAACGACCGGCTGGAGGCGGATATTGCGACATGTGCAAAATGGCAGGTTCCCATCACGATCACGTCGCTGGGCGCGCGTGAGGATTTGAATACGGCTGTGCATGACTGGGGCGGCATTGTGCTGCATGATGTCATCAATGACCGCTTTTCCCGGAAAGCCATTGAAAAAGGTGCTGACGGCCTGATCCCGGTTGCGGCGGGTGCCGGTGGCCACGCGGGCACGCAATCGCCGTTCGCGCTGGTGAGTGAGATTCGTCAGTGGTTCGATGGTCCGGTGGCCCTGTCAGGTGCTATTGCGAACGGTCATTCGATCCTTGCCGCGCAAGCCTGCGGTGCCGACCTTGCTTATATCGGGTCGGCATTTATCGCGACGACCGAAGCCAATGCCGACGCCGCTTACAAACAGGGCATCGTTGATGGCCAGGCGCAGGACATTGTGTATTCGGATCTGTTTACGGGTGTTCACGGCAATTATCTTCGCAGCTCGATCGAAGCTGCGGGGCTTGATCCCGACAATCTGCCCAAGGGCGAATATAAAACAATGAATTTCGGACAAGGTGAAAACGCCCCTTCGGCAAAGGCCTGGCGCGACATCTGGGGATCGGGACAGGGTATCGGGTCCGTGACAGACGTTGAAACAATTGCCGACCGGGTCGATCGCCTCGAACGCGAATATCGTGCAGCGGTGTCGGAACTCGCCGCAAAAACCAGGCGTTGACATCAGGTTCCACTGTCCGGAGACCAGTTATGGCCAGCGTCCTCAAGAAATCGATGCAAAATGCGGTTGGCAAAGGCGTGGACAATATCGCAGCGTATAACCGCAAACGACTGGAACCGCTTGACGCGCCGCACCCGTTTCTGACCGGCATCCACACGCCGATGACGGGCGAACACACGCTGACCGATCTGAAAGTTACCGGGACAATTCCCCCGGACCTTGATGGCCGGTATGTTCGGATCGGGCCGAATCCGGTGACGCCGCCCAATCCGGCGGCATATCACTGGTTTGTCGGCGACGGCATGGTTCACGGTGTCCGTCTCAAGGGCGGCAAGGCGCTGTGGTATCGCAATCGCTGGATCCGGTCGAATGCGGTCAGTGCGGCGCTGGGCGAGCCCCCTGTCCCCGGCCCGCGCAGACGCAGCGACACGGTCAACACCAATATCCTTGGCCATGCCGGCACGACATGGGCATTGGTCGAAGCTGGCGGCAACCCCGTGCGGATCGACGAAGACCTGAACACAATCGCGCATGATCCGTTCGGCGGCACGCTCGGGGGATCGTTCACAGCGCATCCGCATCTCGACCCGCTGACCGGAGAGATGCATGCCATTTGTTACGATGCCGAACAGCCCACGCTGATCCGTCACGTCGTCATCGACAAGAGCGGCAAGGTGCGCCGCGAGGAACCCGTCACAGTCGAGCACGGCCCCAGCATCCATGACTGCGCAATCACTGCAAATTACATTCTCATATTCGACTTGCCCGTCACATTTTCGATGAAAACCATGATCGCGGGGCACTCCTTTCCTTATGTCTGGAACCCGGACCACAAGGCACGCGTCGGCCTGCTCCCGCGTGAGGGCACGCAGACCGATATCATCTGGTGCGATGTCGATCCGGCGTATGTTTTCCACCCCTGCAACGCCTATGAAACAGCCGACGGCACAGTGATCGTCGACGTCGCAGCGCATGATCATATGTTCGCGAACAGTCTGCTTGGCCCTGAATCGACCGTGAAGCCATTCGAGCGATGGACGATCGACAAGGTTGCCCGTACCGTCACCCGGACCATAATTGACACCACGCGTCAGGAATTTCCCCGGCCCGACGAGCGGCGCATCGGTCAGCGCTATCGCTATGCCTATACGATGGCGTTACCCGAAATTGCGACGCCCCACGCATTTTCGGATCACCGTCTGTTCAAGCATGACCTTGATGCGGGTACAAAGCAGACCCATGATTTTGGCGAGACGCGTTTTCCGGGAGAATTCGTGTTTGTACCGCGCGGTGCACAAGAGGACGAAGGATGGTTGATCGGCTTTGTCATCGATATCGCAACTGATACGACGGATCTCGTCATTCTGGACGCCCAGAATTTTGATGGCGCCCCGCAGGCGACGATTACCATACCGCATCATATTCCCCCCGGTTTCCACGGCAACTGGATTCCTGCCTGACGTCCGCCTGCCCGCCACCGCATGTCAGCCGTAACCGTTGCAATTTACGCGCGCTTCCCGCAATGCAGCATCGATATGGCAAGCAAATGGACACCCGCGAGCTGGACCGGACATAAAGCGCTCCAGCTCCCAACCTACCCTGATACAGACGCGCTTGACCGGGCGACGGCGACGCTTGGCAATTTCCCGCCGCTGGTATTTGCCGGCGAAGCCCGGGACCTGACGGTTGATCTGGCGCGGGTCGCGCGGGGCGAGGCATTTTTGCTTCAGGGCGGCGACTGCGCGGAAAGCTTTGCCGAATTCCATCCGAACAATATCCGCGACACCTTCCGCGTCCTGCTTCAGATGGCGGTCGTCCTGACCTTTGCGTCGAAGCTGCCCACGGTCAAGCTGGGCCGCATGGCAGGACAATTTGCCAAACCGCGCAGTTCCGACACGGAAACGATCGATGGCGTTGAACTGCCCTCCTATCGTGGCGACATCATCAACGATATTGCGTTCGATGCCGTGGGCCGTGCGCCTGATCCGCAGCGCATGGTCCAGGCTTACAATCAGTCAGCAGCGACGCTTAATCTGCTCCGCGCCTTTTCGGGCGGTGGCTATGCCAATCTGCATCAGGTCCATGCCTGGACTCACGACTTCATGGGCCGGTCGCCGTGGACGAAACAATATCGTGACCTTGCCGATCGCATCGGAGAGGCGCTTGATTTCATGAATGCGTGCGGGATCAATCCCGACACGGTGCCGCAATTGAAGGGCACGCAATTCTATACCAGTCACGAGGCTTTGTTGCTTCCCTATGAGCAGGCATTGACGCGGCAGGACTCGCTGACCGGTGACTGGTACGACACATCGGCACATTTTCTGTGGATTGGCGACCGGACGCGTTTCGAAGGATCGGCGCATGTCGATTTCCTCCGCGGCATCGGCAATCCGATCGGCGTCAAGGTCGGGCCCAGCCTTACGCCCGACGTCTTGCTGCGCCTGCTCGATACGCTCAATCCGGCACGGGCACCCGGTCGCATGACACTGATCACGCGCTATGGTCATGACAAGATTGAAACTGGCCTTCCCGCGCTTGTCCGCGCCGTAAAGCGTGAAGGACATCCGGTAATCTGGTCATGTGATCCCATGCATGGCAATGTCATCAAAGCAGGCAATACCGGGTATAAGACACGACCATTTGAGCGTATTCTGGCTGAAACCCGAGGATTTTTTGCGGTTCACCGCGCCGAAGGAACCTATGGCGGCGGCATTCACATCGAAATGACGGGCCAGAATGTCACCGAATGCACGGGCGGCGCCGTCGACGTGACTGAAATGAGCCTGGGTGACCGCTATCACACGCATTGCGACCCGCGCCTGAATGCGGCGCAGTCGCTCGAACTGGCGTTTCTGCTTGCTGAAATGCTGAATGCGGAACTCAAGGACCGACGCGCTGCTGCTGCATGACGCGGATATTCGATATGAATACCATTGGCCTGCTTGTACTAAGTCATTGAAAATATTGGCGCGCCCGGAACGATTCGAACGTCCGACCCTCAGATTCGTAGTCTGATGCTCTATCCAGCTGAGCTACGGGCGCGTGATGCGTTGCCACTAGGGCCAAGCTTGGCTGAGTGCAACCCTGTTGCGGCACGGCAGCGGCGGCGGTAGGGATATCGGCACGATGACACTGATCCGGACCACCATTGCGTGCCTTGCCCTAGGCGCCTGTACGACTGTGGCGAATCCGCCGTCACTGGCGCCCCGCGCAAATGAAACGCGTGCCAGCGAAACATTATTGACCACGCCCTCGCCAATGCCGGTTCAGGCCACGCGCAAAATTGATGCAGCATTCGCAGCAAAGCTGTCGACCCTGATGTCCGAAGTGCATGCCGGGGACGACGACTTCAACAAAACCGCGACATCAGGTGCCCCGGCGTTGCGCGCGGGACAGGCGGCATCGCCCGGCAGCGAAGCTTGGGTTGCGGCCGAACTTGTCCGTTCCGCCCTGGAAATCGCGCGTCAGCGCAGTGCCACGGCATTGGCGCAGATCGATACGCTTGCCATAGCGCAAGCCGAAATTCTGAAACCCGCGGACGATCCCGCCAGCCTTATCGAACTCCAGACGGCTCAGGCAGAGGCCGAAGCGATCGTCGCCCGGCAAACGGCAAAGCTGGCTTCGTTCAGCAATTAAGTGCTGCCCGGTGCGCCTTGGCCAGCGCAACATAATGCGCCACGCCCGCCTGGTTGGACGCAATGTCCTGCATGGTCATGTCGCGGAGCTTTCTGGCGGGACGCCCCATCCAGAGTTCGCCCGACCGGATCACTTTGCCGGGCGTCAGCATCGACCCCGCCGCAAGCATGCCGTCCGATTCGATCGTACAGCCATCCATCACGACACTGCCGAGGCCGACAAAAGCGCGGTCATGCAAAACACTGCCATGCAACATGACCATATGGCCGATCAGGACATCATCACCGATGACGGTGGGCAAGCCTTTGCCGCCATCGCGGGGTGAATCAACATGAATGACGGTACCGTCCTGAATATTGCTTCGTGCCCCGATATGGATGTGATTGACATCGGCGCGAAGCACGCAATTATACCAGATACTTGACTCTGCGCCGATCGCGACATCGCCGATGATCTGACACCCCGGCGCGATGAAGGCAGTGGTGTCGATGACGGGGGTATGTCCCCTGAACGACATCAAAGTCATCGACGCGCGATCGAATATGTAATCTGGCGACGCAAGGGGCTTTCGTTGTCCAGCGCCGGGTGGTCGAAATCAAGGTGCGCCTGCCGTGACATGCCGATCCGTTCCATCAGGCCCCAGCTCCGCCGGTTTGCAGCGACTGTCGTCGCCCAGATCTCGTCATCGGGCAGGTTGGCCCAGGCCCAGGCCAGGCTGGCTTCGGACGCTTCACGGGCATAGCCCTGCCCCCAATAATCATGCGCCAGTCGCCAGCCGATTTCGGGCAGGCCGGCAATCGGTGTGCCCGCAGGCCCCGACTGTAGCCCGCAAAAACCGATGAAACGTTGATCCGCGCGATGTTCGACGGCCCAGAAACCATAGCTGTCCGCACTGATTTTTTCTGTGGAATCCGCCACTTCTGCCTGCACCATTTCATATGTTTGCGGTGACCCGAGATAAGCCATGACCCGGCTGTCCTGAAACATTGCGTGGTAGGGCATGGCATCGGCATCGCACCAGTTGCGCAGGATTAACCGGTCCGTCTCGATCATCGCGCAAGCAGGCGCGCCGCATGCGCCGCATGATAGGTCAGCACGCCCGAACATCCGGCGCGGCGCAACGCCAGCAGCGTTTCGAGTATCATCGCGTCACGATCCCCCGCGCCTGCCGCCGCCGCTGCCTCGATCATCGCATATTCACCCGAAACCTGATAAGCAAAAACAGGCACTTCAAAGCGTTCTTTTACGCGGTAAATGATATCAAGATAGGGCAAGCCGGGCTTGACCATGATCGTGTCAGCACCTTCCGAAAGGTCGAGTTCGACTTCGCGCAATGCTTCTTCGGCGTTGGCCGGGTCCATCTGATAGGTTTTCTTGTCCCCTTTCAGCAAGCCACCGGAGCCGACAGCATCACGAAACGGACCGTAAAAGGCACTCGCATATTTGGCGGCATAGGCCATGATCTGGACATTGGGATGGTTGTTTTCCTCCAGCGCATCACGGATCGCACCCACGCGCCCGTCCATCATGTCACTCGGCGCGATGATGTCTGCGCCTGCATTGGCCTGATTGATTGCCTGCGCCATGAGCACCGCGGACGTCGCGTCATTGATCACATAACCAGCATGATCGACCAGGCCGTCATGGCCATGCAACGTATAGGGATCGAGCGCGACGTCGGTTAGCACGCCGATTTCGGGGGCGTGCTGTTTGATCGCACGGATTGCCTGACACATCAGATTGTCCGGATTGCGCGCTTCCCGGCCATCCTCAGTGCGCAAATCACGCGGCGTATTCGGGAACAGGGCGACGACGCCGATCCCCAGATCGCGTGCTTCCTTCGCCCGGTCGACAATCCCGTCGACCGACCAGCGCGATACGCCGGGCAGGCTCGATATCGGTTCCACAACGCCCTGCCCGCCCGTCACGAACAATGGCCAGATCAGATGTGCGGGCGCCAGATGCGTTTCACCGACCAGTGCACGGCTCCATGCCGAAGAACGGGTGCGACGAAGGCGGAGGGCGGGAAACATCGACATGGCCCGCGTTAAACCCTTTCAGGCGCCGGCATGCAAGGGTCCGGCATGCCGCGGGGTCAGCAATCCCGCCCTGCGCCAGTTGCCATGGCGGTAATAGGCAATCGCCAGCAGCATCGTCGCGAACGAACTGACCGGAAAACTCAGCCAGATTGCATCGGCACCCAGCCATTGCCGCAGAAAAACCGCGATACCAAGCCGGAACGGAATGAGCGTGCCGACAAGGATGATCACCGCAGGCCACACCGCGCCGTTGGCACGCACTGTCCCGAACAATGTGAAGGTCACGCCGAACATGATGAAACTCCACGTCGCCAGCAGCTGGATATGGCGCGCGACCGGCAAGGACGGCGACTCGGCGCTCAGGAACAAGCCAAGCGCCTGCCGGTCGACCAGCGCCAGCAGAATGACCATCGACGTCGTCACCGACAGGCTGAACATGATGCCAGACCGCGTAATCTGCGCCTCGCGGTCCCACCGGTTCGCGCCGATATTCTGGGCAACCATCGCGCTGACTGCCGTCCCCACAGCCATCGCCGGCATCGAGATATAAGTCCACAAGGTCGACGTGACGCCATAGGCCGCCGTCGTCACGACACCTTCGCGGTTGATCAGCCCGATCATCACCAGTGCGGACAGCGACATGACGAACATCTGCACCATCATTGGCACCCCCTTGGCCACGATCACGCGGAGCAGCGCCGGATCGGGGATCAGGTAGCGCAGTTCGGCACCCTTCAACCGGATCGGCAGGTCACGTCCGTAAACATGGACCAGCATGCCGGTCATCGTCGCATAGCTCGCCAGCGCCGTCGCTGTCGCCGACCCGGATATGCCCATTGCCGGAAAAGGGCCCATCCCTGTCATCAGCACCGGATTCATGCCGATGTCAATCATGACACTGACAATCATCCAGATCAGCGGCGTGACCGAATCGCCCGTGCCCCGCAAACTCATGCCAAGCAATGTCACGATGAAAATGGCCGGTGCGGCCATAAATATGACCCGCAAATAGGCCAGTGCGAGCGGCATCGCTTCCGGTGGCGTCGCAAGCAGCCTGAGCAGCGCCGGTGTCTCGACATAACCGACCACCGCAATGACCACTGACAGCGCCAGGAACAGCCCTGCAGCGCTGCCGACGATACGCCGCACCGCATCGACATCGCGGCGGCCATAATTCTGCCCGATCAGGATCGTCGAGGCGACGCCGAACCCGATGACCGCAGCCAGCATGAGGAACAGGATTAGGTTCGAATTCGACGTTGCGGCAAGCGCATTTTCGCCCAATATCCGTCCGATCCAGATCGCGTTGACCGATCCGTTGAGCGACTGGAGAATGTTCGCGCCCAACGTCGGCAACGCAAACGCGACCAGCGTGCGCGTGATCGGCCCGCTGGTCAGGTCGCGCTTTTTCGGGGTGCTCGCCACTTAACCCAGCCGCGCCAGCGCCGCACGCAGGCGTTCGGCCTCGGCGGATTTCTCGGCATGGTCGGCGCGGGCTTTCTCGACCGCTTCGGGTTTCGCCTTTTCGACGAAGGCCAGGTTGTTGAGGCGCGCGGCGAGTGACGCGGCTTCCTTTTCGGCAGCCTCGGCCGATTTTGTAAGGCGGCCGCGTTCGGCGTCGAGGTCGATAAACCCTTGAGTAAAAGCGAAAAGCGTAAGTTCTCCCACGCCTAATTGTGCCGTTACGAACCCTGTTTGTTCGATGTTATCGACCAAGCGATAGGCGTCTGCTGCGCCAACCGACCAACTGTGGCCATGATCGTGTGAAGTCACTTGGATAGACGCCGGTTCGACGCGCGCGAGCCTACGCAGCGAAGCGGCATTGCGATTTAACAAGCCAAGCTGTTGGTCGGTTGCCGACGTCAGACTAACCGGGATGATGTCCCCGGGCCGAAAGCCCGTTTCCAAACGCTGACTGCGAATGGCATCAACGGCAGTTATCAAAAATTCGATCTCCGCCTTAGCCTCCACATTGACCGATGCCTCCGGTGCCGGCCACTGCGCATGGATCATCAGATTCCCGCCCCGGGCACCAATACTCGCCCACAATTCCTCGGTGATGAACGGCATGAACGGGTGGAGCATCACCAGTATCTGGTCGAATGCCCAGCCCGCGACGCTACGCGTTTCATTATCGAACGCGCCCTTCACCAGTTCGATATACCAGTCGCAATACGTGCCCCACGCGAAATGATAGATCGCGTCGGCCATCGCGTCATAGCGCAGGTCGGCAATCGCCTGATCGAGTTTCGCCAGCGTTTCGACGACTTCGCCAATGATCCATTTGTTGACAGCGAGTGTCGCATCCGGCGCCGCAACCGACGTCGACGCGCCCACCCCATTGCCCTGCAAAAATCGCGCAGCGTTCCATAATTTGGTGGCGAAGTTGCGGTACCCCTCGACGCGTTTCTCATCGAGCTTGATGTCGCGCCCCTGGCTCTCCATCGCAGCGAGCGTGAAGCGCAGCGCGTCGGCGCCATATTTGTCGATCAGGCCGAGCGGATCGACGGCGTTGCCCTTCGACTTCGACATTTTCGAGCCATCGGGCGCGCGGACAAGTCCGTGGAGATACAATGTCTTCCACGGCACGTCTTTCAAGAAGTGCAAACCCTGCATCGCCATGCGGGCGTCCCAGAAGAACAATATGTCAAAGCCCGAAATGAGGACGTCATTGGGGTAATGTCTGGCGAGCAGACTAAGCCCCTCCCCTTCAGGAGAGGGGTGGGAAGCATCCGGCCACCCCAGCGTCCCGAACGGCCACAGCGCCGACGAGAACCATGTATCGAGGACGTCGTTGTCCTGCGTCAGCGCAACACCCTCACCCGCCAGCGCCTGTGCCCCGGCTTCATCCTCGGCAACATAGCACTGACCGTCATTTCCATACCAAACAGGAATCCGGTGCCCCCACCAAAGCTGCCTTGACACACACCACGGCTGGATATTCTCAAGCCACTGGAACCATGTTTTCTCCCAGCTTTGTGGCACAACCTTGATCGCACCTGAGCGCACCGCCTCGATAGCGGGCCGCGCCAAAGTCTTGGCATCGACATACCATTGGTCGGTCAGCCACGGTTCGATCACCACCCCCGAGCGGTCGCCATAGGGCGTCTGAATGATGCGGTCCTCGACGCGTTCGAGCAGCCCTTCGTTTTCAAGTATTTCAACCACACGATCGCGCGCTACGAGCCGGTCCAACCCAAGAAGCGAAGCAGGAATACTGTCATCAATAACCTGAACGACTTTCGCGTTCTGGTCGAACATGTTCAACATCGTGATCGGTAATGCACCCGCCCGCTTGCCGACTTCAAAATCGTTGAAATCATGTCCCGGCGTGATCTTGACCGCGCCCGATCCGAGTTCGGGATCGGCATGTTCGTCCGCGACAATCGGGATCAGGCGTCCGGTAATCGGCAGGCGCACCATCTTGCCGATCATTGCGGTATAGCGTTCGTCCGACGGGTTCACCGCGACCGCCATGTCGGCAAGCATCGTCTCGGGCCGCGTCGTCGCGACGCTGATATGCCCGCTGCCGTCGGCCAGCGGATATTTGAAATGCCAGAATTTCCCCGGCACCTCGCGCGTTTCGACTTCAAGGTCGCTGATCGCGGTTTTCAGACCCGGGTCCCAGTTCACCAGGCGCTTGTCGCGGTAAAGCAGACGCGTTCCGTCAGGTTTCACGGTGTTATACAGATCCACGAACACCTTGATGACGGCTTTCGAAAAGCCCTCATCCATCGTGAAGCGTTCGTTCGCCCAGTCGCAACTCGCGCCAAGCCGCCGCAATTGCCGCGTGATCGTCCCGCCGCTTTCGGCTTTCCAGTCCCAGACTTTTTCGATGAATTGTTCGCGCGTGAAGTCGCTGCGGCGTTCCTGCCGCTCCATCATCTGCCGCTCGACCACCATCTGCGTCGCGATGCCGGCATGATCGGTTCCCGCGACCCACAGCGCGTCCTTGCCCTGCAACCGCGCGTGGCGGACGAGGATGTCCTGCAACGTGACGTCAAGGGCATGGCCGATGTGCAATGAGCCCGTGACATTGGGCGGCGGCATGACGATCGTGAACGGCGGCGCATCGGGCCGTTCGGGGCGGAACGCGTTCGTCGCCTCCCAATGCGCATACCAGCGCGCTTCGATTGCAGCGGGGTCGAATGTCTTGGGGAGTTCGGTCATCAATAACTCTGCTCCCCTCCCTGTCCGGGAGGGGTTGGGGGTGGGTGTCGGCAACGCCGAGCGATTCCAGAGGCGTTTCTCATGATCGCCGCTGGCGAAACCACCCCTAGCCCCTCCCCGACAGGGAAGGGAATACTTCATTACCCCCGGTCGGTGATCCGGCTGATCTCACGCGCCACCAGCCGCTCGACGATGTCGGGCAGCCGCGATTCGAGCCAGTCCGCCAGCATGGGTTTCAGCATTTCGCGCACCAGCCCTTCGAGCGTATCACCGCCCGTCACTTCGGGTTTCACGATCAGCGCCGACAAGGCCGCCAGTGATGACCGGCTTGCAGCCGCTGTCTTGTCCGACACAAGCGCAGGTTTTGTTTGAGCAACAGGCATGGGGACCTCCTCGACAGCCGCTTCGGGCGCAACGGTTTCAGTCAACTCAAGCACCTCCGGTTCATTGGATTCGGGCAAAGGATCGGCCACCGGTTGCACCATCGCGGTCCGGCGCGTGCGCGGCGTCGACAGCGATGTCTCGCTGTCCTCTGCAATGATGCGTTTGATCGAAGACAGGATTTCTTCCATCGATGGTTCGTTGCTCACGTTGTTCATACCTGCCCCCGTGCCACCGGTTACGGCAGCTTTGACGTCATGATTGCCGGTGTTTGCGGCGGTGTGTCAACTGTTCGTGTCGCAACAGGCGCCGGTGCGGGGTCGTCATCAAAGTCCCAGATGATGTGCCTGACCCGGTTATAATTCGCAACGGGGTCATACAGCGCCCCGCCGTCCAGCCCGAGATCGCGCGCCTCTGCCTGCCCCATCGCCGCGAGCAGCGAAAAGCCCGCGACATAGCTGTTGCGTCGTGCCGTGACCAGTTGCACCTGCGACGTCACCAGTTCCTGTTCGGCATTCAATATGTCGAGAATCGTGCGGTTGCCGACGCTGTTTTCGGCGCGCACCCCTTCCAGTGACAAGGTGTTGGCATCGACTGCGGCTTGCGATGACACGATCACTTCGTTCGATGCCTGATAGCTGGCATAGGCCGCACGGGTCTGTGCGATGATGTTGCGTTCGACTTCGGTCACGCCCTCTAGCGATTGCGATTCGCGCGCCTGTGCCTGCCGGACCTGGGCACTGGGCAATCCGCCCTGATACAAGGGAATGGTCGCGCTCAGCCCGGCCGTCACGCCGGTACCGCTGTTCTGAAACGCCCCCGGCACACCACTGCTGATCGAATCCAGATAATTGAAATATGATCCGCCTGCGACCGCAGAGAGCCGTGGCATCCGCGCGGCGCGTGCCACGCCGACATCAAAGCGGGCGGCATCGCGCTGGCGCTGTGCCGACAGCAGCCCGGGATTATGATCGAGCGCGACCGAAACCGCTGTCTGCGGCGACGATGGCAGGTTGGGCAAAGGCGGCGGCGGTTCCAGATTGTCGGCGGGTTCCCCCACCAGCCGGATATATTGTTCGCGGCTGTTAATCAGATTCGCCTGCGCGGTTTCATACTGGCTTTTTGCCAGCGCCTGCCGCGCCTGCGATTGCGCCACATCGGTACGCGTCAGGTCACCGACCTGAAACCGGTCGCGCGTCGCTTCAAGATTGACCGTCAGCACACCCAGATTGGCACGCTGTAGCCCCACGATCGCCTGATCGCGGATGACGTCCATATAGGCGCCGACGACCTGCGCAAACAAGGACGCCTCGGTATCGCGCAGAGTCGCACGACCGGCATCGATGCGCGCATCGGCCGCGCGAATGGCATTTTTGACGGCACCCCCCTGGTAAATCGGCACCGTGGCGTTGACGCCCGCAGTGATCTGCCGTTCGGGTGACGAGGAAAAGCTGCTCGACGACGAACTCTTCACAAATTCCGTGAAATTGCCGGTGGCACTGACGACGGGAAGCGACCGTGATGCCTGGATGGGTCGGTTTTCGTCATTTGCGCGTTGCTGCGCGCGTGCGCCGGTCAGAGTCGGGTTGGTGGCATAGGCCTTTTGCAATGCCTCGCGCAGTGTTCCCGCATGTGCCGATAGAGCCACCGGCAGGGTACACGCGAGCAGAAGCATCCGGACGGCGAATTTCATGCCAGTGTCTTTCAGAAAACAAACGCAGGGGGGCGGGCATAGGCAGGCAGGATCGTCATGTCCGCATCCATGAATGCGACCACGCCAAACCCGCCGCCGCCGCGTCGCCCGATCGCAAGGCGCGTGACCCCTGCGTCGACGATTCCCGTGACCAGGCGTCCATTCTCCGCCAGATGGCCGACAACGGACTCGGGCACATGATCAACCGCACCGTCGATCATGATGACGTCATAGGTGCCAGCGATATCGGCGCCTGCATCGACAGACGAAACCATATCGGTCAGCATCGCCACGACCGCAGCGGTATAGCCTGTTGCCGAGCCGATGATGAGCACGCGGTCCCCCGCAGCGATTCGCGCCTCGCTCAGCAATCGTCCGGTGACCACCGGCGGATTGAAGCCCCGGCCACCCGACAGTGCGATCATCCGGTCTGCATAAGCCGTTGCCCGGCGATGTTCCGGTACATAATCTTCGCGGGGCACGGCCGACATCGCATCGATCACACGCACGTCAGTCACGCCGCCGGGACGCAGCTGGCTGACGACCATTGCATGGCGCATCTGTTCGAAGGGGTCGGGCGTCATGTCCGTCATATGCTCCATTATCGCACAACTGTATTGCACATACAATACAGCAGGGGCCGAACCTGCTTCTATCGCGGTGCAGCACGCGCGCCAAGCATCGATAATATTGACTTGGCCGCGATCTCCGCGCAGAGGCGCACATCCTTTCCGGCCCGATGGCGGAGTGGTGACGTAGAGGACTGCAAATCCTCGCACCCGGGTTCGATTCCCGGTCGGGCCTCCAGCCATTTTCGGCAGCACGCAAGCGGAGCTTGCGCGCAGACTCGAAAATGGCTCGGACGGCCTCAATGCAATTGAGGACCGACGACATGGCCCTTCGACTGCCTGCAAGGCAGGCGCTCAGGACAGGCTTTGCCATGGCGCGCCACCACGCTAAGCGCACCCTATGACCACCCCACCTCTCCGCCTCTTCAACAGCCTGACTCGCCAGCTCGAAGACTTCACCCCGCTCGATGGCAAGACCGCGCGTGTCTATACCTGTGGCCCGACCGTCTATAATTATCAGCACATCGGCAACATGCGCGCCTATGTCTTTGCCGACACGCTGGGCCGCGCACTGACGTTAAAGGGCTATGACCTGAAACACGTCATCAACATCACCGATGTCGGGCATTTGACGTCGGATGCCGACGCGGGCGACGACAAGATGGAAAAGGCCGCCGCGGCACAGGGCAGGACAGCGTGGGACATCGCCAGATTTTATCAGGCGGACTTCGAAAACGACCTCGCCCGCCTCAACATCCGCAAGCCGGACCATCCGCGCGCGACGGATTATGTCGACGCGATGATCGACTGGGCCAAGTCGATCGCCGACACGCATTGCTATGTGCTCGACAATGGCCTTTATTTCGATACGTCCAGCGTCCCCGATTATGGCGCGCTCGCCCGCGCGAACACCAATACCGGGCAAAGCCGCATCGACCCCGTCCCCGGCAAGCGCTCGCCCGCCGATTTCGCGATCTGGCGCACCACGCCGCCGGGCGAAACGCGCCAGATGGAATGGGACTCACCCTGGGGCCGCGGGGCACCGGGCTGGCATCTCGAATGCTCGGTGATGAGCCGTGCGTTGCTCGGCTTCCCCTTCGACATCCACACCGGCGGCATCGACCACCGCGAAATCCACCACCCGTGCGAGATTGCCCAAAATCAGGCGCATGAGGGAAGTGCAGACAGCGGCGCGCGCATCTGGATGCATAATAATTTTCTTATCGACCGCACCAAAAGCAAAGACTCTGGGAAAATGTCCAAGTCGAGCGGCGAATTCCTGCGCCTGCAAACGCTCGTCGATCGCGGTTTCCACCCCCTCGCCTACCGTCTGATGTGCCTGCAAGCGCATTATCGCAGCGAAATGGAATTCACGTGGGAAGGGCTGGCAGCGGCGTTTGTGCGGTTGAAGCGGATGGTCATGGCCGTCGAACGTGCGCCCTTCGGAAAGCAATTTGCCACGGATGATGCCGCGTATAGACCGATCAGCACTTTCGCCGATGCAATCGCCGACGACCTGAATACACCGCTGGCCTTGACAATGCTGGAACATATACTTTCCGAGACATTGCCAAACTCGCTTCGCCATCACACCGTCATCAAAATGGACTCCGCCCTCGGTCTCAACCTCCTGACCCTCACCCGCATAGACCTCCGCATCCGCCCCGTCTCGGCCACCGTCACCGAAGCCGACATCGAAGCCCGTCTCTCGACCCGCAAAGCCGCGCGCGCCGCGAGGGACTTCGCCACATCGGACCGCATCCGCGACGACCTCATCGCCGCCGGCGTCGATGTCATGGATGGCGACCCGCTCGGCTGGGACTGGAAGCTGGATATTCCCGGCTAAGCCGCTTTTTTGAACTTCGCCAGTTTCTTCAGGATCATGTCGCGCTTCAACCGAGAGAGATGATCGATGAAAAGAATACCTTCCAGATGATCCATCTCATGCTGCAAACAGGTCGCCAGCATTCCCTCGATCCGTTCGTCATGCTGCTTGCCGTCAAGGTCCGTCCACCGTGCCCGGCATGAATCGGGGCGTTCGACGTCGGCATAATGGTCGGGCACCGACAGGCAGCCTTCGTTATAGACCGACACTGTCGGCGCGGGATCGACAATCTCCGGATTGATGAACACGCGCGGGTCTCGGACCGGTTTGCCATCCGCATCCTCTTCCGCCTGCAGATCGATGACCAGAACGCGCTTCGGCACGCCCACCTGCACCGCCGCGAGGCCGATTCCCGGCGCGGCGTACATTGTTTCGAACATGTCGGCGACCAGCACACGCAGATCGTCATCCACGCCGTCAACGGGGGTCGATCTCTGACGCAGGAACGGGTCCGGTGCTTCAAGGATTGTCAGAACTGCCATACCCCAATCAGGTATGAACCACATAGCGCTGCGTCAAGAGACCGGTCGCCGCGCGCGCAGGGCCTGCGCCAGGGTTCCGTCGTCGAGATAATCAAGTTCGCCACCCACCGGAAGACCATGGGCAAGCTGTGTCAGGCGGATCGGATATGTCTCCAGCCGGTCGGCGATGTAATGCGCTGTTGTCTGCCCCTCCAGCGTCGCGTTCATCGCCAGCACCACTTCATCGACGCCGCCCGCCGCCACGCGCGCGACAAGGCGATCGATCGTCAGATCCTCTGGCCGCACCCCGTCGAGTGCGGAAAGCCGTCCCCCCAGCACATGGAACCGCCCGGGAAACAGCCGCGACCGTTCCAGCGCCCACAAGTCCGCCACATCCTCCACCACCGCAATCGACCGGTCGTCGCGGCGCGGATCGGCGCAGATGCCGCACGGATTGGTCGTATCGACATTCCCGCACACCGTGCATTCGGCCAGCCGTTCATCGACCCGCTCCAGGGCACGCAGCAGCGGCACCAGCGCCCCTTCGCGCTTCTTGAGCAGATAGAGCACCGCGCGCCGCGCCGATCGCGGCCCCAGGCCCGGCAGCCGGGCGAGTGCTTGCGCCAGGGCTTCGATTTCGAGGGATGCCATTTGCACCTGCTAAGGCTTGACGGCGCAAAACAAAAGCCGTTCGGAGTGCGCATGCGCATCATCTTCATGGGAACCCCCGATTTCGCCGTCCCCAGCCTCGATGCACTCGTCGCTGCGGGGCATCGGATCAGTGCGGTCTATACACAGCCACCACGGCGCGCGGGGCGGGGCAAGGCAGTGACGCCCTCCCCTGTCCAGATGCGGGCCGACGCCCTGGGGATAAAGATCCGGTCCCCCGTGTCGCTGCGACATCCCGATGCACAGGCCGGGTTTGCCGCGCTCAACGCCGACATGGCCGTCGTCGCGGCATATGGCCTGATTTTGCCGCAGGCGATCCTTGACGCGCCCAAACATGGCTGCATCAACGTCCACGCCTCGCTCTTGCCCCGATGGCGGGGGGCGGCACCCGTTCACCGGGCAATATTGGCAGGCGACACAAAGACCGGTGTGACAATCATGCAGATGGCAGCGGGGCTGGATACCGGACCAATGCTGGCGACGGTTGAAACAGCAATCGGTGACCGGACGATCGGACAATTGACCGAAACGCTGTCAATTATCGGTGCGCGGCGCCTGATGGAAGTGCTGGCCGACCTGCCGGCGTTTCCCCCGATCCCCCAGGCTGACACTGGTGTCATCTATGCACCAAAAGTCGACAAGTCCGAAACGCGCCTCGATTTTCTGACCAGCGCGACGCAGGTCGTCCGCCAGATCCGCGCATTTGCGCCCAACGCCTATTTCGAACAGTCTGGCGAACGGATCCGCATTGTCGATGCCGACGCCCTGATCACACCGGGCAGCGCCCGTCCCGGCACGGTGATCGATGATGCACTGACCATTGCCTGCAATCCCGGGGCGATCCGCCCGCGACATGTCCAGCGCGCCGGACGCGACGTCATGACGCCTGCCGATCTGCTGCGCGGTTTCGCCATTCCTGCGGGCACACGCCTTGATTAGGATTTCGGCATGAGGTTCAGGATAGTCGTGGAATATGACGGCCGTCCGTTCATGGGCTGGCAGCGGCAGGCTCATGGCCCCAGCGTTCAGGCCGCCATCGAGGATGCAGCGCAAAAAATCTGCCCGGAACAAGTCACTGTCCACGCGGCCGGGCGCACTGATGCGGGCGTGCACGCACTGGGCATGGTCGCGCACCTTGATATTACCCGCACGATTACGCCGTTTCGCCTCATGGAAGCGCTTAACGCCTGTCTTCGCCCGCATCCCGTGGCGATTCTGGCATGCGAACCCGTGTCCGAAGATTTCCATGCGCGCTTTTCGTGCCGGGCGCGCCATTATGAATATCGCATCGTCAATCGCCGTGCTCCGATGACTCTGGACGCCGGCCGGGCCTGGCGGATTTCTGCGACGCTCGATGCCGACCTGATTCACGATGCGGCACAGCATCTGGTCGGCTGCCACGATTTCACCACGTTCCGATCGGCGCATTGTCAGGCTGACAGCCCGCTGCGCACCCTCGACCGGCTCGATGTGCGTCGCACCGGTGACCGCATCAGCATATTTGCCAGCGCGCGGTCGTTTCTGCATCATCAGGTCCGCTCGATGGTCGGCTGCCTCGCGCTGGTGGGAGAGGGAAAATGGACGGCGCAGGACCTGAAATCGGCGCTCGATGCGCAGGATCGGGCCGCTCTCGGTTTCAACGCGCCACCCGACGGCCTGTACTTTTCGCGTGCGGATTACTGACCGAACAGCCGTGTCATCGATTTTTCGAACATGACGAGCTGCCACAACAACCGTCCGTGATCGCTTTTGCCCGACTGATGCGCCCTGACGACATTGGCCAGCACGTCCGGCGCAAACCAGCCGGTATCGTTCAGCCGCGCCGCGACCCGTTGCGCTTCGCCCGACAGCGGCCCGCGGAACCACGATCCGACCGGGCTGACGAATCCCATTTTCCGGCGGTATAAAATCTCGTCGGGCAATATGCCGCGCAACGCCTTTTTCATCAGCCATTTGCCCGTCCCTCCGCGCAGCCGCATCGACACCGGCAGGCGCGCACCGAATTCGACAAGACGGTGATCAAGCAAGGGTTCGCGCGCTTCAAGACTTACCGCCATGCTCGTACGGTCGACCTTGGTCAGTATGTCGCCCGGAAGCCAGATCTTCAGGTCGGCATATTGTGCCCGGTCGAGCGGGTGGCGGGCCGGGGCATTACGCATCGCAGCGATATACCGGTCCTCCGCGCGGTGCCCCTGCAGGTCGCGCTTCAGCGCCGGGGAGAACAAGGTCGCGCGCAGTGCCGGACCTGTGACGCCGACCGACAGCGCATAGGCTTCGTCGCCATCACGCGCCAACGCCTCGAACGTCGATCTGGCGCGAAACATCTGCGGCGCCCAGTCGGCTTTCGGATACCCCTTGGCCAGCGCACCGAACATCGAACGTCTGAGGCCTGCGGGCATGAGCGAGCGCACCCGCTCTTCCGCCGCCTGAAACCGGTAACGGCGATACCCGGCAAACACCTCGTCCGCCCCGTCCCCCGACAGCGCGACCGTCACTGTTTCGCGCGCAAGCTGACACACCCGCCACGTCGGCAGCGCAGAGGCATCGGCAAACGGTTCATCAAAGGCATTCACCAGCGTGTCGATCGCGGCAAAGTCATCCGACGCCACTGTCCGCGTCCGGTGATCCGTCGCGAATTTTTCCGCAATCATCGCCGCATAGCGCGATTCGTCATGGTCGGCACGGTCAAAACCGATCGAACAGCTGTGGACCGGATGCAGGCTCGCTTCTGTCATCAGCGCAACCACGGCCGATGAATCCACGCCGCCTGACAGGAACGCACCCAGCGGCACGTCAGCGACCATCCGCGACGTCACCGCGGCCCGCAGCCGCTCCTGCATTTCGGCTACCATCGTCATGCGCGATCCCGACGCCCGGTGCGAGAAATCGACATCCCACCAGACCACGGGTGCCGGCACCGCGCCGCCGCGTTTCAACAGCAGGAAGGACCCCGCTGGAAGTTTCTCGACACCGGCGACAAGGCAGGTGTCGTCTGGCACATAGCCGAACGCAAAATAATCCTCGATCGCCTGTGACTTGACCTCGCGACGGACTGCCGGATTGGCCAGCAGCCCCTTGAGTTCGGAGGCAAAGGCAATGCTGCCATCGGTCAGCCGGGTGTAGTGCAACGGCTTCACACCAAGACGATCACGTGCCAGCAACACCGTCTTCATCGCATCGTCGTACAGTGCAAAGGCGAACATGCCGTTGAGCCGGGTCAGCAGCGCCGGACCCCACGCCCGCCAGCCGTGGATCAGCACTTCGGTATCGCTATTGGTCAGAAACTGCGCACCGGTCGCTTCGAGTTCGCGCCGGACATCGCGGAAATTATAGATTTCGCCATTATACGTGACGACAATCTGCCCGTCGCCACTCGCCATCGGCTGCGCGCCACCACCAAGATCGATGATCGACAGACGGCGATGGCCCAGCCCGATGCCTTGCGCGGTCCACACACCCGATCCGTCGGGCCCGCGATGCGCCTGGACATCGGTCATTGCACGGATGCGCGCGGGATCGACCGGCTTGGCCGTTTCAATGTGAAAAATTCCTGCGATACCGCACATGCTCTACGGTCCCTGCGCAGTGGCAAGCAGGTGACGGGCCTGATCCTCGACCGGCCCGAAACGGTTCAGGAACGCGTCGATCGCCCGCCGGTCAGGCCCCTGCGACGACAGGATCACGACAGCGGCCGCCTGATCACCACCCATCAGCCGTGCCTGCAACGTCCGTAGCTTGACCGTCATGGCATCGCCCGTAGCGCCACTGCCGAGCACATAAAAGGTCATCGCCTCGCGCGCGATCCTACCCGGTGCGAGCATCCGTTCCGCTTTGCCGCCATGCGGCGCGGGCGCGTCCGATGTCCATGCCCATTTGCTGTCCGGGTCAATTGCACCCTGCCCGAAACCGACGATCTTGCGACCTTCCGCCTGCCAGCCATAAAGCGCGATCGCGACGTCGACGTCCTGGCCCGTGGCATTGCGATATCGGCCGAACAACCGGTGATCGGCCCCGTCGAAGCGCGGCACCCAGCGATAGCCGCTGTCATTTGGCACACGCGACCAGCCCGCAACTTCGGGCAGAGTGACTTGGTCAGGCAAAGGGTGGCGCCCCGCCGCAACGACGGTTCCGTTCCACAACAGCGGCAGCAGGACCACAGCGATCGTGCCAACCGCAACGGCGATCACTGACCGCGGACGCCCGACCACCTGTGGTATCTCCGGCAGCCATGCATCACCGATCCTGCGATCAAAAAAGCGCCACGAAACGCCCATCACGACCAGCATGACGAACGCAAAGAAGAACCAGCCATAGACGATGTGGTCAAATCCCGTTGCCGCCGCGACTGACGTCAGATGTGCGGCATAAATCGTCGCGAATGCGCGCACGCCATTGGCAAGGACCGGTGCCACCAAACACAGTGCCATGAACAGTACACGCCGCCAGACGCTTCGGAAACAGACATTGGTGACCA
Organism: uncultured Sphingomonadaceae bacterium; assembly: GCA_964247235.1. Lineage (GTDB taxonomy): Bacteria > Pseudomonadota > Alphaproteobacteria > Sphingomonadales > Sphingomonadaceae > Sphingomonas_O. The sequence goes on from CAXTTJ010000001.1 coordinate 161,116, forward strand.
GCGTGCCATAGGCGATCATCGCGACGAGGAACTTCACGCCGGCACAGGCCTGTGCCACTTCGAACCAGCCATTCCGGATGGTGATGAACACGCCGTCGATATGGGCTGGAACCTGCGCCAGGTGAAGCAGGCTCATTGTCATTTTTGCCGTAACCGTCTGCATGACCGGGATGAATTCGTCCCCGAACGGAACCAGAAAGACAAGGTAGAACAGCGGAAACAGCAACGCCCGCACTGCGGCCGGGCCAAGGATCGCGAGAATGCCTGCCTGAACCATTGCGACCAGTGCAGCGTGTCTGATGAGCGCCACGCCTGCCGCCTCTCCGATCAGCCAGCCAAAGGCGGCGACCCCGACCACAACCAGCCCCGGCAGCCATGCGCGGGGTTCGACCTGCGCCACTTCATGACGGCGCTGCCACACCAGCCACCCGATCAACGGCAGGATGAACAGGCAATGGCCATAGGTCGAACTGTTCCACCACTGGTTCGCCATGTCGCCTGCATCCCGGGCGAACAGGATCAGGATGACAGATAATGTCGCTGAAAGGACGCAGAGATGCCGGCGCCACGGACCCGGTGCCTTTCGTGTGAGAACAGTCACTGTCCGACAAATCCGGCAAGCGGTGCCAGCTGCGCATCCCAGCTATAAGTTGCAACCATCCTCTGGCGCGCAGATGCACCAATGGCCGCCGTCCGCGCCGGATCGCGCAGCAATCCGGTGACCGCCTGCGCCGGATCGGCCGCGATGATCAGATCGCGACCAGCGACGACATCAAGCCCCTGTGCGGCACCCGGCGACACGACACAGGCCCTGCCCATCGCCATGGCTTCCAGAACTTTGTTCTGAACCCCGCGGGCAATCCGCAAGGGGGCCACCACGACCGCCGCCGCCGCCAGCCAGGGCCGCGTATCGGGCACGTCGCCCGTGACAATGACCGACGGTCGCGCCAGCGCCCTGACCGCAGCCGTCGGTGCGCGCCCGACGATCGCAAATGTCGCACCGGGAACAGTGGCCTGAATTTCCGGCAATATGATCTTTGCGAAGCTGATCACGGCCTCGACATTGGGGGCATAGTCCATCTGCCCGGTAAACAGGATCAGCGGCTGTGGCGTGTCGATCGCGGCAACGGCAACGGGTGCAAAACGCGCCAGATCGACTCCGTTGCCCATGACCTGCGCCGCCAGTCCCGTTTTCGCGGTAAACACTGCCGCCTCGGCCTCACTGACGAACAGGGCGGCACTGGCGCGTTTTGCCGTTGTGACTTCCCATGCCAGCAACCGCTTTGCTTCCACGCGCCCGGCAACGCCCATTGCCGCGAACTTGGCGGAATCCATATCGACGAAATCCATGACGAAACGGCCCGAAAAACCATCGGGAACATACGCCGCCATCTGACTGGAAAACGCATAGACCGTGTCGACAGTGTTCAGACGCGCACGCACGGCGGCCATCAGCGTCCGGTCCGCAAAAGCGGCAACCGAGGCCGACTGTCCCGTCGCCAGCGCCTGTGCCATCGCCACCAGCCTTGATTTGCGCCTGTGCACCACCGTCACACTGGCGGCCACCGTTTCGACCATCGGCACATGCACCCGGTCGCGCGCATCGTCGATCAGGGCACAGACGTGAACCGGTCCGAACCTGGCCAGTGCCTGCAGGACATGCCACGACCGTATCCGGTCACCACGATCCGGCGGATAGGGCAGCCGGTGGGCCAGAAACATTATGTCACCCATCACCCCAGACCACGGGCGATCATCGGACCGATCAGGTTCGCGATGGAAAGCGGCAGTTTCTGCCACAGCCGGACCTTGCGGCTGTAGCGTGGATCGAGCGGATTAATCTCTCGTGCCTTGCCTTCAGACCGTTTCGCATAAGCCATCGGCACAGCGTCAAACCCCCAGTTATGCTTGAACGCGGCGGCGCCCGTGCCCGTCTTCGACCGCCCGAAATCGAACCGCGTGCAGCCGCGTGCGCGCGCATGCCGCATCAGCGCGAAATACATCATGTCATTGGCCCGCGCCGGGCGCGCCGCTGCTGTGCCGCCACCCCAATAGGGCATGACAGTGCCACGGTGATAAAGGCTCAGCACACTTGCCAGCGCCACCCCGCCCCTGCGCACGGTCAGAATGTCGGCGTCGTCACCAAAAGCATCGAGCACCGCGTGAAACAGCGAACGCGGGAACACCGGCGTCCCCAGATTGCGCACGCTTTCGGAATAGACCGCATAATGGGCGGCACGATCAGCCGCCGATCGGCCAGTTTCGACGGTCAGGTTATTGCCCAGCGCCTTGCGCACTTCGGCACGTTGTTTGCGCGGAATGGCGCCCAGTTCGGCGTCATCATCATGCATCAGGTCACGCGCGAAGTTGAGGTAGCTTGTCCTGTCCTGCTCCCAATTGGCCGGAAAGGCACCGCCACGCAGTTCCAGCGTCGGGCAGGACGTCTGACCAGCCAGCGCCCATGCTGCTGCTCCCAGCGCCTCTACAGAGGCTGTGTCGGTGGCAAGGATGCCGCCACCCACGGCAAAGCCGCTTGAGACCAGCGCCCGTCCGAACAGCATCGAATGCACTGCGTGTAACGGAATAAGGCCCGTAACGCCCGCACCGCCTTCCTGGCCTGCAATCAGATAATAGCCCTTGTGTCCGCATCCTCTTGTCACGGCCTCGACCCACGCGCGCCGGTGAAACGGCGTGGCACCGGGATGTGAATCCACAAAAGCATCAATCGCCGCGCAATCGGCGGGCGATGCCAGGTCCGCGCACCGGATTGTCGTCATCGTGCTGCAACCTGCCCCGCAACCACGTCGACGCGTCCCCAGTTGAAGGCTGCCATCATGCGCGTCAGCTTTGCGGCCATGATGTCAAGATTGGTGTAATGGCGGAACTTTGACCGGACCGGCGCGTCGGGTACCCGCGGCTGACCGGGATCGATTTCCCACGGATGAAAATAGAATATCCCCGGCTCGCCCGCGGCATTGACCTGTCTGAACGCCCAGCGCGAAAAGCCATAAGGCAAAAGCCGGAAAAATCCCCCGCCCCCGGCGGCCAGGGTCCGCCCGGCAAATTTCGCCGTTGTCACCGGCAGCTCGATCAGGTCGGCGCCCGCCACCGGACGAAAGGCAAAGCGCGGCGCATCCGGCCAGCCATAATGGTCGTGCACCACAGGCGCGACGCTGGACGAATAGGCATAGCCTGCATCGGCCAGAACCGGATGCGCCCACGGTGTCCGCGTGTCGATGGAAAAGCTTGGCGCGCGGTATCCGGTCACGGCAACGCCACTGCTGTCCTCAAGCGTTTTTCGCGTGCGATCAAGGTCGGCGGCAAATTGTGCGGGGGTCATGGCAAAGACCCGCACATGATCCCACCCGTGGCTGGCGATTTCATGTCCTGCCGCCACGATCCGCCGCATCAGCGCGGGATAGCGTGATGCGACCCAGCCCAGCGTGAAAAATGTTGCCGTCACATTGGCGGCGGCAAACAGGGCGAGCACGGCGTCGGTGTTCGCCTCGACCCGGCAGGGCAGCGTGTCCCAGTCCTCGCGGCGGATCGTTTTTTCAAACGCGCCGACATGGAACCAGTCTTCGATATCGACTGACAGCGCGTTGAGCATATATATTCCTAACCGGGCACCCGGCGCTTGTCGACGGATCAGGCGGCAGACGCGCGCGCCACCAGTTCGTCGCGTTCCACCCAGTCGACCAGTAGCGTCAGAACCCTGCGCAAGGCCGCTTCCTGTTCCTGGCCCTGCGCTTCGAGCATCGCAATACGTGCGTCGTGGTCGAGCAGGCGACTGTCATCGACACTGGCCGGAGATAGACTGGCCGGAGAGAGCGTGGCCGGCGTATCGGCGGCCGGTACCGGATCCGCATCGCGCGGTGCCTCAGCAGCTTTCGGCGTTTCAGTGCCCAGATCGTTCAGAACCCGGCCGACCAGCGCGTCGTCGATCACGCTGACGCCCTCAACCGATCCCATCAGCAAGGTTCGCGTCGCAAGCATGTTCAGCCTGCGCGGGACGCCCCCGCTGGCGTTATGAAGCGCAAGCGCGGCATCGCCGGTAAACTGCGGATTGCCGGTCCACCCCGCAAGCGTCATCCGGTGTTCGAGATAGGGAAGCGTCTCGCCGGCCACCATGGGATCGAGATGATGCGTCGCGATCACGCGCTGACGCATTTGTTCAAGCGAGGGCGACGCGTTCAGCCGGTTTCGGAATTCAGGCTGGCCAAGCAGGAATATCTGCAACAGCGCCTGTCCATCTGCCTGAAAGTTCGACAGCATCCGCAATTCTTCAAGCGCCTCGACATGCAAATTCTGCGCTTCATCGACGATCAGCAACGTCCGTCGACCACTGCGCCCGGTGTCGAACAGATAGCGTTCGATGCGACCGAGCAACTGCGCCTTTTCGACACCTTCGGTCGGCAAACCGAACGCCTGCGCGGCAAGGCGCAGCATGTCATCGCCCGCCACCTGCGTCGATACGATCTTGAACGCCTGCAACCGCGCCGGATCGATCGACGCCATCAGGTGCCCGACCAGCGTGGTCTTGCCCGCGCCGATGTCTCCCGTGACAACGATGAAGCCTTCATTCTGTGCAAGGCCATAGCCAAGATAGGCCATGGCCTTTTTGTGCGTCCCGCTTTCGAACCAGAAACGCGCATCGGGCGTCAGCTGGAACGGCGCAGCGGTCAGGCCATAATGGTCGGTATACATGCGTCTTGCCCCTAGAACTCGTATTTCGCGCCAAGCAGTGCCGACCCGGTCAGACTCGACGCCACATCCTGAACCCGCGACGAATACAGGCCGAGCGCCGCCGTCCCCGTAAAGCGATTGCCGAAACGGCGATAATAAGCCGCCGTCGCACCCGTGCCGATCACGTTGGGTGCGCCCGATATGCCACTGTCGAACAGATTGGCATAGACGCTGGCATCCACGCTCGATGCCTCGTCAAGCTGGCGCGCGACAAACGCCTGGAGAAAATAGCTTTCGTCCTTCACGCCATTGGCCGAAAAAAATGCGCTCGGCGGGGCATAGAATCTGCGCTGGGCATAGCCACCGCCGATCCCGGCACGCATCGGCCCGTGCTGATATGTCAAGACGGCGTTCAATCCCCGCGAACGATAGGTGCCCGTCGCCACCGATTGCAGCGCCGCGTCAAGGCATCCCCCTCCTCCGGCAAGCGAATAGACGCAGCCGCCGACCTGATTGCCGAACGGATTGCGCGCCACGGTAAACTGCGTCGGCAGTGCCGCCAGGCTCTGGTTTAACTGACGTCCGAATGTCTGGATCCCGTCATAAAGCCCGGCCTGGAACGCCATCGCATCGTTCATCTGATAGGATAAGCTGCCGACATAAGTCATGCCGCCATAACGCCGGCCGACACGGAATTCGGCCGACGTCCTGCGGCTTGGCCGCCACGACACACCCGTATCCCAGATAAAGCCGCTGGAGTCGAAGGCGAGCAGGCGCGGCGATGCAGGATCAGTCTGAAACCGGCCATCGCCATCGAGAACGGGAGTGCCGGTGCCGTCGCGAAGGGCGTCACGCTGGCTCGACTTGACGTCTTCATAGCCCGCGCCGCCGACCACTGCCACCGTGGGCGACACCGGGACGACGACATCGGCACGGGCAAATTTGCTTTCGAACTGCTGATCGAGCTGTCGGGCGTCTTCGCGTTCATACCCGCCCGAAACGGTCCAGCCGAACGGCAGGACGCCGGACCCCATGCCGACGCTGGCGGTCGCGACATGGCTGGTCGCTGAATCGAAACTGTCGAGCAGCGGCTGGCCCGCCGGCAACAGGCCACGTGTCCGGCTTTCCACCTTCGTATAGCCGAAACGGTAATTCGCGCCGATCGTCAGGTCGCCGGCCGTCGTGGCGATCGTCGGCCCGGCATAAAATGAATAAAGCTGGCTGATATTCGCGAGGTTGCCGACCAGCACATTGGGTGCGTCACCGCGAATGTCGATGCGTGTCCGCGTCGCCAGCGCACCGGCCTCAAAGCTCAGCAGATTCGGAATAGCATCATAGCGTGCCCGCGCGATTCCGCTGTGCACCTGCTGATCGCCATTTCCGCGGTTCCAGCTGAAGCGATAGTCGTACCGGTAATTCACCTGCACTTCGGTCCGCCGTGTCCGCACCGACGCGTCGACGCCACTGGTCAATGTCGTATAGGTCAGGACATCGCCGCCGTTTTTAAGGTCGGCAAAAAACGCCTGGCTGACTTCCAGATACGGATGCACGTCGACCTGGCGTTTGCCGGCATGCGCCTCGGGCGCGAACAGCAGCGCGCTCGCGCTGGCAAGAATAAAGGCACTGCGCATGGTCATTCTCCCTGACCGTAATAGGAACCGAAGCTGTGATTGCTTCCGAAATAGCTCGATCCATTGAGCAAAAGACTGATGTTGGGACAGCCATCGACCAGCGCGAGCGCATCGCGCAGTTCGGATTCTGTCGTGCGGTCTGCACGGACGACCATCATCACCTGACCGACGTTGAGTGCAAGGACCGACGCCGGTGATGCCGCAAGCGCGGGCGCCGAATCAAAAATGATGATCCGGCTGGGATGATTGTCGGCGAGGCCGTCGAGCACAGCCTTGGTCCGCGCGGACGCAAGCATTTCGGTATCGTTATTGGCCTGTCGCCCTGCCGCCAGCACCGACAGCTTGGGAATATCAGTATGAATGACAAGCTGTTCGACGTCGATCGACGGATCTTCGAGCGCATCCATCAGGCCGGGGCCACCCTCGATCCCCAGTGTCGACAGGATTTCGGGTTTGGCAACGTCGGCATCGACCAGCAACACCTCGGTGTCGCGTTCGGACGCAAGGCTGAGCGCCAGATTGACCGCGCAGAATGTCTTGCCGTCATTGGGCTGCGCCGAACAGACAAGGATCATTCGTCCGCGCGCAAGCGGCTTGCCTGTCGCCGCACCACTGGCGTTGAGCAGCAATTGCCGCTTCACGATCCGAAATTCCTCGGCAAGTGGTCCCGGTGCCGTGTCGGGCACGATAAATCCGGCGTCACGAAGACGGTCGCGATCGACTGTGACCGTTGCCTCTCTCAAAGCCGGGTGAGTCGGTTTAGGCCGGGGCACTACGACAGCTCTGGACGGCGCATCGACCACGGGCGCCAGAACCGGTGCCCGGATCGCTGCCTTGAAATCATAAAGCTCGGCCGCGCGCTCGATCAACGAACCCGTCGGCAACGAATCCGCAGGCGGCGTGATGTTCTGGCTCATGCCCATATCCTCACGCCACCATGCTGCGCTGAACAAATTCGACGATCATCAGCATGGCATAAATGCCAATCAGTGCCGCAGCGCCGCCCGTGAAAAGTTTCATTTTACGGGTCCGGTCATTGCGCTGATCCTCGGTAAAAACTTCGTGGATAGACCCCAGCACCGGAAGCCCCGATGCTTTGGCAAGGCGCGACGGCGTCGCATAGCTCCCCTGCAACTGACCCATCGAAAATGCAGTACCGATGCCCCCGCCCATTGCCGCGAGCAGCACCAGCGTCAGCAGCAACGGACGATTGGGTGTCGCCGGTGATTTCGGGGCCGACGGCGGATCGATCACACTGAATTTCGCCGAAGCGGTTTGCGACTGGACGTCGCCCCGCAGGCGGACATCGTCGCGATCCGCAAGCAGTTTGTCATACTGCGTCTTGAGCACCTGATAATCGCGCTCAAGCCGGGTCTGTTCGGCTGACACTTCGGGGTTTGCTGCCTGTTGCGCCAGCACCGCGTTGATCTGCCCCTGGATCTGCGCTTTGCGTGAGGCAAGCGAACTGACGACAGCCTGTTTTTCGGCCTGCATCGACCGTAAAGAGACATACATCGGATTGGACGTCACGATTGCCGGCCCCTGACGTCCGGCACTGCCACCGCCGCCTGCCGGAGTCCGGCCCAGCTCCTCGCGCAGCGCGATCATGTCGGGATGCTGGTCAGTCCATCCCCGCGCCCGGCCCTGCGCGATCTGCGCCTGAATTCCCGCCGACGGATCGGGCGCACCGGCGTTGCTGCCGATCATCGCCCCGGCCGTACGCGTACTGGCGGGTGTGGAGGCCATCTGACCATTGACCGCGGACAGGCTGGCCTGCGCCGATCCCAGCTCGCCGTCGATTCGCGCCATTTCGCTGCGCGCTGCCGAAATCCGGTCGGCGATCGATCCGGCGCCAGGCAACAATGACAGATATTTCTGTTCGAACGCGCCGCGTTTCGATTCGGCATCAGCGAGCTGCTTTGCTCGCTGATCGAGCTGGGCATCGAGGAATTTCAACGTTTGCCCGGTTTCGACGCGACTGCCCGACAGGCTGCCGTCGACGAACAGGTCGATGATCTTCTGAACGATCTGGCGTGACAATTTTGCATTGGCGGCATCCGACAGATTCGAATCGCCCGATTCTGCCGAAATCTTGAACAGATTATCCTGTTCAGCCACGACCTTGACAGATTTTGCGAGCGCAGCGGCCCGATCCGCGACGTCGCGGTCACTGGCGACCTGCAAGGACAAGTCGGTGCCGCGCACCACCTTTTCCAGATTGACGGCCGATGTCAGCGTCTGGCGTACGGCATCGACCCCCTGCTGACGATCGGAGGCCGTGATGCCGACTTTGTCGGGCAGCAGTGTCGACGCCTGGACCAGCAGCTTTGCCGTCGATTCATATTTGTTGGGAATCAAGCTGACGACCAGCCAGCCGAGCAGGGCGATCCCCCACCCGATGCCAAGTGCCAGCCAGCGTCGTTTCCAGACACTGTGCAGGGCCACCAGCAGTTCGTCATATAATCCGTTCATCAGAACATGCTCGACGGGATGATGATGACATCACCGGGTTCAAGCCTGACATTGGCACTCGAATCGCCGCGCTTCAAAAGCTTGTTGAGGCGCAACGCGAATTCCTTCTGCTTGCCCGTCGCCTTGTCGGCGCGGATCAGGCGGGCACGGTCCCCCGCCGCCATTTCGCTCAGGCCCCCGACAGCAATCATCGCGTCGAGCAGCGTCATGTTCGCACGATAGGGAATGGAGGCCGGCTTTTCCGTCGCACCGACGATACGCACCTGTTGCGAAAACGTGCCTGAAAAATTGTCCACGATCACCGAAACGCGCGGCGCGTTGATATATTGCTTCAGTTCGGTCGTGATGTCAGCCGCCAGCTGCGCCGGTGTCTTGCCGACAGCAGGCAGATCGGCGATCAGCGGCGTCGTAATCCGCCCATCGGGCCGCACCTGAACCTTTGCGCCCAGTTCGGGATTGCGCCACACAAAAATCGTCAGCTGATCAAGCGGACCGATGATATATTCCTCGCTCGGGACATCGGTGGATGCGACAAAGGCTGCGGGCGGCAGCTCGGCGCCACCGCCACGCCCCCCGGCGCATCCCGAAACAGCCATGGCAACGGAGCAGATCCCCAGCAAAAGTGACGAATTACGCATCTTGGTAACCTTTTCTTGTCCATAATGACGTCACGAATTCATGCCTGCAAAGGCACATAACGCCCGGATATCACAGCTTTACCGCACAAGAGGTGAATATAGCGTTTAGCTATTTCCCGATGATGACTTCATGTGCCGGACCATGCCCCAGGAAGGATGCCGGACTGGCCGTTGCGCCATACGCACCTGCCATGAACACGGCGATGACATCTCCCACATCGGCACGCGGCAGCGCAACCTGATCCCCCAGCTTGTCGAGCGGCGTGCAAAGACAGCCGACCACCGTCACGGTTTCTTCGGCAGGTGACGTGACACGACTGGCGATCGCGATCGGATAATTGCGCCGCACCACAGTCCCGAAATTGCCGCTTGCCGCCAGCTGGTGGTGCAGCCCGCCGTCGGTTACCAGGAACACCTCCCCCCGACTTTGCTTGCGATCCACGACGCGCGTCAGATAAACACCACATTCGCCGACCAGCCAGCGCCCGAGTTCGACAGCGAAGCGGCTTTCGTCCAGACTGGCGCCACGCTTGTCGAGCACCTGGCCCAGCCTGTCGCCGATCATCCTGATATCAACCGGCGCTTCATTGGCAAAATAGGGAAGTCCGAAACCACCGCCGATATTCACGAGCGGCGGCACCGCACCCACCGCGTCGGCAAGCCGTCCGGCCAGCGCGACCGTCGCTGCCTGAGCCTCTGCGATCGCATGGCTGTCAAGTGCCTGGCTGCCCGCAAAAATATGAAACCCGCGCCAGTCGGACCCCGCCGTGATCAGTCGCTTTACCAGCGGGGCAACGCGCTCGGCATCGACGCCAAATGCTGCCGCACCGCCCCCCATTTTCATGCCGGACCCTTTGAGCGAGAAATCGGGATTGACGCGCACGGCCAGTTTCGGGGACAAGCCAAGCCTTGTGGCAATCGCCAGCGCGCGGTCCGCCTCGCCTTCGGATTCAAGGTTGAGCGTGACACCGGCGGCAATGGCGGCTTCGACCTCTGCATCGCGCTTGCCGGGGCCTGCAAACGACATATGCGTCGCGCCGCCGCCACGTGCGATGACCAGCTCGCCCCCCGACGCAATGTCGATTCCGTCAACCAGCGGCACCATTGCCGCAACCATTTCCGGCAGCGGGTTTGCTTTCATCGCATAATGAATGGCGACGCCCGCAGGCAATGCCTGGCGCAGAACGGCAATCCGGTCTCTGACAATTGCGAAATCATAGACGAATGCAGGGGTTATGTCCGTCGCCGCACAGACCGCTGCCATGCGTCCGGCGTCGAACCAGTGGGGGATGGTCCCATGTGGTTTCATGACGCCATATCCGATTTTATCGCCGCGCGGTCGATTTTGCCATTTGCATTCGTCGGCAAAACATCGCGCCATTCGATTATGCGCGGCTGCATATAACCGGGGAGTTCACGTTTCAGATAGATGCGCAGAGCAGCGTCATCGCCTGTGCCGCAGACAACCAGCCGGATCGCCTGCCCCAATTGCGCGTCATCGATGCCATGTGCTGCGGCCTGGCTGACGACCCCGCTTGCGATGGCCGCCTCCTCGATCTCAAGCGGGCTGATCCGGTGGCCCGAAGACTTGATCATTTCGTCATCACGACCGACGAAATACAGCAGGCCATCGGCATCGCGCCTGACCGTATCGCCGGACCAGACCGCTGTCCCGCCATAACGCGATCCGGCGGGCGCCGACCTGAACCGCGCGGCTGTTCGTTCGGCATCCTGCCAATATCCTTTGGCGACCAGCGGTCCGGCGTGGACAAGCTCGCCCCGGTCGCACGCGTGGCCCTGCGCATCGATCAGCATGATGTCGGCAAACGGAATTTCTGTGCCCATTGATGTCGGATGATCAGTCACCAGGTCGGGGGAAAGACAGGTTGACCGGAACGCTTCGGTCAGTCCGTACATCGGATATATATCTGCACCGGGAAATGCGAACCGCATTTTTGCGATCAGCGACGGTGTCAGCGCGCCGCCCGAATTGGTCACACGACGGACTGACAGACCCAGGTCCCGCCAGTCGCTGTCGACCAGCTGACTCCACAGGGGCGGCACTGCGGCGAGCGTGGTGATCCGGTGATCAGCCACGGCCCTGACCACATCGCGCGGCATCAGATAGTCCAGCGGGACAACGCACCCGCCTGCTTTCCACGTCGAAAAAAGCTGGCTTTGTCCATAATCGAACCCCAGCGGCAATAAGGCGAGCGTTATGTCATCGGCGTGCAGGTTCAGATAATAAGCGACGCTGACTGCGCCCAGCCATAAGTTCGCATGGCTCAGCATCACGCCCTTGGGCCGTCCTGTCGACCCAGAGGTATAAAGTATTGCCGCAAGCGAATCAGGATGTGCAGACGACGGCGGGTGTAATCCACTTGATCCGCGCGCGATGACGGCGTCACTTTCCATCCACAGCACGCACCCACCGGGAACATCGCCTTGCAAAAGACTTGCGGCACGTTCGGGCGTGGTCAGCAACAGCGATGCACCGCTATCGGCCAGAATATGCGCCACCTGCGCGCGGCGGAGCACGGGATTGACGGGAATATGCACAAGTCCTGCCCGGGCAACCGCCAGCGGCATCAGGCAGGCTTTGATTGTTTTGGGCAACCAGGTTGCGACGCGTGCACCGGCCGGAAATCCACGGTCGGCAATTGCCAGTGCCAAAGCGCCCACCGCCTTTTCAGCGTCGGCATAGCGCAGCGTTACCGACTTCGTAACCAGTGCCGGTGCATCAGCCTGTGCATCGAGCAAAAGGTGGTCGATCGGGCGCGGTGTCGGGTCTGGTGATGTCACCCTCGCTCCTTTAGATGCCAGATGTTGGTGCGGCCAGTCAGGGACGTTACGCTTTGTGGGTAAAGGGTGAAATATTTCGTAACCTCGACGAAGCCGGGTTCAGCGCGCGCGGCGAATTGGACCGTGCAACACAACATTCGCTGTTTGACCGCATGGAATGGTTTCGTCGCACGGTGCTCCATGCAGCGCCCGCGGGGGAGCCGCTGATTGTCCGGGCACGCGCCGACGGCTCTGATTGCTGGCTGTTCCTGACCGAAGAGCATGGCCATGCCAACGCGCTGGCGAGCTGGTATACGCTGGCCTTCCGTCCGGTGTTCACGGGCGATCCCAACGACAGCACCAAATTCGCGCTGCTGTGCGCGACTGCACGTCGCTTGCGCAAACGGCTGTCGAGCATCACGCTCGGCCCGATGCCCGCGGCAGAGGCTGACCTTGTCCGCCGTGCCTTTGATCGTGCGCGGTGGGTCGCGATGTCCCGGGCGACGACCGTGAACTGGACAATCGCGACCGACATGTGCGCATTCGAAGACTATTGGGCCGACCGTCCGGGCGAACTGCGTTCCACGGTCAAGCGCAAAACCGCAAAACACGGCGTCGAAACAAAGATATTCCGTCATTTCGATGGCAGCGCCTGGGCCGATTATGAAGCGATCTATGCCGCAAGCTGGAAACCGGAGGAAGGGTCGATGGCGTTCCTGCGCGATATGGCACTGACCGAAAGCGCCGCCGGGACATTGCGGATGGGAACGGCGTCGGTTGATGGTCAGGCGATTGCGGCCCAGCTCTGGACCGTGGAAAACGGCCGTGCGATCATTCATAAGCTTGCCCATCTGGAAACCGCGAACGATCAGTCACCCGGATCAATCCTGACAGCGGCCATGTTTGCTCATGTTCTTGATCAGGATCATGTCTCACTTGTCGATTTCGGCACGGGCGATGACCGGTACAAGCGTGACTGGATGGACAGCAGAGAGCCACTTTACACGGTCCAGCTGTATAATCCGATGCGCCCTGCCGGCCTGTGGCATGCCGCCAGGTCCTGGCTTTCAACGCTTGTCGGACGCAAGGCCAGTCGTTAATCGCGCCGCCATGATGACTGCACGGGCAATTTCGGATGTCGTACGCGCCGTGCTGCGCGATGTCCTGTCGATCGATGCCCGCCGTGCAGACGCGTTCAAGGCAGACTCGCCCCTGTTCGGCGCGCTGCCCGAACTGGATTCGATGGCGGTTGCCGGACTGCTGACGGAAATGGAGGATCGTCTTGGCATCATCATCGACGATGATGACGTGGACGGCGATCTGCTTGCGACATTCGGCAGCCTGACGGCCTATGCCATCCGCAAAGTGGCCGCGTGAACGACCATTACCAGTGGCGGGGCGGTTCGGAATATATGCTTCGCCACGGCACCGGGTCGCCGCTGACCCTTCTCGTCATCCCCGCTTTGTTCGAAGAAGCAAACCGGATGCGCCGGATCACTGTGTCCGCCATGCGGTTTCTGGCTGACCTGGGGATCGGCACCGTGTTGCCCGACTTGCCGGGAACGGGGGAAAGCCTGAAAGACAGTGCCGAGGTCAGCTTGCAGGACTGGAAGGATGCGATTGCGGCACTGGCCGATGGCGTCTGGGGGTCGGTCGCCATACGCGGTGGCGCCTTGCTTGACGGCATCTTCGACAACCGCTGGCGGCTGGCACCCGATACCGGTGAACGGCTGTTGCGTGATATGGTCCGGGCGACGTGTTTTTCCGCAAACATATCTGTTGAAGATCTTGCGGAAAAGTGCCGGAGCACGCCGACGCGACTGGCCGGAAACCTCATCAATCCAGCGCTTTATACCGCATTGCATGACGCCGTGCCAATGGGTCAGGCTCACATCATGCCAGTTGCGGGCCAGAAACTATGGCGCGCGGCCGAACCCGGCGATGACCCTGACTTTGCCCGCGCGATCGCCCATGATATTCTCGCATGGACAAAAACATGCGCCAGATAACGACGTTCGATTGCGACGGCGCGACGCTGGTCGGCACATTGGATACGGGGGATGCGGGGGATGCGGGGGATGCGACCACTGGCCTGCTGATTGTCTCTGGCGGCAATGAAATCCGCATTGGCGCGCATCGTGGCATGGCACGTCTGGCCCGCGATGTGGCGGCACATGGGCATCCCGTCTTCCGGTTCGACCGGCGCGGCATCGGCGACAGTGACGGGATCAACGGCTGGTTTGAAAGCGCCCGCAGCGATATCCTGACCGCTCTGTCTGCGTTCAGGTCCTGCTGCCCGGTGATGCAGCGCGTCATCGCTTTTGGCAATTGTGACGCCGCAACCGCACTGCGCCTTCACCTTTCGGATCAGGTCGATGGACTGGTTCTTGCCAATCCCTGGCTCATGGACTCGCCGGCGAATGACCCTGCCCCGGCCGCAACGCGCGCTTATTATGCCGACCGGTTACGCAATCCGCAGGCGTGGGCCGGGCTGTTGCGCGGTGCTGTCAATCCGCGAACCCTTGCACACAGTCTGCGGACGGCGGCGCGGCGGCATCAGCCAACGTCACTGGCCGGACGATTTGCCGGTCAGATGACGTCATGGCCGGTCGAGACACATATCATCCTGGCGGCGCGCGATGGCACTGCCCTTGCGTTCAAGGCGGAGTGGGACCAGCCAATATTTGCAGAACACCGGCACCGCTGCCAGGTGCACCTGATCGATTCGGCATCACATAGTTTTGCAAATGACACGGATCATGCGGCGCTCAAATCGGTCCTTCTCGACGTGCTCGGCCGCTGACTCACCAGGCCGACGTTTCCATGCCCAGAAATTTTTCGGCATCGAGTGCGGCCATGCAGCCCATGCCCGCCGCCGTCACCGCCTGACGATAAACCTTGTCAGTGACGTCACCGGCCGCAAACACGCCGGGGATCGAAGTCCGCGACGATCCGGTCTCCACCAGCAGATAGCCACCTTCATCCATCGGCAGATGACCTTTGAAAATTTCGGTCGCGGGCGAATGGCCAATGGCGACAAAGCCGCCGTCAGCGCTGACATGCGATGTGTCGCCGGTCACTGTGTCGATCAGGTCGACACCGACCATTCCTTCGGGGTCACCGCCCCCTACAAAGGCAGCAACGCGTTTGTTGAACAGCACAGAAATCTTGGGATGTGCAAACAGGCGATCCTGCAAAATCTTTTCGGCGCGCAGATGGTCGCCACGGTGGATCAGCGTGACGTCAGGCGAATGGTTGGTCATGTACAGCGCTTCCTCGACCGCGGTGTTGCCGCCGCCGATGACCACGACTTTCTTGCCCCGATAGAAAAATCCGTCGCAGGTCGCGCAGGCGCTGACGCCCTTGCCCTGCAGGCGGGTTTCACTGTCGAGACCCAGCCAGCGTGCCTGCGCCCCGGTCGCGATCACCAGCGTGTCGCATTTGTAAATCGTGCCGCCGTCGCCCGTCAGCGTGAAGGGTCGCGCCGACAGGTCGACACTGACAATCGTGTCCCACATCATTTTCGTGCCGACATGTTCGGCCTGTGCCGTCATCTGCTCCATCAGCCACGGGCCCTGGATGACGTCCTTGAAGCCCGGATAATTTTCGACATCGGTCGTGATCGTCAATTGCCCGCCCGGCTGAATGCCCTGCACGACAATCGGGTTCAGCCCGGCACGTGCCGCATAGATCGCCGCTGACAATCCTGCCGGGCCCGACCCCAGCACCATCATGCGTGTTATAATCGCGTCGGCCATGCCGCCGTCTCCTTGAACCTGCAACGCTGCCGACCATGGTAGCGGAGGAGGGACTCGAACCCCCGACCCCAGGATTATGATTCCCGTGCTCTAACCAGCTGAGCTACTCCGCCCTGACAAGGCCCCGATCAATCGGTAGGGCGCGCGTATAGGTGCGGGGGTTGCGGGGGTCAACGGCCATCGTCATAGGCAAGAGCCATGCACGATATCAGAGCCATCCGGGAAAAGCCGCAAGCCTTTGACTCAGGGTTGGCACGGCGCGGCATTCCGGCATCTGCCGGCAACATCCTGACGCTCGACGCACAGAAACGCATGGCGATCCAACACACCGAAACCGGACAGGCGCGGCGCAAGATATTGTCGCAGCAGTTCGGAACGCTGAAGGCAAAGGGCGAAGCAGTCCCCGCCGAACTCGTCGCCGAACTCGACTCGCTGAAAACAGGCGTTCCCCATGGCCAAGCAGAGATTGCCCGGCTGGACCATGCCTTGTCGGATATGCTGTCGGCGCTGCCGAACATACCGGCCGCCGACGTGCCCGATGGTGCGGACGAAGACGGCAACCTTATCGTCCATGAACGCGGCACTGTGCCGGCCTTTGCGTTCAAACCCGGCGAACACCCTGATTTCGGCCCCGCGCTCGGTCTCGATTTCGATTCGGCGCAGTCGGTATCAGGCGCCCGTTTTGCCTATCTGCGCGGCGGAATTGCGCGATTGTCGCGGGCGCTCGGGGCGTTCATGCTCGATATCCACACGAACGAATTCGGCTATGAAGAA
Source organism: uncultured Sphingomonadaceae bacterium (assembly GCA_964247235.1). Lineage (GTDB taxonomy): Bacteria > Pseudomonadota > Alphaproteobacteria > Sphingomonadales > Sphingomonadaceae > Sphingomonas_O. Next base: position 177,856 of record CAXTTJ010000001.1, read on the forward strand.
ATAGCGCCGCCGCTGCTGGTGCGCGACGACGCCCTGATCGGCACCGGGCAACTGCCGAAATTTGCCGATGATCTGTTCAGGACCACTGATGGCCGCTGGCTGATCCCGACTGCGGAAGTGTCGCTGACCAATCTGGTGCGCGAAAAAATTCTGGCGCACGACGAACTGCCGCTGCGGTTCACGGCGCTGACTCCCTGTTTCCGGTCCGAAGCGGGTGCAGCGGGCCGGGATACGCGCGGCCTCATCCGCCAGCATCAATTTGACAAGGTCGAACTGGTGTCGATCACGACGCCCGACGCGTCGGCGGCCGAACATGAACGCATGACGCAGGCCGCGGAAACTATCCTTGACCGGCTGCAACTGCCCTATCGGCGCATGTTGCTGTGTGCGGGCGACATGGGGTTCACCGCGACAAAGACCTATGACCTCGATGTCTGGCTGCCGGGTCAGGGCGCCTATCGCGAAATATCATCCTGTTCGAACTGTGGTGATTTTCAGGCGCGGCGGATGAACGCACGATTCCGGATGACGGGCGAAAAAGGCACGACATTTGTCCATAGCCTGAACGGCTCCGGTGTCGCGGTGGGGCGCGCGCTCGTCGCAGTCCTCGAAAATTATCAGCAGGAAAGCGGCTGCGTGGCCGTGCCTGACGCACTCGTCCCCTATATGGGGGGCGTGACGACGCTGGCGCCGTCGGGGGCATTCTCCTGACCAGTGACGACGGGACGCTGACACTGGCAAAGTCGTCCGCCTGCGCTTATGGGCGGGGCCTTACATGGCAACGACACTCCCCTCTCCACCCAAAGTCGGTATGGTTTCGCTCGGCTGTCCCAAGGCGCTTGTCGACAGCGAACGCATTTTGACCAAATTGCGCGCCGACGGTTACGGCCTGTCGCCCGACTATGCCGGGGCCGATGTCGTGCTGGTCAACACGTGCGGGTTTCTGGACAGCGCAAAAGAGGAATCGCTTGAAGCCATTGGTGAAGCGCTTGCCGAAAATGGTCGGGTCATCGTCACCGGCTGTCTTGGCAACGAAGCCGACATGATCCGCGCGCGCTTTCCCAACGTGCTCGCGATCAGTGGCGCGCATCAATATGAAGCTGTCGTCGGCGCCGTGCATGACGCCGCGCCCATGCCCGCCAATGCGTTTCTCAACCTGGTACCCGACAGCGGCCTGAAACTCACGCCACGTCATTACAGCTATCTGAAAATCAGCGAAGGCTGTAACCACCGCTGCGCCTTTTGCATCATCCCGAGCATCCGCGGCGATCTCGTCAGCCGTCGCCCCGACGCCATATTGCGCGAAGCCGAAAAGCTGGTGGCAGCGGGAACGAAGGAACTGCTCGTCATCAGTCAGGACACCTCGGCCTATGGTGTCGATATCCGTCATCAGCCCCGCCCATGGCACGGTCGCGACGTGCGGGCGCACATGACCGATCTGGCGCGCGAACTTGGCACGCTCGGCGCATGGGTCCGGCTCCACTATGTCTATCCCTACCCTCATGTCGATCAGGTCATTCCCCTGATGGCTGCCGGGTCGGTCACGCCCTATCTCGACATTCCGTTCCAGCATGCCGCGCCGTCGGTGCTTCGGGCCATGAAGCGCCCCGCAAACGAAGCCAGAGTGCTGGCGCGCATCCACGACTGGCGCAGCATCTGTCCTGACCTCACGATCCGGTCGACATTCGTGGTGGGCTTCCCCGGCGAGACGGAGGCTGATTTCCAGTATCTGATGGACTGGCTTGAAGACGCACGGCTCGACCGTGTCGGCGCGTTCCGTTTCGAAGCGGTCGAGGGGGCCGCCGCCAACGCCCTGCCCGACCCTGTTCCCGAAGCCGTCAAGGAAGACCGCTACGCCCGCCTGATGGCGCTCACCGCGCGGATCAGCGCCGAAAAACTGGCGGCAAAGATCGGTCGCATGCTTGACGTCATCATCGACGAGGTCGACGAAGACGGCGGCGCCACCGGGCGGTCACAAGCCGATGCCCCCGAAATCGACGGGCATGTTTTCCTCCGCGACTCCGGCGGGATGGAGCCGGGCGATATCATATCCGTCCACATCGAAGATGCCGACGATCATGACTTGTACGGTGTGCCTGCGTGACGGGCTACGCCGCGATTCTGATCGCCGACAAGGGGCAGCCTGCGTCCAGCATCCACATCGTCGATGCCGCAGGCTATGACGACTGGTTAAACGGTCAGCCCGAACGGCACCGCACCGCCATGGCTGCACAGATGTTAAATCCTGTCAGTGGTGCCAGTGCCATCCTGCCCGGCGAAAAACCCGGTGCATGGTCGGTCGTGGCAGTGGTGGCCGATGCCGCGTCGCTGTCTTCGTGGTGCCTCGCCAGACTTGCCGAAACCCTCCCCGAAGGCACTTATCGCATCGAAGGCATCGCGCCTGGCGCGGCGGCACTCGGCTGGTTGCTGGCGCATTACAAGTTCGATCGCTATCTGACGAACGACAAACCGCGCGGTCCGCGTGTCCTGCTGACCAGCGATGTCGCGCAAATCGATGCTGTCGTCCGCGAGGCCGAGGCTGTTGCGCTCGTTCGCGATCTTGTGAACACCCCTGCCGCCGATATGGGACCGGGCGCGCTTGAGGCGCAGGCCACGGCATTGGCGACGACATGTGATGCCGTGCTGACCGTCACGAAAGGGCATGCCCTCGAAACCGGCTATCCGATGATCCATGCGGTGGGCGCAGCGGCGGCACGCGAACATGCGCCGCGACTGATCGAAATCGAATGGGGCAACCCCGGCCATCCGCGCGTCGCGATCATCGGGAAGGGGGTGACATTCGATTCGGGCGGCCTCGATATCAAGCCATCGTCGGGCATGCGGCTGATGAAGAAAGACATGGGCGGTGCCGCGCACGCACTGGCGCTTGCGCAACTGATCATGGCGACACGCATGCCGGTGCGGTTGCACATGCTGATTCCCGCCGCCGAAAATGCGATATCCGGAAACGCGTTTCGCCCCGGGGATGTTTTGACCGCGCGCAACGGCCTGACCGTGGAAATTGCCAATACCGATGCCGAAGGGCGGCTGGTGCTTGCCGACGCCATGACGAAAGCGGGTGAACACAAACCCGCGCTCATCATCGATTTCGCAACATTGACCGGCGCTGCCCGGGTCGCACTCGGACCCGATCTTCCCGCCCTGTTTGCCAATGATGATGCGCTTGCCGCATCGGTCATGACGGCCGGTGCCGCCCAGTCCGATCCCTTGTGGCGCATGCCGCTGCATCACGGCTATGACGACATGCTCAAATCAGACGTCGCCAATCTCAGCAACGCGCCCGACAGTGGTTTTGCAGGCGCGATCACGGCAGCGTTGTTTCTTTACAAATTCATACCCGATGACACGCCGTGGCTGCACCTCGACACATTTGCGTGGCAACCTGTGGCCCGGCCGGGTCGTCCCCGGGGCGGCGAAGCGATCGGTCTGCGCGCAGTCTGGGCCATGCTTTTGACACGGTTTGCGTGACATCGCGCAACCAGTTGGTCCGTGGCGCGTTGAAGGTCCGCTTGTTACTGATATGAGGCAGATGTGCGCGAACCTATTTTGTCCGGGTGGATGCAGACGCTGATCGACTATGTCCGGTCGGGGCAGCCCGATCTCACGAATCGCCAGATGGCACTGATGATGGTGGTTTACCTGACGCCGGGGCCACATACGGTGCGGGGCATTGCCAAAGGGCTTGGCGTGTCAAAACCCGTTGTCACGCGCGCCTTGAACAGGCTGGGGTCTCTCGGCTATCTCCGCCGACAACGCGACGATGCCGACCGGCGGAACATCTTTGTCGCGCGGACCGACGAAGGGGCAGATTTTCTTGACGAATTCGGGCGGCTTATCGCCGACAGACCAGACCGTATCGCCGCGTAAGCGCTTTGTCCTCGCCGGACATTCGGCTGTGCTCGACCCTGCGGTGCATGCCGTTCGCGACGATCTTGCCGATGTTGACCTTGCCGATCGCGTCTTTGCGCCACATTATGCGCAGGCGATGCGCAGCACCGTGTTGAACGCAACATCGGTGCATCTGCGGCCAGATGCTGGCACGGCGCGTGTCGATGCGCTCGCTGTCGGGGTCGCTGTCGACGTGTTCGACATCAGTGCAGGGTGGGCCTGGGTCCGGACCGGCCGGGCAATCGGCTATATCCGCGCTGATTGCGTCCGCCCGGCATGACACGTATTTTCATCGATGGCGCGGCGGGCACGACCGGGCTCGAAATCGAATCGCGGCTGAACGGCCGTTCCGAGTTTGCGCTGATCACGCTTGATGACGACAAGCGCAAGGACATCGCTGCGCGACGCGATGCCCTGAACGCCGCCGATATCGCCGTGCTTTGCCTGCCGGACGATGCCGCACGCGACGCCGTGGCACTGATCGACAACCCGCACACCCGCGTGATCGACGCCTCTACGGCCCACCGCACGGCAAAGGGCTGGACCTATGGCTTTCCCGAAGCCGGACATGATGTCGCTGGCGCGATGAGGGTGTCAAATCCCGGCTGCTATGCCACGGGATTCATTGCCCTGATCGCACCTCTGGTCAGGGCGCGGCGGATCGGCCCGGGCGCACCGATCATGTGCAACGCCGTGTCGGGCTATTCGGGCGGCGGCAAGGCCATGATCGCCGACTATGAACAGCCGGGCGCACCGGCGTGGCGGACCTATGCACTGGGGCTGGCTCACAAGCATGTTCCCGAAATGCAGGTGCGGTGCGGACTGACCAATGCCCCTTTGTTCGTGCCCGCTGTCGCTGACACCTATCGCGGCATGATTGTCGAAGTGCCGTTGTTCGGGGCCAATCCCAAAGCGATCCGGGATACGCTGACGGAGTGCTATTCGGACTCACCAATCGTCAGCCTGCCTGCGTATGACGGCACGACGCTTGCAATCGAACATGCAGCACATAGCGACCGGATCGACCTGTTCATATTCACCAACGGATCGCAGACTCGGCTCGTCGCCGCGCTCGACAATCTCGGCAAAGGGGCAAGCGGTGCCGTGGTCCAGAGCCTGAACCTGATGGCAGGCCTGCCGGAAACGACAGGCCTGCGCCTCTGATCATTATTTCGGGTTGGCTTTAAGCCAGCCAAGGATGTTTTCAGGTGTCGACTGTTCATAGGGATCGCTGTCCGACCCGTCGTCGTTGATGCCGGGTTCCTCGAACCACGCGACAACCTTGCCGTCGTCAACCACCGCTGAATAGCGCCATGACCGCAGGCCGAACCCAAGATGCGACTTGTCGATCAGCATGCCCATGCGCCGCGTGAAATCGGCATTGCCATCGGGCAAAAGCTTGGTTTTTTTCAGTCCCAGATTCTGCCCCCACTGATACATGACGAACGCGTCATTCACCGACAGGCAGTAAACTTCATTGGCGCCCAGCGACTTCATTTCATCATAGCCCAGCTCATATCCCGGACATTGCTTTGACGAACAGGTCGGCGTGAACGCGCCGGGCAGGCTGAACAGCACCACCCGCTTGCCCTTGAAGATCTCTGCGGTCGTGACATCCTGCCAGCGGAAGGGATTTGGTCCTTCGACGGTTTCATCGCGCACGCGGGTCTTGAATGTTACGTCGGGAACTTGACGATTAAGCATCGTTGCCTCCTCAGCTTTGGAATTGTGATCAGGAACGGGGATACGTTCACGCGGTCTCCATATGGAGCCATCGCGCGAAAAGCCAACCCCTACATGTCACCTTTTGCGCGGCGATAAGCATACCATTTCTGCACATTGGCATTATGTTGTTGCAGCGTGTCAGCGAATGCGGAACTGCCGTCGCCGTGCGCCACGAAATACAGCGCATGTGACGGATCGGGATCAAGCGCGGCCCGGATCGACGCGTCGCCAGGATTGGCAATCGGACCGGCGGGCAGGCCGCGACGGCGATATGTGTTATAGCCATTGTCGGCATCGAGTTCGGACCGCAGGATCCGCCGGCGAAGCGGCTTTCCGCGCGTCACGGGATAAATCACGGTCGGGTCCGCTTGCAACGGCATGCCGCGTTTCAGGCGGTTGGAATAAACCGCCGAGACCAGTCGCCGTTCGGACGCGCGCGCCGTTTCCTTCTCGATGATCGACGCAAGAATGATCGCCTGTTCCGGTGTCGTGACAGCCGTTGCGGGCGTGCGGCGGGCCCAGGCATTGGCAAGCGCCGTCTGCATCGCCTTCTGCATGCGCGCCAGCACCGTCGCGCGCGCTTCACCCCGGCTATAGGCATAGCTGTCGGGCAGGACGGACCCCTCTGGCGGACTCGGCACGTCACCGGTCAGCAACGGTGTCGCGATCAGTTTTTCCTGCACCAGTATCGACGGCATCCCCTCGGGAATCGTGACGAAGCGCTGCAATGTCCTGCCCGACTGGAGCAGAGCGAGAACGTCCCGCGCGCTCATACCCTGGCTGATATGATATTCACCGGGTTTGATCGGCGCGGCAGACCCGAACAATCTGGCATTGCGGACAAATGCACCTGCCGACGTCACTGCATCCGCTTTTTCAAGCACCTTGGCGGCCGCGGTCAGGCTCGACCCCGGAACAATGACAACATCGACATCCTGTGCGGCACCGCCGCCGCTTCGCAACATCATCACGGCGACAATTGCCGCAAAGACCAGCAGTCCGATGCCCAGCATCCGCCGCATCAGATCGCCCGCATCACCAGTGATGCATTGGTCCCGCCAAACCCGAATGAATTGTTGAGCACTGCCTTGACGACGCGTTTCTTGGCAATATGCGGGACAAGGTCGACGCCTGCGCACCCTTCGCTCGGGTTGTCGAGGTTGAGCGTCGGCGGCACGATCTGGTCCCGGATCGCCAGAATGCAGAAAATGCTCTCAACCGCACCCGCGCCGCCCAGCAAATGGCCGATCGCCGATTTGGTCGAACTCATCGACAGCGTCCCGATCGCATCACCGAACAACCGCCGCACCGCGCCCAGCTCAAGCTCGTCACCCAATGGTGTCGACGTGCCGTGGGCATTCACATAATCAATATCCGACAGGGAAAGGCCCGATTTGCGCATCGCCATTTCCATCGACCGGAACGCCCCCGATCCTTCGGGATGCGGTGCCGTCACATGATAGGCATCGCCCGACAGGCCATACCCGATGACTTCGGCATAGATTTTGGCACCACGCGCCCTGGCATGTTCATATTCCTCCAGCACGACAACGCCCGCGCCCTCCCCCATCACAAACCCGTCGCGGTCGACGTCATAGGGGCGTGACGCTTTTTCGGGCGTTGCGTTAAACCCGGTCGACAAGGCCCGCGCCTGCGCAAAGCCCGCAATGCCGAGCGGACAGATCGCCCCTTCTGCTCCGCCAGCCAGCATGACGTCGGCATCGTCGTCGCGGATCATGCGCGCCGCGTCGCCGATCGAATGCGCGCCCGTCGAACAGGCGGTGACGACGGCGTGGTTCGGGCCCATCAGTCCATATTTGATGCTGACCTGACCCGAAATCAGGTTGATCAGGCGACCGTGGACGAAATGCGGTGAAACGCGACTTGGCCCCTTTTCATGAAGGACGATCGATTCGCTCGCAATACCCGGCAGGCCGCCGATGCCCGATCCGATCGAACAGCCCGCACGAAAGCGTTCGGCTTCGCTCATCTCGGTCAGGCCGGCGTCTTCAAGCGCCTGACCCGCCGCGTCGATGCCAAAAATGATGAACGGGTCGACCTGGCGCTGCACCTTGTGATCGACACGAAGACCGGGATCGAAGCCATAGGGATGGTCCGGCGCCTTGACTTCGCATGCAATCGTGCATTTCTGATCCGACGGATCGAACCGGGTGATCCGCGCCGCGCCCGATTTCGATGCCAGGATATTGGCCCAGCTTGTTTCGACGTCCGCGCCAAGTGGTGTGACCAGGCCCAATCCCGTGACGACAACTCGCCGCATCATAGTCTCCTAAATGGAAACGGCCCCCCAGCAACAGACCGGAGAGCCATTTCAAAACGCATGAAACGCGGCCGGCAAAGGACCGCCAGGATCAGCCTTTATTCGCGTCGATAAACGCAATGGCGTCCTTCACGGTCGCGATTTTTTCCGCCGCATCGTCGGGAATTTCAACACCGAATTCTTCTTCAAATGCCATGACCAGTTCGACGATGTCGAGGCTGTCTGCGCCAAGGTCATCGATGAAGCTCGAATCTTCGGTCACTTTTTCGGCGTCGACGCCCAGATGTTCGACGACAATCTTTTTAACCCGGTCGGCGGTCTCGCTCATGAAGGCACCCTTCTTGTTCATGAAAATGAAATCTCTGCAATCGCCCTAATCGCCCTGCATAAGGTGCGCAAGTCCCGCCTCATCAGCGCCCAAGCATGAAATCGACCACGGCGCCCAGCGAACGAAAGCCATTCATCGAAATTCCCTCGGCCGCAATGCCGGCGGGCAGCCATGCGCGGTCGAAGCCAAGTTTGGCCGCTTCCTTCAGGCGCAAGGCGGCATGCGACACTGGACGAATCTCTCCCGACAGGGCAATTTCGCCGAACACCACCACTTCGGACGGAACGGGACGCTCGCTGAACGCACTGACCAGCGCTGCGGCGACCGCGAGATCGGCTGCGGGATCGCTCAGCCGGTAACCGCCCGCAATGTTCAGGTAGACTTCGGCAGACGACAGGGACAGCCCGCAGCGCGCTTCCAGGACAGCGAGGATCATCGCCAGACGACCCGAATCCCACCCGACGACAGCACGGCGCGGCGTCGCCCCGCTGGCCAGACGGACGGTCAGCGCCTGCACCTCGACAAGCACGGGCCGTGTCCCTTCAAGCGCAGGAAATACCACGGTTCCTGCGACCGCGTCACCCCGTGCCGACAGGAACAGCGACGACGGATTGCCGACTTCGCCCAGACCATCGGCGCCCATCGCGAAAACGCCGATTTCGTCGGTGCCGCCAAAGCGGTTCTTCATCGCGCGCAGGATGCGATACTGATGGCTGCGCTCACCTTCGAAACTCAGGACGGTATCGACCATATGTTCGAGCACGCGCGGCCCTGCGATACTCCCATCCTTGGTCACATGCCCGACAAGGACGACAGCCGATCCGCGTTCCTTGGCAAAGCGGATCAATTCACCCGCAGAAGCCCGGACCTGACTGACTGTCCCGGGCGCGCCCTCGATAAGATCCGAATGCATCGTCTGGATCGAATCGATGACGAGAAGGTCGGGCGCGCGCGGAAATGTTGCAAGAATGTCTCGCACCGATGTTGCCGCCGCCAATCCGACCGGCGCAGTGCCAAGGCCAAGTCGCTGTGCGCGCAAGCGGACCTGATCGGCGGCTTCCTCGCCCGACACATAAGCGACCGATTTTCCCGCCAGCGCCAGTTTTGCCGCCGCCTGCAACAGCAATGTCGATTTGCCGATTCCGGGATCGCCGCCGATCAGCGTGGCCGATCCCGCGACAAACCCCCCGCCCAGCGCGCGATCGAGCTCGGCGATGCCGCTCGGCATGCGGTCGGGAAGTCTGGTCTGACTGTCGAGCGGCACCAGTGCAACCGCCCGCCCGCCGTTCTGCAGATTATGTCTGGCTGAAAAGGGGGTGACGACACCGCCCGCGTCCTCGACCAGCGTGTTCCAGTCGTGGCAATCGTCGCACTGCCCGGCCCATTTCGACGCGACTGATCCGCAACTCTGGCAGACATAGCGTTTTTGCAGGCGCGCCATGGTCAAATCTGGCTCAATCGCGCGAACGGAATGGGGTCGGTCGCCGGGGCATCGTCACCATAGCGTGCCAAAGCCTCGACGGGAGGAACATCCTCGATCTCGCGGGCACCCGTTTCAATATTGAGATCGCGGAACTTGCGCGCCGTGACCAGCGCCCGAGTCTCAAAACTGCTGACGAAGCTGTTGTAATTATTGACTGCACTGGTCAGTCCGCCGCCGACTTTGCGCAGATCGGATGCCGCTTTGGCAAGCCGGTCGTAAAGTTCCTTGCCAAGCTCGCCGATCTGGCGCGCTTCCTTGGCCATTTTTTCCTGCCGCCACACAGCGGCAACAGTGCGGGCGATCGCGATGAGATTGGTCGGCGTCGCCAGCAGCACTTTCTTTTCAAACGCAAAATCCCACAGGCCGGGATCATGTTCGAGCGCCGCCGAAAGGAAATGCTCGCCGGGCACGAACATGACGACATAATCGGGCGCATCAGAAAACTGGCTCCAGTACGCCTTGTTTCCCAGTGCGTTGACATGAGCACGCATGGAATTGGCATGTGCGGCCAGCGCGCGCAAACGTTCGCTTTCGTCCACGGCACCCGATGCATCCTGATAAGCGTTCAAAGACACTTTGGCGTCGATGACCAGCGACTGTCCGCCGGGCACAGTGATGATCACGTCGGGACGAAGGCGACCATCGCTGCCATCGACAGACACTTCGGTCTGAAAATCGGCATGTTCGGACAGACCACAGCTTTCCAGCACGTTTTTCAGCTGCTGTTCACCCCATCGTCCCCGCGCCTTGGGGGCATTGCGCAGGGCGTTGACCAGCTTTGCGGCTTCGGAAGACACACGTTCACTGCCCGAACGCATTGCTTCGATCTGGCCGTGAAGCAATCCGAATGCGTCGCGGCGTTCGGACTCGACCCGGGTCACGGTTTCTTCATAACGGGTCAGCCGTTCGTGAACCGGGGCAAGCAGTTCTTTCAGCCCCTGTCCCGCAATGTCCTCGGACTGCTTGAACCGCGCGTCGGCCCGTTCGAGAAACTGTCGCTGTGCTGATTCGAGAAGCTTGGCGCCAACGTCCGAAAACTGCGCCGAAAGCGCTTCGCGTGCGGCAGTCATCTCATCGAGCCGCGCCTGAAACGCCAGTTCGCGCGCGTTGCTGCCGGCACGCTGTTCCGCCTGGATCCGCAACGCTTCGTCACGTTCTTTCGTCACTTCCGCCAGCATCTGCCGGTGCAGAACCGACTGGTCGACATGCACGCGCAATGCCGCAACCTGCCGCCCGCCGAACAGCCAGCCAATCAGCAGCCCCGTCGCAAACATGCCGGCAAAAATGGCGAGAAATTCAATTGACATGATTAGAACATATAACGAACATTGGGCGAATGCAAGCGATTTTTATCCGCCGCGCCGGGTCGTGATGCCCAGTAATGTCAGCTTCTTTCGTAGGGTATTGCGATTGATCCCGAGCAGGTCGGCGGCACGCAGCTGATTGCCGCGCACTGCGTTCAGTGCCGCCAGAAGCAACGGCTTTTCGACCTCGGCAAGGATATGGTCATAAAGGCCATTGGGTGGAAGATTGTCACCAAAATCAAGGAAGTAGCGGCGCAGATACCGTTCGACAGACTGTCCCAGAGTCTCGGTGGTCTCGGACGAAATCATCGTGTCAGCGCCAAGCTGTACCGCGATAACGTCCGCAGGAATGACCGGATCGCGAACAATCGCGGCAAGGCGACGCATAAGATTTTCGAGTTCACGGACATTGCCGGGCCACGGATGGTCCGCCAGCCGCGCGGTTCCTGCGTCATTCAGCCGCTTGCGCGGAAGCCCGTCCGCAGCCGCCTTGTCAAGAAAATGCTGGGCGAGCAGGCCAATGTCGTCGTGGCGCTGGCGCAGCGGCGGCAAAAGAATGGGAACGACGTTGAGACGATAGTAAAGATCTTCACGAAACTGTCCGTTTGCAATGAGTTCGGACAGGTTCTTGTGCGTTGCTGCGATGATGCGGACATCGACGCCGATCGTGCGGGTGCCGCCGACCAGCGTGAATTCGCCCGATTGCAGGACGCGGAGCAAGCGGGTCTGCGCCTCCATCGGCATGTCGCCAATCTCGTCGAGAAAAAGCGTGCCTCCCGCGGCCTGTTCGAATCGCCCCGCACTGCGGGTCAGCGCACCGGTAAACGCGCCGCGTTCATGGCCGAACAATTCGGCTTCGATCAGTTCGCGCGGGATCGCCGCCATGTTCACCGCGACAAACGGGGATGCCTTGCGCGGGCCAAGATCATGCAGGGCACGCGCCACAAGTTCCTTGCCCGTGCCCGATTCGCCGAGAATGAGGACGGTGAGGTCCGTCGCGACGACGCGCGCGATCATCCGGTACACGTCCTGCATCGCGGCGGACCTGCCGATCAGCGGCAGGTCGGTGTCGACCGGTGGCGTCACCTCATCAAGCGGACCACTGCGCGCCAGACCGTCGCGCACCGCACGGCACAGCTCGTCGAGATCGAACGGTTTGGGCAGATATTCGAATGCCCCCTGCTCGGTCGCGCGCACGGCCGTCGTCAACGTGTTCTGCGCCGACAGGACAATGACCGGAAGGTCGGGACGCTTTTTGAGGATCGACGGGACCAGGTCGAGTCCGTTGCCATCGGGCAAGATGACGTCGGTGATCAGCACGTCGGGCACGAACTGTTTCAGCAGGCTCACCTGTTCGGCAACCGTCGCGGCCGTGCGGACATCATGCCCTTCGCGGCGCAAGGCTTCGGTCACGACCATGCGGATTGCCATGTCGTCGTCGACAAGGAGGATTTTGGCGCGGGTCACGGTGTAAACCTCATGTCGCTCTCGGCAGCAGCAGGCGAAAGATCGTGCGTTCGGGTCGCCCCTCGCGCGCAAACTGGATGATGCCGCCATTGTCGCGAACCAGCTTGTCGACCAGCGCGAGGCCAAGGCCGCGACCCGATGATTTCGAAGAGACAAAGGGTTCGAACAGATGATCGACGATCTCGGGTGGCGGTCCCGGGCCATCATCGATGATGCAAAGCTCGATCGGAACCGAAAGGCGACGTCCGTCACCCCCCGGAACGGCAACACCGTGCCGATAGCCGGTGGTCAGCGTCACCCGCCCCCGTTTGCCCGAAGGCACTGCTTCAGCGGCGTTTTTCAACAGGTTCAGGACAATCTGTATCATCGAATCACGGTCGACCAGGACCGGCGGCAGTGACGGGTCATAGGCGTCGCACATGTCGATCTTTTCACCGAAGCCGGATTCGGCAAGCGCGCGGACATGGTCGAGAATGGCATAGATATTCTCTGCCTTGCGGGTCAGCGGGCGGTCGTCGGTAAATGCCTCCATCCGGTCGATCAGCGTGGCGATGCGGTCGACCTCGTCACGGATGAGCTTCGTGAGCGCGTTGCCCGCGTCGCCCACGGTCTTGTCGAGCAATTGCGCTGCGCCGCGAATCCCCGACAGCGGATTTTTTATTTCATGCGCCAGCATTGCTGCCGCCCCGGTTGCGGCACGCACGCCGCTGCGCCGCTCGCCCATCGCTTGCGCAGTTGCGGCACCGTTCAGGGAAATCAGCCGCCAGCCGTCATGGTCGGCGATCGGCGTGGCGTGGAAATCGACACGCAGCTTGGTGCCGCGCTGCGTCTCGACAATACAGTCATATGACGCAAAAACCGCGTCGGCGCGCAGGCCGCTCAGACACGAATCGGGCAATCGCAGCACGATCCCGAATGGCTTGTGCAAAAGATAGGAAGCGCTGGCATTGAGCAGCATTTCCGCCGCGGCGTTCACGCCCGATATGCATCCGTCCGGGTCCAGCACGATAAGCGCGCCGGGCATCGCGGCGATCAGCGCCTCGGCCGCGGGACCCGCCTGAACCGCCATCAGGCGGCTGCGCGCGACAGCCACGGGTCGTAAAAGCGGGCGAGCATGTCAAGCACAGTCGCACTGTCGGCAATCTGGTTCACGGCATTGCGGAATTCGGCCGATCCGTGCAGCCCTTTGGTGTACCAGCCGATATGCTTGCGCGCGAGGTTGACGCCGGTGACTTCGCCATAATGGTCGAGCATCGCGCGGTAATGCCCTGTGATAACATGATATTGCTCTTCAATGCCAGGATCGGCGGGGACCGTCTGGCCCGTCAGTGCGGCCATGACCTGCCCCAGCATCCACGGCTTGCCATACGCGCCGCGGCCGATCATCAGCCCGTCGGAGCCCGACTGGTCGAGCGCCTCACGCGCATCGGCGATCGAACATATGTCGCCATTGACGATGACCGGAATCTTGACGGCATCCTTGACCTTGCGGACAAAGGCCCAGTCGGCGCTGTCACGGTACATCTGGCACCGGGTGCGGCCATGAACGGTGATCATCTGCGCGCCCAGATCCTCGGCGATATGCGCCAGTTCGGGCGCGTTCAGGCGGCTGTGGTCCCAACCCATCCGCATCTTGACAGTCACCGGCACATCGACTGCGCCGACCGTGGCCGCTATCAGGCTGGCGGCGAGCGGAAGATCACGCATCAGCGCAGAGCCGGCATCGCCATTGACGACTTTCTTCACCGGACAGCCCATGTTGATATCGATGATCGCCGCGCCGCGATCAGCGTTCAGCTTTGCTGCTTCGACCATATCCCGGGCCGTACAGCCCGCCAGCTGCATCGACACCGGCTCCTCAAGCGGGTCCCACGCCGCCTTTTGCAGCGACTGGCGGGTTTCGCGGATCATCGCCTGGCTCGCGATCATTTCCGTCACGTTGAGGCCAGAGCCATAGCGGCGCACGACAGTGCGGAACGGCATGTCGGTCACACCGGTCATCGGCGCAAGGATGACAGGAACCGGGATGCTCACGGGGCCGATGTGAATGGGATGAATGCGCTGCACGGAGTTTTGCCTGAAATTTAGGCAGCCTCTATCCTTTATGGCTCTGGTCGGCAAGCACAGGCTTGGGTAAGCGCATCCCATGAAAACGGTTGCGCTGATTGTTGCCGCCGGGCGTGGCGAACGCGCTGGCGGCGCTGTGCCAAAGCAATATGCAATGCTGGGCGGCGTTTCGGTGATCGCGCGCGCAGTGGATGCGTTTGCAGGAATGCCGGTGTTTGTCGTGATTGGCGAGGGGCAGCAGCAGTTGGCGGCTGCCGCGCTGGGTGATCGGGCGGTCACGCTGGTGACGGGCGGGCCCGAGCGGCAGGATTCGGTATGGGCAGGCCTACAGGCAATCGGAAATGCGGATCGGGTGCTGATCCATGATGCCGCGCGCTGGCTGGTCCCGCGCATGGTCATAGAACGGCTTCTGAGGGCGCTGGAGACGCATGACGGCGCTGTTCCGGTGCTGGACATCGCTGACAGCGTGGCGCGCGCTGACGGGGCTCTGAACGGGACTTTGGGGTATCCGGTGGCGCGCGCCGGCCTCGTCCGGGTACAGACGCCACAGGCTTTTCGCTATGACGCGATCATGACGTCACATCGGCAATGGACAGGACCGCCTGCCACCGACGATGCGCAGGTTGCGCGGGCAGCAGGGTTCACGGTGGCAACCGTTACAGGGGATAGGATGCTGGAAAAACTGACCCGGCCCGATGATTTCGCCGCTGCAACCCGCCGCTTGCTGATCAGCCGCAGTGCTGCGGGGTTCGATGTCCACCGGCTTGAGGCGGGCGAGGAGCTCTGGCTGGGCGGTCTTCTCATCCCGCATGACAGGGGATTGTCGGGCCATTCGGATGCGGATGTTGCACTCCACGCAATCACCGACGCGGTGCTCGGCTGCATCGCCGCCGGCGACATCGGCAGTCATTTTCCGCCCGGTGATGAGCAGTGGCGCGGCGCGTCGTCCGACCGGTTTCTTGATCATGCACGCGGGCTTGTCGTGGCGGGTGGCGGCATCCTTGATTTCGTCGATCTCACCATCATCTGCGAAGCGCCTAAAATCGGCCCATATCGGGACGCGATGCGGGCGCGGATCGCCGCAATCTTGCAGGTCCCGGTGTCGCGCATTAGTGTGAAAGCGACAACGACCGAGCGACTTGGCTTCACCGGACGTGGCGAAGGCATCGCTGCACATGCCATTGCGACGGTCCGCATGCCGGAGAATTTGTGACCGATACCAGGACTGATGACGCCACGCGCGTCGAAACGCTGCTTCCGGCCGAACTGGTCGATGCGGCAAGGCGCGTGCTTGACGCCAATCGTGCGATCGGGCGGACGATTGCCGTCGCCGAAAGCTGCACCGGCGGACTGGTCGCAGCAGCACTCACCGAACATCCGGGATCCTCCGATGTCTTTGTGACCGGCGTCGTGTCCTATTCCAACGCCGCAAAGGTTCAGCATCTGGGCGTCGGGACAGAGATATTGGAAACATTCGGTGCCGTGTCCGTCGCCACCGCCTGGGCGATGGCACAGGGCATGCTCAACCGCAGTGATGCCGACATTGCCGTGTCGATCACCGGTATTGCAGGCCCTGATGGCGGCAGTGAAAAAAAGCCGGTGGGCACCGTCGTGTTTGCGCGCGCCGTGCGGGGTGCAAATCCCGACGATGTTCACGCCGACAAGAAATATTTCGATGACAATGGCCGCGGTGGTGTCCGGCTTCAGGCCGCGCTGTGCGCGCTTGACCTGCTCATGCCAGCGGGGGATGCGTAAAGCGCGTCGGCACGCATTTCGAACGCATTGATCATCTTGCGCAGGGCCGCATCGAACATCTGGCCGGCAATGGCTTCGAACACGCGGTTCTTGAACGCGAACTCGACCGAAAAATCGATCGTGCAGCCACCAGGTGCCGGTTCGAACTGCCAGTCGTTGCGCAGGAATTTGAGCGGGCCGTCGATATAGTCGACGCTGATCCGGTTCGCCCGTTCCTTGCCGACCCGGCTGGTGAAGCGTTCGCGCAGGGATCGGAACCCGACGATCAGGTCCGCCACCATTTCGGTGTCAGTGTCCGAACGAATCCGAACCGCAGTGACCCACGGCAGAAACTCGGCATAGCGACCGACATCGGCGACCAGATCGAACATCTGTTCGGCGCTATAGGGCAGAAAACGTTTTTCTCGGTGACCAGGCATCTATGCGCGGACCAGCTTTGCCTCACGCGCAGCGCGTAACTTAGCGAAGTCATCACCGGCATGATAGCTTGAGCGCGTTAACGGGCTTGACGCGACGAGCAGGAATCCCTTCGCGCGGGCGATCCCGGCATAGGCGCCGAACATTGCGGGCGTGACGAATTCAATCACCTTCGTGTGCCGCGGTGTCGGCTGGAGATACTGGCCGAGGGTAAGGAAATCGACATCGGCGCTGCGCATGTCGTCCATCACCTGATGCACTTCCATCCGCTCTTCGCCCAGACCCATCATCATGCCCGATTTGGTGAAGATCGACGGGTCATGGCGCTTCACGCTTTCGAGCAGCCGCAGCGATGCGTAATAGCGCGCGCCGGGCCGGATCGTCGGATACAGGCGCGGCACCGTTTCAAGGTTGTGATTGTAAACATCGGGCCGCGCGGCAACGATCGTTTCGACAGCGGCCTGCGATTTGTTGCGGAAATCGGGCGTCAGTATTTCGATGGTCGTGCCGGGCGTGGTCCGCCGAAGCGCCTCGATCAGCTTCACGAATTGCGATGCACCGCCATCGGGCAGGTCGTCGCGGTCCACGCTGGTCACGACGATATGTTCAAGGCCGAGTTCGGCGGCCGCATCTGCGGTATGCTGCGGCTCAAGCGGATCAACCGCGCGCGGCATCCCCGTCTTCACGTTGCAAAAGGCACAGGCACGCGTGCAGGTATCGCCCAGAATCATGACCGTCGCATGCTTTTTGGTCCAGCATTCACCGATATTCGGGCACGCCGCCTCCTCGCACACCGTCGCCAGATTGAGACGGCGCATCAAGGCCTTGGTTTCGGCAAACCCCACGGATGTCGGTGCCTTGACGCGGATCCAGTCGGGCTTGCGGGGACGGATGACGGGAGCGGCTTCATTCATGGGTTTGCAGATAGCGATGCGCACGCCGACTTGCCAGTCCCCCACTGATTTCGCTACGGCATCGTCATGACTGACAAACTGATCGACGGATATCGTCACTTCGTTGAGGAAGGCCTGGGCCGCGAACGCGCGCGCTGGCAGGCATTGTCCGCAGGGCAGAGCCCCAGGACGATGATCATCGCCTGTTCCGATTCGCGCTGCGACCCGGCAACGATCTTTTCGACCGCACCCGGTGAAATATTCGTCGTGCGAAACGTCGCCAATCTGGTCCCGCCGTTCGAAACGGGCGGGGGACGGCACGGGGTCTCCGCGGCGCTCGAATTTGCCGTCACGCAGCTTGAGGTATCCGAAGTCATGGTGATGGGCCACGGGGCCTGCGGCGGCGTCGCGGCAGCGTTGTCGCGCACATTCGAAGGGGCCCGCGCTGGCGAAGGCGGATTTATCGCGCACTGGATCGATTTGCTTGATGAGGCGCGCGACCGGGTGGTTGCCGAACATGGCACCGATGACGCAGCGGTGCATGCCATGGAGCTGGAGGCTGTGAAGGTTTCGCTTGCCAATCTGCGAACATTCCCCTGCATCCGTGAGCGCGAGGCGGCAGGGACACTGCGGCTGCGCGGAAGTTACTTTGCGCTGAGCGAGGGCGTGTTGCACCTGCTCGACGAGGCGACGGGCATGTTCATCCCCGCCTAAAGCCCGAGCGCATAGCGGATCACATTGAGATCGCCGAAACGAACGCAGGCATCGGCCGCGGCGATGGTTCTGGGCTTGGCGTGGTAAGCGATGCCCAGCCCTGCGGCTTCGATCATCGGAATGTCGTTGGCACCGTCACCGATCGCGATACTCGCCGAAACCGGCAGGTTCATCGCATCGAGCGTGTCGAGCAATGTCGATTTCTTGGTCTGGGCATCGACAATGGGAATCTCGACCTCACCGGTCAGAACGCCGTCCTTGACGATCAGCTGGTTGGCGATGGCGCGGTCGAACCCGATTTCGGCGGCAACCGGCCCGGTAAAATGCGTGAAACCACCTGAAACAAGAATTGCCGTACCCCCCGCGGCCCGGAAGGCGGTGATGAGGTCCTTTGCCCCGCCCATCAGTTTCACCCGCTCGCGCAGGCATTCGGCGATGGTGCTCTCCTTCATCCCCGCAAGCAGCGCCACGCGGTCGCGGAGAGCTCCGCCAAAGTCGATTTCACCACGCATTGCGCGTTCGGTGACTTCGGAGACTTCGGCTTTCATGCCGACATAATCAGCGAGCTCGTCGATGCACTCGACGGTGATCATCGTCGAATCCATGTCGGCAACAAGGAGCTTGCGGTGGCGATCCGCTTGGCGCTGAACGATTACATCAAAATATTTAAACGCTTCGTAACCCTCAAGCCATTCTCGCGCCTTTTGCGGCTCTCGGCTAATCGGTATTTCCCAAGCCTTGTCTTCTTCGATCGTTCGCAGCGGTCCCGACAGGAGCCCCATCAAGCCTAAATCGTCGGCGGCACCAAAAATTGCCGCCTGCATGTTGGCTTGTTTTGCTACGAGGGTTGCAATGAACAAATCTGATCTCCCACCGCTTGCGCTCATTGCAGGGCCGACCGCCAGCGGCAAGTCCGCGCTGGCTATGGCACTGGCGGATTTGACGCCGTCAGTGATCATCAATGCCGATTCGATGCAGGTGTACCGCGATTTGCGGGTGGTGACGGCGCGGCCATCTGAACACGACGAAGCGCAGGTACCGCACCGATTATTCGGTTCTATCGACGGGGCCGACGTTTGTTCGACAGCGCGGTGGGCCACGGATGCAAAGGTCGCGATTGCCGGGGCGCATGCCGCGGGCCGGTTGCCGATCGTGGTGGGCGGGACGGGGCTATATATCCGGACATTGCTCGACGGGATTGCGCCGGTGCCAGCGATTGATCCGGCGGTGCGCGCAAAAGTGCGGGCGCTTCCCGTCGCTGACGCATACGCCGCGTTGCAGCATGAGGACGCAAAGGCGGCCGCGCGGCTGGCTCCGGCCGATATAGCGCGGGTGATGCGCGCGCTGGAAGTTGTCAGGTCGACGGGCAAGCCGTTGGCCGAATGGCACGGCGCTCGCGTGGGCGGGATTGCGGATCAGGTGCGTCTGGTCCCGATAATTCTGCTCCCGCCGCGCGACTGGCTGATGGCAGGGTGCGATGTGCGGTTCGACATGATGTTTGAACAGGGACAGGATGAAGTCGCGGCGCTGATGGCACGCGGGCTGGACCCTGCCCTGCCCGTCATGCGCGCCATCGGCGTGCCCCAGATTGCCGCCTTTCAACGTGCAGAGATTGATGGCGATGCGTGCAGAACATCCGGGAAACTGGCCACCCGTCACTATGCCAAACGTCAATATACCTGGTTCCGGCGGCAATCGCATGAAGACTGGCCACGCTGGATAGCGTCATTAAACAACGAATCAATCAATGAATTAGCAATAATATTACATGATAAAGCCTTGACACCATAGTTTATTGTTCATATCCGACGCGACCTTGCCAATCATGCCTCAATGCAACAGGAGCGTTTCATCATGCCTGTCGAAAAACCCGGAGCCGAAATTCTTGTCGAGGCGCTTGTCGATCTCGGCGTGGAGGTCGTGTTCGGTTATCCCGGCGGTGCGGTGCTCCCGATCTATGACGCGCTGTTCAAGCAGAAGCGGATCAGGCATATCCTTGTCCGCGCCGAAGCAGGCGCTGCGCACGCGGCCGAAGGCTATGCGCGCTCGACCGGCAAACCCGGCGTCGTGCTGGTGACCAGCGGCCCCGGTGCAACCAATGTCATCACCGGCATCACTGACGCCCTGATGGATTCGATTCCGATGGTCGTGATCACCGGACAGGTGCCGACGAGCCTGATCGGCAGCGATGCGTTTCAGGAAGCCGATACTGTCGGCATCACGCGCCATTGCACCAAGCATAATTATCTTGTGAAAGACCCGGTGCGCCTCGGCGATATCGTCCACGAGGCATTCCACATTGCAACCTCAGGTCGGCCCGGACCGGTCGTGATCGACATTCCCAAAGATGTGCAGGTCGCGACCGCAACCTACCGCAATCCCGGCAAAATCCAGCACAAGACCTATCGCCCCGCGCTCAAGGCCGATGCCAAATCAGTCGAGACCTTGGTCGAAATGCTGGCGGCGGCAGAGCGGCCGATCCTGTATACCGGCGGGGGGATCATCAATTCGGGACCGGGTGCGGCGCAGATGCTGTGCGAACTGGCACGGATCACGGGTGCACCGGTTACGTCGACGCTGATGGGACTGGGGGCTTATCCGGCGAGCGGCGATCAATGGCTCGGCATGCTCGGCATGCACGGCACTTATGAAGCCAACATGGCGATGCACGGCGCGGACCTGATCGTCTGCCTCGGCGCGCGCTTTGACGATCGCGTGACGGGGCGGCTCGATGCATTTTCGCCGAAATCGCGTAAAATTCATGTCGATATCGACCGCAGTTCGATCAACAAGATCGTCCGTGTCGACCTGAGCGTGGTCGGCGATGTCGGGCGCGTTCTCGAAGACGCGGTCAAGCTGTGGAAAGCGCGACAGTTTCCCAAGGCTGACCTCTCGGCATGGTGGGCGCAGATCGACACATGGCGCGCAAAGAAATCGCTGGGTTTTGCCAGGTCGAAAACCGAAATCATGCCGCAACATGCCGTGCGCGCGCTGTGGGAGGCGACGTACACCCGCAATCCGATCATCACCACCGAAGTCGGCCAGCACCAGATGTGGGCGGCGCAGCATTATGGCTTTGAACTGCCGAACAAATGGCTGACCTCGGGCGGCCTCGGCACGATGGGCTACGGCCTGCCCGCAGCAATCGGTGCACAGATCGGCAACCCAAAGGCGCTTGTCATCGACATTGCCGGCGAAGCGTCGATCCAGATGAATATCCAGGAACTGGCGACGGCCACGCAATACCGCCTGCCGGTCAAGATATTCATCCTCAACAACGAATATATGGGCATGGTCCGCCAGTGGCAGGAACTGACCTATGAAAGCCGCTATTCGGAAAGTTACAGCGATTCATTGCCGGACTTTGTGAAACTGGCAGAAGCTTATGGCTGGAAAGGCATCCGCATCGAACACCCGGATGACCTCGATTCAGGCATTGCCGCAATGCTCGATCATGACGGGCCGGTGATTGTCGATTGCATGGTCGCCAAACTGGCGAATTGCTTCCCGATGATCCCGAGCGGCGCGGCGCATACCGACATGATCCTCGACCCGGCGGGCGTCGTCGGCACGATGGACGACGAAGCGAAGGCGCTGGTTTAGTCATGCACATCAAGACCGGCCCGATCGAGCGTCACACGCTCTCCGTCACCGTGGACAACGAAAGCGGCGTGCTGGCGCGCATTGCCGGCCTGTTTTCGGCGCGCGGCTACAATATCGAAAGCCTGACTGTGGCCGACATCAGCGAGGACGACGCTGTGTCGCGGATCACGATCGTGACGAGCGGCACGGCAGCGGTGATCGAACAGGTGGTGGCGCAGCTTGACCGGCTCGTGCCCGTCCACCGCGTGATTGATCTCACGACGCTTGGCGAACATATCGAACGTGAACTGGCACTTGTGAAAGTTGCCGGTGTGGGCGAACACCGGATCGAGGCGTTGCGGCTGGCCGAGGTTTTCCGTGCGAATGTCGTCGACACCACAATCGCGAGTTTCGTGTTCGAAGTGACGGGGGCGAGCACCAAGATCGACCGGTTCGTCGAGCTTATGGGTGAAATCGGGCTGGTCGAAGTCGCGCGTACCGGCATCGTCGCGATGGCGCGGGGCAAGACTGCAATTTAAGCATGAGAACATAGGGAAGACGAGAATGCGCGTATATTATGACCGTGATGCCGACATCGGCCTGATCAAGACCAAGAAAATCGCCATCGTCGGGTACGGATCGCAGGGGCATGCCCATGCCCAGAACCTGCGCGACAGCGGCGTGGAAAATGTCGCCATTGCGCTTCGCCCGGGTTCGGCCACCGCGAAAAAGGCGGAAAGCGCCGGGTTCACCGTCATGACCAATCAGGATGCCGCCGCCTGGGCCGACGTGCTGATGATCCTCGCGCCCGATGAGCATCAGGCAAAAATCTATGCCGAAGACCTGGCAGCGCACATGAAACCCGGCGCGGCGCTTGCCTTTGCCCACGGCCTCAACATTCACTTCGGGCTGATCGACGCGCGTCCCGACCTCGACGTGTTCATGGTCGCTCCCAAAGGCCCCGGCCATACCGTGCGCTCCGAATATCAGCGCGGCGGCGGCGTCCCCTGCCTGATCGCAGTGGCACAGGAAGCCGACGGGTCAGCGAACGGCAACGGCTATGCCAAGGCTCTGGCACTGTCCTACGCATCGGCTGTTGGTGGCGGGCGGTCCGGGATTATCGAAACCAATTTCAAGGAAGAATGCGAAACCGACCTGTTCGGTGAACAGGCCGTGCTGTGCGGCGGAATTACCCACCTGATCCAGGCGGGTTTCGAAACGCTCGTCGAAGCGGGCTATGCCCCCGAAATGGCCTATTTCGAATGCCTCCACGAAACCAAGCTGATTGTTGACCTGCTGTATGAAGGCGGCATTGCCAACATGCGCTATTCGATCAGCAATACTGCCGAATATGGTGATATCAAAACGGGCCCCCGGATCATCACCGATGAAACCAAGGCAGAAATGAAGCGGGTCCTGGCGGACATTACGTCGGGCCGGTTCGTGAAGGACTTCGTGCTCGACAATCGCGCGGGGCAGCCCGAACTGAAAGCCTCGCGCAAAGCCGCAGCGGCGCATCCCATCGAAAAAGTTGGCGCCGAGCTCCGCGCGATGATGCCGTGGATCGGCGCCAATCAGCTTGTGGACAAGGCGAAGAACTGACGGCTACGGTGCGGCTCCCCCGGTTAGGAGTCGCACCATGCGCCGCATTGCCCTTATCGCTCTCCCCCTGCTTCTCGCAACGCCGCTGGTCGCGCAGCAGATGGCCCGACCCGGCTCCAGATCGACGGCTGCGATTACCGGCGGCACTTACACAGTCGATCCCAATCACACGCTGATCGGGTGGCGCGTCGATCATATGGGCTTCAACGATTATTTCGGGATATTCGGGGAGTCCACCGGCACCCTGGTTCTTGATCCAAAAAATCCCAACACGGCAAAGGTCGATATCACGATCCCGATTTCAAAAGTGACGACAGCAAGTGCCGGTCTGACCGCACATCTGCTCCGCGCCGGAAAGGACGGCGGCAAACCGGACTTTTTCGGACCGGCACCCGCCGATTCGCATTTCGTATCAACGATGGTCATGGCCAAGGGAATGAAGGCCATGATTCACGGCAATCTGACACTGAACGGCGTCACGAAACCTGTCGTGCTTGATGCCGAATTCGCCGGTGCCGGCAAAGCACCGCCAATGATGGGCGGCAAGGAGAATGTCGGATTTCATGCCAAAACCGTCATAAAGCGCAGCGATTTTGGTGTGATGATGGGCATTCCGGTTGTGTCAGATGCGGTTGCACTCGACATCTCGGTTGCGTTTCAGAAATAGGTCGACTAGCCGCAGGGTCATGAACGCGCTGCCACTCTCGCTTCTACGACTTATCCGCCCTTAGGCGCGATATTCGCTCGTCCCGTGTCGGCACGGGGCACCGAAGCCTAAGGGACATCTGAATTGCACTCGAAGCCTTGCGAGACCCGACATGCTGCGCGACCCGTCCGTTAAATACCGACCCTTCCCCCAGATCAATTTGCCTGACAGGCTCTGGCCGTCGCGAACGATCACCCATGCGCCGCGCTGGCTGTCGACCGACATGCGCGACGGCAATCAGGC
The DNA here is from genome assembly GCA_964247235.1 of uncultured Sphingomonadaceae bacterium. Lineage (GTDB taxonomy): Bacteria > Pseudomonadota > Alphaproteobacteria > Sphingomonadales > Sphingomonadaceae > Sphingomonas_O. The sequence continues at coordinate 202,332 of CAXTTJ010000001.1, forward strand.
GCTGATCGATCCGATGGATTCGGAAAAGAAACAGCGCTTTTTCGATCTGCTCGTCGGTCTGGGTGTGAAGGAAATCGAAATCGGCTTTCCCAGTGCCGGGGCGACCGAATTTGATTTCATCAGCGGGCTGGTGCGCGGCAACAATGTGCCCGACGATGTCATCGTGCAAGTGCTGACGCAAGCGCGCCGCGACCTGATCGAAACCACGTTCCAGTCACTCGAAGGCGCGCCACGCGCAATCGTTCATGTGTACAACGCCGTCAGCCCGGCATGGCGCCGGATCGTTTTTGGTATGGAACCGGCACAAATCATGCAAATCGCAGTCGATGCCGCAATGATAATGCGCGATGAAGCCGCAAAACGTCCCGATACCGACTGGCATTTCGAATATAGCCCTGAAACATTTTCAACAGCGGAGATTGATTTCTCGCTCGACGTCTGTTCCGCCGTGATGGACGTGCTGCAACCGACGCGGGACAAGCCGATCATCTTCAACCTGCCCGCCACGGTCGAAGCCGCGACTCCGAATATTTATGCCGATCAGATCGAATATTTCGGGCGGCACATCCCCAAACGCGACTGCGTGGTGATAAGCCTCCACGCGCATAATGACCGAGGTACAGGTGTGGCCGCGACCGAGCTTGGCCTGATGGCAGGCGCGGACCGGGTCGAAGGCTGCCTGCTCGGCAATGGCGAGCGGACAGGCAATGTCGATCTCGTCACCGTCGCGCTCAACATGTACACGCAGGGGATCGATCCGGGGCTCGACTTCTCTGACATCGACAATGTGGTGAAAACCGTCGAATATTGCACCGGCATCGCGACGCATCCGCGCCAGCCCTATGTCGGCGATCTTGTGTTCACCGCGTTTTCGGGAAGTCATCAGGACGCGATCAAAAAAGGGTTTGCAGCACAGGACGCGCGCAACGACCAGTTTTGGGATGTCCCCTATCTGCCGATCGATCCCAAGGATCTCGGTCGTGATTATGAAGCCGTGATCCGCGTCAATTCGCAAAGCGGCAAAGGCGGCGTCGCCTGGGTGCTCGAACAGGACAAGGGGCTGAAACTGCCCAAGCGGATGCAGGCCGATTTCAGCCGTCATGTGCAGGCCCTGGCCGACGAGCTGGGCCGCGAGTTGCACGCGAGTGACATCTGGGGTGCGTTCGAACATGCCTATCTTGGCAAAGGACGCTTCGGTCTGGGCGATTATGAAGAGACAAAGGCAAATAACGGCGACCGGATTTTTGCGGGCAAGATCATTGTCGAGGGCGTCGCGCAATCCGTCAGCGGGCGCGGCAACGGATTGATCTCGTCGGTCGTCGCGGCCGTCGACGGCCTCGGCGTCGGTTTAGACGTCATCGACTATACCGAACACACGCTGGGCATCGGCAGCGATGCACAGGCCGCGGCCTATCTTGAATGCCGGACGGCGGCGGGCAAGACCGTGTGGGGCGTGGGCATCGATGCTGATATTGCCACGGCAAGTGTACGGGCGGTCCTGGGCGCGGCAAACGCGGTTTGATCGCCCCTTTCCCACGTCACGGGAAAGCGGACGCGGCCGTCACGCCCGCGGATGTGCGTTGCGGTAAACATCCAGCAAATGCGCGGCATCGACGCTGGTATAGACTTGGGTCGAGGACAGGCTGGCATGGCCGAGCAATTCCTGGAGACTTCGCAAATCTGCCCCGCGTGCCAGCAGGTGCGTCGCAAAGCTGTGACGAAGCGCATGTGGTGTCGTCCGCGTGGCCAGCCCCAGCCGTCCCCGTGCGACACGGACTGACCGGCGGATGATGGCGGGACTCAAGGGGCCGCCGCGTGCGCCCTTGAACAGGATGTCATCGCGGGTAATCGGATGCGGACACAGCTCGGCATAGCGTATGATTGCGGTCTTCACCTGCGGAAGCAGCGGCACGAGGCGGGTCTTGTCGCGCTTGCCCGTCACCGACAAGGTCACGCCCAAAGGGAGGACCGCACCCGTCAGCCCGGTCGCTTCGCCAATCCGCAGGCCTGCGCCATACAACAGCAACAGCACTGCCCAGTCGCGCGCCGAAATCCACGCCTCATCGGCTTGTCCTGCGACATCTTCGGCCAGCGCAATCGCTTCGGATGGAGAGACCGGGCGTGGCACGCCCTTTTTGACGCGCGGTCCCTTCATGCGCGGATTGGCATCGGCCCCGCCGATAAAGTCGAGAAAGCAGCGCACTGCCGAAAGCTCTCGCGCAGCACTGGCATTGCACAGGCCATCGGCGCGACGGGCCGCAAGAAACCCGCGAAGCTCATTCTGTTCGGGCACACGAACAGCGCCAAGATGACAAGTCAGACGTTCTGCAGTGGCGACATAGGCGCGGACCGTGTGCACCGACCGGCGACGATCCCGGTGAAGATGCCGGGCAAAGGCCGCGACCTCATCCAATCGTCTGCCCCGTTTTTGCCCAGTCGGCCATGAACCCGGCAATACCCTTGTCAGTCAGCGGATGGTTGAACAGCGCCTTGATCACCGCGGGGGGTGCCGTCATGACGTCGGCGCCGATGCGTGCACTTTCGAGGATGTGGACCGGATGGCGGACGCTCGCCACGAGGATTTCGGTATCGAACGCATAATTGTCGTAGATCAGGCGGATATCGCGGATCAGGTCCATGCCGTCCTGGCCAATATCGTCGAGGCGACCGACGAAAGGGGATATGAAACTGGCCCCTGCCTTGGCCGCCAGCAATGCCTGATTGGGTGTGAAGCAGAGTGTCACATTGACCATGCATCCGTCCGCCGTGAGCGCCTTGCAGGTTTTCAGACCGTCGATTGTCAGTGGCACCTTGATACACACATTGTTCGCAAGTCTGCGCAGGATGTCCGCCTCGCGCATCATGCCCGCATGGTCGAGTGCGACGACTTCAGCGGAGACGGGGCCTTCGACAAGGCCACAGATTTCCTTGACGACTTCGGTAAACTGCCGTCCCGATCTGGCAATGAGCGACGGATTGGTCGTCACCCCATCGAGCAGACCGGTCGCTGCGAGTTCGGCGATGTCAGAGGTATCGGCGGTGTCGACGAAAAATTTCATAAATGGCTCCCTGTGGCGACGCCCATAGCGTCACATCAGGGTTTTGCGAAGACTGATCCGCACCGTGCGCCCCAGCGGATCGAGATAGCCCGGCAGATAGCTGAGCGGTGTCGCCCCGGTGCCGTCTCTCACGGTCTGGCGGCTGTCGAACATATTGGTCACGCCAAGGCTGATCCGTGTCCCCGCCAGCCAGCGATGCGACCTTATGATCGTCGGCAACTGCCCAAGATTGACGAACAAACGCAAATTGAACGTCGCAAGGCCGGAAAAGCGAAGGTCGTCAGCCGCAGTTGCTCCGGTGACGCGCGTGGCGCTCTGCCAGTTGCCGGTGATCCGTGCGCCAAACCCGTTTTTATACACACCCGCCTGAAGATCGACCTCATGACGGGGCTGCCCCCCGCTGCCGATCGTGCCGCCATTGAGCAGATCGACGGGCGGAAGGCCAGCGCGCAACGTTGCCGAGTCTTTGAAATGAACCGTGTGATAAACCGCAAGGTTCAGTCGCCCGCCGCTCGCACCAAAAGCGCCACCGCCGCCACCCGGCGACCGGCCACCACCCGAACCGGGTCCCTCTGCACCGCGACCGGGCACGCCATTTGGAAAGCGGGTGCGCATGGCTGCTCTGAGCGCGTCGGTTTGCGCCTGCGATGTCTTGAGCGATTTGGTGAAATTCAGGCCCCACCGCAACTGGGACGCATCGGTTCGTGCAAAATTGACCGTGCGGTTATCGACACTGATCAGCGCACCGCTGCCATCGCGAAGGTAGCGATCGGGAAAAGCGGCCTGCGCTGCAAGGCTGGCAGGGGGCAGGTTCGCAAGGCTGCCCGTGGTTTGCGTGCTGACATAGTCGCCGCTGAGGGTAAGATCGGCCTTGTCAAAGGGCTTGAAGGTCGCGCCAAGTTTGAAGACATGGCGGTTGCTGGGTGTCAGCACAGCACTGCCGCCGCTGATCTGGGTCACGAACGCCGTTTCGCCACGCACATAATCGAACACGCGCACATCTGGTGTCACGACAACGGGATTGCCCAGCTGTTGCGCGGTTGGTGCGACTTCGTCCTGCGTGACTGATGCGATCAGGCTCAGCGGTTTGACCGGCGACCATGTCAGGCCATAGCCCAGCGTGTGAAGCGATCCATAATCCGACAGGCGTTGTGCGGCATAATTTCCATTGATCGAAAGATCGCCGACGATGGCAAACACATTGTCCCTGTGACTGGTCAGGGGAACATCCACGTTCAACTGGACATCGGCAATGTCGCGCGTCACCCGGCCTGCCTGATTTACACCCGCGCGCGCGGATGTCGCCCGGAAACCGCTGAACGACGCGCCCATTTTCAACGTCGTCGAAATATCGCCCGCTGGCAGGCGAAGCGGCGACCCGTTCACGGTGAAATCGATCGCAGCGATGTCGGACGTGCTGCGCGCCTGATCCGCAATCTCGTCGATCGCACGATCGACCGACGATTTTGTTTCGACATGGTCGTAATTGCCCGTGAACGTCCATCGCCAGAGTGCCACCGTGCCGTTCAGGCTCGTTGCTACATGCGCTGACTGGGTCGCTGTCGGTCGCAAGAGCGGCAACAGAGCGGGATTGCCCGATGGCGATCCCAGAAGTGCGCGGCTGTCATCGGTTTTCAATTCGCCGTTGAGCGTTGCCGAGATATCCTTGACGATCGTCCGGTTGAGCGTGGCACCCAACGTGAATTGCTGGGTCGCCGGCAGCAATGTGCGATAGCGGCCCGATCCGGTGTCGTCGTTGATGCCGCGCTGGCGTTCGAGCAATTCATCAGCGGCATCATGTTCGACGTTGATCGTAAAGCGGCCGCCCTGCTTGATGCGCAGAAAGTCGAATTTTTGCTGAGTCGCATTGGCGCCACCGCCAGTGGGCAGGGTATCTTCAAGCTCGACGGTAAATGCCCTGAACCTTTGGCGCAGGACGATGTTGACCACCTTTTGCCCCGACGGATATCCATATTTCAGCGCGACCTCTTCGGGCAGGATGTCGACCCGGGCAATGGCTTCGGCGGGTAATGCGGCGACCTCGCGAAACCCGGAAATACGCCTGCCTTCCAAAAGGATGACAGGCTGGCCGCTTCCCTGCCCGCTGTTCAGCTGTGGGGCGAGTTCGGCGATCAGTTCGGCAACGCTGCTGACGCCAAGTCCGCGAATGTCGGCCGGGCCCAGCTGAAGCTCGGGTTTGATGTCACCGATTACGGCACCACGCAGACGCTGCGCCGTCACGACGATCGTGTCGGGGTCTTCGGATGCCGTCTGGGCCAGCGCAGTCCCTGACCAGAACAGCATGATCAAAACAAGGCGACGTCGCACGTGCAATCTCCGGGCTGGGCACCCTGTTCGTGATCGCCGTCCCTAACCCCGCCACATGAACGCAGCGTTACCGGGTCAACCCGAATACCGCGATCAGCAGCGGATCGCCGGTGGCCTGCGGATTGGCACGGATGGCCGCCTCTTCATGCGCCATCGCGCGATAGATTCCGCTCGACGCCTTGCGGGTGACATCATCGCGCAGGCCGGCAAAGTCGATGCCGGTGGCAAGTTTGAGCGCTTCGGTCACGATCGCCGAATCGAAAAGTTTCAGTCCGTCGCCGATCCCTGGCACCATTGCATCGATCAATCGCGTGCCGATCGCGCTGCTGAGCGTATCGGTCGCCGCACTCGACCCGCCCCGGACGACCGCCAGCGCATCGGCAACGCTGAGCGAGGAAATCGCGTCGGTGACGATCGGTGCTGCAAGCGCCGCCCCCTTTTCAGCGGCCCGGTTCACCTGACGCGTCATCCGCGACCGGAACGCATCAGTCCTGAGCAAAGCTGACAGGATCGTGCCGGTCGTCGCGCCGCCAAGCTGGTCCGGAATGCTGATCCGCGCGACCTGGCTGTCGAAAAATCCGTTCTCCTGCATCAGCGCGGCAAAGGCGCGTTGTGATGACAAGGTCAGCAGGCGACGGATCGCCTCGACAAGGCTGAACCCGCTTGTGTTGCCACAGCCCGGCAATGCAAGCAGCGGTGCCAGTGCTGCGCTTGCCAGCACCGTGCGGCGCGTGATGATCATATCGCTCTCCCCTGCTTACCTTCCGGCACGATGCCGCTAAGGAATGGAAATGTCACGCGCGCGCGTTCTTTTGCTCAATTCAGCAGTGGGGCCCCTTGATTACCGGGTGCCGCAGGGGATGACCGTCGCGCCCGGATCGATCGTGCTGGCACCGCTGGGGCCGCGGCAGCTGGCGGGTGTGGTCTGGGAAGCCGATCGGATGCCGTCGCATGCCGAAGTCGGTGACAACCGGCTGCGCAATCTGGCGTCGGTTTACGCTTTGCCCATACTGCCTGCATCGCTCAGACGGCTGATCGAGTGGACAGCGGATTATTATCTGGCCAGCCCCGCAGCCGTGTTGCGCATGGCGCTGGCCAGCGGGTCAGCGCTTGATGACCCGCGAATCGTCGTGGAATATCGCGCGACAGCGACGCTGCCCGCACGCCTCACCCCGCAGCGGATGCAGGCACTGAAACGGATTGGCGAACGCCAGGGGCTGGTGCGCGAACTTGCGCTGATTGCCGGCGTGTCGGATGCGGTGATCCGGGGGCTGGTGAAAACAGGCGCGATCGAGGCGGTCGAAGTTACGGTCGATGCCCCCTATCCGCGGCCTGATCCCGATTTTGCGTCGCCGGACCTGTCCGACGCACAGGCCGTTGCTGCACAGGCACTGGTCGCAGATGTTCAGTCTGCCATCTTCGCGCCGACCCTTCTCGACGGTGTTACCGGATCGGGCAAGACCGAAGTCTATTTCGAAGCGATCGCAGCGGCACTGCGGGAGGGCAGGCAATCGCTCGTCCTGCTCCCCGAAATTGCGCTGACAGAACCGTTCCTGCGCCGGTTCGAGGCGCGTTTCGGCCATACGCCAGTCGCGTGGCATTCGGGCCTGCGCCAGTCGCAACGGCGGCGGGCATGGCGCGCGATCGCTTCTGGTGACGCGATGGTCACCGTGGGGGCGCGGTCGGCATTGTTCCTGCCTTACCCCAATCTTGGCCTGATCGTCGTCGATGAAGCGCATGAAACCAGTTTCAAGCAGGAAGACGGCGTTCATTATCATGCCCGCGACGTGGCAGTGATGCGCGCACGGTTTGAGGGATGTCCCGTCGTGCTGGCCACTGCCACGCCTGCGATCGAGACACAGGCGCAGGTCTCGCTGGGGCATTACAGGGAACTGAAGCTCCCGGGACGATATGGTGTCGCAGAGATGCCTGATATCACCGCGATCGACCTGCTGGCCGATCCGCCCGAACGCGGGCGATGGATCGCGCCGACTCTGGTGCGCGCGATCGACGAAGTGCTGGCGCGCGGTGAACAGGTGCTGCTTTTCCTCAACCGGCGCGGTTACGCCCCGCTGACTTTGTGCCGGACGTGCGGGCACCGGTTCCAGTGTCCGAACTGCACCGCGTGGATGGTCGAACATCGCCTGATCCAGCGGCTGACCTGTCATCATTGCGGCCATGTGATGCCCCCCCCACGCGCTTGCCCCGACTGCAAGGCAGAGGACTCACTGGTCGCTGTCGGGCCGGGGGTGGAACGGATTGCCGATGAAGTGGCGCTCCTGTTTCCGGCGGCACGACGCGCGATCGTGACATCGGATACGCTCTGGTCCCCCGCCAAGGCCGCGGAGTTTGTCGGGCGGATGGAAACGGGTGACATCGACATCGTTATCGGCACGCAGCTGGTGACCAAGGGCTATCATTTCCCGAACCTGACGCTGGTCGGCGTCATCGATGCCGACCTTGGCCTGCAAGGCGGGGATTTGCGGGCCGCAGAACGCAGTTTCCAGCAGATTTCGCAAGTATCGGGCCGCGCGGGTCGGGGGACAAAGCCTGGCCGCGTATTCGTTCAGACACATGATCCGAACGCGCCCGTCATCCGCGCGCTCGTGTCAGGCGATGCCGACGCCTTTTACGCGGCCGAAACCGAAAGCCGCCGCGCGGCAAATGCGCCGCCATTCGGACGGATGGCCGCCATCATCATATCCTCCGAAATCCTGCACGATGCCGAGGCTACGGCCAGAGCCATCGCCCGCGCAGCACCGAGAATTGGGGGAATGGACATATTTGGCCCCGCCCCTGCCCCGCTTGCGATGTTGCGCGGCCGCCACCGGCAGCGTCTGCTGGTGCATGCACGGCGGTCGCTGGCGGTTCAGGACGTGATCCGCGAATGGCTCGGTACGCTCGACTGGCCACGCGGGGTGCGGGTGGCAGTCGATGTCGATCCCTATAGTTTTGTATAGCGCAAAATGATCCCGTTGATATAACCGGACATTACAGGGGGGATGCAAATTGCTGATATGGCGTCTGATATTATTATGCCTGCTCCTGGCGCCTGGGTCGGCAGTCGCAGGCTGGAAAAAGGCCGTCTCGGACCATTTCATTGTCTATGGCGACACCGAAAACGCTAATATCAGGGAAATCGTCGAGCATATCGAACATTTCGATGCCATGTTGCGGCAAATCATGGTGACAGCGCCGCAGGACTCACCAAACAAGCTCACGATATTTCTGGTCCGCGACACCTACACCGTTCAGCGCGTGATGGGTCCGAATTCAAGAAACGTATACGGGTTTTACAGGCCGGGCATTGCCGGCTCGAATGCCGTCGTTCCTCTCATTTCGGAAACCGGCGGATATGACCTGAAATCGGAAATCGTTCTTTTTCATGAATATGCGCATCATTTCATGCTGCAACATTTCACGGTTGGTTATCCCGCCTGGTATGTCGAAGGATTTGCCGAATATTATTCGACGACCGAATTCAGGAAAGATGGTGGCATTGCGGTCGGGGTGCCGGCCAAGCATCGCTTTGCATCGCTGATTTTCGGGCAGCGCTATCCGTTGACCAGACTGTTTGCCGATGATCAGGGGAAAATGACCGAAGAGGATGTAGGAAACTTTTACGCCTATGCCTGGCTGCTCACTCATTATCTACAGTTCAACCCGGCACGCAAAGGGCAGATGACGAAATATCTGAAGGCATTTGCAAGCGGTGTCGAACCGATCGTTGCAGCGACATCCGCGTTTGGCGATCTCAAGACATTGCAGCGTGAACTCGACAGATATCAGGACAACACCGAACTCAGCTATCACCTGCTGAGCGGTATGCGCCTGCCCAATCCCGGCATTACGGTTGAGGACATGAGCGATGCAGATTCGCGGATGATGCCACTATGGGTACGGTTTGCGACGGGTTCGCGCGACAAGGATCAGCTTGCAAGCTTTGTCAAGGAAGCGCGCGTGTTTGCCGGCAAATTTCCGAACGAGCCCCGTGCGTATGAAATGCTCGCCGAAGGTGAACTTTATGCAGAACAACCTTATACAGAAAGCTTTGCTGCTGCCACCAAAGCCAATGACGCGTTGCTTGCACTCCGCCCACTTGATGCGCGTGCGTTGCTGCGACGGGCGCGGATTGCGTCAGCGGTCATGCACACCTCTTCGAATTACCCCGGCGGATGGAAGGCAATCCGAAGCCTGATCGTCAAAGCAAATCATGCCGCGCCCGAAGACCCGTTCCCGCTGATGATGTATTTCAACTCATTCATTGATGAAGGGATCGAACCGACACAGGTCGCGGCCGAGGGCTTGGGTCGGGCGCTTGAACTCGCCCCTCAGGTCAGCGATTTGCGATTCTTGCTTGCCGATTGGTTCATCGCCAGAAAACAGGAAGACAGACTGCGCGAGGTGCTCGAACCGATCGTCAACGACCCGCATAACGCCGAAATACGGACCAGGGCACGCCAGTTGATGAACGCGCTCTCGACGCCGACGCCCGCAGCTGCACCAGCGTCGGCGACCTTGAGCAAAACGCCTTAGGGCAGGATCGGTTTTAAGTGCAACCCGTGCTCCTGCGAAGGCAGGAGCCTTGGAGACTGAGCGCCGTGATCAAACGTCCAG
>CAXTTJ010000002.1:0-193947 GCA_964247235.1 uncultured Sphingomonadaceae bacterium
CTACCTCAGAAACTCCGGATATGCGTCAATGTAATGTCATCCGACTCTAGAGCGTCACACCGGATGCTTTTGCATCAGGTTGTAGGCGCGTTCGTACCATTTGCTGCCCGGGTAATTGTTCCCGAGAACCGCAGCCGATTTCTTCGCTTCCTCAGGCAGGCCGAGCGCGAGATAGCTTTCGGTCAGCCGTTCCAGCGCTTCGGGCGTGTGCGTTGTCGTGTCATAGTCGTCGATGACCTTGCGGAACCGCACGACACTTGCGAGCCATTGTGCGCGACGCTGGTAAAAGCGGCCGATTTCCATTTCCTTGCCGGCAAGATGATCGCGGACCAGATCGACTTTCAGCCGGGCATCTGCCGCATAGCGTGTGTCGGGATAGCGGCGGATCAGTTCGCCCAGCGCGTCGAGCGCCTGCTGCGTGATTTTCTGATCACGAGTCACGTCGGTAATCTGCTCGTAATAATCAAGCGCGATCAGGTAATAAGCATAGGGCGCATCCTTGTTCCCTGGATGGATCGACAAAAAGCGTTGCGCGGATTCAGTCGATTTGGCGTAGTCCCTGCCCATGTAATTCGAAAATGCGCTCATCAACTGGGCACGGCGTGCCCAGGGTGAGTAGGGGTGCTGGCGTTCGACCTCGTCAAACAAAGCCGCTGCCAGCTTGTACTGGCTATGGTCCAGCCTGTCCTTTGCCGTCGCGTAAAGCGAATCGACATCGCGCGCGATATACGCCGTATCCGACTTGGTGCGGTTACGCGCACATCCACTGACAATGGCGAGAGCCGCAAGAGCAGCGAGGACGATGGCCGGACGGCGGAAGGCAATGCGCATGGGCCATGCCTTAGCGGAGAAGAAAAAGAGAAGGAAGTGGGGTTATGGAACACCGGCACAGGGATTGCTATTCAACCGGTCATGACCGCAACAAAACTCACCACTATCCGCGTCGACAAGCCGTGGGGCCGCGAAACCTTGTGGCCCGGATTCGACAATCCGTCAGGGGCGAAGGTTGGCGAAATATGGTTCGAGGCGCCTGCCGGAAGCAGTCCCGACCTCATGGTCAAATATCTGTTCACCAGCGAAAAACTGTCGATTCAGGTGCATGAGGATGATGACACCGCGCACGCCGCCGGACGCGCGCGCGGCAAGGACGAGGCGTGGGTCATTCTGGCTGCGGATCCAGGATCCACCATTGCGCTCGGCACGCATGACGTTGTCGACCGTGACATATTGCGGGCTTCTGCACTTGATGGCAGCATTGAAATGCTGGTCGACTGGAAACCGGTTCATGCCGGCGACGTCATCTATTCGGCCGCGCGAACGGTGCACGCAATCGGGGCCGGCCTGACCCTGATCGAAGTGCAGCAGAATGTCGATCTGACGTACCGGCTGTATGATTATGGCCGCCCGCGCGATTTGCACCTGGAGGCTGGTATCGCGGTGAGTGATGCCGTGCCCTTCGTCGCGCCGCTTAGTCCCGGCGACATCGGGGGTGGGCGCAGCATCCTGTGCGAAGGGGGCAAGTTTGTCCTCGAACGCTGGACATGGGACGGCGCGCGCCCGATTGCCCTGCCTGATGGCGTACCGGGGTGGCTAATCCCCGTTTCGGGCTGCGGCACTGTCGACGGCGCCATATTTGCGGCTGGTGAATGCTGGATGGTCGATGGCGGTGTCACGCTGTCAATCGATATGGGGAGCGACGTGCTGTTTGCCTATCCTCTGGCGCAGCGGGTCCGGTTTTAGGGCCGATGCTCCGCGTCCTTACTCTCAGCACGCTGTTCCCCGATCAGTCGCGGCCGAATTTCGGACCGTTCGTCGAACTCCAGACCCGCGGGCTGGCGACGCATCCCGATGTTGACCTGCACGTGGTTGCGCCTATCGGGATCCCTCCGCTCGGTCGGTTCCACCCGCGTTACAAAGCCTTGTCGAGGGTGCCGATAACCGAGACATGGCAGGGCCTGACAGTCCATCGGCCACGCTTCCTGCACATTCCGGGGGCAGGCGGGCGTTATGATCCGGGTGCGCTTGTCCGTGCCGTCACGCCGCTGCTGCGTCACCTTCGCAAAGATTTTGCTTTTGACGTGATCGATGCCGAATTTTTCTGGCCCGACGGTCCCGCCGCCATTGACCTTGGCCACATATTTGATGTGCCCGTGTCGATAAAGGCGCGAGGGGCCGATATTCATCATTGGGGCAGGACAGCGGCAACGGCATCAAAAGTGATCGCGGCGGGACAGGCGGCAGACGGCATCCTTGCCGTGTCGGGCGCGCTCAAGGCCGACATGGTCGCGCTCGGCATGCCAAGTAAGCGGATTGCCGTGCACTACACCGGCATCGACCGCTCCCGGTTCCATGTCCGCGACCGCGCGGCGGCGAAAGCGGCGCTTGGCGTGTCAGGGCCCTTGCTGGTCAGCATCGGTGCGCTGATCGAGCGCAAAGGGCACCGGATCGTGATCGACGCCGTTCGGGAGATTGCCGGCGCCACGCTGGTCATCATCGGACAGGGTGCCGGTCGTGCCATGGTTGAAGCGGCGGCTGCACCCCTTAGCAACCGGGTCCGGTTTCTGGGCAGCCAGCCGCATGAGGTCATTGCCGACTGGCTTGCCGCGGCGGATGCCATGGTTCTGATATCGGCATCCGAAGGACTGGCCAACGCCTGGGTCGAAGCTCTGGCATCGGGAACGCCCCTGGTCATATCTGACGTCGGCGGCGCGCGCGAAGTGATCGACCGGGCGGAAGCGGGGGTGCTCGTCGCGCCCGATGCGGCATCAGTGGCCGACGGTATTCGCCATGTGCTGGCGCGCAATGCCGACCGGACTGTGGTTGCGGCAACTGTCCAGAATTTCAGCTGGGCCGCAAATACCTCATCCTTGTACGCGCACCTTAAAGCGGTCGCAGCGCGGCACTGATCCGGCGACCCTCGGCACGCAGGACACCCCAGGCACGTGCCGCGGCCCGCGTATCCATTGCCTCGATCCCGATGCCGCGCATTTCGTAACGTGCCACCAGATCGGGCGCAGGGCGTTCGAGCACGGCCCCGGTGCCAAGCAAGATGAATTCGGGTAACGGGTCCATGACCGCTGCCGCAAGGTCGTCACCATCCCAGTCGATCACATCGTCGGGTGTCAGGATCACGCCGCCCGCCCGGGCCACGCCATCCACCTTGATCAGCGTCCCTGCAAAGCCCGTGACGGCGGGTCCCGGCGCGCGGGAGTTGCGCGCGAGCACGGGCATTATCCCTCGCGCCTGGTCACGCGTTCCGCGTTGTCACCGGCCCGCACGGCGCCTTTTTCAAGAAAGCTGTCCGACGTGACTTTCAGCCAGATCAGGATCGGCGCGCCGACGTAAATCGACGAAAACGTCCCCACGAAAATACCAAGGAGCATGGCAGCGGTGAAGCCGAAGATCACTTCGGGACCAAGCAACAGCAGAATTGTCAGCGTCAGGATCAGCGACAAAGACGTCACGATCGTCCGAGACAATGTTTCGTTCACTGACAGATCAAGCAGTGCGACAATGTCCATCCGGCGGTATTTGCGCAGATTTTCACGGATACGATCATATACGATGATCGTGTCGTTCAGCGAATAGCCGATGATCGTCAGGACCGCCGCGACGACGTTCAGGTCGAATTGCAACTGTGTCAGCGCAAAGAAACCCAGTGTCAGCGCAACATCGTGAAACAGCGCAAAAAGCGCCCCGACCCCGAACTGCCATTCGAACCGGAACCAGATATAAAGCGAAATCCCGATCATCGCGAGGATCAGGCTGGTCAGGCCCGTGCGCAACAGCTCGCCTGACACTTTGCCCGAGACGGTTTCGACCGAGTCGATCTTCGCAGCCGGATAAGCCGCCTTGATCGCCCCGGTCAGTTTCGAAGCGGCGGCGTTGGCAGCGGCCTCATTTCCCTTGGGCAGGGGCAGGCGGATCTGGACGTCGGTCGGCTTGCCGAACTGCTGGATCGAAGCGTCGCCGAGGCCCAGGCCGTTCACGCGCGTGCGCAAAGCGTCGAGGTCCGCATTTTCGGCAAACGACACGCGCACCATCTGCCCGCCGACGAAATCGACACCAAAGTTGAACCCGCGCACCGCGACCAGAACAAGCGATGCGACAATCAGCGCAACCGACAGGCCCATCGCCCAGAATCGCCACTTCAGAAAATGGATGTTGGTATTGTCGGGAACAAGTTTCAGCGGGCCCATATCAGATCACCAGTTCTTTGGGACGCGACCGTCGCAGATAATCGGCAACCATCAACCGTGTCAGGGTAACGCCAGTGAACACCGACGTGACGATACCTATGGTCAGGACGACCGCAAAACCGCGGATCGGGCCCGATCCGAAATAAAACATGATGGCCGCCGAAATTACATTGGTGATATTGGCGTCAAAGATCGCACGGCTGGCTTCCTTGAAACCGAACTCGACTGCCTGAAGCGTGACGCGCCCGCGCCGCACTTCTTCGCGAATGCGTTCAAAAATAAGGACGTTGGCATCGACCGCCGCACCGATGGTCAGGACAAATCCGGCAATCCCCGGCAACGTCAGCGTCGCCTTGAAAATCGCCATGACCCCGAGGATCATCAGCGCATTCACAACCAGTGCGATGGCCGTATAAATTCCGAACCGGAAATAAGTGACCAGCATGAACCCGACGAGTGCGAGCATCGCCGCGACCCCGGCGATCACACCCTTGCGGATCGAATCGGCGCCCAGATCGGGGCCGACGGTGCGTTCCTCGACCACGTGCAGCGCAACCGGCAATTTGCCGGACCGCAGCGAAATTGCGAGCTGCGCCGCGCTTTCGGTGGTGAAATTGCCCGAAATCTGGGCCTGCCCGCCCAGGATGGGTTCGTTGATGTTGGGCGCCGACAGTACAACCCCGTCGAGGATCATCGCAAAGGGCTTGCCAACATTGTCCTGTGTCACCCGCGCGAACTTGCGACCGCCCTGGCCATCGAAACGGATGTTGACGATCGGTGAATTCGACTGCTGGTCATTGCCCGGCTGCGCGTCGGTCAACTGATCGCCCGATACCATCACCCGGCGCTGCACCGCAAGGACCGGCGGTCCGGCGGGATTATTGGGGTAGGGCAGGATCTGGCTGCCCGGCGGGGCACGGCCCTGCGCGACCTGCGCCGGGTCAGCGGTCAGATCGACCAGCTTGAATTCCAGCTTGGCCGTCTTGCCGAGCAAGGCCTTCAGTCCTTCGGGATCCTGCAATCCCGGCACCTGCACGAGGATGCGGTTGTCGCCCTGGCGCACCACGGTCACTTCGCTCGTGCCATTGGGGTCGATACGTTTGGCAACGACTTCCCGCGCCGTGTCGAGCGCGTCGTCGACGGCTTTGGTCAGCCCGGCCTGCGTCGGGGTCATCACCAGGCGCGTTGAATCGACGACGGCCACGTCCCAGTCGCGCTGGCCACCGATGCCGACGGGCACGCTTTGCTTGCGCGCGATTTCGACTGCGGCATCAAGTTGCGCGACATTGCGCACGAAAAAACTCAAAGCGCCATTGGCCGGGGACATGTCGCCGATGTCGATCCGTGGCGTCGCGCGCCGGAATTCGGTGCGCAGCGTTTCTTCCATTGTTTCGATTTTCTGCTTTGCCACGTCGGCGGTCTCTGCCTCAAGCAGAAGATGGCTGCCCCCCTGAAGGTCAAGGCCATAGTTGAACCGCGCCGTCGGCACGAAACCGGGCCAGCGCGCGACAACATCTTTCGGAAACAGATTGGGCACCGAAAATGCCAGGCCGACCATCACCGTGATCAGGACCATCCAGATTTTCCAGCGCGGGAAGTCAAGCTGCATCGGCTAATCGTTCGCCGGTTTTGCGCTGCCCGCCGGGGTGACATCGCTCAATGTGGCCTTGATCACTTTCACTTTGACGGCGGTCGCAATCTCGATCTCGACCTGTTCGTCGTCGACGCGCGTGACTTTGCCGACCAGCCCGCCGCCAGTGACGACGCTGTCGCCTTTTTTGACCGCTGCGATCTTCGCCTTGTGCGCTTTCATCGCAGTTTGTTGCGGACGGATCATCAGCACATAGAAAATAACGAAAATCAGCACCAGAGGCGCCATCTGGATTAAAAGCGCGGTGCCACCGCTTTGGGCAGCACCGGCAGCTTGCGCATAGGCAGGAGTTATGATCATGGGACTTTCAATGGCCTGTAATGGGCAAGGGCGCGCGCCTATCAGAGCGCTGTTGCCCGTGCAACTCTGGGAACGCATTTATGATCTTCGTGATGGGGCATTTGCAACTGAATCAGGGTGGGGTCGACCGTCTGCGCAGCGCCATCGCACCGATGGTCGCGGGCACGCGCGCCGAACCGGGATGCTGTCATTATGCCATTGCCGCCGATCTTCTGGACCCCGACCGTCTGGAAATATCGGAGCGCTGGACCGATCAGGCCGCGCTAAGCGGGCATCTGGTCAGCAATCATGTGGTCGACTTTCAGTTTGCGATGCGCCGCGTCCGCATCATCAACGCCGACGTCAATATCTATTTTCCCGACGGGACCGTCAATCGCCTGATAAACGTGTAACCCGCAGTTGCCTTGACCGCAGCACGCGCGTAAGCACCCGACCTCGGTCGGGACGTAGCGCAGCCTGGTAGCGCATCACACTGGGGGTGTGGGGGTCGCAGGTTCGAATCCTGTCGTCCCGACCAATAAATCAATGACTTAGCGGCATTGAAACGCTCCGAAGGTTGGCCAAAATGGCGCTGGTGGTGCGCTGGTGGTGCGGATAATGCCAGCATGTTCTCATCGAAGTGCATCACGATGCATCGGAAAGGCACGTTAGGTGGCACTCATGCGGATTGATGGCAGGGGCGATTCCCGCTAGCCAAGCAGCCGGATGCAGGAGCAATTGCCCCTTCGCCCCGCCGAGTTCGTCAAAATTCGGGACGGCTTCATTGCGTTTCTCAAGCAACCGGCTGGAACGCCCATCGAGCTGATCGTTCCGCAAGAGGTTCTCGACGCGATGGCATCGGCTGCGCGACGCGGAGGCAAGCGTCGGCAGATACTCGACATCGTGCACGGGGCTTCAATGCTAGTCGCTACAGTTGGCGCGCTCCTTGGCCTTGGCATGAACCCCATGATCGTCGGCATCGCGATGCTGCTTGCAGGTGGGGTCGCATTCGTTTGGGCGCACAACAGGAGCAAGGTTCGCTGCGAACCGGAAATCGACGAGCTGGTTACGGAGCCGAACGAAGCACTCCAGCGTAATCTGAGAGCGCTCGAAGATTTCAAGAACTTGATCGCCAGCGGGGACATCGCTTGCGAGGAGCGATTGCCCGACGGAGCTGTAAAGGCTGTGTCGGCGGCAATGCTTCCTGCCTTTCGGGCCGATCACGCCGCGCTCCTTATCCTCAGTCGCGATCAGGCGCTTTGGCAGTGCAACCCGCATCGACCCATCCCAATGAGCGCCTTATGGGTCAGACTCGGCGGGCGCGTCGCGCCCGTGTTCGTGACGTCGCGGACGTTACTGGAAACGCCAGATCGCGGGCTGTTCGACCGGCGTATCGCGTGGTTGCTGTCGCAGGCCGACACGGCAGGAATGAAGGCCAATTCATTCCGCGAGGCAGTTCAGATCATCATCGCGCTGCGCCGCCCCGACCTTGAACGAACGACATTCGAGCGAAAAAAGGAAGTGCTCCGCGCCGAAGGGATGACCGACAGCCGAATGGAAAAAATCCATGCGGGCGTCTATCCCCCGTTCAACAGCTTTCTGCGTTCGCTGCCGATGCATGAATTTCCGTGAATGTGGAACTGAATTGCTCAAAACGCTGCTGATCAGCACGCCGTGCATTCCAACGAATGCAAGGACCACGACATGCCACCCAATCGAGATCAGCTTTTGACGGTCACTGACGTGCTCCACGTGACCGGCTTCAAATCGCGAACCACGTTGTATCGCCGCGCGCGTGACGGCGGCTTTCCTTGCCCCTGCCATATCGGCGCGGGCAAAATTCGCTGGCGTTCCGGCGACGTGGAGGACTGGCTGAACAGCCTCCAGCTCCGCCGCTACTGACGGCCTTATCCCCCGCAATTTTTAACTGCGCGCTTCGCGCCACGGAGTTCCCATGCCCATCTTCCACCGCCCCAGTCTTCAGTTTTACGCCCCGCGCGACATTGCCGAACCGATGCGTCCGCTTATTGCGCGGATGCTGGCCGACAATGCCGATGGCTTCACTTATCGATGCGCCATCCGGCACTGGCAATGGTCCGAGCGCCCGGTCGCCGAGCGGTTTATTGGCAACCACAACGTGCTGCGCATCGACGGCCCGCAACTCGACATCGACGGCCATAAGTTTCCGATGGGCGGGATGATCAACGGCCCCGCAGGATGGGCCAAGCTCGACCCCATCGATCTTGAGCCACGGGTATTCCTCGACCGGCACGGGGCTGAGTTCACCGGGTTCGCGAGCCGCGCCAACATAGAGATCGAGCGCAAGATGCTCGACCATGAGCTTGCCGGACGCGGCGCAGTCGCGCCTATCGCCAGCCAGCTTGACGCGCATCGAGCCGTTGCGCGAGCGGCGACCGTATCGACGCGCAATGGGCATGGCTGGATTGACGAACAGCGCACGGCCACGGTTGCGATGCTGACCAGTCGCAACCGCGTGACGGGACTGCAAGGCTATGCGGGCACCGCGAAAACCAGCACCGTGCTTGCCGCCGTCGCCGCCGAGGCGAACGCCCGTGGCTATGCCGTGTCTGCGTTCGCGCCAACCGCTGCCGCTGCGATGGTGCTTGGCGACGCACTCGGCGCGCGGCATTTGCTGACGGGAGCACGTGGCGGCGGCAAACCGTCGTTGTGGATCGTTGATGAAGCTTCGCTCTTGTCCGCGCGCGATACTGCCAAGCTGTTTGAACAGGCAGAAAATCAGAATGCCCGCATCGTCCTTGTTGGCGACGTGAAGCAGCTTGGTTCGGTTGAGGCCGGTGCGGCGTTCGCGCAGTTGCAGGGCGCGGGCATGGAAACCGCAAAACTGGGTGTAATCGTCCGTCAGACCAATAGCGCGACCAAGGAGGCCGTGATGGCTTCCATCGCAGGCGATGCGGTATCTCCCACGGCAGAGGCTAACAGGTGAGAATTGCTGCCGTTCCCGCGACAATTGTCGCTGAACCAGAATTCGAGGCCGGTGTCGGTGCTTGGTTCACACTTTGGGTGCTGGTCCTCGTTACACTGTTCGCGTTTCTCGACCGCCAAATGCTGGCGCTGGTCACGCAGCCGCTGGGGACCAGCCTGCAATTGACAGACGGTCAGCTCGGCATGATTTTCGGACTCGGCTCGGCCGCATTCGCAATGGTTGCAACTTATCCGCTCGGCTGGCTTGCTGATCGCTACGATCGGCGGGTCGTGCTTGGTGTTTGTGTCCTCATATGGGCGGGTGGCACTGCCGCATGCGGTTTCGCCAACTCGTACGACACGCTGTTTCTGGCAGTGCTGGCACTCTCTGCAGGAGAAGCGGTCGTGCCGCCGCTGACCTATTCGGCGATCCCTGACCTTTTTAAGGGTCGTCAGCGCGTACGCGCAAACCACATCTTCTATGTCGCCTCGATCCTGAGTGGTGCGGCGGGCCTCATCCTTGGCGGCGTGGCGAGTGCTGCGGTTGAAGTTTCGCGAGGATTTTTGCCTCAGTCGATGCACGCGCTTGAGCCTTGGCGGGCGCTGTTCATTCTCGTTGCCTTGCCCGCGCCATTGCTGATTATCTTGATCGCTTTTTCACAACTTCACCGCCGCAGCACGGCCCCGATCAATATGGTCAACGGGGCGATTCCAATGGCATTTGTTCATTATCTTGCGCAGCATGGGCGCGCGGTTGCAATAGTGTTCGCAGCGCTTTGTGCCTATGGCTTGCCATTCGGAGCCATCCTCGCCTGGACACCGGCCGCGCTCGAGCGCCTGTTTGCTGCCAATGCAACGACGACGGGCATCGGTATTGGCATATCTTTGGGCGGTGGTTGCGTTGTCGGCGTCGCGACGGCTGGCTGGCTGCTGTCTCGCCTCACACCGAGATTGGGCGTGCGCGCCTCACTCCGGGTTGCAAGCTGGACTTTGCTCGGGTCGCTTCCCGTCGCGCTGTTTTTTCCGCTTGTGTCGAATACAATGCAGGCGTTTGCCAGTGTGGCGTTCCTGATGCTTTCGGGGACCCTGATAGGATGCTTGTTGCCGGGGATTATTCAGGGGCTTGCGCCATCCCAGTTTCGTGGCCGCGTTACGGCAATCTATAGCGTTATCTCGGTCATTACGTCGGGATACGGCATCACGGCAGTCGGGCAACTGTCCGATGCGCTCGCCAGCAATCCGCGTAGCTTGCTGATCGCCGTGACGGCATCGCTGATCATCTGCTGGAGCGCCGGGGCGATCCTCCTGCGCATTGCTGAAGGTCCTTACGAGCGCACGCTGCTGGCGATCGGCGATGCGACAACCATGATGCAGGCAGCAAGAGCAAGAGCACGCGCACGACGTTGCCATGATCTTCCCGGTGGCGGGTCGCGGTCGCCCGTGAAAATAATCATGTGCGCACGCGTCCATCGCCGTTGGCGGTGCATGACATGTACAGAATATCGCCACTGGCGATTCCTTCGATCGGCATCACCAGCAGGGGCACGACAACCCCGTACAGCCGTCTTGCCACAAGGCAGCCGATAACCATGATCGCATCGGGACGACCGAGGATGATGCCGGCGGGGGCAGTGCCGAGCCGGATTGCTTCGGCAAGGACCGACGACGATGACGACGATCCCTTGCCACTGGGAAGGACGAGGATCCGGCCTGTGACAATTTGCCCGCGATCGGGGTGCGTGTGGCTGATGATCGCGCCGGTCGCAACGTCCAGCCCGCCCCAGAAGCTCAGGGGTGCGTCAAGGACAAGCGCCGGTCCCGTTGCGGCGCCCACCACATAGCTGCGTCCGTGACGATCCATGTCAGACGCGCACAACCCGGCCGGCTGCGGCAGAGGCGACACAGTCCTCCAGCGCCCCGAATGCGACCGCGACGCCGATATTGGCAGGCGCATAATAGGCCCATTTGCCGGAATTGGTCATCGCCGCACCCTCTAGCTGATCGAGGATCGCAGTCACATAAGTGCAGGTGTCGACGACCGGAATGATCGCGCGATCGTCCAGCCCGTCAAGAAGAGCCTCGCCAATGATGGTATCGAGCATTGCCCGGCTGGTGTTGACGTAGATCGGCACATTGTGTCGCGGTGCGGTCCGGCGCAAAAGGGCCGCAAGCCGCGTCCATTCCGCGTATGAGAAGTGCGGCGTGCCGAGACAGACAGCAACGATCGGCGTTCCGTCGGGCACGGTCGAAAGCTGCGTCAGCGCGTCGCTTATGTCCGCAGGAGTGATCACGATCGTTGCGAGCGGTGTGTGCCCGTCAAAGGCGATGGCCGTGGTTGGCCCTTCGGGCGTTATCCCCACAGCATGGAACAGGCCGACAGCACCGGCAGAGGCCGCCGCCGCACCCAGTGCCTTCAGCTGATCCTCGTCGCGCGGCTTCGGCAGGCCCTCGATCACCGGGACATGTTCCCCGGCGCGATGTCCGACGATCATGCCCACCGCAACGAACAGCGCGTCGGTCGGTTCGATCGACACGGAAAATCCTTCGAGGCGGAAAAGAATTTCACCGCAGCGGTTTTCATCAAGGTGCAGCCCCACGGCGGGCGCGCGGCCCGTCATCGCGCAGCACAGGTCGATGAAATCGCCGTAACGGTTGGTGCGCGCACCGATGACCGAATTGGCAAATATGATCGCGTTGGATTCACCCCATGCAATCTGGTCGCCGAACCGGGGACGAAACAGGCTCTGGTACGGCGCGCAGGTGAAGGAGGGCAGGCAACCCAGTTCCTCATGCGCCTTCATCAGCCGGCGCGGCTTGGCGTGATCGCCATGGACCAGTTCGGGATGCATCAGGTCTATCGAACCGACATTGAGCGTCGTCGGGACGCGCACCCGACTGTGTCCGTTCAGCAGCGTCTCGACGAAATCGAGCCCGGCCTCACCATGATACAGGCAGCCATCGACATGCGCCCCGGATATTTTCAGCAACGACGGCGCACCGATGGCGTTGCCATATGCGACGAGCAGTTCCATCGCAATTGCCGTGCCGTCCCCGCCTTCGCCGCCCAGCATCGCGCGTTCGTCATCGCTCAGCATCATGGTCATCGCGGCCGTCGGGGGGCCATGACAGACGCCTTCGTGGCCCCCGCCGCGACGTCCCACCAGATGCTCTTGATCCGCGAATATTGGTCGAGCGCGTGGATACCCTTGTCCTTGCCACCAAAACCGGATTGGCCGAACCCGCCGAACGGGCTGGCGAAATCGCCCTCGCCGAATATGTTGATTGCAACGGACCCGGCGTTGATCCGCGACGCGGCCTCGGTCGTGAGGGCGGAATCGCTGGAAAATATATAAGCGCTCAGGCCATAGTCGGT
This sequence comes from uncultured Sphingomonadaceae bacterium, assembly GCA_964247235.1. Classification (GTDB taxonomy): domain Bacteria; phylum Pseudomonadota; class Alphaproteobacteria; order Sphingomonadales; family Sphingomonadaceae; genus Sphingomonas_O. Next base: position 12,446 of record CAXTTJ010000002.1, read on the forward strand.
ATCATTTGCACTCCGGATACCGTCTTCCAGACCATCATAGAAGCGGACGGACAAGACCGGCCCGAAAATCTCGTCGCGCCACAAGTGGAATTGCTCGTCGACGTCGAAGAACACCGTCGGCGCGACCATCAAGTCCGATGCGCCTAACCGTTCGGCGTCGGAGATGAGGACATCGTTTGACTCCTGAACCCCCTTGTCGATCACCGCGCGGACCTTTGCGGCCTGACGGGCATTGATCAGCGGTCCAAGGCGCGTGCGATCGTCGAGCGGGTCACCCATCGGCCATACGCGCATCGCCGCCGCTATCGCATCATGCGCCTGGTCTCGCAGGTGCGACGGCAGCAGCAGGCGCGAGACCGAGCTGCAGATCTGGCCCGAATTGGCCATGAATCCGATCGCAACCTGTTCCATGAACGCATCCGTGTGTTGCACGTCTGGCAGAACGATCGCGGGGTTTTTACCCCCGCATTCCAGCGTTATTTCCTTCAGGTTCGAATCCGCCGAATAGCGCAGGAACTGTCGGCCGATGAGCGTAGACCCGGTGAAATTAATCGCATCAATGCCGTGATGAAGCCCGATCGCGCGCCCGGCGTCTGCGCCGTGACCGGGGACAATATTCAGCACGCCAGCCGGAAAGCCCGCCTCGATCGCAAGCTGTGCCAGGCGCAGCGTGGTCAGCGGGGTGTCTTCCGCCGGTTTGGCAACGATCGTATTGCCTGCGGCGAGCGCCGGTGCGATCTTGAGTGCCAGCGTGTATAACGGAAAATTCCACGGCAGGACAACGCCGACAACGCCGTAGGGTTCGCGCGCGACCCTGCCGAGCGTCCCTGTACGCTTCAAACCGGCCAGATCGTAACAGGTTTCGATCAGGCTGGCATACCAGCGCAGGACAGCAGACGTCAGGGGCACGTCTTCGGCCCGCGAACTGGTGATCGGCTTGCCGACGTCGAGTGTTTCCAGCAGCGCCAGTTCCTCGCTGTTGGCATCCACCCGGTCGGCCAGCGCGCGAAGCAGTCCCGCGCGCTCTTCCGCCGCCATCCGGCCCCATGCGCCCGCCCGTGCGGCCTGCGCCGCCGATACAGCCCGGTCGACAGCAGCGGCGCCACCCATCGCCATTTCGCACAGTGCTGATCCATCGAACGGACTGTGATTGATCAGCGTCGCAGTGTCATGCCGGCCAAAGAAATCGTCACCGATGAACGGCCGATCGAGACCGGCCGCAACCCGCTTTGCTTTCTCAAGTGCGTCGGCATCAGCGTAGGGCGACGATATCATGCGGTTTTCCTCTGGCTTCAAACGGACGCTTTTGCGGCAGATGGATTGTCTAACAATGCTCGCCAGCGACTTCTATGACTATCAGATATTCGATTTAGTGATCGCTGCCCGCCCAAGTCAGCCAATAAAACTGCCTTGCGGCAGACCGGCGACACCGGGCGCAATTTCGAACAAGGCACCGGCCAGAGGTTCATCGTCGCGGTCTTCACGGGCAGAAGTGACGAACAGCCGATCGAGGCCCGGTCCGGCAAATACGCAGCTCGTGATGCGCGAGGCGGGCAGGAGGATGGACCGGTCGAGACTGCCATCCGGACTGAAACGGCTGATCCGCGCGCCGTCCCAATGGGCGATCCACAAAAATCCGTCCGCGTCGACCGTCATGCCATCGGGATATCCCCAGTCGTCCGGGAATTTGATGAATGTCGTCTTGTCGTGCAGCACCCCGTCGCTGTCGAGGGCAAAGCGATACACAATCCGTCTGGGGCTGTCGGCATGGTAGAAAAAGTCCTGAGCCGGGGAAAACGCCGGGCCGTTGGCCACGCGATAGCCACTGTCGATCGCGCACCAGCGATGGTTCGGGTCCAGCCGGTAAAGCGTCCCGTCTGAGGTATCGCCCGCCATCGCCATACTGCCTGCCCAGAGCCGTCCGGCGGCGTCGGCTTTGCCGTCATTCAGGCGATTGTCTGGGAGATGCGGCTCGGGATCGCCGATCGCTACGCGCGCGAACGGATCGAGGCGAAGCGTGTAAAAACCACTTTTGAAACCAGCGATGAAACCACAATGATTGCGGCGCGGAACGATAAAGCTGATCGGTTCGGGCATTGCCCAGCGCTGCAACTGGCCATCTTCCGGCAAAATGCGGTTGATGGCAGGGCCAAGGACGTCCACCCAGTACAGCGCATTTTCCGATGCCAGCCACACCGGGCCTTCACCCACCCGGTCACGCGTTTCGGCGGCAACGGACCAGACGGAAGTGCCGGTCAAGCGTCGGCTCCCCTGGCGGCACTGAAATCAAAATCGGGCATCTTATCGCGTGGCAGAATCGCACCTCGGCACCCGATGACGCGTCCGGCCAGCCGGTTGGCAAAGGCAGCGGCACCGGCGGCAGGAAGGCCGCGTCGTCGGGCTGCGAGATAACCGGCATTGAACGCATCCCCCGCGCCAGTGGTATCGACCGGAGTCAGTGGCGCCGTGGGTGCGACAAGTGATCCGTCGTCGAGCATGCAGCCGGCAGCGCCGAGCTTGACGATACTCTCTCGCACACCTGCCGCCCGCCAGCGGGCATGCGTCAGGGCGGGGCTGGTGTCACCGTACAGCGCCGCCTCATCATCGAAGGTCGGCAGGACAATCGTGACGACCGGCGCGAAGGTCGCAATCGCCGCGCGCGCCGCCCCTGGTTCAGACCATAATCCGGGCCGGTAGTTCGGATCGAACGCCACGTCGCCTCCGGCATCGCGGACCCGGCGTGCGAGCGTGCCGAGCGCGGCGCGTCCTGCTGCGTCGAACAGCGCAAGAGTGATGCCCGAAATATACAGCAATTGCGCGTCAGCTGCAGCATCCAGCGCGGCTGTGCAGTCCGCCAACCGGAACAGGTCACGCACAGCCGCCTGATCACGCCAATAGTGAAAACTGCGCTCACCGGCTGCATCGGTCTGGATGGCGTAAAGGCCGGGAAGCCGCTGCGGCGCCGTCAGCACGAGATCGAGGCGCAGCCCCTCGTTTTGCCATGCCATGCGCATGGCATCGCTGAACGGATCATCGCCCAAGGCGGTCAGATAGGCAACGTCCTCATCCAGTCGGGCCAGATAGACCGCCGTGTTGAACGTATCGCCGCCGTGCCCCAGATGCCAGTGATCGCCGTCTGCGCGCAGTTCGAGCATGCACTCGCCGACAGCGACGATTGCAGGGGTCCTCACCATCCGCCGTCGATTCCGAAGTTCTGGCCCGTGATCATGTCCGAATTACGACCGGCAAGAAACAGCACGAGCTGCGCCACGTCCTCGGGCTGGATGCGCTGTTTCAGCGACTGATTTTCAACGATCCAGTCGTTATATTCCCGCAACTTGTCGCCGAACACCCGCTGTTCGGCGTCGGATATGATTGCCCCTGGTGCGACGGCGTTGACGCGGATGCCGTGCGGCCCCAATTCGCGCGCCAGTGACTTCGTCAGCCCGAGTACGGTGCCCTTTGACGCAACATAGGGCACATAGCCGTCCCAGCGGCCATTGAGCACAAGTGAGCAGAAATTGATGATCTTGCCGTATCCGCGCGCTTTCATGCCCGGCGCAACGGCACGTGCCAGCGCAAAAACCGCCGACGAATTGATCCGGATCTGCTCCTCATAATCGTCAAGCGAGAAATCCTCGAACGGACGGTTGACGATCAGTGCGGCATTGTTGACGAGGATATCGACCGGCGTGATCGCAGCCAGTGCGCAGACCGCAGCTTGCGACCCGGCAAGATCGTTCAAATCCTGCCCGATAAAGCGCGCGCCGTTCCCAATTTGGCCTGCCAGCGCCTCACCAGCCTCCATCGCGTCCGGACGATCGAGCAACAGCAATCGTGCACCCGCCTGCGCGAACAGGGCAGTCTGTGCCCGGCCCAACGTCCCCAATGCCCCCGTTATAAGCGCCGTCATACCGGCCATCGGCGCGTCGCCCATCATTCCTGCCTTCATATTAAACGCATATTGGTTGCTTAAAACCTTTAGTATAGGTAGATCAAGTGTAATGGATAGCCTCACGCCCAATCTGACACATTCGGTTTTCGCTGCGGTCGCCGCACATATCCGCACTCATGACCTTCGGATGGGTGACGCCCTGCCCAGCGAAAGCGCGGTTGCATCAATGGTCGGTGTCAGCAGGACGGTTGTGCGTGAAGCATTTGGGGCGCTTTCCGCTCTGAAACTGATCGATGTCGGCAACGGCAGGCGGGCGCGGGTTGGCGTTATCGACGGATCGGTCATGGCGCTGCCGCTTGGTCATGCGGTCGATACAGCGCAGGTGTCTGTACCGCAGGTCTGGGATGTGCGCCGCGCGCTTGAGCGCCGGACGGCAGTGCTGGCGGCCATGCGGCGCACTGACGCAGAGGCGCGCGCGATCCGCGATCATGCCCGTGCCTTGCGGCGTGCGGGCGACGATCTTCCCACGCAGACCGAACATGACATCGCCTTTCATGCGGCGATCGCATCGGCGACGCGCAATCCGATGTTTGCGCTGCTGATCGCGTCTTTCGCCGACCTGATGCGTGAGACATGCCCGATCGGCTGGCGCAGCCGCCGCACCGAAGCGGATCGTCTGGCCGTGTTCGACCAGCATGACTGCATTGCCGAAGCCATTGCGGCGCACGATCCGGTGGCGGCCGAAGCTGCGATGGACGCGCATTTTGAACTCAGCCTGCGGGCGCTATCCAATTCGGGTTTCAACTGATGCGCGACGCATGAAGATAACTGCCATCGAAACGCTCCGCATTGCCGAGCACCCCAATCTTTTGTGGGTGCATGTGCACACCGATGCAGGCCTGGTCGGACTGGGCGAGACATTTTATGGGGCTGCTGCGGTCGAGGGGCATATTCATGAGATTGTGGCGCCGCGCCTTATCGGGGCCGATCCTCTCGCGATCGATGCGATTTCCAAGTCGCTGGCCGGATATCTCGGGTTTCGTTCGACCGGTGCCGAAGCCCGTGCCGCTTCGGCAATCGACATCGCCTTGTGGGATGTGTTCGGCAAGGTCACAGGACAGCCGATCTGGCAGTTGCTGGGCGGTCGCAGCCGCGAATCGATCCGCACCTATAACACATGCGCGGGGACGCATTACGTCCGCACGACACGCCAGCAATCGACCGAAAACTGGGGCCGGGGCGCCGACCGGACGCCGGGTCACGATGATCTCAATGCATTTTTGACACGTCCCGACGAACTGGCGATCGAATTGCTCGAATCGGGCATCACGGCAATGAAGATCTGGCCGTTCGACCCGCATGCGGAAAAGACCGGCGGGTTATATATCGCGCCTGCCGACCTGAAGACTGCGCTGGAACCGTTCGAGAAAATCCGAAAGGCTGTCGGCGACCGGATCGACATCATGGTCGAGTTTCATTCACTGTGGCAATTGCCCCCCGCGATCCGCATTGCCGAAGCACTCGCCCCTTATGACACCTTCTGGCATGAGGATCCGATCCGCATGGACAGCCTCGGCTCGCTGCCGCGCTATGCCGCGCGCAGCAAGGCGCCGTTGTGCGCGTCGGAAACGTTGGGATCACGCTGGGCCTTCCGCGATTTGCTTGAAACCGGCGCGGCGGGCGTCATCATGCTCGACCTGTCCTGGTGCGGTGGCCTGTCCGAAGGCCGCAAGATCGCCGCCATGGCCGAAACATGGCATTTGCCGGTCGCACCGCACGACTGCACCGGGCCGGTCGTCCTTGCTGCCTCGACCCATTTGTCGCTCAACGCCCCCAACGCGCTGATCCAGGAATCAGTGCGCGCCTTTTACGGGGGCTGGTATACCGACATTGTCACCGTTGTCCCGCCGGTCAGGGACGGGATGATCACCGTGCCACCGGGCGCCGGCCTCGGCCTTGAACTGCATCCCGAGCTTGACCGGCGCTTCACGCTTTCGACGCGTCGGTCGACGGCATGAATGCTGTCAGCCGCAAAGATTTTCTGCTGGGCATGGCGGCTACAGTGCCAGCGTCGGCGCTTGCGGCCCGGCGGCCCGGTGCCCCCCTTGGCAAACGCCCGCGTGCGATCGCGATGTGGGATTTTTCGTGGGCGGAACGGCGCTGGCCCGGCGCTGGCTATGAAGATTGGGACCGGGCGCTCGATGAACTGGTCGATCGCGGCTATGATGCCGTGCGCATCGATGCCTATCCGCATCTGATTGCTGCCGGTCCGGACAAGGCATGGCTGCTGAAACCATTGTGGAACACGCAGGACTGGGGTGCGCCGGGGCCGGTTCAGGTCCGGGTTCTGCCCGGACTGATCCTGTTCCTGACCAAATGCCGCGATCGTGGTATCAGAGTTGGCCTGTCGACCTGGTTTCGCGAGGACGAGGACAATGTCAGGCTGAAGATCACCGCCCCGGAACATCTTGCCGCCGTCTGGACCACTGCGCTGGCTGCGATCAGGCGCGCGGGGCTGCTCGATGTTATTTTCTATGTCGATCTGTGCAACGAATGGCCGATGGCGAATTATGCGCCGTTCGTCAGGCCACCGCTCGACGCGACCGGATGGGCGGACGTGCGCTCGCGGCACTGGATGGGCACGGCCATTGCCGCTGTGCGCGCTGCGTTTCCCGAACTGCCGCTGCTGTTTTCGAGCAATATCGAACATGTCGAAGCGTTTTTTGAACAGGACCTCAGCTTTTTTGACGCATTTGAGCATCATTTGTGGATGGCAGGCGTGAATGACGACGAATTCAACAAACTTGTGGGCTATAATTACGAGCCTTTTTCAGACGTCGGTTACCGCAATCTTCAGGTGAATGCGGCGCGTCTGTACGCCGAAAAGCCCGCCTATTGGCAAAAGCTGCTGACCGGTGCGATCGCCCGGCTCGCCAGTTCCGCACGCCGCGCGCAACGACCGCTGATCACCACCGAATGCTGGGCGCTGGTCGATTACAAGGACTGGCCCATGCTCCCCTGGGACTGGGTCAAGGACGTTTGCGCGCTTGGCGCACTGACGGCGTCAGCAACCGGGCAATGGGCCGCCATTGCGACCAGCAATTTCTGTGGTCCGCAATTTCGCGGCATGTGGCGCGACGTCGCCTGGCACCGGCAGCTGACGCAGGCGATCAAGGCTGGCCCGGTCGATGCCCAGGTGCGGGCGTCAAAACTCTGGAGGCGGTTATGAACAGCATTTCAAGACGGCAACTTGCCTCGGGTGCAATAGCGACAACGGCATTGTTTGCCGTGCGGTCCGGACGCGCCGCCGTGTCTTCCGCGCCATCCAAAGCCATTGATCCCATAGCGCTCGTCGATCCCGACCTTCGCCCCGAATTGCTGAAGATCCAGCCAGAGATCGACACCGAAATATATAGCATCCGGACATTGGCGGCGCTTCGAAAAGGTGCCGAATCATGGGCACAACCGCCCGGGATTGCACCACCGGTCAGGCGACAGGCGATTCCCGGTGCCAAGGGGGCACCCGACGTGACCATCCATATCATCGGCGAACGCAGCGCGGCACCGCGACCCGCGATTCTTTACATTCACGGCGGCGGCTACGTTCTGGGGCGTGCGGTCGATGGTATCGTGCCGGGCCAGCAGATGGCCATGAGGCATGACTGCCTGGTCATTTCGGTCGATTACCGGCTTGCACCCGAAACGCGGTTTCCCGGCTCGCTCGACGACAATTATGCCGCGCTGCGCTGGCTTTACGATCATGCCGACGCGCTTGGTGTCGACCGAACCCGGATCGCGGTGCTGGGGGAAAGTGCGGGGGGCGGCCATGCGGCCATGCTCGCAATCGCGGCACGGGATCGCGCGGAAATTCCGATCTGTGCGCAAATCCTGATCTATCCGATGCTCGACGACCGGACGGGCAGCACCCGCCAGCCTGCGCCATGGATCGGTACATATATCTGGAACCGCGCGGCAAACCGTTTCGGCTGGTCGTCGCTGCTCGGCATGCCCGCTGGATCAGCCAGAGTTCCAGCAGGCGCAGTGCCTGCACGGGTCAATGATCTTTCGGGTTTGCCGCCTGCATTCATCGGCGTCGGGTCGATCGACCTGTTCGTCGACGAGGATGTCGATTATGCCCGGCGGCTCGTTGATGCCGGCGTGCCGACGGAATTGCTTGTTATTGATGGCGGTTATCATGGCTTTGACGTGATTGTACCCGCGGCACCAGCATCGTTGCGCCTCATCCAGGCGCGCGACGCAGCGATCGGACGCGGTTTCGCACGTCGCCATGCCTAGCGCGGGAAACGGGCACCGGTCTGGTGTGGCACCTCGACAGGAAAGGGGAAATGACATGCGCACATGCCTTGGTCGTTCGTTCGGCATCGCGGCGGCGATCGTGTTGGGGATCATGCTCTGCTTGGGCGTGCCCGCTGAGGCGAGACCCGGTGAATCGCTGCGCACGGTCCTGTCGCTCGATGGCATGTGGCAGGTGGAGGACAGTGTCGCGCCCGACGCAATGCCGCAGAATTTCAGGCACAAGGTGGCGGTTCCCAGCTTGACACATAACGCATTGCCCGCCTTTCCCGACGTCGACAAATATCAGACCAGACAGTTGCTGTCCGCGCTTGTGTCACAAGGGCGTTATAGCGCCGACGCTTATAAAAAGCTTGGCGACATTCGCGGCATATCGCAACAGAAGCGCAATTATTTCTGGTATCGCAAGCCGTTTCAGGCGCCGCCACGCGCAGCTGTCGCGATGCTGACAATCAACAAGGCGCAATTTGGTGCCGTCGCCTTTCTCAACGGCATAAAAGTTGGCGAGCATCTGTCATGCTTCACGGCCGTCACCATCGACGTGACCCGGGCAATACGCTGGGGCGGCCCGAACACGCTTGTCATCAGGATCGGCGCGCATCCCGGCGTCTTGCCATCGACTGTATCGGGCGGCACCGATTTCGAAAAAAATCTCTGGACGCCGGGTATTTATGACAACGTCAGCCTGATGACGATGGACAATCCGGTCATCGCGACGACGCAGGTCGCGCCGCAACTGGCAAGTGCCAGCAACCCGGTGCCGGGCATCGTGATCCAGACCGAGGTGAGCAATCATTCGGATCATGCCATCACGACCCTATTGTCGCAGCATGTCTTCGAATGGAAATCGGCGCGCGCGGCGTCCGACACTGTAAACATGACGGTGACGCTGGACGCGGGCGAGACCAGGATGGTCCGGCAAACCGTTCCGATCAAAGGTGCGCGGCTGTGGAGTCCGGCAGATCCGTTTCTTTATCGTGTCGAAACGCAAACCGTCGGCGACGCCGTCCAGACGCGTTTCGGCATGCGCGAATTTCGGTTCGATACCGTCACGCAGCGAGCCTATCTGAACGGTCGGCCCTATTTCATGCGCGGATCGAACATCGCGCTGCACCGGTTTTTCGAAGACCCCCGGTCCAACGCGCTGCCATGGAACGAGGCATGGTTGCACCGGCTGCTGGTGACAATCCCCAAACAGATGCACTGGAACAGTTTCCGGTTCACGATCGGGCCGGTTCCTGACCGCTGGCTGGAGATTGCGGACGAAAATGGCCTGCTGATCCAGAATGAATATGCGGTGTGGGTCGGGTCACCGATGTGGACCAAGTGGCAGTCGAATTATGACGCAAAGCAGATGACGTCCGAATATGCCGAATGGATGCGCGACGGCTGGAATCACCCGAGCGTGGTCATCTGGGACGCAACCAATGAATCATGGCTCCCCGACATAACTGCCAGGGTGCTGCCTGCGGTGCGTGCGCTCGATCTGTCGAACCGTCCGTGGGAAAACAGCTATAACGAACCGGGTGACCCCGACGACCCGGTGGAGGATCATCATTATTTCACCGAAGCGCTTCAGGGCGTGTTCGATGCCAGCAACGGCGGCAAGGCGTTCGAGATCGCCGATCTTGAATCGATGGATGGTCCCGCAGCCAACCCCCTGACGAAATCGTCCCATGCCAAAATCCTGAACGAATATGGCTGGCTCTGGCTGAACCGCGATGGCTCTCCGACGCTGCTGACGGATAAAATCTATCCAAAGCTGCTTGGTGACCGGGGCAACACGACCGAAAATCGCCGCGCCCTGTATGCGCGTCTGATGGGGGGCGAAACCGAGTTGTGGCGGGCGTATCGCCGCTATGCCGGCGTCATGACGTTTCCCTATTTGTCGACCAGTTCGCCCGATGGTTTCACGTCGGACCAGTTCGTCGATCTTGAAAAGCTTGTGCTTGAACCCGGAATGGCCAAGGCGCTTGAACAGGCATTCAGGCCGCTTGGCGTGTATCTCAATTTCTGGCAGCCGTTTCTCGACGCGGGCGTGACGCGCCCCTACACAATTCACATGGTCAATGATGAGGACCGCCACCGGTCCGGGCTGCTGAAACTTATCTTCAGGGACGACAGCGGGCATGACATGCCTGCCGGGACGCGGCGCTTTTCGCTTCCGGCCCTGGGCGCGCAATCTTATGACATGATCGCGGCAGCGCCGAGCGTGCCGGGACGCTACACGGTACACGCCATCGCAGAGCCCGATGATGACGCGGCAACTCCGACGATATCCACCCGCGATGTCGTGATACGGCCTGCGGGTCATTAAACAAAAAACAAGTCAGGAAACGCCATGACAGGTGAGGAACAACAGACCAATTTGCCGCTGATCGCCGCAATCGTCGGCGTGGCCACAATCGGCGGATTCATGTTCGGTTATGACAGCGGTGTCATAAACGGCACACAGGCGGGTTTGAAAACGACCTTCGGCCTGAGCGAAGCCGGGCTGGGCATGACCGTTGCCGCACTTTTGCCCGGGTGCGCGCTGGGCGCGTTCGGGGCGGGACGGATGGCCGATGTCTGGGGACGACGCAATGTCATGCTGGCCGCCGCCATGCTGTTCATCGTCAGCGCGTTTTTATCGGGCGCAGCAGGGTCTGCCGCGATGATGATCGTCGCGCGTTTCGCAGCGGGTATGGGCGTCGGTGCGGCAAGCGTGCTGTCGCCGGCCTATATCAGCGAAGTGACGCCTGCCACCATGCGCGGGCGCTTGTCGAGCCTGCAACAGATCATGATCATTGCCGGGCTGACGGGGGCGTTTCTGTCGAACTATTATCTTGCGCAGGCGGCCGGCGTTTCAACGAATCCGTTCTGGCTGGGTTATCCGGCGTGGCGCTGGATGTTCTGGGCGCAGGTGATCCCGGCAGGGATTTTCCTGCTGACGCTGCTCGCCATCCCCGAAAGCCCCCGCTTTCTGGTTGCAAAGGGGCGACTGGCGGAGGCAGAGAAGGTCCTCGCACGGCTGTTCGGTGCGCATGCCGCCGTCACGAAGGTCGCTGAAATCCGCAATTCGCTTGTCGCTGATCATCAGCCCAAATTGTCCGACCTTATTGACCGGACGACGGGCACATGGCGGCCGATCGTCTGGATCGGCATCGGCCTTGCCGTGTTCCAGCAGCTGGTGGGCATCAACGTCGTTTTTTATTATGGCGCCGTGCTGTGGCAGGCAGTGGGATTCAGCGAAGCCGATGCGCTCAAGATCAATATCGCAAGTGGCCTGTTGTCGATCGGGGCGTGCGTCGCGGCAATCCTGCTGATCGACCGGATCGGTCGCAAGCCGCTGCTGCTGATCGGTTCGGTTGGCATGGCGCTCACGCTGAGCGTGCTGACTGTGGCTTTTGCGTCGGGCACACTTGTCGATGACAAGCTTCATCTGGCTGACGATATTGGCCGCGCCGCGCTCATCGCCGCCAATCTTTACGTCATGTTCTTCAATTTCAGCTGGGGTCCGGTCATGTGGGTGATGCTGGGTGAGATGTTTCCCAACCAGATCCGCGGGTCTGGCCTGGCCGTGGCGGGTGCAGCGCAATGGACCACCAACTTTTCCATCAGCGTCAGTTTTCCCTGGTTTGCAAAAGCAATTGGCTTGCCGGTAACCTATGGCTTCTTTGCCGCCTGCGCGTTCCTGTCGATCCTGTTTGTCGTGCGCATGGTCCGCGAGACGCGCGGGACCGAACTGGAGGATATGATCGGCTAGTATAGGGAGCTCGCAAGCCATGGACATCAGCCAGCTTCGTACTCTTGTTCGCGTCGCCGAACTCGGCAGCCTGTCAAAGGCCGCCGACCGCTTGTGCGTTGCCCAGCCGGCACTGAGCCGTCAGATGCGCATGCTTGAGGACGAACTTGGTACGCGGCTGTTCGACCGGCACGGCCGCGGAATGGTGATCACCGAACAGGGCCGGACGGTATTGCGGCATGCGACCCGTATCCTGAAGGAAGTCGATGCGATCAAGGCGGACGTCATAGAGGAAACGGATGCCTTTGGTGGTCATGTGTCGATCGGCATGCCACCGACCGTGTCCAACATATTGGCGGTGCCGCTGCTGACGGCCATCCATGCCGCGCACCCGACCGTGAAGTGCCGGATGGTGAGCAGCTATTCGCTCTATCTGCTCGACTGGATGTATCGCGGCGAGATCGACATCGGCATATTGTACGATCCGCAATCGATCATCTCTCTGAAGTGCGAACCGCTGGTCGAGGAGGTTTTCCATGTTGTCGCACCGGCCAGTGCCGGTCTGTCCGCGGATCAGCCGGTGCCCTTTACATCGCTTGCCGGCAAGCCGTTCCTGTTGCCCAGCGCCAACCACGGTCTGCGGCAGATTGTCGAACATTGTGCCCAGGACTGCGGCATAACGCTTGATGTGCGGGTCGAGGTCGATTCCTATTCGGCGCTGCGGCAGATGGTTGTCCAGGGCTGTGGCTGGACGATATTGCCGCTGGCGGCCATTCAGTCCGAACCCGCTTTTACAACATTGTCGGTCGCGCCACTTGTCAATCCGGTTCCGACCCGGCTGCTGCAACTGGTGCTTCCGGCGGACCGGCCGGAATCGCGCCTGGTGTCCTTTGTCCGGCAAACCATGATCGATACGGTGTCAGCACTGGTCAGTGACGGATCATGGTCATGCAATCTTGCCAGGCGGCTGGGGCGGGGATGACCTGATCACGCCGTCCCCATGGCGATCATGACATGCTTGGCGCGCGAGAAATCGTCGATCGACAGGATTGACAGCTCCCGACCATGGCCAGAGGCGCCAAACCCGTTCCACGGCATTTCGGTTGCGAGAACAAGATGGGCATTGACCCACACCGTCCCGAAATCGAGCGCATCGGAAACACGGAGCGCGCGACCGACATTTTCGGTCCACACCGATGCCGAAAGGCCGTAGTCCACGGCATTGGCCAGCCGGATCGCGTCCGCTTCGTCCGTGAATGTCTCGATCGTGACGACGGGACCGAAAATCTCGCGCGTGATGATTTCGCTTCCGGGCGGTGCGTTGGTGATGATCGTCGGGGGATAGAAATAGCCGTTCCGGTCAAGCGCTGCGCCACCGAGCGCGATTGTCGCACCTTCGGCGCGCGCACGATCGACAAGGCCCGCGACCAGGGCAAGGTGGCGCGGGCTTATCAGCGGTCCCATTTCGACATCGTCGCCATCGCTGACACTGCCCGTGCGGATCGTCGCGGCAGCAGCGACCAGCCGCGCGGTCAGATCATCGCCGCGTGCAGCACTGCAAAGCACGCGTGTCGCAGCGCCGCACTCTTGCCCGGTGTTCCAGAAACCCGCAGCGCGGACCCCCGCGACGACGGCGTCAAGATCGGCATCATCGAACACGATGACCGGCGCCTTGCCACCGAGTTCGAGGTGCGTCGGTTTCAGCGTCCGTGCTGCGTCGGCCATCACGCGCTGTCCACTCGCGGGGCTGCCCGTAATCGAAACCATGTCGATTCCGGGATGGCGCGAAATCGCCGATCCGATTTCCTCGCCAGTGCCCAATACGACGTTGATCACGCCGGGCGGCAGGATGTCGGCGACAATGTCCATGAACCGCAATGTCGTCAGCGGCGTCAGTTCGGACGGCTTCAGGACCATCGTGTTGCCGGCCGCCAGCGCACCCGCCATTTTGAAGACCGCCGTCAGCAGCGGATAATTCCACGGCGTGATCGCACCGATGATGCCCAGTGGTTCACGCCGCAGGATGGAGACATGACCGCTGACATATTCCTGTGTCGCCGGGGCTTGCAGCGCCCGCGCCGCACCTCCGTGAAAACGGAAGATATCGCCGATCAGGTCAATCTCCGCCTTTGCGACCATCACCGGTTTTCCGGCATTGAGCGATTCCAGCGTTGCGAGTTCGGCTGCATGTGCTTCGACCGCGTCGGCCACTGCACTCAGGATCCTGGCCCGCCCGGCAGGCGGCGTCGCGCGCCATGCGGGGAATGCGGCCCGTGCCGCACTGACGGCACGATCGACATCAGCGGCCGTTCCGTTTGCAATGCGGGCGATGATGTCACCCGTGCCCGGATCAATCACGTCGAGTGTGGCCCCGTCCGTCGCGGCCTCGCTGATGCCGCCGATAACATGGCCGAGTGCGGCGCTGCGGAGGCGGTCACGCGCCTGTTCGATACGGTCGGCGGTCAAACTGGTCATCGGGTGGCTCCAACGGTCGCTGCTGCATGAAACAGCGCAAGAGGTATTTACGTTCAGATGATCGGCGTCACAGGGAACGTCGTCGGTGTTGGCGTGGCCGTTACAGGTCGATCGCCGTGTCGGAAATCAGCACGGTGACATCATGAAAATCGTCGGTCATCTCGAACAACACCTCCTGTCCCTGTTTCAGATAGCAGGTGTCACCGACGGCCAGTATGAAGCGTTCGCCACCGGTAATCGTGATCGTCACGCCTCCGCCGACGACATAGATGAATTCATCGAATGGCATCGTCAGGCGATGCGTGCCCGATTCGCGAAAGCTGCCGGCGAGCCGTTTGCCGTCGGGCGAATGATACAGGATTGCCTTTGATCCACCGAATTCGGGCAAGGGGTCGAAACGGGTCGTGTGTACGTTGAAATGCGGTGCGTGCGTATCCTGCGTCATGATATATTCCTTCTTTTTTTACGGTTTTCCAATGGCTTGATAGATAGTCGGCCGGTTCTTGCGGTAGAACAGCGCAAGCAGCCAGCCACTTGCCGGAACGATCATCACTGCCACGCGTGAGGCAATGGTCATCGTCGCAGTAGCGACCAGAAGCTTGAGATTGAGCGACGTCAGTACAAAAAGAATGCCGAGCGCCGCCGCCGACAGTGCAGGGGCGATCAGCCGGGTCCAGCGGCTTGCCGAAATATGGCGATTGCGACGGTAAAACAGAACGACCGAAGCACTGGTGGCAATCAGCAACGGCAGCAGAAAATAAATGCCCATGCCCGATAACGCGCCATAGGCCACGACCGGATCGATCCGGAAGATCATCACGGTGGCGAGGATTGCCACACTGATCGCCGCAGTCGTAAGGACCGCGACATGCGGCGATTCGAGCCGCGGATGCACCCGTGCCAGCCGCCGCGGCAGCACCCCGTCGCGCCCGAGCGCATAGAGATAGCGTGCGGCCGATCCCTGCACCGAATTGAGCGCCGCCACCTGGCTGGTGACCAGCACCAGCGACACGACATGGACAAACACTCCGCCGAGATAGGTCTGAACGCTGTTGAAAAACGATCCGACTGGATCGGCAAGGGCATTGTGCACTGCATGCGACGCGCCCTGCGTGACGATGTAGAGCCACACGCCGATGCTGTAGAACAGCGCCAGAAACACGATCGCGAGACAGGTTGCCCGTCCCACGACCCGGTCGGGATCGCGGACCTCCGCGCGGAAACAGGCACCCGCTTCGATGCCGATCATGCACAGCATGGCCAGCAATATACCCATGCCGGGCGAGCCCTGCACGAAAGCCGCCGGGGTATAAGACGCCAGTGAATAGCCCTCCGGGCCACCGCCAGTCAGCACGGCGCCCTGCCAGATTGCGACGACGGCAATTTCCAGACAGACCAGCGCACCCAGCAGCTTCATCGACAAATCGATCCGCAGCAGGCCAAGCGCGGTGATGAGGATCAGAAATATCCCGGTCCAGATCGGCCACGGGAACATCGGACCCCCTGCAAGCCGCGTCATGAAGTCGACCGCAACCAGTCCCATATAGGGGTAGGAACCTGCACAGATCAGCAGATAGGCGACTGTCGCAAGGAACGCACCGGCGAGCCCCGGCGGTCGCCCCATACCCGCAATGATGAACCCGTAAAAGGCGCCGGGATTGTCGATAAACCGGCTCATTCCGACAAAGCCGACCGAAAAGATCAGCAGGATCGCGCCCGCGACAAGGAACGAGACGGGTGCGCCGGTGCCGTTGCCAAAAGCGATCGAAAGCTGCGAAAAACCCGCCATCGCCGCAATCGGTGCGTTGAATGCGACGATGATCAGGACCAGCGCCGGAACGCCGAGCCGCCGCGGCAATTCGCCGGGTTCGGCTGTCATGCGGCCTGTGTCCGACGCACGGTCATCCCAATCGTGCGAGGCTGGCGGCAAGACGATCGATCTCATCCGCTTCGGGCATCAGATATGGTTTTCGGCACAGGCCGACGTCGATCCCGCGCAGCCTGCATCCCGCTTTGCAAAGCGCAATATAATTGGGTGATTGCTCCATCATGCGGAGCAAGGGCCGGATTTTGCTCCACAAATCATGCGCGGCCGGTGTGGCGCCATCGGTTTGCAGGATGGAAATCAGCCGCGCCAGTTCTGCGGGGATGAAATTCGCCGCGCCAAATACAGCTCCGGTCGCACCGTTGAGGATCGCTTCCAACAACAGTGAGTCCTTGCCGACATAGACACTGAAACCAGTCGTTTTCGCCCATGTGGTCAGGTCGCCCATCAGTTCGGGGTCGCCCGAGCTGTCCTTGACGGCCGTGATGTTTTTCAACGCCGACAACTGCCGGATCTGATCGAACGTCAGCAGGCCAGACGGGGGTGTATTATAGATCATGACCGGCAGCGACACCGCCGCATCAAGCTCGGTATAATAAGCAATGCGCTCGCGCCAGTTGATCGGCTCGGCATAGGGTGATGCGACCAGCACGCCGGCGACGCCCGCCACCTCCGCTTCCTGCGTCAGGCGGATCGCGTCACGCGTTGTCAGACATCCGGTTGCGCCAATGATCGGCACGCGCCCGTCGGCGATCCGCACGGCCTCGCGGATCAGGCGGCTGCGCTCGTCGAACGACAATGCCGTATATTCGCCCGTGCCCCCGCTGACGACGAGGCCGCTTGCCCCCCCGGCGATCTGGCTCTCGATCACGGCGGCAAGTGCAATCAGGTCCAGTTCGTCGTCGCGCAGCGGCGTGACAATGGCAGTGACGAGACCCGCCGGCCACACCCTATCTGTCATGCGTCACCATTTCACTTTCGCCGGTTTCAAGCGGCGGAGTCAGGAAATCGAGGTCGCATCCCCTGTTGGCCTGCGTCACGCTGTTGACGACCAGTCTGGCATAGCCGCGCGCGGGCGGGCGTTTGAGGACAGCAGGCCCGAGATCGGTTTCACGCTGTGCCAGTTCGGCGTCGCTCAGATCGACCGACAGCGTGCGACTGGGGACATCGAGCGCAATCATGTCTCCGCTCCGCACCAGCCGCAACGGGCCACCCACTGCCGATTCGGGCGCGACATGCAGGACTGCGGTCTGCTTGACTGTGCCCCCCAATCGCGAATCGGTGATCCGCAGCATGTCGGTGATGCCCTGATTGAGAAGTTTGGCAGGCACCGGGATGCGGCCCGATTCGGGCATGCCTGATCCCTTTGGCCCTTCGCCGCGCAGGACGACGATGTCGCCGGGCCGGATATCGAAATCGGGATCATAGAGCCTGGCATCGAGGTCGGCCTTGCCATCAAACACCACCGCGCGACCACGGTGGACAAGCAGATCGGGCGAGGCGACACCCGTGCGGATAATCGCTCCGTCGGGCGCAATGTTGCCGAACAGCACCGAAATGCCCTGCGGAGGCGAAATCGGTGTTTCCATGGTTCCGATCACACGGGGATCGGTAATTTTTGCCGTGGCAATCTCCTCGCCCAGCGTGCGCCCGGTCACGGTCATGGCGTCGCGGTGCATCAGGCTGCCGAGCGCGTTCAGCATCGCGGGGACGCCACCAGCGTTGAAAAAATCATTCATATAATATTGGCCAGAGGGGCGCAGGTTGAGGAGCACCGGTGTGGTGGTCGACAACTGGTCGAAGCGTTCGAGCTTCAGGTCGATCCCCAGTCGCCCGGCAATGGCCAGCAGATGCATGACGCATGCACTGGACCCGTCGACCGTTGCCAGTGCGCGAATCGCATTGTCGAGCGCCGCCGCAGTCATGATCGCGCGCGGGCGCAGATCGTCGGCGACGAGGTGCATGATATATTCGCCGACGTTGCGCGCCATCGCAATGCGACGCGAATCGACTGCGGGGATCGCGCAGCTTCCGGCCGGTGCCATGCCGATGGCTTCGGCGATGACAGCCATCGACGCCGCGGTTCCCATCGTGCTGCAATGGCCGGGGCTGCGTTCCAGCGAATCCTCCAGCGACGTGATGTCCGACTGGTCGAGCTCGCCGCGCTGCTGTGCGTCCAGCGCCTTGTGAAAGTCAGTGCCCGATCCGACGTCGTGGCCGCGCCAGAAGCCGCTGAACGACGGGCCGCCGGGCAGCAGGATCGTCGGCAGGTTGATCGACGACGCCGCCATCAGCATCGCCGGGATCGTCTCGTCGCACGCCCCGAGCATAACCAGACCGTCGATCGAATAAATCTCCGCGATCTGTTCGATTTCCATCGCCAGCAGATTGCGGTGCATGAACGATGCGCCCAGCGGCAGCGCGGAATCGGCACCCATCGTCATCGTGTTGAACACGCGCGGCAGGCCGCCGGTCTGAAGGATCGCGTCCTTGACGCCTTCAACCATGCCACCAAAATGCATGTGACAGCGGTTGAAATCACTGACATTATTACAGATTCCGATGATCGGCCGCTGAAAATCCTTCTCACGCAGGCCCTGCACTTTCATCGACGAACGCAGCAGAAAGCCGTCGACGCCTTTCGCTTCGGTCCAGTCGCGGCTGCGCAGGCGGCGCGGTTCTTTTTTCGGATCGTCGGTACTCATCGGGATAAAATTCCATCCGGATCGCGAAAGCGCGGGCCGCGCTGGCTCACGGCGTCGAGGATACCCGTTTCATATTCCTCCATGAAATCCTCGACAGCAGCAGGATGTTTCCGCTCGATCGGGAATTTCAGCTTTTCCAGCACTGGGGGTGCCATGTAATAGGCAGCGCTCACCAGTGTGCTGGCGATGGCAAAGGCATCCGGACGGGCCGCTGCATAGCCGCTGGCGCTGTCCCAATCGATCGCGCGGGGTAAAGCGTCCAGTGATGCCGACATCGCCTCTGACGGGTATCCGCAGGCCATTATAGCGGTGTGCAGCAGTGCATCGAACATCGGCAACGCCTCGACCCCAGGCATATCGGCCGTGCCCGGTATCAGCACCGTTGCGAGCGCGCGGAGGCGCGCGATCTGATCGTCGGTTGCGATCGCACCGGTCATGCCGCCACCCGCACATCTCTTGCCGCGGTCCGCAGGTCTTTTGCGCTCTCTGCGATATGGTCCGCGGTACGGAGCGCGATTGCGGCAATCGTCGCGGTCGGATTCACCGCACCGCTCGTCACCATCACGCTGCCATCGACGATGAAAAGATTGGGCACGTCATGGCTGCGGCAAAAGCGATCGACGACCGAGGTCGACGGGTCATTGCCCATCCGCGCGGTGCCGAGCAGATGGCCGGGCGCTTCCTTCCACAAGGGGTGGCGAAAGACATGGGCAGCGCCCGCTGCCTCGTGCATTTCGACCATCCGGTCGAGTGTATAGTCGAGGTTTTTCTGCGTATTTTCGCTGATGGTGTATTCGATCCGTGGCGCGGGAATGCCGTCGCTGTCGGTCAGTGTGGCATCAAGCACGACGCGGTTCGATTCCTCGGGCAGATCTTCGATATTGCCTGCCCAGCTTAACGCGCGACCAGCATATTTGCCGGCGTCGTGCGCCGCTGTGCCCCAGCGCTGATCGAATGGCAGGCTGTCGAAATTTTCCAGCACGCGCAAGATACCCGGCACCGGCATCAGATTTGCCTTTGCCCCACGATAATAGCCGCGCGACAGATCCGTCTCGTAAAACTCCATCGAATACATCAGCTGGCCCGACGGCCCCTTCCAGCTTTCGATATCGTCGTCGTACAACCCCAGTGCTTCGTTGTTCGGGTGCAGCATCAGGTTCTTGCCGATCAGCCCCGACGAATTGGCCAGGCCGTCCGGAAAAGCCGATGATTTTGACAGCAGCAGCAACCGCGCCGTGCCGATCCCGTTGGCGGCCATCACGATCGTCTTGCCGCGCTGACGATGTTCCTGTCCGGCGCGATCGATCCAGATGACGGCATCGGCAGTGCCGTGCGTGTCGAGCGTGATTTCACGGACGCGCGCGCCGGTGATGAGCGTCGCACCGGCGGCCGTGGCGTGCGGCCAATAGCCCAGATCGAACGACGCCTTTGCACCGGCCGGACACCCCGTCTCGCACACGCCCCAGCGCACGCATTTGGCCATATTCTTGAAATTCCATGTCGGAATCGCCTGCGTCCCGGGCCACCAGTGCCACCCGAGCCTGTTCATGCCCTTTGCCATGCGCATTCCGCCCTTGCCGAGCGGATGCGGTGGCATCTCGTAATCCTGCGGCGGATAGGCCGGGTCCCCGCCAAGACCCGCGACACCCAGAAACGCGTCGACGCGCGAATAATAAGGCTCCAGATCGTCATAGCCGATCGGCCAGTCGTCGCAGATGCCGTCAAGCGTGCGGACCCGGAAATCGGACGGCATCAGCCGCATCCACTGCGCACCATACAGCAGGCTGGATCCACCCACGCCAGCGAACATGATCGGTGTCACATCCGCGGCATCAAGGTTCATCGGATAATCGGCAGGGCGACCGCGTGTATTCGGGTTCCAGCTCCACTGCTGTTGCAGCAGCAGCTCGAACTCGGGCTTGTTGCCGGGGTAATCGGATGGGCTGACCCAATCCCCCTGTTCGAGACAGACGACTTTGAACCCCCTCGATGCCAGTGTATGCGCAGTGACGGCACCCGACGGGCCAGCGCCAACAATGACGACATCGGCATCGGTATCAAGCTGAGACATGGTCGCGTTTGGCCCTCATTTGCGAAATCCGGCACAATGATTAAAATTTGAAACCGATCGCGCCGCTGAATGTTCTGGGTTCGCCATATTGTCGCAGGACCTGTCCGATGAACAGGTCGAACGCACCAACCTGATACTGCGTGTCGAACGCGTTGTTCAGATAGGCACTGGCATACCAGCCATGCCTCGATTCAAGCCTGATGCTGAAATCATGCACGTCATAGGCGGGCGCGCGGACAAGCGGCGCATTGATGATGTTGTAATAAGCTGACCCGATCCGGCGACCGGCATAGCCGATGTCGAGGTCGAGGTCTTCATTCAGCGCGAAAGTCTTGGTCAGGCCCCAGTTCAGCTGAAGCCGCGGCGCGTTGATCGGTTGCTGGTTGACGATGCCCGGGAACACTTCTTTCACGACAAAATGATTGTACGCCACTGACAGGTTGGCGTTGAACCCGGCCATCGGACGTGCGCTGATTTCGACTTCACCGCCATAGACTTCGGCATCGCGGTTCAGAACCTGAGTCGTCACCGTCTGGAACAGAAATGTCTGATATTTCTTGTAGTCATAATAATAAGCGCTGGTGTTGATCGTCAATTTCCGGTCGAAAAATTGCGCTTTTTCGCCAATCTCATACGCATAGAGGTTTTCAGGCTTGTAAAATATCGGTTCGATTGGCGCGACATTTGAAAGTGGCGCACTGAACCCTGCCGACTTTACGCCCTTGCTGACGCTGGCGTAAATCAGGATGTCGCGACCTGGCTTGAAATTCAATTGTGCTTTGCCGCTCCAGTCGCTCTCCTTTTCATTCTGCACAAACGGTCCGATGCCCGGAATTTGCAGGGCAGTGCCGCCAGTACCGCCGAAAAATGCGCAGACGCCGATGACGCTTTGCTGGCACTGGCTGGCGAATGCGAATTTGAACTGATCCCAGGTGTAGCGACCCCCGATGATGGCAGTGACTTTTTCGCCGAGGTCATATTCGACCTGACCGAAAACCGCTTCGGACCGTGTCCGCAGGCTGTAGGCATCGCTTTCAAAAACGCGTCCGGGCGTGAGGCCGAATAACGTGCCAAGTGCCGGTGAAACGACGATATCATTGTTCAAGGAATAATTGCCATCGACGTTCAGATAAAATGCGCCGACCGTGTAGCGGAGGCGGTCCGCGGTTCCGTTGATCCGCAATTCCTGCTGAAAATCATGCGCGCGCGATGTGCTTTCCGCCGTGAAGGTGTTGAACGGCGACGAATCGGTATCTTCCAGATAATTGTTGAAGATGGTCGCATAGGCCGTGGTCGATGTCAGTGTCGCATTGCCGAGGCTCTGCTCAATCGTCATCGAATAGGTGCGTGATTGCTTTCGCAGTCTTTCCGGCGTGTCCAAAGCGGTGGTCAGCCCCGCATAAGGCGTCCGGTATCCATTGGGATCTTTGCCCGGGCCTGTACCATAAAAATCGACATTTGCGGGCAAATCTATATTCGGAGCGCCCAATTGTTCGGGCGTCGCGATATAGCCCGTGGGCGTGCCGTTCTGATTAAATCCTTCGGCGCGCAAGATGATTGTCGTGCTGTCGGTCGGCTTGATCTGTAACTGCCCGCGCAACGCAAAGACCGTCTTGTTGCCACGATCCGGCCCGAGGACATTCCTGATGAAGCCGTCCTGAGACTGATAATAATATGCGACGCGCCCGGCGACCATGTCGTTCCCGGCATTGACGAAGCCCTGCACGCGGGCAAGCTTGCGCGTTCCGTAAGCACCTTCGATCGCGCCACTGGTCCCCGCATTCGGCTTGTTGCTGATAAACTGGATCAGGCCACCGGTCGCATTGCGGCCGAACAAGGTGCCCTGCGGACCGCGCAAGGCCTCGACACGCTGGATGTCGAACAGGGGGATACCCGTTGCGGTGGCAAACGGAATGTAGACGCCGTCCTGATAGGACGCGTTGGGCTGTTCCTGATGATCGGAAAAATCGGTCTGGCCGACACCACGGATCACGAAATTTGACACACCCGATCCCGAAGCCGCCGTGGCATTCAGGCCGGGGACGAGACGCGCCAGATCTTCCGACGTGCGGATGTTGCGATCTTCAAGCAATGATCCCGAAACCGCCGTGATCGAAATGCCGACTTTTTGCGACCGCTCCTCGCGCCGGTTCGCGGTCACGATGATGTCAGTTGAATCCTCTGGCTGGGTCGCCACACCGGGCGATGCCGTCACCCCCTGCGCTTGCGCCGGTGCATGAACGGACAGCGTGCCGATCAGCGCGGTGGTCGCGACGAAAATATTCCTGCGCATCGATTTTTCCCCTTTTACCAGATGGATTGAGCGTCTTGGGCGCTCATTTCTCTGCGCACAGGCAAGCTCCGCAGCGCGGGGAAGTCAATCAGTAACAGCTATGCAGAAACGTTATGGCCCCGCTGCCCGAACCGCAGCTGGTGACGCTAGATTTTTTCCCCGCTCAGTCGCTGGCAGATCATGTCGAGCTGATCGAGCGTGGCATAATGCAGTGTCACGCTGCCCGCGCCCGCCTTGTGGATGATCCCGACATTGAGGCCGAGCAGATCGCCCAATTGCCGCTGGAGCATCGCAATATCTTCGTCGGGCACCGGCCCGCTCATCGATTTATATTCGACCGGCCCCGGGTGCCTGTCGCGTTTGATCCGTTTCTCGACATCGCGAACCGACAGATTTTTCGCGATGATTTCCTGCGCCAGCGCCACCGGATCCTGCGCGCCGAGCAACGCGCGCGCATGGCCCATTGTCAGGCGCCCGTCGGCCACCATCGCGCGCACATGCGGCGGCAGGTCGAGCAGCCGCATCAGATTGGCAACATGGCTGCGCGATTTGTGGACAATCTTGGCAAGCGCGTCCTGGCTATGCCCATAATGCGCGATCAGGCGTTGATAGGCCTCGCCTTCCTCGATCGCATTGAGGTCGGACCGCTGGATATTTTCGATCAGTGCGACTTCCAGTGTGACCCCGTCATCAAATTCACGAATGATGGCTGGTATCTGATGCAACTGCGCGCGTTGCGCCGCACGCCAGCGGCGTTCACCGGCAACAATGCGATATTTGTCACCGAACGGCCTCACGACAATCGGTTGCAACACCCCGCGCGACGCAATCGACGCGGCAAGTTCATCAAGTGCCTCGCTGTCGAAAAAACGGCGTGGCTGTTCAGGATCGGGGGTAATATCGACAATCGCAATTTCACGAATGCCGTCATTGGCGGACGCGCGCTCCGCCTGCGTATCGCCGAGCAGAGCGGACAGGCCCCGCCCCAGCGCCGGTGCGCGACGTTTGGCGGGGACAGTCTCGCTCATGCCGCTGCTGCCGTCAGCCGCGGCAGTCGCGCAATCAGTTCGCGGGCAAGCCGGATATAGGCTTCGGACCCGGTGCAGCGCATGTCGTAAACCAGTGCCGGCAGCCCGTGGCTCGGCGCTTCGGACAGACGGACGTTGCGCGGAATCACGGTTTCGAACACCACTGTGCCAAGGCAGGCCCGCACATCCTGCGCAACCTGTTCGGTCAGGCGATTGCGCCGGTCATACATGGTCAGCGCAACGCCGAGAACCGACAGGCCCGGATTGAACTTCGCACGAATCCGTTCGATCGTCTGAAGAAGTTGCGACAATCCTTCGAGCGCGAAAAATTCGCATTGCAACGGCACCAGCAGCGACTGGGCCGCAATCATCGCGTTGATCGTCAAAAGCCCGAGTGACGGCGGACAATCGATCAGGCAAATGTCCCACCGCCCCGGCGGTGCCGCGTTCAGCGCCGCGTCAAGGCGGTGCGTGCGATTGTCATAAGCCACAAGCTCAACCTCGGCGCCCGACAGGTCGACGGTGGCGGCAACAAGGTCAAGACGCGGCACCTTGGTCGGCACCACCGCTTCGGCCAGCGTGCAGTCGCCCGTCAGCAGTTCATAGCTTGATCGCACCCGGTCCGAATGATTGACGCCAAGGCCCGTCGACGCGTTGCCCTGCGGATCAAGATCGATAAGCAGCACCCGCCAGCCCGTCGCCGCCAGCGCGGTCGCGACATTGATCGCTGTCGTGGTTTTGCCCACGCCACCCTTCTGATTCGCAACGCCGACACAGATCATTGCTTGTCCGTCACCTTTACATTTCGTCCGATCAGGATTTTGCTGTCCGGATCGGTCACGCTCTCATACAGTTGCCAGTCACCTTGCCATGCCGGGGGCAAGGACGCCAGTTCGCTTTGTGCAGTTTTTCCCTTGGGCAATATCCATACGGTATCGTCACGGGCAAAGGGTGCTGCCATCCGGACAAGCGCAGGCAGCGCGGCAACCGCGCGTGCCGTGAGATTATCCACAGGACCGGACACAAGTTTCTGCACAGTCGATGCCACGACTGTCACATGGGTCAGATCCAGAGCCTCGACAACCTCACACAGAAATTCGGCACGACGGGCGCGCGGTTCGACCAATAATGTCGGCTGGCCCGTCAGAATCGCTGTGACTAGTCCGGGAATGCCCGCGCCGCTGCCAATATCGAGCCAGCAGCCGTCGCGCCCCAGCCGAACCAGCTGCGCCGAATCGACGATGTGGCGCGACCAGAAAGCCGGCATCGTGCTGGCGCTGACAAGGTTTTGCGATGCCTGACCTTTGCGAACCAGTGCTTCATAAGCGTAGAGACGCTCAAGTGTTTCACGTGAAACAACGCGTGTCGAGACCAGCCACGCCCGCGCATCGTCTTCCGTCAACGCACTGACTCTATCCGATTATGAACCAGCAGCGCAGACAATGCGGCAGGGGTAATTCCCGGAATCCGCCCGGCGTCACCCAGTGTTTCAGGGCGCGCCGCAGTCAGGCGCTGCACCATTTCAGCCGACAGGCCCGCTATGGCCGCATAATTGAAATTGGGGTGCATGCGAACGTTCGTGGCGCCCTGCCGCGCAGCCACCTCTGCGCGCTGCCGGTCGACATAGGGCGCATAACGAATATCTTCGATCAGCTCGTCGAGTATGTCGTCAGGCAACCGGTGAAATGACGGGTGGAGCGCCTGGACTGTTGCACGATCAAGCGTTTCACGCCGAATCCGCGATGCCAGTGACCGGTCGCCCCCCTCTGCCAGTATCGCTTGCGCTGCGGTACGCGCATCGTCGCGTGCGCACCAATGCTGCTGCCGCTCGCTGCCGATCAGACCGTGCGCCATGCCGATGCCCGTCAGTCGCGTCTCGGCATTGTCGGCACGCAGATGAAGGCGATGTTCGGCACGCGCCGTCAACATCCGGTACGGTTCGGTCACTCCCTGCAAAACCAGATCGTCGATCATGACACCGATATAACTCGTGTCACGATCGAGACGCAGACCGGGCAGATCAAGCGCCGTCGCAGCAGCATTGGCCCCGGCGATCAGCCCCTGCGCCGCGGCCTCTTCATAGCCGGTGGTGCCATTGACCTGCCCGGCGAGGAACAGCCCCGGCAACACCCGCGATTCAAGCCGGTGATCGAGCGCCCGGGGGTCGAGATAATCATATTCGACGGCATATCCCGGTTGCGCGATATCCACCTGCGCCAGCCCCGCGATCGTGCGGAGCATCGCCAGCTGCGCATCGATCGGCAGTGAGGTCGAAATGCCGTTCGGGTAAATCAGGGCGTTATCAAGACCTTCGGGTTCCAGAAATATCTGATGCCCGTCACGGTCGCCAAACCGGATGACCTTGTCTTCGATTGACGGGCAATATCGCGGACCACTTGCCGCAATCGCGCCTGTAAAGAGCGGCGATTGGTGAAGCGCACCGCGAATGACATCATGTGTCGCCCGGTTCGTCCGGGTGACAGCACAGAAAAGCTGTGGCAACGCGCGCTTGCCGAGCGGCGACACTGTCCAGTCATCCGTATCTGACGCCTGAACCGCAAGGCGGCTCCAGTCGATCGTCCGGCCATCAAGCCGCGGCGGCGTACCCGTCTTGAGGCGTGCCACGGGCATGTCGAGCGCACGAAGCTGCTGACCGAGCGTGACCGCCGCGGTCTCTCCAGCCCGGCCACCCTCCGTGACCAGATCGCCGCAAAACATGCGCGCGCCGAGAAACGTGCCTGTGGTGATGACGACGGTCGGAGCGTCGAGGCGCGCTCCATTGCGCAGCACGACACCGGCAACATGGTGCCCATCTGTCAGGAGCGATTCGACCTGACCTTCGACAATCTCAAGACCTGACTGCGCAGTCAGTGCCGCCTGCATAGCGTTGCGATAGACACGCCGGTCCGCCTGAATGCGCGGACCCTGCACAGCTTTGCCTTTTGAACGGTTCAGCATCCGGTAATGGATCGCCGCCGCATCGCCCGCACGCGCCATGAGTCCGTCGAGCGCATCGACTTCGCGGACAAGCTGCCCCTTGCCAACGCCACCGATTGCCGGGTTGCACGACATTGCGCCGATCGTGGCGGTCGCCATGGTCACCAGAGCGACCCGCGCACCCCGCCGCGCCGCAGCAGCCGCAGCTTCACACCCGGCATGGCCACCCCCGATGATGATCACGTCATAGGACATACGGGTATCAATAGGGGATAAGCGGCATCACGACAATTGATTCACTTAAGACCTTGGGACGCCAATTGCTCAATATAAAACGACGGCATTTGGGCTGCGACCTTTCCCTGCGCGTCTTTGACTATTTTTGGAAGATGATGCGCGTGTAATCTGTCTACAGTGATCGGCACACGATCAGAAATCTCTGCGCCCAATTCCCGAGCCATCTTACTACGGCCGGGTGGAGCAGCAAGAGTCAAACCCACGTGAGGGAACAGCCTTTTCATAGTTTGGGCCAATGGAACCTGATCACTATCTGCTGTTATAAGAATCGCACGATTCACTCGATTCTGAATGGCGTCACCCAAAAGAGTCACGGCAATAGCGACGTCTGTCTGCTTTTCTTCATATTGTTTGCAATACCGATCTTGTGAAATACAAAATTTTTTATTTTTCGTGAATTTCGACTCGATGACTCTCACGCCAATTGCTTTTTGAGCTTTAATAAAGTTTCGATGCCGAATTTCTTTATCTTTATTCATAGTAGCTATTGCTGTAAAAAAGTAAACGTCTTTAACAAAATCTCCAGGCCTACAGAACGATCCAGCAAGTGATTTTAAGTTAATCCACTTAAGATAGGGATCATTATAGGCTGCACTAGCGTGATAAAGGTTAAAGCCATCTATATAAACACATATAGCACCATTCAAATTTTCTGTTGACAACTTGATCATCCCGTGTCTATATCGTCTTATCCACCCAGCTGGTGCGCCAGTTGGAAAGGGGGGACTAACCTTCGGGTTGGCCCCCCTACCTATTCAAGCCTTTGAATAGCGGCTTTACTTCCCGATGCAAAATGTGCCGAACAGGGCATCGAGCATGTCCTCAACCCCCGCACGGCCCGTAAGCCGGTCAATCGCATAGCGGGCAAGGCGCAGATATTCGGCAGCAAGGATCAGGTCATCGGTCATTGCGGCCGCGCGGACGTCAGTGGTGAGTTCGGTCAGACAGGCTCGCTGGCGCGCGTTGATGGCAATCGCATCGGGGCGCGGAAGCAGGGCCCTGGCCGCCGCGACGATGGCATCGGTCAGCGCGGCCATCCCCACGCCCGTCGTAGCCGAAACGGCGAGGCGGTGATCCTCAGCCGCAGCGAACAGATCGGCCTTGCTGCGGATAAGGAGAACACCCGTGCGGGCCGGTGCCACCGAAGGATCGCCGAGCCACAGGACAAGATCACTCGATTCGATCATCGCTTCGGCGCGCGACATGCCAATCGCCTCGATGCTGTCACTCGCCTCACCCCGCAAACCGGCTGTATCGATGAAAACCAGCGGAAGCCCGTGAAGTGCAACCGGCACTTCGATGACATCGCGCGTCGTCCCGGCAATCGGCGAAACAATCGCCGCCTCGCGCGACACAAGCGCGTTGATCAGTGTTGATTTCCCGGCATTGGGCGGTCCCGCAATCGCAATGCGCACTCCGTCACGAAGGCGCTCGGCGGGTGGGCTGGCGATGATGGTATCAATCCGCGCCGAGACTGTCGTCAGCACCGCAGCCCGCTCGCGCCAGGGTGACACATCATCCTCGTCGGCAAAATCGATTGCGGCTTCGACGCGTGCAGAGGCGTCGATCAGATCGCTGCGTACTCCTTCGACAACGCGCGACAGCCCGCCCGACGCCATCGTCATTGCCGATCGCCGCTGATGCTCGGTTTCGGCGGCGAGCAGGTCGGACAGCCCTTCGGCTTCGGACAGATCGATACGGCCATTTTCAAAGGCCCGGCGCGTGAATTCGCCGGGGTTGGCAGGGCGAAGACCCGGGCTTTCGGCCAGCGCGCGACTTACCGCAGTTATGGTTGCGCGGCCGCCGTGCAGGTGAAGCTCGACCAGATCCTCACCCGTTGCGCTCCCGGGTCCGGGAAACCGGATGACAAGCGCGCAATCAAGCTGCTGGTTGCCGACGCTTAAAGTCCGCAGAACCGCGCATCGCGGTTTGGGCAGTGTGGCCAACGTCAGCGCAGACAAGACTATATCCGCTGACGGTCCGCTGATCCGCATGACGGCAATCGCGGCGGGCGGCGCACCGCTCGACACCGCGAAAATCGTGTCGGTCACGCCTTGCCCGGACTCGCGACCTGATCGAGCAGCCCCTGCCACAGCTTCATCCCCGCATCGCCCATCGGCGACCAGCTTTTGATCATCGACATCATCATGTCGGGCGCGACGCCGTTTTTGAGTGTGTCCTGCATCTGCGATATGAAGGCTTCGTGGATCGGCGCCATGTCTGGCAGACCCATCAGGCGGCGCGCTTCTTCGGGCGTGCAATCGACTTCGACATTCACTTTCATGGTTTCAACCCCGTCTCTGTCCGCCGGTTATGTCAGGCGAGCAGCTGCATTGCCAGCGGGGCGACATCATGGGCGCCGTCCCAGATCATTCTCGACGCGACAAACAGGATCACAATCAGGCCGATCCACGCAATCCAGTGATATTTCTGGACAAGTTTGGCGACGAAGTTGGCGGCAAAACCCATCAGCAGCACCGAAAACGTCAGTCCGATGAACAAAACCGCCGGGTTGTCGCGGGCAATCGCTGCGACGACGAGAACATTGTCAAGGCTCATCGACAAGTCGGCGATGGTGATCTGAATCGCGGCTTGCAGGAACGTCTTGGTCGCGGGTGGCCCTTCGACGGCTTGTGTATCAGGATCATCGGCCACGACCAGCCTGACAGGCCGCAGCTCGCGGTACATGTTGTACGACACCCAGAGCAGCAACAGCCCGCCCGCCAGCAGCAATCCCGTGATTTTCAGCAACTGTGTCGCGATCAGGGCAAAGCCGATCAGAAAGACGAGCGCCATGCTGACCCCGAGCAGGATGACACGGCGGCGATCCTTTTCGGGAAGACCACTCGCCAGCGTGCCCATGATGACGACATTGTCGCCGGCCATGGTCAGGTCGGCGACAATGATCTGACCGAGCTTGGCAAGGCCTGTCGGGGTGAAGACGGCAGCAAAATCAAGCAAGTAAGGTATCCCGTTCTATCCGCAGTGCTGAGCCTGTCGAAGGACGGCTAGCGCGAACCATGCTTCGACAAGCTCAGCACTGCGGCAAGAGTTACGAATTCATCGAATCGAAGAAATCCTCGTTGGTTTTCGAATCCTTCATCTTGTCGAGCAGGAATTCCATCGCGTCGATCGTCCCCATCTGCATGAGGATGCGGCGCAGCACCCACATTTTGCTGAGTTTCACCTTTTCGACGAGCAATTCTTCCTTGCGCGTGCCCGACTTGCCGACGTCGAGCGCGGGGAAGACGCGCTTGTCCGCCACCTTGCGGTCGAGAACGATTTCCGAGTTGCCCGTGCCCTTGAACTCTTCGAAAATCACTTCGTCCATGCGGCTGCCCGTGTCGATCAGGGCGGTGGCGATGATCGAGAGCGATCCGCCTTCCTCGATGTTGCGCGCCGCGCCGAAGAACCGTTTCGGCCGTTGCAGCGCATTCGCGTCGACACCACCGGTCAGCACTTTGCCTGAACTCGGCACCACCGTGTTGTAGGCACGGCCGAGGCGCGTGATCGAATCGAGCAGGATGACGACATCCTTCTTGTGCTCGACCAGGCGCTTGGCCTTTTCGATGACCATTTCGGCGACCTGGACGTGGCGTGTCGCGGGTTCGTCGAACGTCGAACTCACGACTTCGCCTTTCACGCTGCGCTGCATGTCGGTGACTTCCTCGGGCCGTTCATCGACGAGGAGGACGATCAGGAAGACTTCGGGATGATTGTCGGTGATCGCCTTGGCCATGTTCTGGAGCATGACGGTCTTGCCGACGCGCGGTGGCGCGACGATCAGCGTGCGCTGCCCTTTGCCCTGTGGCGAGATGATGTCGATGACGCGCGCCGACTTGTCCTTGACCGTGGGGTCGAGCGTGTCGAGGCTGAGCTTTTCATCGGGGTAAAGCGGCGTCAGATTGTCGAAGTTGACGCGGTGGCGCACCGCTTCGGGATCGTCGAAATTGACTTTGACGACCTTGGTCAGCGCGAAATAGCGTTCGCCGTCGCGCGGCCCCTTCACTTCGCATTCGACTGTGTCGCCGGTGCGCAGGCCATGCTTGCGGACAAGATTGGGCGAGACATAGATGTCGTCGGGCCCGGCGAGATAATTGGCCTCGGGGCTGCGGAGGAAGCCGAAGCCGTCCTGCAGCACTTCGATCGTGCCGACGCCCATAATCTGTTCGCCGTTTTCGGCCTTCACTTTCAGGATCGCGAACATCAGATCCTGCTTGCGCAGCGTCGACGCGCCCTCGATGCCGAGGTCCTCGGCCATTCCGACCAGTTCGGCCGGCGCTGTTTTCTTCAAATCTTTCAAATGCATGGGGTGTTCTTTCGGGGGAGTTTATGCGGCCGGACGGCCAAAACAGCGGATCAAGGACTGATGCTGAAGGACGCAGAGCCGAACGGATGCGTTGAAAGGTAATTTAGGCAGGGAATGGAGGGAGGTCAAGGGTGGGGTAAGGGTCAGATCCACTTGACCTACAGCCGGGTTGATGACTGTGAAATCGCCAGTGAATTGAGCGTCATATGACAAAGATTTTGCGGAAACATGCTCCGTCTGTCGCTCGATTTCTTTCTCTACTTTTCGCCGAGTTGTCGCCGCCGAATTGGTTAACCGCAGTCTTCTAAAACGTCTTCACGATCCCCGCCGTCGCCACGGCGGGGATTAAATCTGCCCGTTCGCCACGAGTTTGCCCAACCAAGCATTAACCCGCGTTTGCCAACCGGGGCCGCTACCGCGCAGATGTTCGACCGTATTCGCGTCGAGCCGGATTTTGACCTCCACCTTCGGCGTCTCCAGTCGGGGTCGTCCGCGCTGTGATGGCTTCATTCCCGCCAGAAACGCCGCATCCAGCGGCGGGTTGTCATCGTGAATCGCGGGGTCAAATTTGGCCATAATAGAACCTCGTTTCATGTTTCTCCGCCGGGCGCAGGCTGATGATACGGACCGCCTCGTCATCGGAACCTTCGGTAAAAACCATCACATACAGCCGCGCATCGATCAGTCCGATGGCAACAAAACGAACCTCCCATAATCGAACCGGTCGTCTTCGCGTTCCAGTGCTGTATTCCAGTCGAAACCTGCCGCCGCTTGCAACGAAATGCCGTGCTTCGCCCGGTTGATCGCATCTTTGGCCGGATCGAACTCCACTCTCACGCTTTTATGTGCACCCATTAAATGGCATGTGCAAACCTAAAACGGCTTCACGATCACCAGCACCACGATCACCGCCGTCGCCACGCCGGGGACTTCGTTCAATAACCGCATCGTCTTTGACGATACCCCCGCCTCGCCGCGCGCCAATTTTTTGGCATAGGCCGTCATCCAGCCATGATAGCCCGACAGTGCCACCACGGCAGCGAATTTGGCGTAGAACCAGCCTTCGGCCCACGCGCCGATGTTGATTGTAAGGATCAAACCCAGCGCCCACACGATGACCATCGCGGGGTTGAGGATAATCCTGACCAGCCGCGCCTCGCGTTCGATCCACGCCGCGATTTCGGGTGATCCGGGCGCGGTTTCCTGATGATAGGCGAAAAAGCGCGGCAGCATGAACAGCCCCGCCATCCAGAAAATCACGAAGATCAGATGCGCCGCCTTCACCCAGGGGTAGGCGGCGCCCAAGTATCCAATCATAAACGCAACCCGATCATCCCCCGCGAACCTGCTTTAAGGCAACTTCGACATGGGAAATGGGCGTGTCGGGAAGGATACCGTGGCCGAGATTGAAGATATGCGGGCGGTCGGCAAAGGCCTCGAGGATATGCGATATGGCTTTGTGCAACGTCGCACCCCCTGCGATCAAGGCAAGCGGATCGAGGTTCCCCTGCACCGGCAATCCGGCGGGCAGAGAGGTCGATGCCCAGACCGGATCGACCGTCTCGTCAATGCCGATCGCATCGACGCCGGTCGCTTTGGCATAAGCGATGAGTTTGCCACCCGCGCCCTTTGGGAAACCGATGATCGGCGTATTGGAATGCCGCGTTCGCAAGTCAGTGACGATGCGGATGGTGGGTGCAATGACCCAGTCATCGAACTGTGCCGGCGACAGGCTCCCCGACCAGCTGTCGAACAACTGCACTGCATCGGCTCCTGCCTCAATCTGGCCCGACAGATAATCGACTGTCATCGCAATAATGGCGTCGATGATTTCGCCGAACGCCGCCGGATCGCGATAGGCATAGCGCCGCGCCTCGGCCTGTTCCTTGCTGCCCTGTCCGGCGATCATATAAGTCGCGACGGTCCACGGGCTGCCGGCAAAACCGAGCAAGGTCGTTTCGGGCGGAAGGGCGGCTTTGACCTTGGCAACCGTCGCATAGATCGACGACAGTCGTTCAGGAGCCTCTGTAAGCCCCGCCAGTGCGTGGTCGAGGAGTTTGGGCGCGAGACGAGGCCCCTCGCCATCTTCGAACCACAGGGCCTGTCCCAGCGCATTTGGGATGACAAGAATATCAGAAAAGAGAATTGCGCCGTCGAATCCGAAACGCCGGATCGGCTGAAGCGTGACTTCAGCGGCGGTGTCACTATCATGTACCAGTTCGAGGAACCCGCCCTTTTGCGCGCGCAGGTCGCGATATTCGGACAAATAACGTCCCGCCTGACGCATGAACCAGACCGGCGGACGATCCTGACGCTCTTTCCGGAGCACAGCGAGCAAGGGTTTGGTCAATATTTATCCTTTAAGAAATATTAAGAAAGAGTTTGATGAAAGATGTAGAGCGGCACGCTGCGGGGCTTATCCGGCTTGCGATAAATTGCCAACAGCTTGACGACGGCGGAATAGCGCAAGCCCGCGGATTCGATTGCAGCTTCCCCGTTATCCACATGATGGCCGGGAGGATCATTCACTGTGGGTAAGGCTGGGCGTGAAAAACCGGGTGTCGGGGATGCGGGATTGTTCCTGAACGATCCTTGCGATTCGCCTGGCCAAAACCCACCGGGTTATGCACAGGGCCATTATGGCGAAACTGCATCTTCACCTGTTGTCGGACTCGACCGGCGAAACCCTCGACATGATGGCAAAGGCCGCACTTGCCCAGTTTGACGGTGTGGAAACGATGAAACATTTCTGGCCGATGGTGCGCGGCGAAGGGCATCTGACGCGGATCCTGAATGAGATTGGCCAGAATCCGGGTCTGGTGCTGTTCACGCTGGTCAATGCCGAAACCCGTCAGCGGCTGGAAGCGGCCTGTCGCGCGCTCGGTATTCCGGCAGTCGCGCCGCTTGACAAGGTGACCGATGCCTTGTCCGACATGCTCGGGCAGACGGCAAAGGCGCGACCCGGGCGGCAACATGTCCTTGACGATGCCTATTTTGCGCGGGTCGAGGCGATCCAGTTCACGATTGCCCATGATGACGGGATTGCCTGGGAAAATTGGGAAGAAGCCGATATCGTGCTGGCCGGTGTCTCGCGGACATCAAAGACACCGACGTCGATCTATCTGGCGAACCGGGGATATAAGACCGCAAACATTCCCATTGTCATCGAATCACCGCCGCCATCCTCGCTCTATTCCCTGAAACATCCGCTTGTCGTGGGACTCATCACCAGTGCTGACAGGCTGATCCAGATTCGCCGCAACCGGTTGCTGTCGCTCAACCAGTCGCCTGAAACCGACTATGTCGATGCCGATGCGGTCGCGCGCGAGATTGCGTTTGCGCGGCGCATGTTTGCCGACAATGACTGGCCGGTGATCGACATGACGCGGCGATCAATTGAGGAAGCGGCGGCGGCGATCATCGGTTTTGTGAATGAACGGCGTGAACGCTGATGCTGATACTGGCATCGACGAGTATCACGCGCATGGCTATGCTGACAGCAGCGGGCCTGTCGTTCGAAGCGGTTGCTCCACGCGTCGATGAGGAATCGGCAAAAGCATCGCTCCGCGCGCAGGGATTGGGCGCGCGCGATCTTGCCGATGCGCTCGCCGAACTGAAAGCGATGCGGGTGTCGCGGTCGCGGCCGGGCGATCTGGTGCTGGGGTGTGATCAGACACTGGTGCGTGACGATGGAACAATGTTCGACCAGCCGGGTGATGATGTCGCGGACCAGCTGCGCGCGCTGTCGGGGCGCACGCACAGCCTGTACAGTGCGGTCGTCGCTGTCGAACATGGTCAGCCGGTCTGGCGTCATGTCGACCGGGCGAATCTGAGGATGCGGACGCTCTCGGACTATTTCATTGCCGATTATGTGGCGCGCGAAGGTGCCGCCGTGGCGGGCTGTGTCGGCGGATATCGCGTCGAGGGGGCGGGCATAGAATTGTTTGCCAAAATAGAGGGCAGCCATTTCACGATTCTCGGCTTGCCGCTGCTGCCGCTGCTTGACTGGTTGCGCGTCCGGGGACTGATGGCGTCATGACGTGCCCTTATGCTGACGTCATCGGTGACCCGATCGGCCATTCCAAATCCCCCGCGATCCACAAATTCTGGCTCGGCAAGCTCGGGATCGTGGGTGATTATCGCCCTGCACATGTCCGGGCTGAAGGGCTGGCTGACTATATCGCGACGCGTCGTGCCGACCCGGCGTGGCGCGGGTGCAACATCACGCTGCCGCACAAGACGGCGATTATGGACCATGTCGATGATCCCGGCGATGTCCGCGGCAGCATCGGTGCGATGAACACGGTGTTTCGTCAGCCGGACGGCAGCGTGATCGGCACCAATACTGATGCGGCAGGCTTTTTCGCGCCGATCGCCGGTTTTGCGCTTGATGACGTGCCGGTTGCCGTCGTCGGTACTGGCGGCGCGGCACATGCTGTCCTGTTTGCGCTTTCGAAAGCGGGGGTCGGGCCGGTCACAATCCTCGCGCGCAATCCGTTGAAGGGTGCGGCAATTCTGGCCCGGTTCGGGCTCAAGGGGCAGAGTCAGGCAATCGATACGCGCTTGCCGCCCGTCGCGCTGCTCGTCAATGCGACGCAACTGGGGATGGTCGGGCAACCGCCCCTGGTCCTTGATCTGTCAGTGCTTTCCGATGATGCGCTGGTCTATGATCTTGTCTATGCGCCGCTGCGGACGCCGCTGCTGGCTGCGGCGGAACGGCGCGGGCTGGCAATTGTCGACGGTCTCGACATGCTGATCGGGCAGGCGGCGATCGCGTTCGAGCTGTTTTTTGGCAAGGCCGCGCCGCGCGCGCATGACGCCGAATTGCGGACGATGCTGACGTCATGAGTGTCGCGGGTCTTACCGGGTCGATCGGCATGGGCAAATCGACCGTGGCGATGATGTTCCGCGATGCCGGCGTGCCGGTATTCGATGCCGACGCAGTGGTGCATGCGCTGCAGGGTCCCGGGGGCCGCCTGCTCGCCGCGATCGAGGCCGCCTTTCCGGGCAGCACATCGGTTGCGGGCGTCGACCGGGCAAAACTCGGTACACAGGTCTTTGGTAATCCCGACAGACTGACGCAGCTCGAAGCCATCGTCCACCCCGCTGTGGCCGATGCGCGCAACGCCTTTTGCGCGCGACATCAAATGGCGCCGGTCATGATTTTCGACATCCCGCTGCTTCTTGAAAAAGGCCGTCCTCCCGGTCTTGATGCGGTGATTGTCGTGTCGGCGGATGCCGCTGTTCAGCGCGCACGCGTTCTTGCCCGCCCCCACATGACGCCCGAAAAGTTCGAAAATATCCTCGCGCTGCAAATGCCCGATGCGCGAAAGCGCGCGCTGGCCGATTTTGTCATCGATACCGGGACGACGCTTGCGGCGACACAGGCGCGGGTGCGCGAAGTCATTGCTTGTCTAACCGCTGCGAAGCGTTCATCGTGAGACTTCAATGCGCGAAATCGTCTTCGATACCGAAACCACCGGCCTTGACCCCAGACAAGGCGACCGGATTGTCGAAATCGGCTGCATCGAACTGATCAACCGGGTTGAAACCGGTGCAACCTATCACGCTTATTATAATCCGGGCATGCCCATGCCGAGCATTGCCGAACAGGTTCATGGCCTTGGCGACCGGTTCCTGTCGGACAAGCCGTTTTTCGAAGACACGGTCGAGGCGCTGCTCGACTTTCTTGGCGACAGTCCGCTGGTGGCGCACAATGCGATGTTCGATTTCGGCTTTCTGAACAGCGAGCTGGGCAATTGCGGGCGGCTGCATATCGCAATGTCGCGGATGATCGATACGCTTGCCCTGTCAAAGGCGCGGCACCCGGGCGCCAAACATAGTCTCGACGCGCTGTGCACGCGCTACGGTGTCGATCGCAGTCACCGGGTCAATCACGGCGCGCTTCTCGATGCGGCCCTGCTTGCGCAAGTGTATGTCGAACTGACCGGCGGGCGTCAGATCGGCATGGACATGACCGCACCGTCGACAGCCGATCGCACGACGGATACCCCCCTTTCGATGCGTGCTGCGATGTCGCGGCAACGACGGGCACACACGGCCAGCGCCGCCGACATATTGCGCCACCGCGCTTTTATCGCGACCCTGACGGACCCGTTATGGGCGACAAGTGATGAATGGGCGTCGGGCGCAGGGTCCTGATCCAGGACCCGGAGAACAAGGAGAAGACAGATGGACATTCGCGTTTCAGGTCATCAGGTCGCCACCGGCGATGCGCTTAAAATGCATGTGTCCGACCGGTTGCAGGGGGTTGCCGACAAATATTTCGCGCGCGCGCTTTCGGCGCATGTCACTTTTGGCAAAGGCCCGCACGACAACGGCTTTTCATGCGACATCGTCGCGCATGTGATGCAGGGTGTCATCCTGAAAGCGGCGAGCATGGCAATGGACGCGCATCCGGCGTTCGACGGCGCGGCCGAAAAGATAGAACGCCAGCTCCGCCGGTACATGCGGCGGCTGAAAGATCATAAGGGCGCTCCAGGCGCAGTCGAGCCAGTCGATGCGGGTTATACCGTCTTCGAACCCATCGATGACGATGCGGAGGTCGATGTTGGCGATCACCCCCTGATCGTCGCCGAAACCCGCGTCGACGTGCCCGATGCGACGGTGTCGGATGCGGTCATGATGCTCGATCTGCGCAACACCAACGCCCTGCTGTTCAAAAATAGCGGGACAGGTGCATTCAATATGGTCTATCGGCGCGGCGACGGGACGATTGGCTGGGTGGAACCTCAGCGCGCGGCCTGAGTCGCATGCTGGTGCCAACGCGCCTTGACCCGGATAAAAGATGAACGATTTGCAAGATTTTCTCCGCCCCGGTGCGGTTGTGGCGGCCCTTGTCGCGCCAAATAAAAAAACCCTGTTTCAGCAACTCGGCAGTCTGGCCGAACGCGTGCACGGTGTCGAATCAGCGCTGGTTGTCGAGCGCCTGACCGAGCGCGAGCGGCTGGGGTCGACCGGTTTTGGTGCAGGAATTGCGATACCGCATGGCAAGATCGATGGGCTCGACCATGTCGTGGGAATTTTCGCACGGCTTGCCCAGCCAGTGGATTTTGCCTCGATCGACGACGAACCCGTTGATCTGGTATTCATGCTCCTGTCCCCGACCGATGCCGGTGCGGCGCATCTGAAAGCGCTGGCGCAGGTCAGTCGCGTGTTGCGTGACAAGGCATTTGTCGCAAAATTGCGTGGCGCAGCGACGGATGACGCAATGCTCGCCCTGTTCGCAACCGGTGAAACGCGTGATGCCGCCTGACTCCGAGTCGGGTGGTGGCGCCCCGGCGCATCACCGCGCGCTCGAATCGCTCTATCGGTCGGCGCCGATCAACCGCGCATTTCCGTCCGAACTTGAAATTGTCGAGGCCGGCTTTGCCCGCATCCGGTTCGAAGTCGGGACCGAACATTTTCACGCAGCCGGTGCGTTGCACGGGACCGCTTATTTCAAAATGCTCGACGATGCCGCTTTTTACGCCGTCAATTCGCTCGTGACGGACCGGTTCGTGCTGACGACGGCGTTCAACCTGTTGTTCACCAAACCGCTCAAGGCCGGTCTGGTGATTGCAGAAGGGCGGTGGATCAGTGGCCGCAAGCGCGTGTTTGTGGGCGACGCGCGCCTGATCGATCAGCATGGTGACGAAGCCGCGCGCGGCACGGGCACCTTCATGCGCTCGCAAATCGCGCTGTCCGCTTTGCCCGGCTACGCGCGCGCATGACCCCGCGGCTGACCAGCACGATGCTGGTGAGCCTGCTTGTTCGCCGTGTCGCACAGGCGGGCGGTAATGCCGCGGTGCTGAACAGGGGGGATGAGACAGCTGGCGCTATCCTGTTGATCTGCATGGAAAAAGGCGTTGTCCAGTCGGTGCGTGAACATGTGCTCGACCGGACTGGTCGCTATGCATGGGTTGCTGTCGGTCCCGATGACGATGCTGCGCGTACCGCGTATCTCGACCGGCGCCGTGCCCGCGACCCAGATTTGTGGCTGGTCGAACTGGACATCGCAAACGCGGAACGTTTCACCGATGAAACTGACGGATAGCTTGACTCTGCGACGCCAAGGGGGAATTGCGGCAGAATTGAGACAAGCGCAGCCGCGATCAAACCAAGGGTGGGGGTATCACGGACGCCAGTCGGACGAATGACCGGGGCATATTTTCATGTTCCTGCCCGGCTTTTGGTTGTTCGGCCGCACGATAGTAGATTGCATGTCGATTTTAGTGCGTGCCGCCAGTTTTGCGGCCCCCAGTTTTTGTGCACTTGCCGCGATGGGCGCGTTCCCGTCGACTCAGGCAATCGGTGCGCCGATGGTTCCGCCGATCGTATCGACTGTCGTCACCGAACCGCTTCCGCCGGAACCGGCCATGGACGTATCGGGAACCAGTGGTGTCGTGACAGACATCGCCCCCGACCAGATCCCGGCGATCAGATTTTCCCCGCGACCGCACGGTAACTCGCTCGCCAGCCTGGTGGCAACGCATGCCAGTGATTCGCTCAGTGGTGCCGAAGCGGACTGCCTGGCCAAGGCGGTTTATTTCGAATCAAAGGGCGAACCGCTTGACGGGCAGCTTGCCGTGGCCGAAGTGATCATGAACCGTGCCAAATCAGGACGCTTTGCGGGCAGCCTGTGTGGCGTCGTCAAACAGCCGAGTCAGTTTTCGTTCGTTCGCGGCGGCGGTTTTCCGGCGATTGCAAATCAGGCGATGTGGCGACAGGCGGTCGGCGTGGCACAGGTCGCGATGAATGGGCTGTGGGAAAGCACGGCGCCCGATGCGCTTTATTTTCACGCTCGGCGGGTCGCGCCCAACTGGGGCAAACAACGTGTGGCGGCTGTTGGAAATCATATTTTCTATCGCTGAGACTTTTATTTGTTCCCTGACTGTTCTAGGCTCGGGGCATGTTCGATGCGTCGTTGCCAACATCTGATCTGACCGCACATGTCGTGCGCGGCGTGTCCCGCCTGTTGCTGCGCCATGACTGTCTGGCCGTCCCGGAAGTTTCGCTCGGCAACGGGCGTCGCGCCGACCTTATGGGTCTGTGCCCCCGGGGACTGGTGACGATCGTGGAAGTGAAAGTGTCGCGTGCCGATTTGCTGGGTGACCAGAAATGGACCGATTATCTCGATTATTGTGACCGCTTTTACTGGGCAATTCCTGACTCTCTCGATGCCGGATTGCTTGACCGCGCCGGAAAGCTGTCCGATCGTGCCGGCGTGATCGTGGCCGACCGCTATGACGCGGCCGTCGTCCGCGAAGCCGGCCTCGTTGCCCTGTCGCCGTCCAGACGACGGGCGGAAACACTGCGCTTTGCCAGGCGTGCCGCGCGGCGATTGCTGGCCGGTCTGGACGATGGAGTGCTTTGCGTGACCTAATTCGGTCCCACTCTGGCCTTGAGCTTGGGTTTTGCCTCATCGATTGCCTTGACGATCGCGACTGACCGCTGATCACGTTCGGCATATTGGCGTGCGGACAGGCCCGATGCCGTGTCGGCCTTGTTCGGATTGGCCCCCGCCGCAAGCAGGGTTCGCACTGTCGCGATGTCGCGGTTCTGGACGGCGCGGATCAGCGGCGTTTCCCCACTGCTGTTGGCCAGATCGACCTGCGCATGACGGTCAATCAGGAGCGCCAGCCCTTCGGCAAAGTGGAGTTGCGCCGCCAGCATCAGTGCGGTGTTGCCGCTGCCATCGCGCTGATCGGGATTGGCGCCCTTTGCCAGCAGGAACGACAGCCAGGTGACATCGCGCCGTTTGGTCACGATATGAAGCGCGCCTTCGCCGGTCGACGTGTCGCGCGTGTTGACGATGACGCCGCCCGACCCGGGCTTGTTCAGCGCGACCGTGACTTTTTCGCCGTCGGCTTCGCGCACCGCTTTCAGGAAATTATAGCTTTCCGAAAACTGCGCCTGCGCCGCAACCGGGGCCATGACAGCGATCATCGCCAGCCCCAAAACCCCTGTTCGCATTGCCATTCTTCACCTGATTGCCTGCTGCGCGTCTTGCGCTGTGCCTGCTAACATCGCAAGGCTGGCATTGTCATGAACAAAACCGTCCTGCTGTTCGTTCTGGGTCTTGCTGCCTGCACGGCCCCGTCGTCACCGCCCCCGCTTGAGGGCGCGAAAATCGGCGGTCCGTTCACATTGATCGATCAGAATGGCGCAACGGTCACGGATCGCAGCTATGCCGGTTATTACCGGGTGATGTATTTCGGTTATACATTTTGCCCCGATGTCTGCCCCACCGACGTTGCCAATCTGGCGCGCGGGTTGAAACAGCTGGCCCGAACCGATCCCGGTCGCGCGGCGAAGGTGAAGCTGATTTTCGTGAGCATTGATCCGGCGCGCGACACCCCGGCGGTGCTGAAGACGTGGACGGCGGCGTTCGACCCCGCCATGACCGGCCTGACGGGCAGCCTGCGATCGATCGAGGCGGTTGCCAAGGCGTACGGCATCGCTTTTTCGATTCCGCCCGGTCAGCCAGGGGAAGGCTATATCGTCGACCACAGCCGCGTTGCCTATCTGATGAGTCCCGACAACAAACCGGTCGCGTTGGTGCCTCAGGACGGCACGCCAGACCAGATCGCGCGTGAAGTCGGCAAATGGGTGAAGTGATCGACCGGTTCTGGGACAGCGTCCCTCTCCGTCAGCTTGACCGCGCGCAATGGGAAGCCTTGTGCGACGGCTGCGGCAAATGCTGTATCCACAAGCTTGAGGATGAAGAGACGGGCGAATTTTTTCCGACCAATGTCGCCTGCAAATTGCTCGACCGGCGCAGCGCGCAATGTTCGGATTACAAACATCGCCACAGCTTCGTGCCCGACTGCATCCGGCTGACCCCGGCAAAGCTCGATGAACTCGACTGGTTGCCGCCGACCTGTGCATACCGGCTGCGCAATGAGGGCAAACTGCTGCCCGACTGGCATTATCTGAACAGTGGTGACCGTGAAAGCGTTCATGCCGCAGGCCAGTCGGTGCGCGGCTGGACAGTGTCCGAAATCGATGCGGGTGATCTTGAAATGCATCTGGTGGATCGGGATGATCTCTGACCTGATGTTTTCGGGCGGCGGCCGCGTGCAGCCACTGATCATCGTGCGGCGGTCTGCGGCCAGGGGACTGCGGCTCAGTATCGACCCCCGCGATGCCAGCGTGCGGCTCAGCCTGCCTTTGCGCGCGCCGTTGCGCCCGGCGCTGGCCTGG
Source organism: uncultured Sphingomonadaceae bacterium (assembly GCA_964247235.1). GTDB lineage: Bacteria > Pseudomonadota > Alphaproteobacteria > Sphingomonadales > Sphingomonadaceae > Sphingomonas_O. The sequence goes on from CAXTTJ010000002.1 coordinate 55,524, forward strand.
GCGGCAGGCAAGCGGGCGTGGATAGAGGCCGAACTGGCAAAGATGCCGGGCGCGCAGCCGATCGTTCCGGGACTGCGGTTTTCATGCGCCGGGGACGACGTCGTGCTCGACTGGTCAGTGGCGTACCCGCGCACGCCCCGGCTGCACGACACTGTCCTGCGTGTCGGGGGACCGATCGAACAAATGCCGGCGCGTGTCTTGCGGTTTCTGAAGCGGTTGTCGCTGCAGACACTCGATCGTGAGACTCGCGCGCTGGCGGCGGCGCATGGTATCAGCATTGCCAATGTCGGCGTCGGCGATCCCAAATCACGCTGGGGCAGCTGTGCCGCAACCGGTGATATCCGCTACAGCTGGCGGCTCATCCTCGCCCCGCCACCGGTGCTGCGCGCCACGGTCGCGCATGAAGTGGCGCACCGCGTGCACATGAATCATGGCCGCGAATTTCACGCACTGGTGGCCAGATTGGACGATGCCGATCCTGCGCCCGCCCGCCGCTGGCTGCGCGCCAACGGCACGGCCCTTCACTGGTTCGGGCGCGGATAGGACTGGTCGGCGACGGGCGGTGCTGGTTTGGCCGTGACCGGTGGTTTGACCGGCGCCGGTTTCGGATCGCGACCCAGAACGCCGTCGATCCATTTCTGGTCGAACCGTTGCGGTGCTTCGACATCTGGATTGGGCAGCGCCTCTTGCGGGGCCCGCGCGCTCGGCTCGGCAATGATGGGCTGGCCATTTTCATCGAGCACTTCGCGGTCGTCGGCATTGCCGAAATAGGCTTCCTCATCGGGTTCGAGCTGCCATTCGGGCAAGGTCACTTCGGTCTGGAATTTCTCGACTGGTCGCCGGGCCACGGCAAATTTCATATATTGGGCAAATGCCTGTGCCGGCGCCCGCCCGCCTTGCAGGCCCGGGATCGGATCGGCGTCGTCGCGCCCCATCCAGACGCCCGTCGTTATCCCGCTTGAAAAGCCCAGAAACCAGCCATCCTTGTTTGAACTGGTCGTCCCTGTCTTGCCCGCCACCGGCCTCCCGATCTGTGCGGCGCGCGCCGTGCCGGTGTTGACCGCAGTCTGGAGCAGGTCGATCATCTGGGCTGCGACCGCGGGCGCGACGAGGACATGGCTGGTGTCGGTCTGATGCTGATACAGCACGTCGCCCTTGCCCGTCGTCACTTTCAATATGCCATAGGGCGCGACCGCCACGCCATTGCCGCCGACGCTGGCAAACGCGCGGGTCATGTCGATCAGACGGACATCGGACGTGCCGAGCACCATCGACGGCTGGGTGTTGATGGGGGTCGTGATGCCGAACCGCCGCGCCATATCGGCAATGGTCGACGTGCCGACTTCTGCGCCCAGCTTGGCCGCGATGGTGTTGACCGAATAGGCAAAGGCGGTACGCAGGCTGATTTCACCCGAATAACGCCGCGACGAATTTCGCGGTTTCCAGCCATTGATGTCGACCGGTTCGTCGACCACAGTGTCACCCGGCGTATGCCCCGCTTCGATCGCGGCAAGATAGACGAACAGCTTGAACGCCGATCCCGGCTGGCGCACGGCCTGGGTCGCGCGGTTATAGATCGAACCGACATAATCCGTGCCGCCAACCATTGCCCGCACTGCCCCGTCGCGGTCGAGTGAGACCAGCGCCCCTTGGGCCTTGCCGGGGGTGTTCTTGCGGATCGCTTCATCAGCGGCGTTCTGCATGCCCAGATCGAGTGTGGTCCACACTTCGATCGGTTCATTGCCCTCATCAATCATCGTGTCGAGCTGCGGCAGTGCCCAGTCAGTGAAATAGCGCACGCTGTTCTGTTTGGGTTCGGGGGCAAGGACGACATTGGCGGGGTTGGCGGACGTGGCCTCTGCGGCGGTAATGACGCCCTCTTTCTGCATGACGCTCAGGACAACGCCGGCACGGCCGACAGCCGCCACGGCGTCGGCACTGGGCGAATAGTTCGACGGTGCCTTGACCAGCCCCGCGATGATCGCTGATTCACCAAGCGACAAGGTTGTCGCCGGATGACCGAAGAATTTTCGGCTCGCCGCATCGACGCCATAGGCGCCGCCCCCGAAATAGACGCGGTTGAGATAAAGTTCGAGGACCTGATCCTTCGAAAATTTGCGTTCGAGGGCAAGCGCCAGGACCAGCTCGCGGATCTTGCGCGACCATGTCTTGTCATTGGTCAGAAAGACGTTGCGCGCGAGCTGCTGCGTGATTGTCGACCCGCCCTGCGTAAAGCGGCCGCGCGTGATACGCACCTGAAACGACCGCACGATGCCGACCGGATCGACACCGAAATGACTGCGAAAGCGCTTGTCCTCAACTGCGACCATCGCGTTCTTCATCGGGGCGGCGATCTGATCGATGCCCAGCCATTCGCCATAACTGGGGCCGATCGAGACGATCACCGTGCCGTCGGCGGCGTGGACGCGGATCATCTGGCCGTTGGGGGATGACTTGAGTTCGGCAAAGGACGGCAGCGACGAATAGGCAACGCCCACCGCAATCGCGACGACCATGAGGCCGATCAACCCAGTGACGACGCCAATCCCCAACAGCCGCCGGAGCCAGCCGAAGCGCCGGGGTTCGGACGAAGAAGAAGTTCGGGCCATTCAGGCGGACAGGTACGCGTTAAGCCGCGCGCTGCCAAGGCACTTACGCAGGATCGAAATCGAGCGAGGCGCTGTTCATGCAATAGCGCAGGCCGGTTTCGGCCGGACCGTCGGGAAACACATGGCCCAGATGCCCGTCACATGTGGCACAGCGCACCTCGATCCGTGTCATGCCGTGGCTGGTATCGCGATGTTCGACGACGGCGTCATTGTCGGCGGGGCGCATGAAGCTGGGCCAGCCCGACCCCGAATCGAATTTGGCATCGCTTTTGAACAACATCGCGCCGCACCCGGCACAATGATAGTCGCCGGGAGCCTTGTTATTGTCATAAATGCCCGTAAACGCGCGTTCGGTGCCGCCCTGACGCAGGACCGCATATTGTTCGGGCGTAAGGCGCGCCTTCCACTCGGCGTCGGAAAGATCAAGTTTGTCCATGACCCCAAGATGGCGCTGATGCCGCCCGTCTTCAATCCCCGATGCGTGCCTTATTATTCCAGGACGAGCTCCCAGCGCCCGCCTCGCTTTATCGAAAAATCGAACTTTGTAAGCACATCACGGCCAATGATTACATCAAACCAGGCATTGTCGGCGATTTCGACCGCTAAAAGAGGTTCATCGAGTAGGAACAGGCTTTCAGTAATGTGGTTGTCGCCTTCAAAATCTGCATGTTCGTTAAAGAAAAAACCTATGAAGGTAGCCCAGGTGTCATGATGATAAGTCCCTTTCACGCCAGCGACGGGGCGCACGCCCATATGTTGAAGTTGGCGCGATCGGGCGACACTTGTCGTAATACTGGTGCCGTCCGCCCCCGTATCAAGTAATGCACGAAGTGGGGTAACCGAAAAAATCGATGCATCCGCGAAGGGTCTCACTCCGTCTGGACGAGGAAGAACTGGTGCCAATCCTACTCTGCAGAGCGGCTTTGAATCAGCGCAGTGTCCCGTGAGGATTGGCATGTGAAAAGAACCCTAAGTCGATGGGCGCGTCGGCAACTTCTTGGATCGAAAACATTTCATCGTCAAATCGCGAATGAGCCGCACTGATTGCGTCTGCAAGTTTTGGAAATATTTCCACAACAGATCCGTCACGCATCAACACATATTCACCGTGATTCGATGTCATCAAAGACCCAATCAACGATTCAAAAGCATCAAAGTTAGACCGAATTTCCGCTGCTCGCGTTCGCATCGCCATACTCCCTCACCTGAGACAATAACGGTGACGCGACGAACCGAAAGGATATTGCGATAAGCGGAGTCGTGCGTGCGATGAGCCGGACAGTGAGGGTCTGCTCACCTGCATCAATCCCCGATGCGTGTCGCGCGTGCGAAAGTTTTCGCGATGAATGGGGCGATCGCGAGTGCGCGGGTCGCGAGCGCCGCCGTCCACGGGGTTTCGCCGCGTTCCCACAACCATTTCGCGACCGCGACCGGGCGGCGGGTGCGGCGTGCGAAATCACGCTGATAATCGGGGGCTGCTGCGGCACCACTCACGGCCCATGCGGCGGCGGCGGCAATGCCGCTGGCGATGGCGATGCCATTGCCTTCACCGGCGATCGACGGGATGACGGCGGCCTGATCGCCCAGCCGGAAGATGCCCGGCATGGTCTGCGTCGCGCGCCAGCCGTAAGGCACTGACGCAATCGCATCGGTGTCGGGTACCTCGTCCAGAAATGCCAGCCGATCGCCGAGCGCAGGCATGGCATCGCCCAGCTGGCGCAACAATGTTTCGGGTTTGCCGCCGGCGTTGGCGAGCCGCGACTTGCGCACTGCCAGGCACAGGTTGGCGCGGCCATCCTCCTGCAACAGCAGGCCGACATAGCCGCGGTCAAAGAGGTGCAGTTCGATGCTGTTGCCGATCAGCGCGGTCAGGCGCGGATGCGGACCGATCTTCACGCGCAGGCCCAGCGTCGAATCTGCGGTTTCCAGCCTCGGCCGGGCCAGCCCGCGCAGGTCATGCTTGCCCGTGGCGAGGAACAGGCTGTCGGCGTCGATGTCGTCGGCATGCCTGATCGTGACGATCTCAAGCCCCGCGCCCATCGCCTGCGCGCGCGCCAGCAGCATCGTATCGAGCCGGTGGCGCGACAGGCCGACGGCGCCCGCAGGCAAGCGCGCCCCGGCACGATGGTGTCCGGCAAACACGCGCACCTGATCAATCGGGTGGCCACCGGGGTCGATGCCCAGCCGGGTGAGCGTTTTCAGCGTGTGCCAGCTCATGAATCCGCCACACAGCGCGTCGCCGGTCGTGCGTTGCCGTTCGAGGATCAGCGGTCGTGCGCCGTGCTGCGCCAGCATGATCGCGGCCGACGATCCCGCCGGACCGCCCCCAAGGATCAGCGGATCCTGGCGACGCATAATCTGAACGGGAATTGACGCGCGACCGTTGCGCCGGAGACGCCCGCTTCGGCAAGGATCGCGGGCCATTCATGCGGCCGGTAACTGCGCGCGATCGACAATTGCCCGTCATGGCGGACAATGGCGTGCCAGCGCATCAGCCGCGCGAGCAGCGGAAACCCAAGATAGGCAAAGCCGTGGCGGTGCAGGTCGTTGATGAACCAGCCGCCCTGCGCCTCTGCATCCATGAAACGGACGAATGCGACGAGCTGGTCATGCGTCATGTGATGCGCGACCAGGCTTGAGATGATGACGTCCCACCGCTGGCCGGACAAAATGGCATAGTCACCCGTTTCATAGCGGATCGGGAGACTGGCCGGTGTCGCCGCCACCGCGGCAAGCGTGCTGCGCGGGTTCAGGTCAATCCCGACAAGTGCGACATCCTCCCCGGTGGCGGCGGCCCATCGTGCAATCCGCCGCAGCATGTCGCCGTCGCCAAAGCCCACATCGAGAATATTGATCGCGCCGCGCGCCCGGTCATGACGCCGCGCAATGTTCCTGATGAAGCGCATCGTCGGGCGCCGTGCCATTGTCAGCGTATTGACCTTTGCCAGGTCGTGGACGACGTCTGCATAAGTCTGCACGTCCAGATCATCGGCATCCATCAGTTCGTCGGCAATGGCGCGCTCTGCCAGCATCAGCCGGTCCACCCGAAGCGCAGCCCTTCGGCGGCGAGACCGGGTCCGAAGGCCAGTGCTACACCGCTGTCCGGTTTTTCGGCCATCAGCCGCGCCAGCACGAACATCAGTGTCGACGACGACATGTTGCCATTGTCGTTCAGGACAGCGCGTGACGCCGCGAGCGTTTCAGGCGCAAGATCAAGTGCAGTTTCGACCGCGTCGAGGATCGATCGTCCCCCCGCATGCACCGCCCACGCCGCGACCGATCTGGGTTCGACTCCACCGGTCAGCGCCGCACGGGTTTCGGGACTGGCGAGTGCGGATGCGATCCGCCCCGGCACTTCGCCTGACAAATGCATGGCAAAGCCGGTGTCGCCAATGGTCCAGCGGATCAGCGTGTCCGAATCGTCAAGCGTTGCCGCAAAAGGAGCCTCGATCCCAAGCCCTGCGCCGGTCCCGGCGACAATCGCGGCGGCGGCGCCGTCGCCGAATTGCAGCATGGCCAGCAGCGGCTCGATCGTCAGGTCATCCTGCAAATGCAATGTCGACAATTCGACCGTAACGACAAGGACGCGCGCGCCCGGTTCGGACCTGACGATATGACGCGCGGTTTTCAGGGCCGTGACGGCGGCATAACAGCCCATGAAGCCGATCAGTGTCCGTTCGACCGATCTGTGAAGGCCAAGCCGCGCGGCAATGATCTGATCGATGCCCGGCGCGACAAACCCGGTGCAGCTTGCGACGATGATGTGTGTCACGCCCGAAATATCGGGAAGCTTTGCGATTGCGTTCAGCGCAAGTGCGGGGGCTTCTTTGGCGTAAAGCGCCATTCGTGACGCTGTGCCCGGCATGTCGCGTGCATAAAATCCTCCTGCGTCGACGGGTGATTCGCCACCGGTTCCTGCGGGCAGGACTGACCAGCGGTGCTGTATGCCCGACCGGCCTGCCATCCGCGCAAACACGGCGGCGTCGCGCCGGTCGGTCAGACGGGCCGCCGCCCAGTCGATAAAGGCGTGATGAATGTCGTGGCGTGGCGTGGCGGTGCCGATGGCAATGATTCGGGGACTCTGGAACACGCACGACTTTCGCATTATTGCCAAACACCGGAAATGCGGTGTCGGGTCCGCCAGCATGGCGTAGTTAACGTTTCATTGAAAGCCATGTTGCTAGTGCATCCGTTATGGATTGCCGCAATTTTCTTTTGAGTCTTGCTCTTACGACGGCGCCGCCCGCGTTCGGGCAATGCCGCCTGTGCGCACCGGCTGGCCAGGATGCATCCAGAGCGCCCGCCATTCCCCTGAGCATCAGCGTCGAGGCAGCGCTTGATCTTGGCCGTGCGGCGCAGACCCGGCTGGGCAGCGGCGGGACGATCGCGATCGATTCGCAAACCGGGGCACGCAGTGTTTCGGGCACGCTCGCCGATCTTGGCGGATTGTCGTTGAGGGGGACCGTACGGCTGACCGGCGAACCTTTTGCGCCGGTTGTCGTGACTTTGCCGACACGCATTGCATTGACCGCGCCCGATGGCAGTACGGCCGACGTCGTCGATATCCAGACTGACCTGTCCGCCGGATCGACGCTCGATGCGCAGGGCATGCTGACATTCGGTTTCGGCGGACGGCTGATCGTCACCGCCGGGGAAGCGGGCGATTTTCATGGCCGCATTCCGGTCATCGCTGACTATCGCTGAACCCTTCCTGCGACATTAACCACTGCGCGAAGGAAAATGTGAACACCAGGTGCGCCAAAGACCGTGCAGCAGAGCAGGGGGAGCCTTTCGTTCTGCGTGTTTCGTTTTTTTGGGGACCATATCATTATGACCAATCGTTTCATGAAGGCCGCGCTTGCCGGCACTGTTTTTGCTGCTGCTTTTGCCACGACCGGCGCGCAGGCCGCGACCGCCACGGCAAGTGCCAAGGCGAAAATCCTTCAGGCAATCGTCGTGACAAAGACTGCCGACCTTGATTTTGCGACGATCATCACCGGCGCTGCCGCGTCGACTGTCATCGTCTCGCCGACGGGTGTGAAGACCTGCGGTGTCGGGCTCGTCTGCACGGGCACTGCCACAGCGGCTGCGTTCGGCATTGTCGGTACATCGGGTGCCGTCGTCACGATCGTTTCGGATCCGACCGTCGCATTGACCTCGGGCCTCAACAGCATGACGGCAACGCTGCTGACATCGGCGGCCACGCGCACGCTGACCGGCACCGACAGCTTCACTGTCGGCGGCACGCTCGCCGTTGGTGCGGCACAGGCGGACGGCGCTTATTCGGGCACGTTCACGGTGACCGTCAACTATCAGTAATTCCAGGAACAGCCCTGGCTTGACGGGAACGCCCGCCGGTTCTGCACCGGCGGGCGTTTTTGTGCCAGTTTCCGCCGGTTGGTTAGCAGAAAATCAACCTTGTTCCGTCACAGTCCGGTGATGGCCGTTCTGGCCGCAGGGACCGCACATCATGTTGAAATTGTCGTTGCCTTTTGCCGTTCTGGCGTCCGCGTCGGTGGCCCCGTCTGCAATGGCGGCGGGCGATCTGCTGGTTGCGCCGACGCGGGTCGTGCTTGATGGTGCGCGCGGCACCGAAGTCATCCTCAACAATGTCGGCGCCTTGCCGGCAACCTACCGGATTTCGCTTGAGCTCAAGCGGATGCGTGCCAATGGCCAGCTGGATGCCGTCGCGCCGGAAAACGCAACACCGCGCGAAACGTCGACGCTGGCGATGATCAGCTATGCGCCGCGCCGGGTGGTGCTTGCGCCGAATCAGCCACAGGCGATCCGCATCGGCGTGCGCGCACCTGCCGATCTGCCCGATGGGGAATATCGCGCCCACATTTTGTTCCGTGCCATTCCGGATGCCGGACCTGCGGCACCCGCCACGCCGCCGCGGGCCGGGCTGTCGATTGCGCTGACGCCCGTTTACGGCGTCACCATTCCGATCATCATCCGCAAAGGCGCATTGAAAAGTTCGGCGGCGATTTCGGATGCAAAAATGGCGAAAACCGTGGATGGCCCGGCATTGTCCTTCACGCTGAGCCGCAGCGGAGAGCGGTCGACCTATGGCCGCATCCGCGTGACGAGGGCAGGCGTTGCCAAACCGCTATTCGAAGCGCGCGGGATCGCAGTCTATACCGAACTGGACAGCCGCATGGTGATATTGCCGGTGTCCGCACAAGTTGCGGCGCAACTTCCGGGACCCGCAAAGATCGATTATCTTGAAGACGGCGACACCGGCGGTGGCACGATCGCCACTGCGCAAGTGGTGATCCGTTAAGGATAGGAACCGGACGCAGCCGGTGCGCCGCCTTCTGACCCGGATATGCCAGGCCCTTGCGGCGCTGGTGATTTTTGGAACGGCACCGGTGCACGCCGGGGCGTGGACGGCGAATGCCGACGACGCGCTGCTGCTCGACATGCGTCTCAATCAATATCGGCTGGGTGACGGGGTGCGTGGCTATGCGACGCCAACGGGAACTTGTGTCGATTTTGCCGATGTCATCCTTGCCCTCGACATTCCCGTGCGGCTCGACAAACAGTCGCGCCGCGCAACCGGCTGGGCATTCGACGAAGCCAACACACTGACGATTGATCGTGCAGCAAGTACGGAACAAATCAAGAACTCTTTTCGGAAAGTCGCGCCAGACGACATTCGCGACACCCCCGAAGGCTGGTGTGTGTCGACGATTGCCCTGTCACGCTGGCTGGGTGTCACGATCGAGGCTGACACGGGCAATGCACTGCTGGTGGTCAAATCGGACAAGAAGCTGGCGCCGCAACTTGCCGCCGAACGCCGCGCGCGGGTCGCCACCGCGGCCCCTGTGTTCGATCTTGCCACTCTGCCGCATGCCAGCGCGCCCTATCATGGCGTCAAAATGCCATCGGTGGACGTTGTCGCGACACTGGGTGGCCTGCGTGACCGGTTGAGCGGGAACCGCATCGATGCGCGTTATGAAGTCTATGCGTCCGGCGAAGTCGGTCCCGTCGCGTACGATGCGCGGTTGTCATCCGACCGCCACGGCCTGCCTGCGGCCGTTCGCCTCCGCGCCTATCGCACGGATCCGGCCGGTGGGTTGCTCGGGCCGCTGAACGCGACGCATGTCGGCGTGGGCGATGTTCAGGGGCTGTCGACGCCGCTGGTCGCCCAATCGAGCGTGGGGCGCGGATTTGTCGTCACCAACCGTCCGGTCGATCGTCCGCAGAGTTTTGACAAAACCGATTTCCGGGGCGAGCTGCCGCGCGGCTGGGATGCCGAGCTGTACCGTAATGGTCAGCTGCTCGCATTTGCCAACGACCGGGCCGATGGCCGGTACGCATTTCTCGACGTGCCGCTGCAATATGGCCAGAACCGCTTTGAAGTCATCCTTTACGGACCGCAGGGCCAGATCCGGCGCGAGGTCAAATCTGTCCCCGTCGGGCTTGACAGCATCCCGCCGCGCAAGACCTGGTATTGGGGCGGTGTCGACGAAGAGGGGCGCGATCTCGTCTCTCTGATCCACGCTCCCGTCTACGGACGACGCGGATGGCGCGGATCCTTTGGACTCGAACGCGGCCTGACGGCCAAAACATCAGTCGCATTCGCTGCGCACAGTTTGCTGATCGACAGTGTCGGCCGGCGCAACTTTGGCGAAGTCGCGCTGCGCCAGGCGATTGGCCCGGCGCTGGCCGAAGCGTCGGCGGCTGTCGATACCACGGGCGGGCGGGCGCTGCGTGCACAGGCCCTTGCCGAGCGGGGTGCGACGCATGTCGGCGTTGAAACCATCTGGGCAGGCGGCGGTTTCCGGTCGGACCGGATCCTGCGCGATGTCACCGGGCTGCACAGTGTAACCGTCGATCATTTCTTTGGCACCGGACGGACGAGCATTCCGGTCCACCTCGATGCGCGGCTGACGACACGGACGACGGGGGATTACACGCTCGAACTGACGTCACGGGCATCGGCCAGTCTGGGCCGCATGTCGCTGACCGGTGAAGTGGCCTATCGCGGCGACCACCGGCGGTTTGGTCCCGATCCGCCGCCGCTGATCGAGGCGGGACTGCTGGCCAATGCCCGTGTCGGCAAAGTGCGCCTGCGTGGTGAGGCGCGGTTCAGGCTCGCACCCGAAACCCAGTTTCAATCTGCAACCATTGTCGGCGAATGGTCGGCAGGCGGCAGTTTGCTGCATCCCGCTGAATGGCGTGCAGAACTTGGCTATGACCGGGCGCTGGGGCGTGCGCGGGCGGGGCTTGGCTATATCAGGCAATTCGATCGTGTGGCCGTCAACGCCAGCGGTGAAATCGCCAGTGATGGCTCCGTCGCAGCAGGTCTCAATCTTGCGTTCAGCCTCGGGCCCGATCCGCGGCATCATGGCGGCATCCGCCTGACGTCGGAAAAGCTGGCATCGCAAGGGTCGGCACTGGTCCGGGTCTATCGCGATGCCAATATGAACGGGCGACGTGATCCCGGTGAGCGGCTGGAAAAAAGCGCGCAGATTTCGGCGGGCCGGATTCCAGTCGATGCGCTCACGGATGCCAATGGTGAAGTCGTGGTCGACGGCCTCGAACCGTTTCAGCCGGTGCTGATCGGTATCGATGGGTCGTCGTTGCCCGATCCGCGCGTCCAGCCGTCGACACCGGGCATGGTCATCACCGCGCGCCCCGGTGTCTCGGTCGTACTCGAACTGCCGCTGGTCAGCACCGGCGATGTCGACGGCACGCTGGTGCGCCGGGGCGGCGGGACTCTGGAAGGTGTCGATCTCGAACTGGTCGATGTCGAAGGGCATGTCGTTGCCCGAACGCGGTCGGACTTCGACGGGTTTTTCATTTTCGAAGGCGTTCCCTACGGCCGTTACGTCGTGCGGATTTCCAGGCTGACGGCGGACGTGACCCGGCTTGACCCGGTGCTGGGCGGGCTTGCGCTGATCGGCGAACAAACGCCCTCCGCACATCTGGGAACTGTTGCAGCAACAAGCGTGGCAGCGATCGCAGTAAAATGACGTCTGATCCAAATCGTTTCGGATGCGATCAAATGTTGTACAATCGAGACAAAGTGAATTTAAAGTATAGTTTACATAAAATTATAAAGTGACTTGCAATCTGATATATTTGATCTGATGATCTCTACCGAAGGTCGTCAAAAGCAAAATCGATTCGTGCCCTTATGTCATATGTTCATTTGAATAGGACTTCATTTGAATACGGCAGGGGCGACGCGTGTTTATGCAAATATGAGGACCTGTCATGCCCCCTGAATCCCTCACGACCACACCTTCAGCAATCAGTCCTGCCGCACTTGGCGGTCATGGCCACGACAACCGCGGTTTCGAAGCCGGCGCCATTCCCGGCATGGGCTATGGCCGCTTTGGCCGGATGTTTCCCTTTTCGGGTCGTCCGCTGAGCGACGATTGCCTCAAGGCAATTGCGCATGCGATGATCAAGGACGATGTCAGCACAGCCATTGATGCCGATGAACCGATCGATGAGAATCCGGCAACGCCGTCAGGCTATACATATTTCGGACAATTCATCGATCATGACCTGACACTTGATCCGTCACCGCTCAGCGTTGACCGGATCGATGTGGCGGCGATGGAGGATTTTCGCACTCCCGCTCTCGATCTCGACTGCCTTTATGGCCGCGGCCCCGACGACCAGCCTTATATGTATCATGCCGACGGGCTGCGTCTGCGCGAAGGGGCGCCGCTGACATCGGGACGGGCAAGGCCGACACGCGACCTGCCGCGCATCGGCCCCAGCGAACCCGGCGAGGGGCAGCGCGCGATCATCGGCGACAAGCGCAACGATGAAAACCGGATCGTCGCAAGCTTTCACGCTATCATGATCGCGCTGCACAACAAGGTTGTGATGTCGCGCCCGCTGATCGAACAATTCGGTGGTGATTTTGCTGATCCGGTCAGCCGGTTTCGCGCCGCGGTCAACATCGTGCGGTGGCATTACCAGTGGCTGGTCGTGAATGATTATCTCGACCGGCATATTCTGAAGCCCGGGACGATCGCGGGCATGATGACCGGCGGAATTCCGGTTTTTCGCTTTTATGACAAGGCCGATGCCAGATTCGCCTATATTCCCGTTGAATTTGCCGGTGCCGCTTTTCGCTTTGGCCATTCGATGGTGCGCCCGGGCTATGCCGTAAACTCGGACATTACGGTGGCGCTTCCCGAACAATTGCCCCCCGGTACAGACCGCGATGCGCGCATTCCGATTTTTTCGGCCGGCAAGGATCCGCGCAACAATCTCAACGGTTTTGGCCAGCCGATGCCGGCGAACTGGGGTATCGACTGGGCCTTTTATTTCGACATGCCCAAAACCCATCTGACGACGGCGCAGCGTGCCTCATTCAAAATCCCGCAACCGTCCTACCGCCTCGACGCGCTTCTGGTCGGGCCGCTCCAGTCGCTGCCCGAATTTGCCAAGGAAACGGTGCCGGTTTTCAAAAATCTCGCCTATCGCAATTTGCGGCGTGGTTCGAATGTCCTCAACCTGCCGTCGGGCGAACAGGTCGCGCATGCGCTCGGGCTGACGCCGCTGACGACGGCGCAGCTGTGGCAATCCTTCGGAACCGGCGTTGCCAATCCGACACCGCTCGATCCCGCGGACGAAAATTTCGTGACAAGCCTCGTCAATCTGCGCAGCGCCGTATGGACCGGGTTCCAGACCCAGCTGAATGGCAATACGCCGCTGTGGTATTATATTCTTCGCGAAGCCGAACTGTTCGGGACACAGCGCGTCGCATCCGATCCGATGCTCGGGTTCGGGGGCCAGCATCTCGGCCCTGTCGGCAGCGTCATTCTGGCCGAAACTTTCCTTGGCCTGTTGTGGCGCGACGAAAAATCCTATCTGCGCCGCTGGCCCCTGTTTGACCCTGTGTTTCCCAAAAAGGGCGCGACCTTTACGGTCGGTGATCTGGTCGCCTTTGCGCTTGGATAGGCAGGGACAGGGCTGCGGGTGCCGTCAGGTAAGGCGGATATCCTTCGCCACGGCATCCAGCAGCCCGTTCACAAATCCCTTTTCGCGCTTGTCATAGAAAGCGGCGGCGACGTCGACATATTCGTTGATCACCGACTTCACCGGGACATCGGTGCGGGCAAGAAGTTCATATGTGCCGGCGCGCAGGATCGCGCGCATCGGCCTGTCAAGCCGTTCGAGTGTCCAGCCGCTGGCAAGCTTGCCGGCAATGACCGGATCGATTTCGGCTGTGCGGGCCAGCACGCCCGTCACGACATCGTCGAAGAAATCGACCTCTGCGTCGGCATATTGATCGTCGCCGATCGTCGCGCCAAGGCGGTGCTGGTGGAATTCATGGAGCAACTGTGCCTGCGGGGTTGCTTCCATGTCATGCTGATACAGCGCCTGAACCGCCGCCAGCCGCGCGGCCGAACGTGATTTGCTGCGGCTCTTCACAGCCGGAGTGCAATAGAGCGGGCGTGGGCGGAAAGCCCTTCAGCCGTGGCAAGCGCAGCGGCAGCGGGGCCAAGTTCGGCAAGCGCGGCGGGCGGACATCCGATAAAACTGGTACGTTTCATGAAATCGGTCACTGAAAGCGCAGAGGCGAACCGCGCACGTCGGCCGGTCGGCAGGACATGGTTGGGCCCGGCGAGATAATCGCCGATCGCCTCGGGCGTATGACGACCGAGGAACACCGAACCGGCGTGGCGGATGCGGGCGAACATCGCCTCCGGATCCGCAATGGCCAGTTCGAGATGTTCGGGAGCAAGACGATCGATCAGCGCGGGCGCCTGATCAAGATGCTCGATGACGATGATGGCACCGTGCGTGTCCCAGCTTGCGCGCGCGACCGCACCGGTTGCGATCAGGGGAAAGGTGCGCGTGACCGCTGCGGCAACGGCGTCGGCAAACGCCGGGTCGGGGGTGATCAGGATTGACTGGCTGGTCGGGTCATGTTCGGCCTGGCTCAGCAAGTCGGCAGCGATCCAGTCGGGATTATTGTCTTTGTCGGCGACCACCAGAATTTCGGATGGTCCGGCGACCATGTCGATGCCGACCCGGCCGTAAAGCTGGCGCTTGGCTTCGGCGACCCAGGCATTGCCGGGACCCGTGATGACGTCGACGGGCATGATACTGTCCGTGCCGAACGCCAGCGCCGCAATGGCCTGTGCGCCGCCGATGCGCCAGATTTCGTCGACGCCTGCCAGTGCCGCTGCGGCCAGCACCAGCGGATTGGCCTCACCCCCCGGTGTCGGCGTGACCATGACGAGGCGCCTGACTCCTGCAACCCTGGCGGGGATGGCATTCATCAGCACTGACGACGGATAGGCCGCCCGCCCGCCAGGGACATAAAGCCCCGCGGCATCCACTGCGGTCCAGCGCGCGCCAAGCCGCACACCCGCCGCATCGGTCATATCGCGATCGGCTGGCCGCTGCCCCTCGTGAAATGCCCGGATGCGGACCGCTGCCAGTTCGAGCGCCGCCCGCAGACCGGGATCGAGCGCATCAAGTGCTGTGCGACATTCGGCCATATCGATCTGCCACGGCAAGGCGTGCCCGTCGAATTTGCGGGTCAGCGCGGCAACCGCCGCGTCGCCTTCTGTCCGGACGCGCGACAGGATGGCGGCGACATCGTGCGACACATCGTCATCGCTGTCACGCCGTGCATCGACGAGTGTTGCAAAGTCGGTGTCGAACTCTGCGGATCTGGTCGAAAGCCGGATCATCCGACCGCTCTGCGAAATGCATCGACCAGCGGCGCCATGTCGTCGCGCGTCTTGTACGCCGCACGATTGACGACCAGCCGCGCCGAAACCTGTGCGATCACCTCGACCTCGATCAGGCCATTGTCCCGCAACGTCCGTCCCGACGACACCAGGTCGACGATCCGGCCCGACAGGCCCAGGGTCGGGGCAAGTTCCATCGCGCCGTTCAGCTTCACGCATTCGGCCTGAATCCCGCGCGCTTCGAAATGCGTGCGCGTCAGCCTGGGATATTTGGTCGCCACACGGACATGACTCCGGTTTTCCGGATTATCCGGTGCCGCCTGTGCCGCAGGTTCCGCCACCGAAATCCGGCAATGGCCAATGTTGAGATCAACCGGTGCGTAGAGTTCCGAATAGTCGAACTCGTCGATCACGTCGGAGCCGACGACCCCCATCTGGGCTGCGCCATGGGCCACGAAAGTGGCAACATCGAACGCGCGCACGCGGATCAGGCCGATATTGGGATGGTTGGTCGCGAACCGCAGCCTGCGGTCGTTCTCATCACCGAACCCGGCTTCGGGGACAATCCCGGCGCGCGCCATCAGCGGGAGGACCTCGGCCAATATGCGCCCCTTTGGCACGGCAATGATGAGCGGTTGCGACATGGCTGCACGCGCATAGTGGGATCAGGCGGACAAGGCTAGGGCTTGAGTCGATCAACGGCTTCACGCCGCTGCCAGCAATGCCTCCGCCCCGCCGAGATCGACCGAGACCAGGCGGCTGATCCCCTGTTCGACCATTGTCACGCCGTATAGCCGGTGCATGCGCGCCATCGTGACGGCATTGTGCGTGACGATCAGGTAGCGGGTGTCGGTGTCGCGCGTCATCGCGTCGAGCAGGTCGCAGAACCGTTCGACATTCGCATCGTCGAGCGGCGCATCGACTTCGTCGAGAACACATAAGGGCGCCGGGTTGGTGAGAAACAGCGCAAAGATCAGCGCGACCGCCGTCAGCGCCTGCTCACCGCCCGACAGCAATGTGAGCGAGGACAGCTTCTTTCCCGGCGGCTGTGCCATGATTTCAAGCCCCGCATCCAGCGGATCGTCGCTGTCGATCAGTGCGAGATGCGCCTCCCCGCCATTGAACAAGGTGCCGAACAAGGTGCGGAAATGCCCGTCAACCGCCTGAAACGCCGCGCGCAAGCGAGTGCGTCCTTCGCGATTCAGACTGCCGATCGATCCGCGCAGCCGGTGCACGGCCTCGGTCAGTTCGGCACTCTCGGCGGCAGCGCTTTCACGCCCGGCCTCGATGTCGGCAAGCTCGCGTTCGGCCACCAGATTGACCGGACCCAGGCGTTCACGCTCCATCGTCACACGGTCCAGACGCGCAGATTCATCCGCCGCCGCGCCGACGCTCGCGACATCGAAACCCAGCTTTTCGGGCAGCAATGCCGCCGGGCACTCAAAACGCTCGCCCGAAACCCGACCCATTTCGATGCGGCGCAACTCCTGATTTTCGGTCCGTGCCTCTGCGCCTGCGCGAATTTCACGTGCAGATGCCAGCGTTTCGGCGGCCGTTGCCGCTACTCCTTCGCGCACGCGCAAGGCGGCCTCAGCGGCGCGTTCGGCTTCAACCGCAGCCAGTGCCGCTTCGGACAATTGCGCTGCGTCAGCTTCAAGTGCTGCCAGTGCGGCGGCGATCCGGGCAGGTGCGTCGGCGAGGGTGGCAAGTTCCTCGTCAAGCGCGTCTGCGCGTCGGGCCATGTCTTCCACGCGTTTGCCCGCCTTGCCGCTTCGTGCGCGCCAGTCATCGCGTTCGGCCAATGCCGCTGCTTGACGCGCTTTGTCCGTCGCCACCCGCCCGTCGCGCGTGACCAGATCGGCGCGACGGTGCGCCACGGCGTCGCGTGCGTCGTTCGCTGCCTTGTCCAGAGCGCGCGTCCCGCTGTCATCATGCGCCGCGGGAAGCGCCGCCAGTGCTGTCATCGCCGCACTCTGCTCGCTCTGCGCCGCCGCCAGTTCGCCCTCGGCCCGCGCCAGCCGGTCGCTCAGGTCCGCTGTCTGCGCTGTCACCCGTTCGAGCGCCAGTCCCGCCTGATCCTCTGTGCGCAAGGCTGTTCGCAACGCGGCATCGGCCACATCGCGCGCGCGGCGCGCCATGTCGAGCCGTTGCGTGGCCGTGGTCAAGGCAATGCCGGCGTCGTCCTGCGCAGCGATGGCCGCGGCGGTTGCGTCGCGGGCATCGGGTAAAAGAGCCTCGATCGCGAGCAGCCGGTTGCGGCGTTTCAATCCATCGGCCGCCGCAGCGCCAGCGCCATCCGAGGCGAAACCGTCCCAGCGGCGAAGCTTGCCGTCATATGTCACCAGCCGCTGGCCAACGGCAAGCGCGGTCCCGTCGTCGCTATCGACCACGGCAATTTGCGACAGGCGACGGGCCAGTTCGGTGGGCGCCGACACATGCGCGCCCAGCGGTTCGCCGACCGCAAGTGGCGGATCGTCGCTGGCGATGGTTGCACCTGTCCAGCGGCGCCGCCCGGCATTACCGACATCGGCGTTCAGGTCATCGGCCAGTGCCGCCGCCAGCGCGATTTCATATCCCGGCGCCGCCCGCACCTGCGACAAAGCCCCGGTCGTCTGCTGCAGGTCGCGTGTCAATGCCGCCGCTTCGGAGTCAAGCGAGGCCAGCGATGCTGATGCCGTGGCGACCCGCGCTTCGGCCGTGGCACGCGCTTCTGTGGTGGCCGCCCGTGCCGACTCCGCTGTGTCGATGGCAAGCAGCGACGTGGCGGCGTCGGCCTGTGCCGCCACGCGGTCCCGGGTCGCAGTGTCCAGCGCCGCCGCAACCTCCGCAAGATCATCCAGACCCGACAGATCGGCCGTGGCGCGCGCCCGTCCTGCTGTTGCCCGGTCGCGCCGCAGGGTTGCGGCATGCAAGGCCGCCTCGGCGACCCGGCATTCTGCTGCCTCGCGGGCGGCTTCGGCGCGTGCGTGCGCCAACGCAACTTCGGCGGCATGACTCTGCGCTTCGGCGCTGGCGACGGCCTCGATCAGATTCGGCCGTTCGGCCAGTGCCGCCTTGATACGAGCGTCAAGTGCCGCGGCTTCGTCGGCAAGCCGCCTGAGCGCTTCGCCGGCATCGCGCGCCAGTTCGTCTTCGCGGGCATGATCCGCTGTCAGCTGAGTGCGCTGCACCAAAATGTCCGCAAGCCGTGTTTCGACCCGTGTGCGGTCGGCCTCCACCGTGGCCAGCCGGTGGCGTGCCTCTGCCGCTGCGTCCCGGTCGCGCTGCGCCGTTGCCCGGGTCTGTGCCAGCAGGGTTGCGGCGTCTGTGGACAGGGCCGCAGTCACGCGCTGCGCCTCTGCCGCATGATGGACGGCGTCATCAGCAGCGTTCGCGTCCGCCCGCGCGACCTCCGCCGCCGCCGCCGCGTCACGCCAGCGGGCATAGATCAACCGACCTTCGGCTGTGCGAATATCGTCGGACAATTTGCGATATCGCTCTGCCGATCGTGCCTGCCGCCGCAAAATGACGATGCGCGCGTCCTGTTCGGCGACCAGTTCGGCGACACGGCAGAGGTTGGCTTCGGTTGCTTTCAGCCGGATTTCGGCCTCTCGTCGCCGGACATGCAGACCCGAAATCCCTGCCGCTTCTTCAAGCATCTGGCGGCGTTCGGCGGGCTTTGCGGCAATGATCGCGCCGATCCGCCCCTGACTGACGAGTGCGGGTGAATGCGCGCCGGTGGCGGCATCGGCAAAGATCAGCTGCGCATCGCGCGCACGGGCATCGCGGCCGTTGATCCGGTAGGCCGAACCCGCACCACGTTCGATCCGGCGGACCACTTCGATGTCGTCACCGGCCTGGTCCGCCAGGATCGAGACTTCGGCGAACTGGCGTTGCGGCCGGCTGACCGTACCGGCAAAGATGACATCGTCCATCGCCGATCCGCGCAGCGATTTCGGGCTGCCTTCGCCCATGACCCAGCGGATCGCCTCCAGCAGGTTCGATTTGCCGCAGCCATTGGGACCGACAACGCCGGTCAGCCCCGGCAGGATGCGCAGTTCGCACGGGTCGACGAAGCTTTTGAACCCCGCCAGCTTGACCCGTGAAATCTTCATCCGGCGTCAGGCACCGGCGGCTTTCAGCTTCACCTCAAGCTGGTCCCAGGTCAGGGTGTCGGGAACCACCAGACCGTTGATCAGAAACGTCGGCGTGCCTTTCAGATCGAATTCGCTGTTCGCGCGATCACGCATTTTCACCAGCTTGTCCGATTCCGCCTGATTGGCAAGACAGGCGTCGGCCCGCGCCGCACTCAGCCCGCGCTGGCGGACAAAACCATCGAGGCCGATGATCGTCGCGAATTTCGAAAATTGCTGCGCAGGGGTCAACGCGGCCAGTGCCTGCTGGTCGGCGGGCGTGATCGTCTTCACTCTTTCGAACCAGTTTTTCTGATCGGCGAACATTTGCTCGACAAGCGGAAAAAATGGTCCCGGCCCGCCACAGCGCGCGAGCAGGGTCGCAGTCAGATCCATCGGATCGCGCACATAATTGCGCAATTCATAAGACACCTTGCCTGTCGCGATATAATTGGCCTTGAGGGGTTCAGCCGATTTTTCCGAAAACTCCGCGCAGTGCGAGCAGCTCAGCGAGCCATATTCGACAAGTTTTATGGCCGCATTGGGATTGCCCATGCGAATCCCGCCATCGGGTGTTTCGGCGACTGTCGTCACCCATTCGGTGCCCGCAGGCGGCGTGACGGCGGCCACCGGACCGGTGGCGCTTTTTGCCGTGTCTGCCGGTTTCCCGCATGCCGAAAGCAGCATCATCGGGATCAGGAACGCAGAAGCTTTCATACTCAAATCCTGTTGTTATCGCGTGGTAATGGCGGCGCGCAATCTGGGTTGCAAGGATGACCAGTCCGCAGGCCCGACATCGCGGCCGTTGATCAGGAACGTCGGCGTGAATTTGATCTTGCGTGTTTCCCAGGCTTCCTTGGTCATGGCAAGAACCACATCCTGCGCCGCCTTGTCGGTCAGGCAGGCCGTTTGTGCGGTCGCTGACAATCCGTGCGCCGTCATATAGGCAGTCAGGCCCGATCCTTTTGCGACGCCGGTCAGCACGTCGTTGACCGGCGCATCGACAGGGACGCTGTTGCTGGCTTCAAATGCCTGCGCCTGCGTCAAAAGCAGGGCCTGTCCGGCGAACAATGCCTCGCTCTGCGCAAAGAAATGCGCACCACCGCCGCAACGGGCCAGCACTGCTGCCACAAAATCATAGCGGTCGCGCACGGCGTTGCGCATTTCGACCGCGACAGTGCCCCTGGACACAAACATTGTCTTGAGCGGTCCGGCGGACTCTTGGGTAAAATGCGCGCAATGCGAACAGGAATAGCTGAGATATTCGACCAGCCGGACCTTCGCTTTCGGATTGCCCATGACATAAGCGCCATTCGGCGCGCGCGTGACCATCCGGGTCCAGTTGACTGGCGCAGCGCCCATCCCGGCAAGAGCGACAATGGCAAGAAGCAGGATTTTCATGAAATTTTTCCCATAACCGGCAGCAGCGTTGCCGCCGCAATCCCGCGTGCCAGCGATTCAAGCACGGCTTTCAATTCGGGATCGGCGACTGTGCGCAATGATTCACCAAGCTCGACGGGTATTGCGACCTCGGCAAGTGGCGCGGCGCGCGACTTCGGTGCGACAATCTCTCCATGCCGGATCGTGACCCGTGCAATCGCGGCATAACCGAAAAACCGGTTCACCCGTTCGATGATCGTCGGTCCGACATGCTGCATCATCGGTGCGTGGGCGCCCGCCACCGCCACAGTCAGGACCCCGTCGGCACGCTTTCCCGGGGGGAAGCGGATCGATTCGGGCGCCGAAATCTGGGCGTAACGCGCGCCGACAATCTCTGCCCAGCGGCTGACAACTGAGGACTGGACAAACCCGAAGCGCCTGAAGGCGACGCGACCGATGTCGGGCACGATTTCCGAAACGCTGCGCGCGCGGCCGCCCCTTGGTCGTTCGGGCGGCCTGGCCATCGCTGATTCGGATTTGGGTGGTTTCGACATTGGCCACTCTCTGCCACAAGCGCGGTGTGCACGTCGATACTCCTTTGCTGATTTGGTATGATGGCCATGCCCGCACGCTGCCGTGGCGGTCGCCGCCGGGATCGCCCGCACCGGATCCTTACCGCGTCTGGCTGTCCGAAATCATGCTGCAACAGACGACAGTCGCTGCGGTCAAGCCCTATTTCGAAGCGTTCACGACGCGCTGGCCGACGGTTGAGGCGCTCGCCGCTGCATCCGATGCCGATGTCATGGCGGCATGGGCAGGCCTTGGCTATTATGCCCGCGCCCGCAATTTGCTCGCCTGCGCACGCGTCGTCGCGGGTGCATTCCCCGGAACTGAGGCGACGTTGCGCACGCTGCCCGGCATCGGCCGCTATACCGCGGCTGCCATTGCCAGCATCGCCTTCGGCAAACGCGCCGTCGTCGTCGATGGCAATGTCGAGCGCGTCGTGTCGCGCCTGTTCGCAGTCGAAACGCCGCTTCCTGCTGCCAGGGCTGAACTTTACCGTCTCACCGATCTGATCACGCCCGATGCGCGTGCCGGTGATTTCGCGCAGGCAATGATGGATCTGGGCAGCAGCATCTGTACGCCGCGCGCACCGGACTGCCCGGCCTGTCCGCTGCAATCGATGTGCCGGGCAAAGGCCCCAGAAAGTTATCCGCGAAAAACGCCAAAACCGATCCGGCCCGATCGCCGCGGCATCGCCCTGTGGCATGAAAAGGACAATTGGGTCTGGCTGATCCGTCGCCCTGCATCGGGCCTGCTTGGCGGCATGCGCGCGTTGCCGGGCGGCGGCTGGGACGGCAGCGACTGTCCTGAAACGGGACAATTACTGGGCGTCGTCACGCACGGTTTCACGCACTTCACGCTCAGGCTCGCCGTGCATAAAAGCAGTTGCGCATTGCAACCGGACGGGGAATGGTGGCCGCTCGACCGGATCGGCGACGCTGGCCTGCCGACTGTTTTTGCCAGGGCCGCGAGGCTGGCCATCAGGGAGACGAAAGATGTTCGAAGCGCAGCTTGACCGGCGACAGATATTCGGTGCCGGCGCCGGAATGCTCGCGTTCACCGCTGTTCCGGCGCTTGCACGGCAGGCGCGGCGCAACAATCTTGGCTGGGACAGGGTTCAGGCGCTGTTCGATGGCTATGTTGCCGACAAGCGCCTGCCCGGTGCGGTTGGCGCAGTGGCGCGGGGCAGCGATGACGCCAGCTTCATCCTGTCCGGGCGGATCGCGCGTGACGAAAGCCGCGCGATGGACGCCGACAGTTTGTTCCGCGTCTATTCGATGACCAAGCCGGTCACCGGCATGGCAGCCATGATGCTGATCGAAGATGGCAAGATCGGCCTTGATCAGAATATCGCCGATTTCATACCCGGGTTCAAAAACCCGATGGTGCTGGTCGATCCGATGAAGGACCTGACAGCGCGACCGTCGACATCGCCGATCACGATCCGCAACCTGCTGACGCACACGGCCGGGCTCGGCTATAATATCGTTACGAAGGGGCCATTGCTCGGCGAATATAACCGGCTCGGCATCAACCCGGCGGTTGTCAGCCGCAAACCGCTGCCGGGGTTCAAGCCGGTGCCGACCGCGCCCAGCCTTGCCGAATTTGCCGACCGGCTGGCCACGCTGCCGATCATCGCGGACCCGGGGCGCAAATGGAGCTATTCGGTCGGTCTCGACCTGATGGGGCGGATCATCGAAGTGGCCAGCGGCCTGTCGTTCGACGCGTTTCTAAAGGCGCGCATCTTTGATCCGCTGGGCATGACCAGCACATTTTTCCAGGTGCCGGTGTCGGAAATTCCGCGCCTCACGACCAACTATGGTGTGTCCCCCTTCGGCAGGTTTCCGATTGAT
The DNA here is from genome assembly GCA_964247235.1 of uncultured Sphingomonadaceae bacterium. Classification (GTDB taxonomy): domain Bacteria; phylum Pseudomonadota; class Alphaproteobacteria; order Sphingomonadales; family Sphingomonadaceae; genus Sphingomonas_O. The sequence continues at coordinate 78,719 of CAXTTJ010000002.1, forward strand.
CCGGGCCGGACCAGCATTTTTCTCGACACCCCGGCATTTCCCTTTGGCGGCTCTGGCCTGGTGATGAGCGCACGCGATTATGACCGGTTTCTCCTGATGCTGGCGGGCTATGGCGCGATCGGGCGGACACGGATCATGAAGACCGAAACGGCAAAGCTCGGCATGTCGAACCTGCTGCCGGCGGGTGCGGATACCAAAGGCAGCCTCGTCGACGGACAGGGCTTTGGTGCGGGCGGGCGCGTGACGATCGACAAGGCTGACCGGCTTGGTGCAGGCGTCGGCACCTATGGCTGGGGCGGGGCCGCTGCGACCATCGCCTGGGTCGATCCGACGCGCGGCATTCGCGCCTGTGGCTTTGCGCAATATATGCCGGACCAGTCGATGCCGTTCACGACCGAATTCGGCAAAAGCGTCTACGCCAGCCTGTGAACTGGCGACAGAGTCAGAACGCAGCGCATTTCACCGGTTCGCCGCTCGACCGGGTGGACCATATCCGCAGCGATGCGGCGGCCTATGACGTGGTGCGCGCCGACGGGCATGGCCGGGTGCTTGCCCTTGACGGCCTCGATCCCGTCGTATCGGCAGAGGGCACGCTGGTCTGGTGCAGCATGGCCGGACGTGTCGAGGACGCAGAGGTGATCCTGCTTGGTCTGCGCGACGGCACGCCCCATTTCACGGCCGTCACGCCGCATGCCGGGCCATCGGTGATGCGATCGCCCGCCATGTGGCACGCGCTCACGCTGCTTCCGGCGGGGGATGCGGCAATCTATGGCACCGCGCTCAGCCTGATTGGCTGGCATAACACGCATCGTTTCTGCGCCCGTTGCGGCAATGCCACGATCCTGTTCCGCGCGGGCTGGGGGCGCAGATGCGGCACCTGCGCCACCGAACATTTCCCGCGCACCGACCCGGTCGTCATCATGCTCGCCGAATATCAGGACAAGGTTCTGGTCGGGCGCCAGTCCCGGTTTCCGCCGGGCAATTATTCGGCGCTGGCGGGCTTCCTTGAACCCGGTGAATCGATCGAGGAAGCCGTGCGGCGCGAACTGATGGAGGAATCAGGCATTCCGACGGGCCATGTGCGCTACGTCGCCAGCCAGCCGTGGCCATTCGGCGGATCGCAACTGATGATCGCCTGCATTGCCCAGGCCGAACATGACCGGATCACGCTCGATACCCGGGAACTCGAAGACGCGATGTGGGTCACGCGTGAGGATGCGGCTGCGGCATTTGCCGGTACGGCCGGTGCCCGGTTCACGGCGCCGCCGCCCTTTGCCATCGCGCATAGTCTGATGATGGCATGGCTGGATGCCCCGCCTGATCCCTGACGTGTGATCCCTGGTTCCTTCCCGCCACGCCGTGACCGGACATTCAGGCCGCAACCCGGTCCTTCGCGGCTTCGATCTCCGCCGCCTTGGCTTCGACCAGGCTGACGATATGATCGACCATATCGGCGTCGTTGATATGATGGTCCGTCACGCCCGACAGATACACCATATGCTTGCCCGCGCCGCCGCCGGTCAGGCCGATGTCGGTTTCGCGCGCCTCTCCGGGGCCGTTGACGACACAGCCCAGCACCGACAGCGATAGCGGCGTGCGGATGTGCTGAAGGCGCTCTTCAAGCTTTTGCACGGTGCGGATCACGTCGAATCCCTGCCGCGCACAGGACGGGCATGACACCACCCGCACGCCCCGGTTGCGAATACCCAGTGCTTTCAGGATTTCGAAGCCGACACGCACTTCATCTTCGGGTTCGGCGGACAGCGACACCCGGATCGTGTCGCCGATACCATACCACAGCAGGGCGCCGAGTCCGATCGCCGATTTGACTGTGCCGCCCACAAAGCCGCCCGCTTCGGTTATGCCAAGGTGGAGCGGGCAATCGACGACTTCGGCGAGCTGCTGATAGGCCGCGACGGCAAGGAAAAAGTCGGACGCTTTGACCGCGACCTTGAATTCATGAAAATCATGGTCCTGCAACAATTTGATGTGATCGAGCGCTGATTCGACCAGCGCTTCGGGGCACGGCTCTCCATATTTTTCGAGCAAATCCTTTTCAAGGCTGCCGCCATTCACACCGATGCGGATCGCACAGCCATTGGCCTTTGCCGCAGTGACGACTTCGCGCACCCGCGCGGCCGATCCGATATTGCCGGGATTGATACGCAGGCACGCGACCCCGGCATCGGCCGCTTCGAGCGCGCGTTTGTAGTGGAAATGAATGTCCGCGACAATCGGCACCCGCGACGCGCGGACAATCTGCTTCATTGCCGCAGTCGATTCGACATCGGGGCAGGAAACACGGATGATGTCGACACCGGCATCTTCGCATCGCCGGATCTGGTCGATGGTGGCCCCGGCATCCGACGTCGGTGTGTTGGTCATCGTCTGCACGGTGACCGGCGCATCGCCGCCGACGGGAACATTGCCGACCATGATCTGACGGGACTGGCGGCGCGTGATGTCGCGCCAGGGACGAAGTGAGGACATGCATCCGCTATAGCCCGTCCGCCGCGCCGGGAAAAGGGAAAGCTGACTTTCACCGATTCGGATGAAATCATGCCCGCTGATCAGCACTTCGGATACAGACATGCTTTTCATGTCGCGTCATTATGGCCAGCCTTGCACGATGGCCGACGTCGAAACGCTGCGCGTGATCCATTTCGATGCCCTGAAAACCATATTGGCGGTCATGGACTATCCCGGCGACACGGCGCGTGTGATCATGCCCTTGCGGGCCATCATCGGTGATGCGTTGCAGCTGGGCACGACCGGACTGCTGTTGTCACACAACCATCCTTCGGGCGATCCGACGCCAAGCCGCGCTGATATTGCCGCAACGGCGATGCTGTGCCGCGCGGCGGCGGCACTTGGCATCCGTGTTCATGATCATCTTGTTGCCGGCAAAGGCTGTCATGTCAGTTTTCGGGCAGCGGGATTCCTGTAACGTCATCCGCTCCCGGGCGCCTTGCCGCACCTGTCAGACGTCACGCGTCAAGATAATGCACGTCGATCGCCAGCTCGCAGTCCGCCAGAACCTGTCCGATGGGGACGCCTGATGAGGGCCCGTCGGCAATCGCGCGCTCCAGAACCGCTTTCTTCGCCGCGCCGGCAATCGTGATCAGCAACGTCCGCGTGGACAGGATGGCGGCCCGTGACAGCGTCACGCGCGCAACCGGCGCGTCGGCAGGCAGGGGGTCGGGCATGACGCCCAGCGCCCGCCGCTCTTTCGGACCGTTCAGGGCTTCGTCGAGATCCGGCCCCGGAAAGATCGACGCCGTGTGGCCATCCGCGCCCATGCCGAGCCAGACGAGATCGGGTGGCCAGGGCAGGTCGGCCAGCCGCGCATCGGCCGCCTTTCCGCTCATCCTGTAATCGGCCGCCGTCGCCCCCGTCAAAGGAATGACGCGCGCCCCTTTGGGCAGGAACAGTTTCGCCAGCATCGCGACATTCGACAGGTCGCTCGTCACGTCGACGATGCGGTCGTCGGTCGGGATGATCGTCACATCTTTCCAGTTGCGTTTTTGCGCGGCCAGTGCAGTCAGCGCCGCCAGCGGTGTCTTGCCGCCGGGCAGCGCGACCAGCGCGCGGTCATGCCCGTCAAGTGCCGCATCGATGATGAAGCCGACATCGCCCGCGACGGCCTGTGCCATTTCGTCGGCGTCTTCATAGTCCCACCATTCGGCTTCAATCGTCACGTCGGTCGTCCTGTGCTGTGGTTAAAGTGCGGGCTGTGCGGCGGGCTGGTCGGTCAGCGCGGCCGCTTCGATGATGTCGAGTGCCTGGTGCGCCTCGACATAATGGCGGGCGTGCGTCATCCAGTCGTCGGCTTTCGCATGCGCGGGTATGCGCGCGATTTCGGCCAGCGCCCCTTCGACCTGGCCGCCTTCGATCCGCAGGATGGCACGTTCCACCCGGTCATCGGCAACGGGTGAATCGCTGCCCTGTTTGCGCACCACGATCAGGCTGCCCAGTGTCCGGCGTGTCGCCTCCCACCAGCTTTCCCCGGTGCCGCCACCGACCAGATCGGGGCGAAGTGCGATCAGACCGCGTTGCAGCCCTTCCAGCGTGACCGGTGCCTGCGCGCCCGCTATGATGGCGGCCACGGCACGCGGCTGCGTGGGGCCGAAACGGTCGCGCAATTCGCCTTCGATGTAGCCCAGCGCGACACCGCGATCGAGCGCGCGCCGCGCGGCAAAGGCGATCAGCAATCCTTCTGCGCGCGCCGCGTTTCCGGCAGCAGCAGCAGCACGCAGATCAATCCGCGCCATCCGCCCTTCAAGGTCGGCGATGCGTGTATCGATGGCGATCGCCTGGCCACTTGTCGCCGGAACGGGCATCGTCTCGGTCGCCATCTCGGTCGCCATGACGCCCGATGGCGGCGGCGCGACAATCGTGCGGGCGGCATTTGGCTGCACAACGGCGACGGTGTCATTGCCGCGCACGAACTGCTTCAGCGGTTCCCACCGGGTCAGCGCCCACGCCATCAGCGCCAGCCCGATCACAAATGCGGTCACGGCAATGATGACCGCCGTACGCAGCGGTCGCGGGGGGCGGGGGTCTTCGGGATAATTGCTGGCCATCATGTCCGTCCGGTAGGCAATGCCGTGCCATCGCACAGCGCGGCAGCAAGTGCCAGCATCGCGTTGTCCTGTGGCTGCGGCGCTGTTGCTGTCGAACGCCAGCCCGGTCCCGCCGCTTCGGCAACGGCATTGCTGATCGCCACGATGTCCACCTGCGCGCGCGACGGACACAGCATCGCAAATCGTGCGCCGGCACGCACCGAATGCAGCAGCGCCGTGCAACGGCCGGACGGCAGGTCGACGTCGACCGGCCGGGCGGCATAGACCACGCACGGGGTGATGGTGACCGGCCCATCCGGATACGGCGTCCGGTCCTCACCCGACAGGTGCAGCGGGCGACAATATCCCAGGTTCGCGAGCTGGCGGACCATATCTGCGGCATCGCCCGCGCCGGGCGTCACAGTCCTGAATCCGGCATCCCGCGCCGCTTGTGCGGTGGCGGCGCCCACGGCAAAGACGCGAAGGTCGCGGTACCGCTGCACGGCGTCACCGCCCGCCCGGATCGCAGCGGCGCTGGTCAGCAGGACCGCGTCGAACCGCGCCGGATCGGGCGCATCCCACGGCATCGGCGCGACCATGAACAAGGGCCGCACCAGTGCCGTCAGTCCCAGTGCTCTGGCGCGCTTTGCCGTCGCCGACGCACCGGGTTCGGGACGCAGGATCAGAAGCGGAATCATGCGCCAAACAGGGCGCGCACCTCGGGTGAGGCGCGATCAAGCAGGCGTCTGGCAAGTGTTGCGGGGGCATCGGGGTGATCGACAATGATTCTGTCACGACAATGATCGCGACCATCGCCCGAAAGCAGTTCGGCAGTCAGCGTCAGGATATCGCCATCCCAATGCGCATGCGCGCCGACGGGCGAATGGCAATCGGCATTAAGTCCCGCCAGCAACGCACGTTCGGCGGCGACCGCGTGACATGTCGGCCCATGATTGATCGCGTCGAGCAGCGCGCGCATGCCGGTGTCTTCGGTTCGCGCCTCGATCCCGACAGCGCCCTGTGCGGCGGCGGGAAGCATGTCATCGGGGTCAATCGCAACGCCGGTCTCCGCGCTGCCCAGCCGGTCCAGCCCCGCCGCGGCGAGCAGGGTCGCATCCGCTTCTCCCCGCGCCAGCTTGGCAAGGCGCGTGGCGACATTGCCGCGAAAGCCCACGATCTGCACATCGGGGCGCAGGCGCTGGACCTGTGCGGCACGGCGCGGCGAACTGGTGCCGACGCGGGCATTGCGGGGCAGCGCGGCAATGCTGGCCGCCCCGATCAGCCGGTCGCGCGGATCGGCCCGTTCCAGCACTGCGGCAAGCGTGATCGCATCGGGGCGGACCGTTTCGACATCTTTCATCGAATGCACCGAAAAATCGATGTCCCCGGCAATAAGCTTGGCATCGAGTGTCTTGGTCCACAGCGCCTTGCCGCCGATGTCCGCCAGTGGCCGGTCGATCACGATGTCGCCCTCGGTCGTGACGGCGACGATTTCGATGTCGTCCTCGATCCAGCCATGGGCGGCGATCAGCGCGGTCCTCGTCATATGGGCCTGTGCCAGGGCAAGCGGCGAGGCACGGGTGCCAAGACGGTAAGGCGGCCGAAGGGGGCGGATTGTGGCGGGCATCGTTATGCTGTGCTAGCGACACGGTCATGATTGGGAAACCCCCCATAATCCTTGGCATAGAGTCGAGCTGTGATGACACTGCCGCTGCGCTCGTGACGGGCGACCGGCAGGTCCTGGCGCACCGGCTGGCGGGGCAGGACGCGGCGCACCGGCCATTCGGGGGGGTTGTTCCCGAAATTGCGGCGCGCGCACATGTCGAGGTGCTGATCCCGCTGATCGATGCGGCGCTGGCCGATGCCAGGCTGACACTGGCCGATGTCGCGGCGATTGCGGCGACGGCGGGGCCGGGGCTGATCGGCGGCGTGATGGTCGGACTGGTGACGGCAAAGGCGCTGGCCCACGCAGCCGGAAAGCCGCTGATCGCCGTCAATCATCTGGAAGGTCATGCGCTCAGCCCGCGACTGGCCGATCCCGATCTGGCGTTTCCCTATCTGCTTCTGCTGGTATCGGGGGGGCATTGCCAGTTGCTTTTTGTCGAAGGCGTCGGGCGTTACCGGCGGCTGGCGACGACGATCGACGACGCGGCGGGAGAAGCCTTCGACAAGACCGCCAAGCTGCTCGGACTGGGATTTCCGGGCGGTCCGGCGGTCGAACGTGCGGCCATGACCGGCAATCCCGAAGCGGTGCCGCTGCCGCGCCCTTTGCTGCGGTCGCCCGAACCGCATTTTTCGTTCGCGGGCCTGAAAAGCGCGGTTCTGCGCGCGCATGAGACAGGCCTGTACAAGATCGAAGACATTGCCGCGTCGTTCCAGGCCGCCGTCGTCGCGTGCCTGATCGACCGGACTGGCCGCGCGCTCGACCGGACCGACGGGGCGACGGCGCTGGTCGTGGCCGGTGGTGTTGCGGCGAACATGGCGATCCGGTCGGCATTGCAGGCACTGGCCACCAGCCATGGCCTCCCTTTCGTCGCGCCACCGCTGTGGCTGTGCACCGACAATGCCGCAATGATTGCATGGGCGGGCTTTGAACGGTTCGAGGCGGGCTATCGCGACGGTCTCGACGCCGTTGCCCGGCCACGCTGGCCGCTTGACCCGCACGCAGAGGCGGCACGCGGCGCGGGGGTCAAGGCATGAGACTGGGGGTCATCGGCGGCGGCGCGTGGGGCACCGCACTGGCCCAGGTCGCAGCGGCGGGTGGCGAGCCGGTGATGCTGTGGGCGCGCGAACATGCGGTCGTGACGGCAATCAATCTTGCCCATGAAAACACCGTGTTTCTTCCCGGCATTTCGCTGTCACCCTCGATCCGCGCGACGGAAACGCTGACTGATCTGGCGACGTGCGACGCCCTGCTTGTCGTGACACCGGCACAATATCTGCGCGCGTCGCTGCTCGCGCTGCCGCAGGGGCGCCGTCCGCTTGTCCTGTGCGCAAAGGGGATCGAAGCGGGGACGATGGCGCTGGTGTCGGACATTGCGGCCGAATTGCATCCGCAGTCAGCGGTCGCCGTGCTGTCGGGTCCGACCTTTGCCGCCGAAGTGGCGCGGGGATTGCCGACTGCGGTGACACTGGCCTGCACCGATGACGCCGCCGCCCGCGCCGTGTCCCAACGCCTCGCCCGGCCAACGTTTCGCCCTTATGCTTCGGACGATGTCACCGGGGCAGAAATTGGCGGCGCCGTGAAGAATGTGCTGGCGATTGCCTGTGGCGTGGTGGCGGGTCGCGGCCTGGGTGAAAATGCGCGCGCGGCACTGATCGCGCGCGGGTTTGCCGAAATGGTCCGGTACGGCGTTGCCCGCGGCGGACGGGCGGACACATTGCGCGGCCTGTCCGGGCTGGGCGATCTTGTCCTGACCTGTGCATCGCCTGCATCGCGCAATTTTTCGCTGGGTGTCGGTCTGGGAAAGGGCGGGACTGCTGCCGCGCTCCTGAACGGACAGACAGTCGCGGAAGGGGCATATACGGCCCCCGTCCTGCAGGCGTCTGCACGTGACCTGCATGTCGCCATGCCGGTGGTCGATGCGGTGTGCGCGCTGCTCGAAGGGGAGGCAGTCGATGCGGTGATCGCGACGTTGCTCGCACGACCGCTCGGGGGCGAGAGTTAGAGCATCCCCATATCCCCGGGCAAATCAGAAATCCCAGCAGATGCCGCCGCGTTCCCAGTCGCCATACCGCGTCGGTTCCGGACCGGGCTTGCCGCCATGTTCGGTTTGCACGCGAATCACCTCGGGCGCGGGCACGGGTTTGCTTTTCGTCAGATAGGCCGGTGGCGTCACATGCGCGGGGCGATCCTTGTTCATGGCTCGATATGTCCTAAAGGGCGTCGATGAACAGATCGGGTCGATATGGCGGCGGCGCAAGCCCTGACGGCGAAATTGCGGGGTTGAAAGCGCGCCAGGCAGCGTTGCGGCTGCTTGATGCCGTGTTGCGTCAGGGACAAATGCTTGACACTGCCGTCGCAAATGCCGTGCGGGGCATCGCCGCCCATGAAGACCGCGCGCTGGCTGTGGCGATTGCCAGTGAAGTGTTGCGGCACCTGACCGACCTTGATGCGCTGATTGATTCCGCCACTACAAGCCGCCTGCCTGATGATACCAAGGCGCGGATGGTGCTGCGCATCGCGCTGGTGCAGGCGCTGGTCCTGAAGACCCCGCCGCATGCTGCGATCGCCACTGCGCTGCCGATGGTGCTGGGCGGGCCAAGACGGCTGGTCCACGGTGTTTTCGGAACGTTGATGCGGCAGGGTCGGCTGCTGCCCGAACTGCCGGCCTTGCCACCCCCGGTTGTCGCGCGCTGGATGATGTGGGGGGATCAGGCGCTGGCCGATGCGGCGCTGGCACTGACCGAACCGCCGCCGGTCGATGTCACCTTGCGCGATCCTGCGATTGCCGGTGGTCTCGACGGCGAAACGCATGCGCCCGGACACCGCCGTCTGTCCCGCGGCACGGCGATCACTGCGCTGCCGGGGTATGACGACGGGATCTGGTGGGTGCAGAATCTGGCGGCGTCGGTGCCGGCGCGATTGCTCGGCGCCGGGAACGGGCGGACCGTGCTCGACCTGTGTGCAGCCCCCGGCGGCAAGACGATGCAGCTCGCGGCACAGGGCTGGACCGTGACGGCTGTCGATACGCATGCCGGCCGGACGACGCGACTGCGCGAAAATCTGGCGCGGACCGGGCTCAGCGCGACCATCATCACCGAAGACGTCATGACGTGGGCGCCGCCCGCCCCGGCCGATGCCATCCTGTTGGATGCGCCGTGCACCGCGACCGGCACATTTGCGCGCCACCCCGACGTCCTGCACCGCATCGGTGCGCGTGATATCGCCGCCTTGTCGGCCTTGCAGGGGCGGATGCTGGCGCGCGCTATGACGTGGCTGAAACCCGATGGGCGGCTGATCTATGCGACCTGTTCGCTCGAACGCGACGAAGGCGAAGCGGTCATCGAAGCCAGTGGATTCACGCTTGATCGCATCACTGCACGCGAACTCCCTGCCGGACTTTTGCCCGATGCCAGCGGACAGGTGCGCATTCTGCCCCGCCCCGGTCTCGACGGTTTTTTTGTCGCACGATTGAAACGGGGCTGACTCGCCTGTCCGCCGTCGCTATGGCCCTGTCATGCAGCAGTCCGTCCGCATTGCGCCATCGATCCTGAGCGCCGATTTCGCCCGTCTGGGAGAGGAAGTGCGCGCCATCGATGATGCCGGATGCGACTGGATCCATGTCGATGTGATGGACGGCCATTTCGTACCGAACCTGACGATCGGGCCGATGGTGGTAAAGGCGCTGCGTCCGCACACGGCCAAGATTCTCGACGTTCATCTGATGATCGCACCGGTCGATCATTTTCTTGACGCCTTTGCCGACGCCGGCTCGGACATCATCACGATCCATGCCGAAGCCGGTCCGCACACGCACCGGACAGTGCAACGGATCAGGGGGCTGGGCCGGAAAGCGGGCATTTCGCTCAACCCCGCGACGCCCGCCAAGATGCTTGACTATCTGATCGACGACATCGATCTCATACTGGTGATGAGCGTGAACCCCGGGTTCGGCGGGCAGAGCTTCATCGACAGCCAGCTGCGCAAGATCGATGCTCTCCGCAAGATGATCGACAAGACCGGACGCGACATCGCTTTGCAGGTCGACGGCGGCATTACGGCAGACACGGCCCCGCGCGTGATCGCCGCCGGTGCCGATGTCCTCGTCGCGGGAACAGCCACCTTTACCGGTGGCCCTGCCGCTTATGCCGATAATATCCGTGCGCTCCGGGGTGGCTGACGGGGTGGACGAAAGCGAGGGGATCGAACCCGGCAAGCGCCTTGTCCGGGTGGGTGACAAGGGTCTGTCGCTTGGCGAGCGGATGGCCAATCATTTCTATCGCCTGACGTGGCGGACGCCGCTCCATGCGATGCGGCTGAAAGGGCGCTATCCGCTCAAGCTGCTTGCCGTCCCGGACGATCCGATGCCGGGGAACCGGCAGGCGGGACAATGGATGATGTCGGGCACCCTGCGCTGGCGTGGCGAAAGCGTCGCCATTGATGCCGTGACGTTCGGTGACGATGCGCTGTCGCCGCAATTCGGCGATTATCTCCACCGCTTCGAATGGCTGCGTGATCTGGCGGCGGCTGGCGACCGGACAGCGGCGGCGCCGGTCGCCGAAAAACTGATGCGCGCGTGGCTTGTGCGGCATGGGGAGACTGTGAGCGATGCCGGGTGGCGTCCCGACCTGGTTGGCTGGCGGACGCTGTTCTGGGCCGCCTATGCGCCGCTGATCCTGTCGTCGAATGATCTGGTGTACCGGTCCTCGGTGCTCAACAGCCTGGCACGGGGGGCACGCCATCTTGATCGCGGGGCCGACCGCGCAGCACAGGGCAATGCGCGGCTGGCGGCGTGGGCGGGCATTGTCGCGGCGGGACTGCTCGTTCCCGGCGGCGAACCGCGCCGCAATTTTGGCGAATCCGGGTTGCAGCGCGCGATTTTGAGCGGGTTCAGCGAAGACGGCGGCGTTGTCAGCCGCAGCCCCGTCGATCAGGGCGACGCCGTCATACTGCTTGCCATGCTGTCCCGGGTCTATGACGCACGGCGTGAACCCGCGCCCGAATTTCTTGCCAATGTCCTTTTGCGCGCGGTGGCGGCATTGCACGGCGTCACGCTGGGCGACGGAGCCTTGTCGAGCTGGCAGGGCTCCGGACCGGTCAGTGCTGACACCATAGCGCAGATCGTCGCCGCCAGTGGCATCCGCACCCGCCCGCTGCGTCAGGCACGTGACTGGGGCTATCAGCGGATGGCAGGCGGCGCGACTGTCGTGATTGTCGATGCCGCGCCACCGCCCGCCAGCCGGATTGGCGGTGGCGGCTGCGCGTCGACGCTCGCGTTCGAATTGTCCGATGGCGACAAGCGGCTGATCATCAATTGCGGCGGCGCCCGCGGGACTGGCGTGATCGCTGCCGATCTTGCCAACGGTCTGCGGACGACAGCGGCGCATTCGACACTCGTTGTCGGCGACAGCAACTCGACTGCGGTCCATGCTGACGGCACGCTGGGCGCGGGCGTCCGCGCAGTGGAGCTTGACCGGAACGAACTCGATGCGGGCAGCCGTATCGAAGCCAGTCATGATGGCTATGCGAAACGTTTCGGCTTCATCCACAAACGCACGCTTGCCTTGTCGGGCAATGGCCGCGAACTGCACGGTGATGATGCGCTGTTGCCTGCCCCGCGCCGCCGCAAGTTGGGGGCAGTGCGGTTTGCGATCCGCTTTCACCTTGCCCCCGGCGTCGAAGTCACGCCGACGGCGGATGGTCAGGCGGCGCTGCTCCGTATCGATCATGGGCCGCTGTGGCAGTTCCGCTGTCGCGGCGGTGCATTGACGGTCGAGGAAAGCCTGTCGATCGATGCCAGTGGCCGGGCCGTGCCGACATTGCAGTTCGTCGTGTCCGGCGACGCGCCGGCGGGCGGTGCGACGGTCGGCTGGCTGTTGAAACGAGCAGGATGAAATGACGGACATCGCGATCAAGCGGGCATTGGTGTCAGTGTCCGATAAAACCGGCCTGGTCGAACTGGGCCACGCGCTGGCGGCGCACGGCGTCGAACTGGTGTCGACGGGCGGCACGGCAAAATCCTTGCGCGATGCCGGCTTGCGGGTGCGCGATATCGACGATCTGACGGGCGTTCCCGAAATGATGGACGGGCGGGTCAAGACGCTGCATCCCAACGTGCACGGCGGCCTGCTGGCAGTGCGCGACAATGCCCGCCATATGACGGCGCTGTCCGATCATGGGATCAGCGAAATCGACCTGGTCGTGGTCAATCTTTACCCCTTTGCCGCGACGGTTGCAAAGGGGGCCGGGCGCGATGAGATCATCGAAAACATCGACATCGGCGGACCGTCGATGATCCGGTCCGCGGCCAAAAACCATGCGTTCGTCGCCGTCGTGACCGACCCGGCCGACTATCCCTTTCTGATGGCTGGCACTACCACGCTCGACCAGCGCAAACAGCTTGCGGCAAAGGCATATGCCGCCACGGCGGCTTATGATGCGATGATCGCAGGCTGGTTCGCCACAGTGGACCAGGCACAGAGTTTTCCCGCGACGATGACGACGTCGGGCACGCTGGCGACCACCTTGCGCTATGGCGAAAACCCGCATCAGGCGGCAGCGCTGTATCTCAGCGGCACGGATCGCGGGATTGCCCAGGGGACGCAGATTCAGGGCAAGGCGCTGAGCTATAATAATTATAACGACGCCGATGCGGCGCTGGAACTGGTCAGCGAGTTTCGCGACGGACCGCCGACCGTGGTGATTGTCAAGCATGCCAATCCCTGTGGCGTGGCCTCTGCGGCGACGCTCATCGACGCCTATCAGGCAGCGCTGGCCTGTGACAGCGTCTCTGCGTTCGGCGGCATCATCGCAGTCAACCGTCCGATTGACGGCGCAACCGCCGAAGCGATCAGCGGCATCTTCACCGAAGTCGTCTGTGCGCCCGATGCAGATGCGGACGCGCGCGCTGTCTTTGCCCGTAAAAAAATGCTGCGCCTGATTCTGACGGGCGACCTGCCTGATCCGGCACGGGCCGGGATGACCATGAAGACGATTGCCGGCGGCCTGCTGCTCCAGACACGCGATAACGGGCAATTGGGCGCGCTCGACGTTGTGACAAAGCGCCAGCCGACGCCGTCCGAACTTGCCGCTTGCCGCTTTGCCTGGACGGTGGCCAAGCATGTCAAATCGAACGCGATCGTCTATGCCAAAGGCGGCAGCACGGCCGGGATCGGCGCCGGACAGATGAACCGGCTCGAATCGGCGCGCATCGCTGCGTGGAAGGCAAAGGATGCCGCGCAAAAAGCGGGCTGGGCCGATGTGCGGACAATCGGGTCCTCAGTGGCGTCGGATGCGTTTTTTCCCTTTGCCGACGGTCTGCTCGCTGCTGTCGAAGCGGGCGCAACTGCGGTGATCCAGCCAGGCGGATCGATCCGTGATGATGAGGTTATCGCGGCGGCCGACGACGCGGGACTGGCCATGATGTTTACAGGACAACGGCACTTTCGGCACTGACCGGGCGTCTTGCGAACAGCTTGCGATCTTCGGGTTTGAAGCCGAAACGCCAGATCAGCCAGCTGTAAAGGCCAAGCATGGTAGGCACGCCGATGATCAGCTCGCTCCATTCGGGTGTTGCCGTGGCGATGCCGCCGATCGCTGCCGCAGATGCACCTGCGAACAGCAATGGCCAGCGCCACAGCGAAACAGATGCGCCAAGCAACCGGGCGGCAAGGCGCGATTTTATCAGCGCAGAGACGCCAAGTGACAGCGCAAGCGCAGCCGCCGGTCCGACCGCTTGCCAGTTTGCGGGCCATCCCCGCGCACGCATCATCAGGATAAAGCCGAACGACAGCCCCGCCTGCAACGCCAGCGCACTGAAGGATATCATCAGATTGCGATGCCGCGCGATATAGACCAGCGCGGATTCGCTGACGACGGCGGTCGACGCCAGCACTTCGGCGAGCAAAAGAAAGGCCAGCGCGCCGTTGCCGCCGACGAACACGCCTGCCTTGCCGATCAGCCCCATGATCGCCGCACCCGGAATGCCCAGCGCCAGTGCGATGCCGGTCTGCGCCGCCAGAATCCAGAACCCGACCTGGCTGAGTGCCGCCGCGACCGCCGGGCGGTCTCCGCTTTCAAGATTGCGCGTGATGACGGGGCCCAGCACGGGGTCGAAACTTGTCTTCAGTTTTTGCGGCAGCGACGCAAGCTGTTGCGCGACATAATAAACCCCGACCGCAGCGGGCGACACGAACAGGCCCAGAATCGCGAGGTCCAGCCGCCGCGATCCCCATTCGATCGCATCCGCCGCCGCCAGCGGCAGATTGCGCCGGACCAGCGGGATCAGGGCATCGGCGCGCGGACGCCAGTCGTGCGGCCAGTCATAGCTCTGGACAAACGGGATCAGCGCGGCAACGAATGCCGCCAGCACCGATGCGACATACGCGAGCAGCAAGCCGTCGCGCAGCGAATACCATGACAAGGCATAGGCCGCGATGCTGATCGTCCACGGCTCGACCAGCGCCCGCGCAGTCACCGTCGCGCGGACATTGAAACGGTACGCCAGTGCCGCCAGCATGATGTCCGTGCCGGCAAAGGCAAAAATGATCAGCGGCAGCAACCGGTCAAAGCCATTGACGCTGCTGTTGGGAAACATCGCTTCGGGAAATGCGACGAGGATCGCGGTCAGCCCCCCTCCGACGATCATCACCAGCAGCATCGCGTCCCAGACCGAATGACCGGGATCGCGCGCATCGTCGGTCAGCTGCAATGCCAGCCCGCGTTTCAGCCCCAATGTGGCGATTTGCGCGGCGAATTCGACGACGAGCACGGCATAGGCCAGTCGCCCGATGGCGGCCGGCCCGTAAATCCGTCCGGCAATGAACAGAAACGGGATGCGCGCCGCAAGCCGCAAAAGAAAGCCGATCAGATT
Source organism: uncultured Sphingomonadaceae bacterium (assembly GCA_964247235.1). Taxonomy (GTDB): domain Bacteria; phylum Pseudomonadota; class Alphaproteobacteria; order Sphingomonadales; family Sphingomonadaceae; genus Sphingomonas_O. The sequence continues at coordinate 93,816 of CAXTTJ010000002.1, forward strand.
TGTCCGTCCGCCGCGGGCCAGCGCGGTCAGATCGGTGTCGGGGCTGCTCAATGCGCGGCACCCCATGTCAACCCGGTGCCGATTTCGACGTCAAGCGGGACTGACAGGCTGACCAGCGGTTCGGCGGCAGTCGCCATCACCCGGCGAATGACCGTGCGCGCGGCGTCGACATCAGGCGCGGCCACTTCGAACACCAGCTCGTCGTGCACCTGCAACAGCATGCGCACGCCGGGCAGTCCCGCCTTGGCAAGCGCAGGCAGCATGCGCACCATCGCGCGTTTGATGATGTCGGCACATGTGCCCTGAATGGGCGCGTTGATCGCCGCACGTTCGCTGCCCTGCCGTTCGGCCTGATTCGCCGATTTGATGCGTGTGAAATGGACCTTGCGCCCGAACAGCGTCTGCGTGAATCCGGTTTCGCGGACATGCTCCAGCGTTTCGGCGATATAGCGGTTGATACCGGGAAAACGTTCGAAATACCGGTCGATCAGTGCTTGCGCCTCATCCGCGGTCGTGCCCATGCGCGCTGCCAGGCCCCAGCGCGAAATGCCGTACAGGATTGAAAAGTTGATCGTTTTGGCACGGCCGCGCGTGTCCCGGTTGACCTCGCCGAACAATTCCATCGCCGTCAGCGCATGAATATCATCGCCATTGGCAAAAGCGGCTTTGAGGGCAGGGACGTCGGCCATGTGCGCCGCCAGCCGCAACTCGATCTGGCTGTAATCGGCGCTCAGCAGGACATTGCCCGGTTCGGCGACGAACGCCTCGCGGATGCGGCGGCCGTTTTCGGTGCGGATCGGAATATTCTGCAGGTTCGGATCGTTCGACGACAGCCGCCCGGTCTGGGCACCGATCAGATTATAGCTGGTATGGACGCGGCCGGTCCTTGCATTGATCTGCTGCTGAAGCGTGTCGGTATAAGTTGATTTGAGTTTGGCGACCTGTCGCCAGTCGAGTATTTTCTGCGCGATCGGCACGCCCTGCGCGGCGAGTTTTTCCAGTTCGGCCGCGTCGGTCGAATGCGCCCCGGTCTTGCCTTTGCGCCCGCCTTTCAGTTCCATTTCGGCAAACAGGACCTCGCCGAGCTGCTTGGGGCTGCCGACGGCGAACTTGCGCCCGGCAATCGCATGGATTTCGCCTTCGAGCCGTGCCATCTGTTCGGCAAATTCATGCGACAGGCCGCGCAAATGATCGCGATCGACACGAATCCCTTCGCGTTCCATCATGGCGATGACGGGCACCAGCGGGCGATCGACGCGCTCATAGACCCGCGTTGCCGCTTCACGTGACAGACGCGGTTGCAGCCGTTGCCACAGCCGGAACGTGACGTCGGCATCTTCGGCGGCATAGCGTGTCGCGTCGGGCAATGGCACCTGATCGAACGACAGCTGCGATTTCCCCTTGCCGCACATGTCGGCAAAACTGAGGCAGCGATGCCCGAAATGGCGCAGCGCGAGTTCGTCCATCGCATGACTGAACTGCTTCCCGGCGTCGAGCGCGAAGCTCAGGACCAGCGTATCTTCATACGGGCCGATCGCAATGCCGTTGCGCGCAAGGACAAGCATGTCGAATTTCAGATTATGGCCGACCTTGATCACCGACGGATTTTCGAGCAGCGGTTTGAGCCGGGCGAGCGCGACGTCGACCGCGATCTGATCGGGCCGCTGCGCCAGCAGGTCGCTGCCGCCATGGCCAAGCGGTATGTAACAGGCGCGGTTCGGCGCCACGCACAGGCTTACGCCGACCAGTGATGCCGTACTGGCATTGCGTCCGTCGGTTTCGGTGTCGATGCCGACGATGCCGTTTGCCGTCGCATCGGATATCCACTGATCAAGCGCGTCCGTCGTCGTCACTGTGGCATAGGCGTCGCGGTCGAACAGCGCCGGTGCCGCCGCCGCTTCGGGGGCGGTGTCGGCTACGGGCTCGTCGGCGCGCGCCATGCCCCCCAGCTTGGTCAGCAGTGACCGAAAGCCGTGATGGTCCAGAAACGCACGCAACGGTGCATCGGGAATCCCCTGCAACAGCAGCGCATCGAGCGGTTCGGGAAGGTCGCAATCATCCTTCAGCGTGACCAGAACGCGCGACAACCGCGCCATGTCGGCATGTGCGATCAGATTGTCGCGCAGCTTGCCCGCTTTCATCGCGGGCGCGGCCGCCAGCACCGCGTCGAGGTCGCCATGCTCGACGATCAGCTTTGCCGCCGTCTTGGGTCCAACGCCGGGCACGCCTGGCACATTATCGACCGTGTCGCCCATCAGCGCGAGGACATCGCCCAGCTGTGCCGGTTCGACCCCGAATTTTTCGACGACGTCGGGCGCGTTCAGCCGCCGGTTGTTCATCGTGTCGTACAGGTCGAGGCCGGGCTGGATCAGCTGCATCAGGTCCTTGTCCGAACTGACGATTGTCACGGCCCAGCCTTTTGCCAGGGCGGCTTTGGCATAGCAGGCAATGATGTCGTCCGCCTCCAGCCCCTCGGTTTCGATGCAGGGCAGTGAAAAGGCGCGTGTCGCATCGCGGATCATCGGAAATTGGGGGACAAGGTCTTCGGGCGGCGGCGGGCGCTGCGCCTTGTAATCTGGATAAAGGTCGTTGCGGAACGTCTTTGATGACTTGTCGAGGATGACCGCCATATGCGTCGGGCCATCGGCTTTGTGCAGCGCTTCAGCCAGTTTCCACAGCATCGCCGTATAACCATAAACCGCACCAACCGGTTCCCCGCGAATGTTGGTCAGCGGTGGCAGGCGGTGATAGGCCCGGAAAATATAGCCGGAACCGTCGACAAGATAGAGGTGGTTTGTGGACATAGCGCAACCGGAATAGCCGAGGCGGACAGGCGCGACCAGAGCGTCTTGCCCTAAGTTTCTGCAAGCACCTTCAGCTGATCAGCACATGCGCCCCAGCCCCCAGTTCGGGGAAATAAACGATCCGTCGCTTGACGAAACCCGAAACGCTTCGCACTGAGACGCTCATGACGACGCGCCCAAATATTCAGCCCGCCAATATTCAGCCCGACAGCCGTGAAGCCACCCTGATGGACGCGCCCGACAGGAAAGTCAGTGTGCGCGACCTGTTCGGCATCGACAGCGACATGATCGTCCCTGCGTTCAGCGAAGCCGATGAACGCGTGCCGGACCTCGACCCCAGCTATGTCTTTGACGGTGACACCACGCTCGCCATCTGTGCGGGGTTTGCGCACAACCGCCGCGTCATGGTGCAGGGTTATCATGGCACCGGCAAGTCGACGCATATCGAACAGGTCGCGGCGCGGCTCAACTGGCCGTGCATCCGCATCAATCTTGACGCGCATATCAGCCGCATCGACCTTGTCGGCCGCGACGCGATCGTCCTGAAGGATGGACAGCAGGTCACCGAGTTTCGCGAAGGATTGCTCCCCTGGGCGCTCCAGACGCCGACCGCGCTGGTGTTCGACGAATATGACGCCGGCCGTCCTGACGTCATGTTCGTCATCCAGCGCGTCCTCGAAGCCGAGGGCAAGCTCACGCTGCTCGACCAGAATCGCGTGATCCGGCCCAATCCGTGGTTCCGGCTGTTCGCCACGGCCAACACCGTCGGCCTTGGCGATACCAGTGGCCTGTATCACGGCACGCAGCAGATCAACCAGGGACAGATGGACCGCTGGAACATCGTCGTCACGCTCAATTACCTGCCTGCAAAGATCGAGGCGCAGATCGTCCTCGCCAAATCGGGCGAATATGACCATGACGGCGGCCGTCAGGAAGTCGACAACATGGTCCGCGTCGCCGATCTGACGCGGCAGGGCTTTATCAACGGTGACATTTCGACGGTCATGTCACCGCGCACCGTCATCACCTGGGCCCAGAATGCGCTGATCTTCAAGGATGTCGGCTTTGCCTTTCGCTTGTCGTTCCTGAACAAATGCGACGAAGCCGAACGCAGCCTTGTCGCCGAATATTATCAGCGCGTGTTCGGCAAGGACTTGCCCGAAAGCGTCGTCGGCGCGTCCTAACGCAGCGCGCGCACTGTCGGCGTGTCGAGGCATTTCGGATCGAGTGGAATGACTGGCAAGAGCGGCACCGGTGTGTCTGCGGCCATGATTTCGGTCGATCGCCCGATCGGCACTGTGTCAAACCCGCTGATGCCTCGGCATGCCTTCACCGCCTCAAGCAATTTGGGCGGGGTGTCATAGGCTTCGTAACTCAGCCGGAACGTCCCCCAGTGGATGCCGATTGCCGCGCGCGCGCGCGAACGGACGAACACCTCTGCGGCATCGATCGGGCCGATATGGCTGCCGATGCCCATCTGGCCGGGCTGAAACCGGAATGCGCCGATCGGGATCAGGGCGAGGCGGATCGGGCCATAACGCGCGGCTTCGGCGGGCCACTTGCCGTCGCCCAGCCCCGTATCGCCCGAAAACATGATATTGCCGCCTGGCAGCGTCACGACAAAGCTCGACCACAGCGCGCGGTTGCGGTCGACGCCCCAGCGGCTGTCCCAGTGATGGTTACGCGTGACGATCACATCGACCCCGGGCCGGACCGGAACACGGCCGCCCCAGTCGCGTGCGACCGACGTGATGCCCGCCGCCTGCATGACGGCATCATTGCCCAGGCTGGTGACGATCAGCGGTCTGTCGCGATCCCACAGCCGCTTGAGCGTGCCAAGGTCCATATGATCATAATGATTGTGGCTGACGAGGACGATGTCGATCCGCGGCAAATCATCGAACGCGATGCCCGGCGCGGCGACACGGCGGGGGCCAATACCAAAAGGTCCGGCGGTGTCGCCGTAAATCGGGTCGGTCAGGATATTGAGGCCCTGTGTCTGGATCAGAACGGTCGCATGGCCGATCCACGTCGCCACCATCTGCGTGCCGTCGACCCGCGCCGCGACGTGCGCCGGTGTCACGGGAATGTGCGCGGGCCAGGCCGGTCGCCCGTCGCTGCTGGTCAGATAACGGAAAATGAAATTGCTGCGATTGCCACCCGTCGGCGCGACGATCGTGTCTTCGCCGTCGGGATTGAAAAATCGCGTGCCGTCGAAATGGCCGGTTTTGGCACCGCGATAATAAATCCGGTCGAGAAACGGCGGCACGACGACGATCGAGAGACAGATCGCAATCACCACGAACAGCATTGCAGTGCCAGTGCCGCGCATCATCCGAACAAATATCGCGCTCATATGTTTTCCTGTCGTCAGAATAGGGCGCATAGCCATATTTCCCGTTTAGAAAAGGTCTTCGCCCATGCGCATCGAAATCGATGTTGTCCTCGACTATGACCTGCCCGAACCGCATGATGTCCTGTTGCAGGTCGAGGTCGCGCAAATGGCGGATCAGCGGATCATCGGCGACAAGCTGACAGTCGCCTCGCCCGAGCGCCTCCGCCCGGTCGAAGGCAATGAAGCCGTTGGCCAGCGGACCTGGGCCGCCGGTGTGGGTCAGTTTCATGCCCATTATAGCGCCATCGTCGACGTCGACCGCGTCGTGGTGCCGCTCGACACATTGTCCGCGGCCGATCCGCGTGACCTGCCTGCGCTCGTCGTTCCCTATCTGCTGCCCAGCCGTTATTGCGAAAGCGACAAGTTCGAAGCGCTGGTCGCGCATGACTTTGGCAATCTGCCGGGCGGCCGGAAAATCGCGGCGATGCGCGACTGGATCACCACCAGCATCGCTTATGTGCCGGGGGCCTCGACGACCGATACCACGGCGTCGGACACGTTCGTCCAGCGTCAGGGCGTGTGCCGCGATTATGCGCATCTGCTGGCCAGTTTTTCGCGCGCTGCGATGATTCCGGCGCGGATCGTATCGGCCTATGCGCCGGACGTGACGCCGCCCGATTTCCATGCCGTGGTCGAAGTCTGGCTCGACGATGCCTGGCACCTTGTCGACGCCACTGGCATGGCGCGCGCCGATGATATCGTCCGCATCGCCGTGGGGCGCGACGCGACTGATATTGCGTTCATGACAGTCTTTGGCACCGCCACCTTTCGCAATCAGAGCGTGCGCGTGACGCGCATGTGAAGGCTGGACAGCCGCGCACCGTCCGCATAAGAGCGCCCTCTTCGCGTCTTGCGCGCCCGGCCCAGGTAGCTCAGTTGGTAGAGCATGCGACTGAAAATCGCAGTGTCGGCGGTTCGATCCCGTCCCTGGGCACCACACCACTGATCATCGCCATTGACGATTGCAATTCGTCGACATTTCACAAGTTGCTTTTCATGCGGCGTGCAAACGGGCATCACGCATCAGGATTGCAGCGGGACATATGTGGTGGTGACGGATTTCGACTTTGCGCTGGGTGAGGCGGCGGACATGATCCGCGACACGACGCGCCGGTTCGCGACAGACCGGATTGTGCCGCTGGCGGCCGGGATCGACGCGACGGATCGTTTCCCGCGCGAACTCTGGCCAGCGATGGGCGCGCTCGGCCTGCACGGAATCACGGTTGCCGAGGCGGATGGCGGGCTGGGACTCGGCTATCTCGAACATGTCGTCGCGCAGGAAGAAGTCGCGCGGGCGTCGGCGTCGGTCGGCCTGTCCTATGGCGCGCATTCGAATCTGTGCATCAATCAGATCGCGCGCTGGGCAAACCCGGAACAAAAGGCAAAATATCTGCCGAAACTGATCAGCGGCGACCATGTCGGTTCGCTCGCCATGTCGGAAACCGGCGCCGGTTCGGACGTCGTCTCGATGACACTGCGTGCTGATGCAGTGCAGGGCGGCCATGTTCTCAACGGCACGAAATTCTGGATCACCAACGCCGCCTGTGCCGACACGCTCGTCGTCTATGCCCGCACCGGTGCAGGCGCGGGGGGGATCACGACCTTCCTCATTGAAAAGGATATGCCCGGATTCAGCATCGGGCAAAAGATCGACAAGATGGGCATGCGCGGGTCGCCCACGGCCGAACTGGTTTTCAACGATTGCGAAGTGCCCGACGCAAATGTCATCGGCCCGGTGAACGGCGGCGTCGGCATCCTGATGTCCGGCCTCGATTATGAACGCACCGTGCTCGCCGGCATTCAGCTCGGCATCATGCAGGCGTGCCTCGACGTCGTCCTCCCCTATGTCCGCACGCGCAAGCAGTTCGGCAAACCCGTCGGCGCGTTCCAGCTGATGCAGGGCAAGGTGGCGGACATGTATGTCGCGCTCAATTCGGCGCGCGCCTATGTCTATGCTGTCGCCAAAAGCTGCGATGCGGGCCGGACGACGCGTTTCGACGCGGCGGGCGCCATCCTCCTCGCCAGCGAGAACGCGGTCCGTGTCGCGAATGAAGCGATTCAGGCCTTGGGCGGCGCAGGTTACACAAAGGACTGGCCGGTCGAACGTTTTTACCGCGATGCCAAGCTGCTCGACATCGGTGCCGGAACGAACGAGATCCGCCGGATGCTGATCGGACGCGAACTGGTGGGGGCGGCATGAAGCCCTTTATTCTTCTCCGCGAAGCCGCGAAGGGGCACATCGCATGAGCGCGCCCGTATTGCCGACATCGTACAACGCCGAGGACGCCGTATCGAAGGCGCGGGCTGCGCATAACCGGGCGCTGAAGGACGACCTCTGGGCCAGTGTGGCAGAGGCGGCGCTTGGCGGTACCGCGACATCGCGAGAGCGGCATGTCGCGCGCGGGAAGCTGTTGCCGCGCGAACGGGTGGAACGGCTGCTCGATCCGGGATCGCCGTTTCTTGAAATTGGCCAGCTGGCCGCCAATGACCTCTATGACGGCGAAGTCCCCGGCGCGGGGGTGATCGCGGGCATCGGCCGCGTGTCGGGCCGCCAGTGCATGATCGTCGCGAACGACGCGACGGTGAAGGGCGGCACTTATTATCCGATGACAGTCAAGAAACACCTCCGCGCGCAGGAGGTCGCGCTGGAAAACCGGCTGCCGTGCATCTATCTGGTCGACTCAGGCGGCGCGAACCTGCCGCATCAGGCAGAGGTCTTCCCCGACCGCGACCATTTCGGGCGGATATTCTTCAATCAGGCGAACATGTCGGCGCGGCAAATCCCGCAGATCGCCTGCGTCATGGGCAGCTGCACCGCAGGCGGGGCCTATGTTCCCGCCATGTCCGACGAAACCGTCATCGTGCGCGGACAGGGAACGATCTTCCTCGCCGGGCCACCGCTGGTAAAAGCCGCGACCGGCGAAATCATCACTGCCGAGGAACTGGGCGGTGCGGACACCCACGGGCGCAAATCGGGTGTGGTCGATCATGTCGCGGAAAATGACGAACATGCGCTGACCATCGTGCGCGATATTATCAGCCATTGCGCTCCTGCGCAGGCAGGAGCCCGGGACGCCAGAGCGCCTGCGTCCGCAAGCGCACCAAGGCCGCCCAGATATGACGCCGAAGACCTCTACGGCATCATCCCCGACGACGTCCGCGCGCCCTATGATGTCCACGAAGTCATCGCGCGGATCGTCGATGGCAGCGAGTTTCACGAATTCAAATCGCTCTACGGCATCACGCTTGTCTGCGGCTTCGCGCATATCTGGGGGATGCCGGTCGCGATTCTCGCCAACAACGGCGTGCTGTTCAGCGAAGCGGCGCAAAAGGGCGCGCATTTCATCGAACTCGCCTGCCAGCGGCGGATACCCCTGCTGTTCCTCCAGAATATCAGCGGCTTCATGGTCGGCGGCAAATATGAGGCCGAAGGGATCGCCAAGCACGGCGCGAAGCTTGTCACCGCCGTCGGCACCGCAAGCGTGCCCAAGATCACCGTGCTGATCGGCGGCAGCTTTGGCGCGGGCAATTACGGCATGTGCGGGCGGGCCTATTCCCCGCGCTTCCTGTTCACCTGGCCCAATGCGCGGATCAGCGTGATGGGCGGCGAACAGGCGGCGTCAGTGCTGGCAACGGTCCACCGCGACGCGGACAACTGGACGCCAGAGGAAGCCGAAGCCTTCAAGGCCCCGATCCGCCAGAAATACGAAGATGAAGGCAACCCCTACCACGCGACCGCGCGGCTGTGGGATGACGGGATCATCGACCCGGCCCAGACGCGCGACGTCCTGGGACTGGCGTTCGCCGCGTGCCTGAACGCACCGGTCGAGGAGGCGCCCCGCTTTGGGGTGTTCCGGATGTGAGTATGATCACCTCCCTCCTCATTGCCAATCGCGGCGAAATCGCCTGCCGGATCATCCGCACGGCGCGCGCCATGGGCGTCCGTACCGTCGCCGTATATTCTGATGCCGACGCTATGGCGCTGCATGTGCGGCAGGCGGATGAGGCGGTGCATATCGGGCCGTCGCCGGCACGCGAGAGTTATCTTGTCGGTGAGAAGATCATTGCCGCCGCGCTCGCCACCGGCGCGGAGGCGATCCATCCGGGCTATGGTTTTCTGTCGGAAAACGCAGAATTCGCGCAAGCCGTGATCGATGCGGGGCTGGTCTGGGTCGGCCCGCGGCCCGCCAGCATCACCGCGATGGGGCTGAAGGATGCCGCCAAAACGCTGATGGCCGCAGCAGGCGTGCCGGTCACCCCCGGCTATATGGGCGCGAATCAGGACCCGGCGTTCCTGGGCGAGCGCGCCGCCGAGATCGGCTATCCCGTCCTTATCAAGGCGGTAGCGGGCGGCGGCGGCAAGGGGATGCGCAAGGTCGAGGACGCGGGCGACTTCGCCGATGCGCTCGCCAGTTGCCAGCGCGAGGCCACCGCCTCGTTCGGCAACGCGCATGTGCTCATCGAAAAATATATCCAGCGTCCGCGCCATATCGAGGTGCAGATATTCGGCGACACCCACGGCAACATCGTCCATTTGTTCGAACGCGACTGCTCGCTCCAGCGGCGGCACCAGAAAGTGATCGAGGAAGCCCCCGCACCGGGCATGGACGAAACAACCCGCGAACAGCTTTGCGCGGCGGCAGTGAAGGCGGCAAAGGCAGTCGATTATATCGGCGCAGGCACGATCGAGTTCATCGCCGACGCGTCCGAAGGCCTGCGCGCGGACCGCATCTGGTTCATGGAAATGAACACGCGGTTACAGGTCGAACATCCCGTGACCGAGGAAATCACCGGCGTCGATCTGGTCGAATGGCAACTCCGCGTGGCGAGCGGCGAGGCGCTGCCGAAGCGGCAGGACGAACTGAGCATCAATGGCTGGGCCATGGAAGCGCGGTTGTATGCCGAGGACCCGGCAAAGGGGTTTCTGCCGAGTGTGGGGCGGTTGGACACGCTTCAGTTTCACAATTCAAAAAGGATCGAAACAGGAGTCCGGAGCGGCGACCATGTGTCTCCATTCTACGACCCGATGATCGCGAAACTGATCGTCACCGGCAACACCAGAAACGAAGTCGTCGATGCACTGGCGATCGCGTGCGGCGGCGTCCATTGCAGTCCCGTGAAAACCAATGCGTGGTTTTTGCAGCGCGTGGCCCGCGATGCCGAATTCGTTGCCGGAAATGTCACGACCGGCTTTATCGCGGATCGTTCAGACGCGCTCACCGCGGCACCCGCGGCCGCCGATGTCGTGCTGCAGATGGCTGCGGAGCAAGCCGTTTTTCATGACGACTTTCACCCCGCGCCGACCGCTCGCGGCGATGAAAATCGATTTGCCAATTGGCTCGGCTTCAGATTGAATCGGGACCGGGAACGTCGGGTAACACTATCGGTTGATGGCGAAAAGACGCATATCGAATTCATCGACGATGCCGACGCATATGCAGACTATTGGCGCAGCGGCCGAAACGGAATGATGCAGCGGGGACAGGTGTCCACGATGTTCCGGGATGGCGCTGCCTTTATAACTGCACCTTACCGCGCAAACGGCTCAACCCACGGCCCCGCCTCCTCCGGCACCATCCTCTCCCCCATGCCCGGCCGGATCATTGCCGTTGACGTCACGCGGGGCCAGACCGTGACCAGGGGCCAGAAACTCCTCACGCTCGAAGCCATGAAGATGGAGCATTCGCTGACTGCGCCGTTCGACGGCACCGTTGCCGAACTCAACGCCGAAACTGGCAGGCAGGTGAGCGAAGGGACTGTGCTGGCCCGCATCGACGCCGGATGATGCGTCGTCGCCTTACCAGCCGCCGCCCAGTGCCTTGAACAGGCTGATCTGCGTGTCGGCGCGGTCGGCCTGTGCCTGTGCCAGTGCGGCACGGGTGGCAGCACGCTGGCGTTCGGCATCGAGCAGTTGCAGGAAATTGTCCGCCCCATAATCAAACCGGATGCGCGACAGGCGGGCGGCGTCGCTGCTCGCAGTCACGGCACGCGCCAGCGCAGCCTCTCGTGCGGTGGCACCGCCCAGCCGTGCCAGCGCCTGTTCGGTTTCCTTGAGCGCGGTCAGCACGGTGCCGTCGAATTTCGCCAGCGACCCTTCTGCGATCGCCCTGTTTTCGCGAACCCGCGCACGGGCGGCACCACTGAACGGGAAATTCCATCGGATCAGCGGCCCCAGTGAATAGCCGAACCCCGATGATTTGCCGATGTCGCCGATCGTGCTGCCGCCCAGCGTGAGCCCGCCGAGCAACGTGATCGACGGATATAGCGCAGCCGTCGCCACGCCGATGCGCGCGGTGTCGGCGGCAAGCTGTCGTTCGGCCTGGCGAATATCGGGGCGGCGGGACAGCAGCGCCTGTCCGTCGCCGACCGGCAAGGGCTGACGCGCAGAGGGCACCGTGCGGCACCGGGCCGCTGCGGTGTCCATGATGGTTACGGGCGGATCACCTGTGAGGACCGCGAGTGCGTACAGTGCGGCGCGGCGTTCGGCCTCGAACGCGGGGATTTGCGCACGCGCCTGTTCGACAAGCACCTGTGTCTGATCGACTTCGCTGCGTGTCCCGCGTCCGGCGGCACGACGTCGTTGCGTCAGGTCGGCCGTGCGTGCCTGCAAGGCTTCGGTATCGCGTGCGACATCGGCCTGCGCGCCAAAGGAACAGGCCTGTGCATAAGCGCGCGCGGTTTCGGCGGCGACGGCGACGCGTGCGCCATCGACCGCAGCCTGCGCGGCGTCGGCGTCGGCGGTGGCGGCCTCGATCGACCGGCCAACCCCACCGAACAGGTCGACTTCATAGGACGCATCGAAGCCGAGTGCGAAATAATCGCGCGTCACGGGCTGTCCTGTGGTCGCACTCCGGCTGCGGCTGCGTGCATATTGCGCTGATGTGTCCGACGTCGGCAGCCGCGCCGCCCCCGCTTCGGACAGCAGCGCCCGGGCCCGCTGAAGATTGGCGGCGGCAACGCGCAAGTCGATGTTCCTGACCAGCGCCCGTTCGACCAGACGGTCAAGCTCCGGGTCCTCGAACAATGCCCACCACCGCTGCGGCAAGGGGGTTGGAACGACCGTGCCAGACGTCAGGGCTTCGTGCAGCCTGACCTGTGCGGGGAGCAGCGCGGCCGGACGCCGGTAATCCGGCCCGACTGCGCAGGCCGACAGCGCGAGTGCGACGAGAATCGCGATCCCCCTCATTCCGCAGGCTCCCCGGCTGGCGCTGCCGGCGTGCGCTGCCGCCAGGCGCTGACTTTGTCGCCCAGCTTGCGGCTGATAATGTAGAAGGATGGCGTGAAGAGCAGCCCGAACACCGTCACGCCGATCATCCCGAAAAACACCGCAATCCCCAGCGCCTGCCGCATTTCGGCCCCCGGTCCCGTGGCGATGACCAGCGGCAGCGTGCCGAGGATGAACGCAATCGACGTCATCAATATGGGGCGCAGGCGCTGATGGGCGGCGCGTTCGGCCGCAGCGCGCGGCTGAAGCCCGTCATCCTCACCCTGGCGCGCAAATTCGACAATGAGAATGGCATTTTTCGCCGCCAGCCCGATCAGGACGACCAGGCCGATCTGCGTCAGGATATTATTGTCGCGCCCCATCAGCCCGACACCGACAATGGCGGCAAGCAGGCACATCGGCACGATCAGGATGACGGCAAGCGGCAGGACGAGGCTTTCATATTGCGCGGCCAGCAACAGGAATACGAAAATCACGGCGAGGCCGAATACCAGTGCGCCGGTGTTGCCGGCCTGCTGCTGCTGAAACGCCAGTTCGGTCCATTCATAGGCGAACCCTTGCGGCAAATTTGCCTTTGCCAGCGCATCCATCGTGGCCAGTGACTGGCCCGACGAATATCCGCGCTTCGTATCCCCCTGCAGTTCGGCGGCCGGGTACAGGTTGAACCGCACGACACGATAAGGGCCGCTGTCGTTTTTCAGCGTCATGATCGCCGACAGTGGCACCATGTTGCCAGCGGCCGAACGCGTCTTCAGCCGCCCGATATCGCCAATGTCATCGCGGTACGGCGCATCGGCCTGTGCCGTGACGCGGTACGTGCGACCCAGAAAGTTGAAATCATTAACATAGGACGAGCCGAGATAAGTGCCCAGCGTGGAAAAGATCGACTGGACCGGCACGCCCATCTGCTCTGCGCGTTCGCGGTCGATTTCGGCGCGCAGCCGCGGTGTCTTGGTGTTGAATTGCGTGAAGACCGATGTCAGGCCAGCCTCCTGATTGGCGGCCATCATCATCTTGAACGCCGCGCCCTCAAGCGCGGCATAGCCCGCCCCGCTGCGATCTTCGATCATCATCTTGAAACCGCCGCCGGTGCCGATGCCGCGCACGGGTGGCGGTGCGACGACCAGGATATTGCCGGCCGTTATCCCGCCATAGGCCTTGCGAAGCGCATTTGCGATTTCGTCGGCGGTGCTTTTGCGGTCGGCGAAATCCTTGAGCGGCATGAAGATTGCACCCGCGTTCGGCGCGGTTGTAAACGTCGCGCCATCGAATCCGGCAAATGCGATCGTTGCTTTCACATTGGGGTTGGCCCGCGCCAGCCGGGCGGCCTGCTGCACGATTTCGTCGGTGCGCTGCAACGAACTGCCGGGCGGCAACTGGACGACCCCGATCAGATAGCCCTGGTCCTGCGCGGGAATAAATCCCGTCGGCGTTGCCCAGAACCGCCAGCCCGCAATGCCGAGAAGGAGGACATAAGCGATGGCAATCACGCCGAGCGCGCGCACGAACCGCGCCGTCAGCCTGCCATAGCGGTCGGACAGCCTGTCAAAGCCATGATTGAACCCGCGGGCAAACCGCCCCGGTGCGCCGCGCCATCCCGGCGCTGGTGCCGCTTCCTGTTTCGGTTTCAGGATCAGTGCAGCCAGTGCGGGCGACAAGGTCAGCGAGACGAATGCCGAAATCGCGGTTGCGCTGACAATCGTCAGGGCGAACTGTTTGTAAAACGCCCCTGAAATGCCCGGAATGAACGCCGTCGGAATAAACACCCCGCACAGCACCAGCGCAATCGCGATCAGCGCGCCCGACACTTCGTCCATCGTCTTGTGCGCGGCGTCGCGCGGGGACAGCCCCTCTTCATCCATCAGCCGTTCGATATTCTCGACAACGACGATCGCGTCATCGACGACGATCCCGATGGCAAGGACCAGCCCGAACAGCGACAGATTGTTGAGTGAAAACCCGAACGCCGCCATCGCCGCGAAACTGCCGATCAGCGAAACCGGGATTGCGATGATCGGAATGACAGAGGCGCGCCAGCTTTGCAGAAAAATCAGCACGACAAGCGCGACCAGGACGATCGCTTCGAACAAAGTGTGCTGCACGGCTTCGATCGATGCACTGATATATTCGGTCGGATTATACGGGATCGAATAAACCAGGCCCGGCGGAAACGACTTGGCGATCTCGGCCATTTCCCGGCTGACGGCATCGGCGGTGGTCAGCGCATTGGATCCGGGCAATTGCGTGACGGCAAGGCCCGCCGTCGGAAAACCGTCCCGGTAGGCGTTGGTGCCATAATCCTGCGCCCCCAGTTCGATCCGCGCGACATCGCGCAACCGCGTCAGTCGGCCCTGCGCATCGCTTTTGATGACGATCGTGCCGAACTGGCTGGTCGATGTCAGCCGCCCTTCGGTCTGGATACCAAGCTGAAACGCCGTGCCGCCCTGATTGAACGGGGGTTGCCCGACGGATCCGGCCGCAACCTGAACATTCTGGGCGCGGATAGCCGCGATGATTTCGTCGACGGTCAGATCGCGTGACGATGCCGCATCCGGATCGATCCAGATGCGCATGTTATAGTCGCGCCCGCCGATGACCCGGACACCGCCCACCCCGGGAATCCGGCTCAGCCGGTCGATGACCTGCAACGTCGCATAATTTGCGACATATTGGTTGCTCAGCGACGTGTCGGGCGAATATAATGTCATGACCATCAGCAGGTCGGGCGAATTCTTGCGCACTGTCACGCCAATCTGCCGGACTTCTTCGGGCAGGCGCGGTTCGGCGGTGGCGACCCGGTTTTGCACCAGGACCTGCGCCTGGTCGATGTTAGTGCCCGCCTTGAACGTGACCGTGATCGCGACATTGCCGTCGCCGGTCGACGACGATTGCATATAGATCATGTTTTCGACGCCGTTGATCGATTCTTCGAGCGGCGCTGAAATCGTCTCGGCAAGCGTTTCCGCTGTCGCGCCGGGATAATTGGCGGACACGACGACGGTCGGCGGCGCAATTTCGGGATATTGCGCAACCGGCAACGACGGATAGGCAATGATGCCGATGATCACGATCAGGATTGACAGGACCGCGGCAAAGATCGGCCGGTCGATAAAGAAATGGGGCAGGCGCATCGGGCGGCCCTAACGGGTCGTGGCTTCTGACGCGGGCGGCGCGCTCAGCGGCAGTGCGGTCGGCGAATCATCGGCGGCGCGCGGCTTGATCTGGACCGTTCTTGCCGACACGGCCATGGCCGGTTGCAACCGTGCCAGACCGTCGATCACCACTTTTTCGGTGGGCGCGATGCCCGTCTTGATCACGCGCAGCCCTTCGACCAGCGGGCCGGTTTCGACCGGTCGCTGCACCGTCTTGCCATCGCGGCCGATCACATAGACAAACCGGCGCGTCTGATCCGTGACAATCGCTTCATCGGGGACCAGCATGGCATGATAGGTGCCCGACCCCAGCAATCGCGCGCGTCCGAACATGCCGGGGACCAGGAATCCTGCGGGATTGGCCACTTCGGCA
This sequence comes from uncultured Sphingomonadaceae bacterium, assembly GCA_964247235.1. GTDB lineage: Bacteria > Pseudomonadota > Alphaproteobacteria > Sphingomonadales > Sphingomonadaceae > Sphingomonas_O. Next base: position 109,765 of record CAXTTJ010000002.1, read on the forward strand.
TAGGCGCGGATCGTTCCCGATTGCGGATCGATCGCATTGTCGACAAATCGCATGCGCCCGTGCCAGCGATATCCCTTTTCATCGGCCAGCTGGATATCGACGGGATTGGGTGTATAGCGTGACGATCCCCGTTCGCCCGATTGCGCCTGCCGCACATATTTCAGGTAAAAGCTTTCGGCGCCGTCAAAGCCGAAACGGATGGGATCGACGGTCACGACGCGCGTCAGCACGGTCGTCCCGCTGGCCACATAGGACCCCACCGAGACCCGCTTGTCCGATACGCGTCCCGCAATCGGCGACCGGACCGTGGTGAATGACAAATCCAGTGCCTTGGCATCGGCATTCGCGCGCGCGGCGCCAACGCTGGCCAGCGCGCTTCGCAAATTGGCCAGTTTGGTTTCATAGTCTTCACGGCTGATCGCTTCGGCGTCGATCAGCTTTTGCGCGCGGGACAGTTCGGTGCGTGCATTCGCCACCTGCGCCTGCGCTTTGGCGACGTCGGCATTCGCCTGAGCCAGCGCGGCACGATAAGGCCGGGGATCGATGACGAACAGCACCTGCCCCTGCCCGACTTCAACGCCTTCGCGGAAATTGACGCTCTGCACCGTGCCCGAAATGCGCGGCTTGATCTCGACATCCTGTGCCGCCTCGAACCGGCCGACATAATCGTCCCAGTCAGTGACGTCACGTTGCAGCGGCGCAGACACCGATACATTTGGTGCAGGCGGCGGCGGCGGTTTGGCCTGGGCACATGCGGCCAGAAGGCACATCACCGAAAGCGCACGAAACTGCATTCCTGATTATCCCGCACCGCAGCATTGGTTGCAACAAGAAACTTGTGCCGCCCGATTATGTTCCATGCATGATTTGTGACTATGCGGGGTCAGCGATGAGGTCAGCGACCGGCCGACGGATCAGACCGCGAGTCCCTGCAGCAATTTGGGCACGGTCCCGCTCTCGCCGCGCGCTTCTGCCATGAACAGCGATTTGAGCGGTGCAATTTTCTGCACCGCGCGCAACCCGAATCGCCGGACGGCCCGCGCCGGTCGTCCGCGAATGGCGAACAGGCGGTTGAGCGTGTCCGTCGCGACTGACACTGACAGCGTATCCATGCTCCGCCACCGCTGATAATGAGCGAGCACCTGCGCATCGCCCGGATGCAGGCCGATCCTGGCGCCGTCGACCAGCACTTCGGTCAATGCGGCAATGTCGCGAAAGCCCAGGTTCAGGCCTTGTCCCGCGATCGGGTGAATGCCGTGGGCCGCATCCCCGACGAGGGCAAGCCGTTCGCCGACAATGTTGGCGGCATGATGGAAACTTAACGGATAGGTCGACCGGGGCGCCGCCGCCGACACATCGCCCAGGATGCCGCCAGTCCGCTTTTGCGCCTCGACGGCAAAGGCATGATCGCTCAGCGCCATGACGCCCCCTGCGTCCCGTGCGTCGACGGTCCACACCAATGCAGACCGGTTTCCGGGCAGCATCGGCAACAGCGCGAATGGCCCTTGCGGATAGAAAATCTCGTGCGCGACATTGTCATGCGGAATGCTGTGATCGAACGCAGAAATAATCGCCGCGCTGTCATAGGGCCAGCTGGCCGTGCGGATGCCGGCGGCGGTCCGCGTCGGCGAATTGCGTCCTTCCGCTGCGACGAGCAGGTCGGCCGTCACCACCGTGCCATCGTTCAGTGTCGCCCTGACTCCGGATGCGTCGCGCTCGACCGCGGCATGTGCGGGCTGGCGCAGGTCGATATGCGGCGCGGCCACGGCGGCCTCGTGCAGGATGCGGCGCAGGATGCGGTTTTCGACCATCGTGCCAAGCGCGTCGTCGCCCGGTGTAAAATCGAGCGCCTCCTTCGACAGGCCGTCGCGCACTTCGATTCGCCGGATCTTGCAGCCATGCGGGCCGATCTTGTCCGCCAGCCCGATCACGTCGAGCATCCGCCACGATGCCGACGCAATTGCCGACGCGCGGCCATCGAATGTGGCGGACACTGTCTGCGCCGGATCGGCCGGATCCACGACAATCGTCCGGATGCCATGCGCATCAAGCGCCAGCGCGAGCGTGAGGCCGACCAGCCCGCCGCCAAGAATCAGGATTTCGGTGCTTTGCATGACGCCCCTGTAGCAGGGTCGGCAACGGAACGAAACGCCGTTGCCACTGTCGCGGCCGATGATATGCCGCTTGCCGGAAGTGGGGAGCTTCTGTTGCCCGGCGCTCCCCGGGCCGCTGGTATCCACTTCTGTTGCCCGGTGTGGTCCGTACCGCGCTCAGGCTTTCTAACTTAATCCGTGAAGATCGGGTTAGGCAGCAATTGCGAGGGCCTCGTTATCGTTGGCACCTATTGGTTTTGAACGGTTTTAAGGCGCATTCAGGCCTGGCAAAAATACCGCTTTTCAACACACGTCGATCCTAGTTCGGCCCCGTCAGAATCGCCGCAACGCTGCGAAAATTCTGGTGGAGCCGCCGGGTACCGCCCCCGGGTCCGCTGTGTCTATGACACGACATCATTCATCACCATCTCCGGACGAATCCGGCAGTACCAATATAGGGCAGCAACCATGAATTAAAAGAGTGCGTTCAACTTGCCGTTCATGTTCAGCGCGTTATGAGACGATGATGTTGACCCAACGATCCCGTTACGCGCTGCGTGCCATGCTCGTTCTCGCCAGTGAAACGACCGGCCAACCGCCCGTTCCGATGAGCCGCATCGCCGATGACGCACAGATTCCGCGCAAATTCCTCGAAATCATATTGGGCGAACTCCGCAACGCGGGTTTCGTGGTGTCGACGCGCGGGAAATCGGGCGGATTTCATCTGGCACGGCCGGCGCATCTGATTTCGTTCGGCGACATTATCCGCACGATCGAAGGGCCACTGGCACTTGTACCCTGCGTCAGCCGGACAGCGTACAAGCGGTGCACGGACTGCCGCAGCGAAGCCGACTGCGCCATCCGCCGCGCGATGCTGCACGTGCGAGACGATACCGCCCGCATCCTCGACGGCACCAGCCTTGCGAGCGCCACCGCCGAGGATCTGGCTGCGGCCTAAAACCAATCCGTCACCCCCGCGAAGGCGGGGGTCCAACTCCTGAAAATCGAATTCGGAAGCTGGATTCCCGCCTTCGCGGGAATGACGAAATATATGACGAGCCTACTTCTTCAGATTGTCGCGAATTTCGCGAAGCAACAGGACGTCTTCGGGCGTGGCGGCATCATCGGCGCGCTTCATTGCCTTGTTCGCGGTGCGGACGATCATGAAGATCACGAACGCCAGAATCACGAAATTGATGATCTCTGTGATGAAATGACCATAAGCAAAGACGGGCACATTGGCCGCTTTCATCGCCGTCAGCGTGGCGGGCGTTCCGGCGGGCACCGCGCCGATCGGCACGTACATGTTAGCAAAATCCATGCCGCCCGTCAGTATGCTGAGGATCGGGGTGATGAAATCATCGGTCAGCGCGGTCACGATCTTGCCGAATGCAGCACCGATGATGACACCGACGGCAAGGTCAAGGACATTGCCCTTGTTGATGAAGGCCTTGAATTCCGAAACCATACTCATGACGCCAACCCCTCGTATGTGTGAACAAGCCCCTTACCATGACAGTGCTGCACTCGATTGCAACCCTTGCTGTCGGGCGGCTGCGAAACGAATTGCACCCCGGCGGCGCTTTCGTGTATTGCGCGGCTACGACAGTTTCGTTGGAGGATTGCCATGACGTTTGACCGCCGGTTTGCTGTGCTTGCGCCTTTTGCGGCTGTGTCGCTCGCCGGATGCGGAATCAATTCGATCCCGACTGCGGAAGAAAACGCAAAGGGAAAATGGGCAAATGTGCAGGCCGATTATCAGCGGCGGGCGGACCTGATTCCCAATCTGGTTGAAACCGTAAAGGGGTTTGCCAAGCAGGAATCCACTGTTCTGACGCAAGTGACAGAGGCGCGGGCACGCGCAACATCCACGCCGCTCGCACCCGCCGATCTGACTGATCCGGCAAAGGTCAAGGCGTTTCAGGATGCGCAAGGTGCAGTGACCGCAGCGCTTGTCAACATCCGCAACATCACCGAAGCCTATCCGCAGCTCACGTCCAATGCGAACTTCCTTGCGCTGCAATCGCAGCTTGAGGGCACTGAAAATCGCATCAACGTGTCGATCAAGGATTATAATGCGGCGGTACAGTCCTATAACACGACCATCCGGACGTTCCCCGACGCAATTGGTGCAAAGATTTTCTACGGCTCGAAACCCATGACGACCTACACCGCCACGGCACCCGACGCCGACCGTGCACCGACGGTGAAGTTTTAGAGACGCTCGATGACAAATGCGCTCCGTGCTCCGGCGCAGGCCGGAGCCTTGCAGGGGAGAGTGCGACGAGCGTCCAAGGCTCCGGCTTTCGCCGGAGCACATTGGTGGTTATTCGTTTTCCTCCTGTTTGCGGTGCTTCCCGCAAACGCGCAGACGTTTCCACCACTTGTTGGTGAACCCGTCGTCGATGCGGCGAACCTGCTCGATCCGGCGCAGGAGGCTGCGCTCAATGCCAAGCTAAAAGCGATTAACGCGGCGACCGGGCATCAACTTGCGGTCGCGACCATTCCCAGTCTCGAGGGGCGAGACATCGCCGATTATGGCTACCGGTTGCTGCGGACATGGGCGCTGGGGACCAAGGAAAAGGATGATGGCGCGATCCTTATCGTGGCGCCAAACGATCGGCGGACGCGGATCGAAGTCGGGTATGGGCTCGAGCCGGTGCTGACGGACGCTTATTCGAGTGTCATCATCAATTCGGTCATGATTCCGAAATTCAAGGCAGGGGATTATCCCGCCGGAATCGATTCCGGTGTCGATGCGATCGCCGAGCAGATCAAGCTGCCGCCCGAACAGGCCGCAGCGCGCGCGGCGCGGGCACAGGCGCAGCAATCCGACAGCGGGGGCGGCATGCCCGGCGCGGTGATTTTCTTCATTTTCATTTTGCTGTTCGTCATCTTGCCGCTGTTGCGCAGCGTGGGCGGACGGCGGTACGGTGGCGGCAGCGGACTTGGCGAGGTCATCCTGTGGAGCGCCATCAACGCGGCAGTGAACAGCCGGGACAGTGATGGCGGCGGCTGGGGTGGTGGTTTTGGCGGTGGCGGTGGCGGATTCTCAGGCGGCGGCGGTTCGGGCGGCGGCGGCGGCGCGTCGGGGGGATGGTGATGCATATGGACGACGCCGGTCGCGCGCGCGTGGGCGCGGCCGTTCATGCTGCCGAAGCGGGCACATCGGGTGAAATCGTCACGATCGTTGCCGACCGGTCGGACGCTTATCATGATGTCGGGCTGCATTATGCGATCATGCTGATGTTGCTGGTGCCGGTCCTGTTCGCGGCGTTTCCCGCCTGGCCCGACGTTTTGCTGCGGCTTGTCACGGGCGGCTGGGGCGACCGGGTGATGCCCGAACTTTATATCCTGCTGTTTGTGCTGATGGCGTCTGCCTTTCTTGTCATGCGCTATACGCTGGCGATCATGCCGCTCCGCCTTGCGCTCACCCCGAAAGCGACGCGGCGGCGGCGGGTGCGGCGGCGGGCGATTGCCTTGTTCAAGGTCGGCACCGAAGCGCGGACGGCGGGCAGGACGGGCATCCTCATCTATCTTTCGATGGGCGAACGGATGGCGGAGATCGTGGCCGACGAGGCCATTCATCAAAGCGTCGATGATGCCGCATGGGGGGACGCGATGGCTGCGCTCATTGCCGATGTCCGCAATGGCCGCGTGGCCGACGGCATGGTCGCTGCCGTGGGAAAAGTCGGCGCTATTCTGCATGGCCATTTGCCGCGCGCCACCGATGACAGCAACGAACTGCCCGACCGCGTGATCGAATTGTGACGGATGCGCCCGAAGACATTGTCTGGACGGGCAGGTATATCGTCACCAAACGCCGCGGCCCGTGGGAATATGTCGGGCGTGCGCGCGGCATCGGCGCTGCGGTCATTCTGGCGATCGACGATGGGCATGTGCTGCTCGTCGAACAATGGCGCGTGCCGCTTCAGGCGCCATGCCTCGAACTTCCCGCCGGTCTGGTCGGTGACGAAACCGAAGGCGAGGACGTGGCGACGTCCGCGGCGCGCGAGCTGGAGGAGGAAACGGGCTACCGCGCCGACCGGATCGAAATCATCGGCACCTTTGCGTCATCACCGGGCATGGTCAGCGAAACCTTCACATTCGTCCGCGCCCATGGCGTGACCCGGGTGAGCGATGGCGGCGGCGTCGCGGGTGAAGATATCACCGTGCACCGGGTGGCACTGACGGATGTGCCGCGCTTCATCGCGGACAAACGGCATGACGGCGTGGTGATCGACGTAAAGATGCTGGCGCTCTTGCAATTCGTCTAGCGTGTGTTATAACCGCTGTATGAACATGCCGCTCAAAGTCATCAAGATCGGAAATTCGATGGGAGTTATCTTGCCTAAGGAGCTATTGAAAAAGCTCGGTGCCGAAGCCGGAGACTATGTTGCTGCGACACAGGTCGGTAACAGCATAGAGCTGAAACCGCATCGTCCCGATTTCGAAGCGCAGATGGCGGCGGCGCGCGATGTGATGGAGCGGCGCAAGCTGGCGCTGCGCGAACTCGCGAAATAAGTATCATGACTGATTGGGTTTGGGTCGCGACTGAGGTTGCGCTTGCGGCGCATCGTGAACAGCTTGCCGAACATGGCGGGGGCGATGGCGTTCGCGATGCACGGCTGCTCGACAGTGCAATGGCGCGCGCGCCCAATCTGGCGGCTTATGGCGATCCTGATGCGGCGGCGCTGGCGGCAACTTATGCATTCGGCATTGCCCGAAATCATCCGTTCATCGATGGCAACAAGCGGACGGCAGCGGTGGTCAGCGAAACCTTTCTTGTATTGAACGGATATGCGTTGACCGCGACCGACGCAGAAGTTGTCATTGCGTTCCTCGCGCTCGCGTCCGGTGACCTTACCGAAGACGAACTCGCCGACTGGTTCCGGACGCGGCTGACCCCGCCTTCAGTGAACGAACCGCGCGACGACATCGCGATACGACCGTGACACTTTCACCTGCGCCCCTGAATCGAGGACCAGGAAACATTCGCCATTGGTGTGCGGCTTCACCTGTTTCACCAGGTCGAGGTTGACGATGGTCGAACGGTGGATGCGCTGGAACCGGCGCGGGTCCAGCCGCCGTTCGAGATCCTTCATCGTTTCGCGCAGGATCAGCGTATTGTCACCGGTATAGATGCACATGTAATCCCCCGCCGCGTCGATGCGTTCGATCGTGTCGACATCGACGCGAAAAATCTGGCCGCGATCCTTGATGTTGATCAGCTTTTCAAAGCGGTTGGCCGCCAGCGTATCGGCCCCATCGGAAATTTCCTCCACGGCATCGGGCGCATGTTCGGTGAGCGCTTCCATCAGGCGCCCGGCTTCCTCGACACCCTTTTTCTCGTGGAGCCGGTTGCGCACCCGGTCGAGCGTATCGGCAAGGCGCTGTTCGTCGACGGGCTTCATCAGATAATCGGTCGCATCCGCTTCGAACGCGCGCAACGCATGATCCGAATAGGCCGTGACGAACACGAACAGCGGCGGTTCCACTTCCATCAGGCCCGACACGACCGAAAACCCGTCAAAGCCGGGCATCTGGATATCGAGAAAGACAAGGTCGGGCTTGTACGTCTTGATCGAGCGGATCGCCTCGCGCCCGTTCAGACAGGTGTCGATGATTTCGACATCGACATGCGCGCCCAGCCGGTGTTGCAGCCCCTGGATGGCCAGTTTTTCATCATCGACGATTATGGTGCGAATGGTCATGCGGCCTCTTGCATCTGCTCTTGTGTCAAAAACGGTATTTCTACCGTCACAACGAACCCACCCCCCGGTTGGTTGCGTGTTTCAAACCGGTGGTCCGCGCCGAATGCCTGATTGAGCCGGTCGCGGATGTTGGCAAGGCCAACGCCGGTCGAATAACTGGGCCGGACCGCATTGTCGTTCAACCCCGGTCCGGTATCGGACACGGTGATGTGGACGCGATCCCCGACGAGGCGTGCCGTGACCGCGATGTCGGCGCCGTCCTCGATCGGCGTCACGGCATATTTTATCGCATTTTCAACCAGCGGTTGCAAAAGCAGCGACGGCAATCGTGCACTGGCCACCGCCGGATCAACGTCGAACGACGTCCGCAAGCGCTCCTCAAAGCGCATCTTTTCAATTTCGAGATACAGTTTCAATGTCTCGACTTCCTGTTCGACGGTCACTTGCGTTTCCGATTCATTGACCAGCGTATAGCGCAGGAAGGACGACAGGCGGCTGAGCATCGCATTGGCGCGGTCGGTCTGTTTCAGCAGCACCAGTGTCGAAATGCTGTTCAGTGTATTGAACAGGAAATGCGGATTCAGCTGGTACCGCAGCATCGCCAGCTGCGCCGAAGATGCCATGGCTTCAAGCTTGAGCAGTTGCAGCGTCTGGCGTTCGGCGAGCAGGAAAAAATTGATGCCGTAATAAAGCGCCGACCACGCCCCCAGCAACAGGCCGTTGATAAGCACCGTGCCAAGCACCAGCCCTCCCTCGAACACGCCGCCGCGGTTGATCATCGAAAACACCCACGCGTCGATCACCGAATAGGCGCCGACTCCGACCGCGACCGTGGCCACTGTCCCTGTCCAGATCACGATCGGGGTCTTCAGGATCAGCCAGCGATACACAGCAGCCATGACCAGTGTCAGCGAATAGCCGGTCGCCGTCGACACAAGGACGGGAATGAAAAACGAAATCGTCATTCCGTTGGCGACACCCTGTGCCGCACGCAACAGCAGATATCCGGTCCAGCCGGCTGCCTGCAACAGCCAGAACGCACGGTTCTTGTCGGCAAAAAAGGTGGCGGGGGTGGGCGGTGTCGCGGACATCATCGGCCAGCCTAGTCGAATGGCGGCAATGGTCAAATCCAGCGCAGTTCAGCGCGCGCCCAGCATGTCTGCCACGCGCGTGAATTTTTCCCGTGGCGATCCGCGCCGGGCGCGGGCAATTTCGGCGGCGTCGATGTGTTGCCACTCGCGAAACGTGACGATGTCGACGGGCCGGGTGGCGAGCAGCCGGTCAAGCCCCGCCCGGCCCGGCTTGTCTGTGCGATGACCATCCGTGCCGTGCCCGATATCGGCGGCGATCAGGCCGGTCACGGCATAGCTGTCGGGACGATTGGTGCCGATCGTGCCGCTGGGGCCGCGCCGTGCCCAGCCGACGCAATACAGGCCGGGCAGGATCCGCCCGTCCTGATTGGCGAACCGGCCACGGCCTGCGTCATAGGGGACGCCGTCGATCGCGGGTGTCTGATAGCCGATGCACGCCACGATCAGGCTGGCGGGCACGGCATAGCTTTCCCCCGTGGCGACCGGGCGTAGATCGCTGTCGAGCCGGGTGTGCGCGACAATGACCCGTTCTGCGTGGCCGTCCCCTTCGATGCGCACGGGCATGGCATAGAAATCAAAGTCGATTGCGACGGGTTTTCCGGCCTGCGCGGCGGCGGCGAATTCGCGCAGATGCGTCACCGATTTTCGTGTGCCGGGGTCGAGCGTCGCATCGTCTGCCACGGGCGGCAAGTCGGCGGGGTCGACGAACGGCCGGGCACGGTCGAGATGGCCAAGCTCAGCCAGTTCCTTGGGCGTCATGGCAATCTGGTGCGGGCCTCTGCGACCCAGCACGGTGATGCGGACGATGCCCGATGCGTCGAGGCTGTCGAGCGCGTGCGCGGCAATGTCCGATCCGGCAAATTCGTCGCGCGACTTGCTCAGGATGCGAGCAACGTCAAGGGCGACATTGCCATTGCCGATGACAACCGCGCCCGGGCCGCCCAGCGGGGGGGTCAGGCCGGCATGATCGGGATGGCCATTGTACCAGCCGACAAAGGCCGCCGATCCGACGACACCGGGCAAATCCGCGCCGGGAATGTCGAGCGTCCGGTCGTCGGGCGCCCCGGTGGCAAGGACGACGGCATCATAACATGCCTGAAGCTCGGCAATGCTGACGTCGCGTCCGACGGTCACATTGCCGACGAACCGGACAGTGCCGGACAGGCTGACCGCTTCATAGCGCCGATAGACCGCCTTGATCGACTGATGATCGGGCGCCACCCCCGACCGGATCAGGCCATAGGGCACGGGCAGCCGGTCGATGATGTCGATGCGGACATCATCGCCGAACAGCTTCTGGGCAGCTTCTGCGGTGTAATAGCCCGCCGGTCCTGACCCGACGATCGCGATGTGACGCATCCTGCCCTCTGCTCCGCTTTGGCGACAGATGCTAACGCGTCTGCCGCCATCTGCAAGTCACACCATCGCACAGGGCGGGGGGTGACACTCAGCGGTTGGTCGTCGCCCGCGGCGCTGCGGCGGCGGCATTGTCGGGCAGGCCGCCCAGCTGCGTGACGAGCTTGGTATAGGCATCCAGATACGCCAGCACGATGATCTGCCCCAGTGCGGTGTCCTGATAACCGCCACCCGCCGCGCCGCCAAAGGCGCCGCCACCGAACAGCGCACCACCGCCGCCAAAGCTGGTATCGGTCTTGCGCGCATAGCCTTGCGTCAGGGCTTCTTCTTCGGTCGTGCGGGCATTGACGATCGACAATGTGACATTGGCCTCGCCCTTTTTCACGTTGATGCCGCCTGCAACGGCCCCCGCCAGCCGGCCGACACCGCCGAACAGGCCGCCGAGCGCGCCAAGCGCCGCCCCCGCGCCGCCGCCGCCCGAATTGCGGTTGGCGGTCACGATATTGGGTTCGAGATAATAGTCGGCGGTCTTGACCTGCCCCTTGCCCAGGTTTGACCCGCGCTGGAGTTCGCCGTCATCGGCCATGGCCCGTTCCATCGCGCGGCTCTGCATCGCGCGGCCGCGGTTGACGAGGCCGAAACAGCCCGACTGCTGCACGAATACCTTCAGGATGTTTTCGGGGCTGCCCAGATTATAGTCGCGCCACCACTGGGTATCGGGTTCGACGATGGCGACGGTCCCGATACGCTTGGCGCAATGCGGAATTTGCTGTTCGCCTCTGGTCTGGGCCTGTTTGCCCGAAGATGCTTTCTTGTCGACCTGTGCAAATGCAGGCGTGGCGAAAAGCGCGGTCGCGACCGCGATGGACATAATGTGACGCATGTGAACTCCCCTCAAGACGCACGCTCGCCACGATCGGTCTGCGCGTGACAACGAATGCGACCCCGTTACCGCCCATCTAGCAGCGCGCGTGTTGCTCGGCTAGGGCCGTTGCATGACACCTCTCGACAAAATTCGTAACTTTTCCATTATCGCCCATATCGATCACGGCAAATCGACCCTCGCCGACCGGCTGATCCAGACGACCGGCGGGCTGACGGCGCGCGAAATGTCGGCGCAGGTGCTCGACACTATGGACATCGAAAAAGAACGCGGCATCACGATCAAGGCACAGACGGTGCGGCTCGACTGGAAGGGCTATGAACTGAACCTGATGGACACGCCCGGCCATGTCGACTTTGCCTATGAAGTCAGCCGCAGCCTCGCTGCGTGCGAAGGCGCGCTGCTCGTCGTCGATGCCGCTCAGGGGGTGGAGGCACAGACACTCGCCAATGTCTATCAGTCGATCGAATATGATCATGAGATCGTGCCCGTCATCAACAAGATCGACCTGCCCGCCGCCGAACCCGACATGGTGCGCAAGGAAATAGAAGATATCATCGGCCTCGATGCTTCGAACGCGATTCTGACCAGCGCAAAGTCGGGCATCGGCATCGAAGACGTGCTTGACGCCGTCATCGAACGCATCCCCCCGCCCGGCGGCGACCGTGATGCCCCGTTAAAGGCGATGCTCGTCGACAGCTGGTACGACCCCTATCTCGGCGTCGTCATCCTGATCCGCGTCATCGACGGCGTGATCCGCAAGGGGCAGGACATCCTTTTCATGGCGGCGGGGACTCGGCACCTTGTCGACCGCGTCGGCTGCATGCGCCCGAAAATTGAGATATTGACCGAAATCGCGGCGGGCGAAATCGGGTTCATCACGGCGCAGATCAAGGAAGTGGCGCAGACGCGTGTCGGCGATACGATCACCGATGCGAAGCGTCCTGCCGCCGAGGCGCTGCCGGGGTTCAAGGAAGTCCAGCCGGTGGTGTTCTGCGGCCTGTTCCCGGTCGACGCCAATGACTTTGAGAAACTGCGCGAAAGCATATCGAAGCTGCGCCTGAACGATGCGTCGTTCAGCTTCGAAACCGAAAGCAGCGCCGCACTCGGCTTCGGCTTTCGCTGCGGATTCCTCGGGTTGCTCCATCTTGAGATTATCCAGGAGCGGCTGACCCGCGAATATGATCTCGACCTGATCACGACCGCGCCCTCGGTGATCTATGACATTCACCTGACTCACGGGCAGGGCGTGCTCCACCTCCACAATCCTGCCGACATGCCCGAACCCAACCGGATCGAAAGCATAGAGGAACCGTGGATAGAAGCCACGATCTATGTCCCCGACGACTATCTCGGCAGCATCCTGAAACTCTGTCAGGACCGGCGCGGCATCCAGAAGAACCTGACGTATGTCGGCGGTCGCGCGCAGGTCACTTATGAACTGCCGCTCAACGAAGTCGTGTTCGATTTCTACGACCGGCTCAAATCCATCTCGCGCGGCTATGCCAGCTTTGACTATCATCAGGTCGGCCACCGGCTCGGTGACCTCGTCAAGATGAACATCATGGTCAATGCCGAACCGGTCGATGCGCTCAGCATGATCGTCCACCGCGGCACGGCGGAGGCGCGCGGGCGCGGCATGTGCGAACGGCTGAAGGATCTCATCCCCCGCCATCTGTTCAAAATCCCGATTCAGGCGGCGATCGGCGGAAAGGTCATCGCCCGCGAAACGATTGCGGCGATGCGCAAGGACGTCACCGCGAAATGCTATGGCGGCGACGCCAGCCGCAAGAAAAAGCTGCTCGAAAAACAGAAAGAGGGCAAAAAGCGGATGCGCGAATATGGCAGTGTCAGCATCCCGCAGGAAGCATTCATCGCCGCACTCAGGATGGGGGATGAGGGGTAAGCCGCATCGGCTGCCACTGTCCCCGCGCCATGCTGCGCCACACCCATTCCATCGGACCATGGTGAAACCGGTCGAGCCAGGCCTTGGACCAGATCAGCATCACCGCCCACAGCGCGGCCACCACCGGATACAGCTGCCACCGCGACAGATATCCGTACCAGCCCAGGCCATGGCCGTCGAAGATCAGCGTGCAGACCATACTGGTCGCCAGATAGTTCGAAAACGCCATCCGTCCCGTGGCGGACAGCCGCACCGCAAGCCACGCCGCCGATCCCGATTGCACGAACAGGATGATCATGCTGGCCCACGCCATCGCCAGCCACGGTCGCAGCAGGACAAGCTGGATCGCGTCGGTCGCAACCAGCGTGACCGGCGAAAACTGCGTGCGCTCGATCCAGATGACGAGCGGGACGTAAAGCGGCATCACGATCAGAACCCCGGTCGCGACACAGCGCCGATATCGTCGCCGCGGCCATGATCCGCTGAAAAACCCTGTCCGGAACAGCGCCATGCCGATCGCCATCAGCGCCAGCGTGTCGGGGACCAGTTGCGGATTGATCTCGGTCTGTACCTCCACAGCCGCGGCGACCCGCGCGCGTGCGGCATCGCGCCATGATCCGCGGTGCGCGCGCAGGTCCGCTGATGCTGCGCCCGGCGCCGGGACGGCCGCACGCTGAACCTCGCGCCATTCGGCCTGCGTGGCTGCCGTCGCATCGGGCAGAGCGGCCCGTGCCTGAAGCGTTGACAGGGCGGCAAAGCTGATCAGCCCAGTGACCAGCTGGAACCCGAGCAAGGCGATACCGATCGCCAACAACGCCCGTGGTCGCCACTGCCACACGACGAATATCACGGCCCCGCACAGGGCATAAAGCACCAGGATATCACCCGCCCAGATCAGGTAGGCGTGGATCATGCCGATCATGAACAGGCTTGCCATCCGCGCCTGATGCACGCACACCGCGCTGTGCCCGCTCGCGACGGCACGTTCGGCAATCAGCACGGTCGATGCGCCGAACATCATCGTGAACAGGCCGCGCATCTTCCCGTCGGCAAGGACATAGACGATGGCCCAGCTCCACCCGTCGGCACCGTGCGCACCGCCATAATGGTTCGGGTCGACATAGGCATAGTCGGGCATGCCGAAATCGACGATATTCAGCAGCAATATCCCCATCACGGCAAAGCCGCGCACCGCATCGAGTGTGGCGATACGTCCGTTCAACCGGCGTAGGCGACGCCAAGGCGTTCGGCCTCGGCGCGAAGGCGCTTGTCGCGGGTCCAGACAGCACCACCGGGCAGAAGGCGGGCCGACGCAAGCAAATGCGCATCGACATACCCGATTCCGGTCGAAAACAATTGCTCCGCTTCGATCAGCTGCATGACATGCGCATGCCGGGCGAGCGGCGGTTGCGGCATGCCAGCGATACGTGCCAGCAGTCGCGTACGATCGGGCAGCGAGCCGAGTGCAAGTTCGCCGATCACATACGGGTGAACCAGCGCTTCCAGCCGTTGTGCAAGCACGGCAAGGCGCGGATTCGACGCCTTCAAATGGTCGATCCAGACCCCTGTATCGACAATGATCACATTGGCGGCTCGTCGCTCTCGCTGGGGGCCCAGGCGTGGGGATCGGACCCGCCCATCGCAATGATCGCGCGGGCATTCAGCCGCTGCTGCATCTCCAGCATCGCAACACGCACGAGCGCACTCACCTCCGCGATACCCGTTTCTTCGCGAAGGTCGTCGACGAGCTTGTCGTCAAGAGTCACCGTCGTCCTCATGAATCACGGATTAGCATCATCTGATGCGCATTTCAATGCGGCTCACCCGTCCATCAGCGCCGGAAAATATCCCTCATGCGCTGCGCGCAGCTCGGCAAGCGAAATGCGTTGCACGCCGCCCCGGCCGATCATGTCAAAGCCGATCGCATCGCCCCCCGTCGTGCCGAGTGGTACGGTAAAAATGTTCGCCTCGGTTGCCCGGGCACGCACCGCGGCGGCGTCGCGGGTGGTGACGATGTAACGGCCCTGATCCTCGCCGAACAGGATCGCGGCGGGATTGGCGATCTGCGGCACGACGGGCACAACGACGCCAATGTCGCCCGCCAGCGCCATTTCGGCGATCGTCACCGCGGCACCGCCATCGGCGCAGTCATGGACGGCAGTTACCAGGCCATCGGCGATCAGCGACTGGATCAGGTCGCCCGCACGGCGTTCGGCGGCAAGGTCGACGGGCGGCGGTGGCCCGTCTTCGCGGCCGTGACGTTCGCGCAGCCATATCGACTGGCCAAGATGGCCGGCCGTATGGCCGATCAGGATGACGTCTTCGCCCGCCGCCTTGAACGCGATTGTGGCGGATTTCGACCAGTCGGCGATCAGGCCGACCGCGCCGATCGCCGGCGTGGGCAAAATCGCCGACCCGCCACCGGTGGCCTTGCTTTCGTTGTACAGGCTGACGTTGCCGCTGACCACCGGCGTGTCGAGCGCGATGCAGGCATCCGCCATCCCTTGCAGACAGCCGACGATCTGGCCCATGATTTCGGGACGCTGCGGGTTTGCAAAGTTCAGGCAGTTGGTCACGGCAAGCGGCCGCGCGCCGACCGCACAGATATTGCGATACGCCTCTGCCACGGCCTGCTTGCCGCCTTCGAACGGATCGGCAAGGCAATAGCGCGGCGTGCAATCAGTGGTGATCGCAAGGGCCTTGTCCGTCCCGTGGACGCGGACGAGTGCGGCATCGCCGCCGGGGGGCTGGACGGTATTTCCACCGACTTTCTGATCATATTGTTCCCAGATCCAGCGCCGCGACGCGATGTCGGGGCTGGCCATCAGCGCGCACAGATCAGCGACAGGGTCGTGGCTGACGGGCACATCGTCCAGCGGTGGCGGGGCGGGTGTCAGGACATAGGGCCGGTCGTACAGCGGCGCGTCGTCGGCCAGCGGCGCAAGCGGGATGTCGGCAACCACGTCACCTTTGTGGATGAGCACCATATGGCCTGTTTCGGTGACGTCACCGATGACGGCAAAATCAAGGTCCCATTTCCTGAAAATGGCTTCGGCAAACGCCTCGCGCCCCGGCTTCAGGACCATCAGCATGCGTTCCTGGCTTTCGGACAGCATCATTTCATAGGCCGTCATGCCGGTTTCGCGCTGCGGCACCTTGTCCATGTATAGGCGGATGCCGACGCCCCCCTTGCTTGCCATTTCGACGGCCGACGACGTCAGCCCGGCTGCGCCCATGTCCTGAATCGCAACGATGGCGTCGGATGCCATCAGTTCGAGGCAGGCTTCGATCAGCAGCTTTTCGGTGAACGGGTCGCCGACCTGAACCGTGGGGCGTTTGGCGTCGGCATCGTCGCCAAAATCCGCACTGGCCATCGTCGCGCCGTGAATGCCGTCGCGGCCGGTCTTGCTGCCGACATAGACAATGCTGTTGCCGACGCCCGACGCGGCCGAATAAAAAATCTTGTCGGTGTCGGCAACGCCCACGGTCATCGCGTTGACCAGGATATTGCCGTCATATGCCCGGTGGAAATTCACTTCCCCGCCCACTGTCGGCACGCCGACGCAATTGCCATAGCCGCCGATGCCACTGACAACGCCTGCGATCAGGTGACGCATCCTCGGATGATCGGGACGGCCAAAGCGCAGGGCGTTGAGGTTGGCGATCGGCCGCGCGCCCATCGTGAAGACATCGCGCAAAATGCCGCCGACACCAGTCGCCGCGCCCTGATACGGCTCGATATAGGACGGGTGATTGTGCGATTCCATCTTGAAGATCGCAGCCTGCGGCTTTCCCTCCGGTCCGGTGCCGATGTCGATAACCCCGGCATTTTCACCCGGCCCGCAAATCACCTGCGGGCCGCTGGTGGGCAGTGTCTTCAGGTGCAGCCGCGAGGATTTGTAACTGCAATGCTCGGACCACATCACCGAAAATATGCCGAGTTCGGTGATGTTGGGCACACGCCCCATCGCGTGGAGGACGCGGTCATATTCCTGTGGTGACAGGCCGTGGTCGGCGACAATCTGGGGCGTGATGACGGGATCGGGATCTGGCATGACATCGCCTTTAGCGGGCGACGCGCGTTCGTGCCATGCCCCTTATGCCCCTCCTTATGCCTTGCAGCTTTGTGTGCCCTTGCCCGGCTGCGTCACTGTCAGGACAGTGCCGGATGCGGTGACCGAATACCCCTCTGCGACCATTGGCTGGCCCGCTTCGGGTGCTTCGAGCTTTGTCGCGGTGCCGTCCTTGGTGGTGCGCAGATTGGCCATCTTGTCGCCCTGGAACAAATCGACATAGACCAGGCTGCCATCCTTGCAGCGATAGGCCTGGCTCGATTTGAGCGCGGGCGGCAGCACGACTTTCGGCGCCTTGGCAAGTTCGTCGGCCATGTCGTCCTTGCGACCAGCGACGATGGTTTCCTTCTGACAGGCAGAAAGCGCGAAAATCGCCATGACGGCGAAAGCTGTTGTGCGGTGCATCATGGAGTCGCCTAATGCGCGGGCGACACGACGCCCGTCAAGCACGATCATGTTACAGCTTTATTTCGGGGACACTATACTTAATTATCGGATCTGCTCCGGCGCCGTTGTTTTGGGTCCCCGGCGTTGCGGCGCCAGTCGCCGTCCGGTCGTGCGTTCCAGCATGCCCAGCCAGTCAGCGTTGCCAAGCGGGCGGCCGTTGCGCATCGCGCGTTCAATCGCTGCCACTGCGCTGTCGTCGCCAGCCTCCAGCCCGTTTTTCAGCATTGCCGACCAGTTGCGCACCGACGACGACAGCGCGGCGATATCAGTCAGGCCGTCGGCATCGCCGCTGATGTGCGCCCGCGCGCTCGACCACCGCCACCCGTCTGCCCGTGCCACCATGCCGGCGGCGACGGGATTATTCTCGACATAGCGGACGGCCACCATCAGATGGGCATCGTCCATCGGATAGCTGGCAAAGCGGCCCTGGAACAGATAGCCGCGCCACCCTTCGCGCCGGTTGACCATCCGCGAATAGCGCCGGTGCGCCTCGCCCAGCGTCGCCCGCAGGCCATCGGCGTGTGCGGGGACAAGGATCAGATGAACATGCGTGTCCATCAGGCACCAGGCCATGCATCGCGTCTGATGCGCCACGCACGCTTCTGAAATCAGCGACAGATACTGCTTGCGGTCGTCGTCGGAAAAAAACACGGGCTGCGACCGGTTGCCGCGCTGTGTGACATGATGCGCGACGCCGGGAATGACAATGCGGGCAAGGCGGGCCATCGGCCATGACTATACCCGTGGTGCGGCAATGTCTAATTAAGTATGATGTCCCCGAAATAAGGGGGTGCTATTTGCCAAACCGGATGGCCTTGCTAAGGGGTGCTGCACCGCATCACCGCTCAAAGATCAGGGACGTATCGCCATGACTGCCGTCGGACAGGACACACTCGCTACCCGGTCGACGCTGGAGGCCGGTGGCCAGACGGTTCATTATTACAGCCTTGCCAGGGCGGCGGCGAAACTGGGCGATGTCAGCCGCCTGCCGTTCAGCATGAAAGTGCTCCTCGAAAACCTCCTCCGCTTCGAAGACGGCGGGTTTACCGTGTCGATCGCCGATATTCAGGCGCTGATCGACTGGCAGAATAATCCCACGTCGGATGCCGAAATCCAGTACCGCCCCGCACGTGTCCTGCTTCAGGATTTCACGGGCGTGCCCTGCGTCGTCGACCTTGCGGCGATGCGCGATGCGATTGCCAGGCTGGGTGGCGACACGTCGAAGATCAATCCGCTGGTCCCTGTCCACCTCGTCATCGATCACAGCGTCATGGTCGATGAATTCGGCCACCCCAAGGCGTTCGAACAGAATGTCGAAATCGAATATCACCGCAATGCCGAACGCTATGACTTTCTGAAATGGGGCTCCAAAAGCCTCGACAATTTCAAGGCTGTCCCCCCCGGCACCGGCATCTGCCATCAGGTCAATCTGGAAAACATCGCCCGGGCGGTGTGGACCTCGACAGATCCGTCGGGCGCGACTGTCGCTTATCCCGACACCTGCGTCGGCACTGACAGCCACACGACGATGATCAACGGGCTCGGCGTCCTTGGCTGGGGCGTCGGCGGGATCGAGGCAGAGGCGGCGATGCTCGGACAGCCGGTCTCGATGCTCATTCCCGAAGTCGTCGGCTTCAAGCTGACGGGGGCCATGGCAGAAGGGGTCACGGCGACCGACCTTGTCCTGACTGCGACACAGATGCTGCGCGCCCACGGCGTGGTCGGGCGCTTCGTCGAATATTTCGGTCCCGGGCTGGACAGCCTCAGCCTTGCCGATCGCGCGACGCTTGCCAACATGGCCCCCGAATATGGCGCGACCTGCGGCTTCTTCGGCATCGATGACAAGACGCTCGATTACATGCGCCTGACCGGCCGCGAAGACGCGCAGATCGCACTGACCGAAGCTTATGCCAGAGCACAGGGGCTGTGGCGCCATGCCGACGCGCCCGATCCTGTCTTCACCTCGACACTCGCACTCGACATGGCGACCGTGGTGCCAAGCCTTGCCGGGCCGAAACGCCCGCAGGACAAGGTTGCGCTGACCGACGTTGACGACGTGTTCAATGGCGAATTGTCGTCTGTCTACAAACATGACGGGTTCAAACGTGTCGCGGTTGAGGGGCGCACGCATGACATTGGTGACG
Source organism: uncultured Sphingomonadaceae bacterium (assembly GCA_964247235.1). Classification (GTDB taxonomy): domain Bacteria; phylum Pseudomonadota; class Alphaproteobacteria; order Sphingomonadales; family Sphingomonadaceae; genus Sphingomonas_O. The sequence goes on from CAXTTJ010000002.1 coordinate 129,472, forward strand.
GCGACGTCGTCATTGCCGCGATCACAAGCTGCACCAACACCTCGAACCCCAGCGTGCTCGTCGCGGCGGGCCTTGTCGCCAAAAAGGCGAACGAACTGGGGCTGAAGCCGAAACCGTGGGTCAAGACGTCGCTCGCTCCGGGATCGCAGGTCGTGACCGATTATCTTGTGAAGGCGGGGCTGCAATCGCACCTCGACGCGATCGGGTTCAACCTTGTCGGCTATGGCTGCACCACCTGCATCGGCAATTCGGGGCCGCTCGCCGAACCGATCAGCAACGCGATCAACGCGCATGACATTGTCGCCGCGTCGGTCCTGTCCGGCAACCGCAATTTCGAAGGCCGCGTCTCTCCCGACGTGCGGGCAAATTTCCTTGCCTCACCGCCGCTCGTCGTCGCCTATGCGCTGAAAGGGACGGTCACCGAAGACGTCACTACCACCCCCATCGGTCAGGCGACCGACGGCCGTGACGTGTTCCTGAAGGATATCTGGCCGACCAATGCCGAAGTCCGCGCAACGATGGACGCCAATGTCGACCGCAGCATGTTTCAGGCGCGCTATGCCGATGTCTACAAGGGCGACCGGCACTGGCAGGCAATCGACGTCACCGGCAGCGACACTTATCAGTGGCGCGCAGGCAGCACCTATGTCGCCAACCCGCCCTATTTCGACGGCATGTCGATGACGCCGGCACCGGTCGCCGACATCCTCGGCGCAAGGCCGCTCGCGATTCTCGGCGATTCGATCACGACTGACCACATCAGCCCCGCCGGCGCGATCAAGGCTGACTCACCCGCCGGCGCATGGCTGATGGCGCATCAGGTCGCAAAGGCCGATTTCAACAGCTATGGCGCGCGCCGCGGTCATCATGATGTCATGATGCGCGGCACCTTTGCCAATATCCGCATCAAAAATGAAATGGTCCCCGGCGTCGAAGGCGGCATGAGCGTGTACAATGGCGAAATCATGCCAATCTATGACGCGGCGATGCGGCGCAAGGCGGACATGACACCGCTGATCGTCATTGGCGGCAAGGAATATGGCACCGGATCGTCGCGCGACTGGGCGGCAAAGGGCACCAGCCTGCTCGGCGTCCGCGCAGTGATCGTCGAAAGTTTCGAACGCATCCACCGCTCCAACCTCGTCGGCATGGGCGTGCTCCCGCTTCAGTTCAAAAACGGCGACACCCGCCTGTCGCTGGCCCTGACCGGCGACGACAGCGTCACGATCACTGGCGTGGCGGCCCTCTCCCCGCGTCAGGACGTCATGGTCGACGTCACCCGCGCCGATGGCTCGACGTTCAGCTTTACCGCGCTGTGCCGCATCGATACCGCCAATGAAATCGAATATTTCATGAACGGCGGCATCCTGCATTATGTACTGCGCAAGCTTGCGGCTTAGGGCAGGATCGTTAAGTGAATCCTGTGCTCCTGCGAAGGCAGGAGCACAGGATTGCTTCACCCCAAACAGATCAAGCTTTGGCGTCGGCGCTCTATTTCCGCTGTCCTACACATGTCACTCTGGCCTATCCTGACCGGATGACAGCATCACGCCCCGCCTGCACACACGCCAGCGCCCGGTTCAGCCACTTCGGAAGTTCACACTATACATGGGGACGTAGTGTGAACTTCCGCTCGATTCGCCTGGGCACGCATCCGCGCGACTCGCTGCCCGCCCTTCCCCGCGTCAGGCCGGTTGTCCCTCGAACCGTGCCTCTATCCACCCCAGCGCCGTCTGCCAGTCATCGATCCGTCCATGCGCCTCTGGTGCGGGCGGTGTCTGTCCGGCAATGAATGCGTCGGCAATCATGTGGAGCCGCCACACGCCGGGCGCATGTTTGGCGACGCTGCCGTGATGATGCGTCAGGTCATCGACGAACACTGTCACGCTCGGCGCAAATTCCGCGACCAGCCGCGCAACGGGTTCGCCCTTGCCACCCTGATTCGTGACGACCCGGTGCATGATGCCGTGGCCGCGCAGTTGCGCCGCGCGGGCCGCATTGAAATGATGGTCAAGGTTGGTCAGCACGACGATGTCGGCCTGCTGCGACAGCGTGTCCAGCGCCTCCCGCGCGCCGGGCACCAGTGTCTGCCGGTGCATTTCGCTTTGGAAAAACCCGTCGAGCAGCGGCCACACTGCCTCGCGCGTCACAGGCGTGCCAGTCGCGCGATCTCTGACGGCGTTCGAAAAATCGGCACCCGCCGGATCGAAATCATAGCCTTTCACGTCGCGGATCCAGTCACCGAAATGGCTGATCATATGCAACAGAACGTCGTCGCAATCCGTGATGAGGAGGGGGCGGCTCAACGGCCGAGCACATCGCGGGCGCCCAGCAACGCGGCGGGCGTGACATCCAGTCCCCGCGCACAGGCCACCAGATCGGGTTCATGCGCTTCCAGAAATCCCAGGACCGCGGCCAGCAACGCCGGGTCGCTGATCCGCCCGCGAATATCGTCGCCCTGCAATCCGGTCAGCGCCAGAAAGCGGTCGGCGCGGTCGGGTTCCTGCAACACCCACACCAGCGCGTTGAGCGCCAGCACGTCCGCCGAATTTGTATCATCACTGCGCATCGCCTAATCCCCGACCTGATCGAAAGAGGACTTACCGCGTGGCAAAGAAGGTGCTCGTTGTCGAGGATAACGAACTCAATCTGCGATTATTCTGCGATCTGCTGCGCGCGCATGACTATGACGCCGAAGCCGTGCGCGACGGGCGCGAGGCGATGGATCGCGCGCGTGCGTGCCATCCGGACCTGATCGTGATGGATATTCAGATGCCGCATGTCACCGGCCTCGAACTGACCGAAGCGATTCGTGCCGATGACGCGCTGAAGTCGATCCCGATCATGGCCGTCACGGCCTATGCCGGAAAGGGGGACGAGGAACGCATCCGTGCCGCCGGGGCCGATGCCTATGTGTCGAAACCGATTTCGCTGCTGCGCTTCATCGAAACAGTGGAAACGCTCGTGGCGCCGCGCGCCGACGCTATTTTATCTTCGCTTCCTTGAACTCGACATGCTTGCGCACGACGGGGTCATATTTGCGCATCACCATCTTTTCGGTGGTGTTCGGGCTGCGCGGATTTTTTTTCGTGGTATAATAAAATCCGGTGTCCGCCGTGCTGACGAGCTTGATCTTGACCGTGGTCGGCTTTGCCATGACCTTAAACTTTCGAATCTGAATATGAAGCCGTGGCCAGTGGCGGTGGCGCGCGCCAAAGTCAAGCACCCGGTCATCCGGCCAGGCGATGCGTTAACGTCCTGTTTAACCGTTGCGGCGCAGGGTCTGCCCGCGACGCGGTGGGGACGGAATGATGGGTTTGGGGGCAGAGGCCAGGCGGGCCGTCAAAGCGGGTCTGTGCGACCGCATCGACCGGCTGGCGCGTGAACTGCCGCACATCAATGCCAGCAGGCTCGCCTTTGCCGTGGACGATATTCGCCGCATTGCGCGCGACAATGATCTGCGCCCCCTCGCCGAACTTGCCCGCGGCCTCGAAAACGCGATTGCCGATTCGGGCGGGGCCACGGTCGTGCTGCCATTTCTTGAAGCGATGGGCGACGCCGTGGGGTGTGACAGTGCCGATCCGGCGGCGGCGCAATCCTATCTTGCCTCGGTGGGGTTGCGGCTCCACGGCTGATCCGCCGTGACCGTCTTCATTCCTGCGCTGATCGCGGTCCTGCTGGCCGAACTGGGCGGACGTGCGACGATGTTCCTGCGCCTGCCCAGATTGCCTTTGGCGGCCATCGTGCTGGGCCTCGCCGTGGGGATCGCCGCCGTCGCCGGTGCTGGCATGGCGCCTGCGATGACCGCCAATGCGCGCGCGCTTCTGCTGGGCCTTGCCCTGATCCTGACGGGGTCCGGGCAATTTGGTGCGGCGCCCGCCGGTGGCGTCCCGGCAACGACGCGGGCGACATTGCTTTTTGTCTGGCGATCGGGCGCGCCGTTCCTCGCCTTTGCCTTTTCGATCTGGAAAGCGGCTGCGATCGGTGCGGCGGCGGGGGCACTGGCGGGTGTGGTCGGGGCGGTGGCGCTGGGCGCTTTGTCCTGGGGGCCGGTGGTTCTTGTCCGGATTCGTCGTGCGGCGGGGTCGGCGTTGATCGTGACCGGATTTTATCTGATCCTTTGGGCGTTGCGTCTGGTCACCTGACCTCCCACATAAACGCCGGGGCGATTCTGCATGACGGACCTTTTCGGGGGCCTTGCGGGTTGTTCGTTCCGAACGAAATTTCAAGGGATGATGACATGGCCAAAACGCCCAAGACCAAGCTGAAGACCCCGACCGACCTTCCGACCAATCAGGCCGCGACCGTCGCCGATGCCCTGAATGGCATATTGGCGGACAGTTTTGCGCTTTATTTCAAGACCAAGAATTTCCACTGGCACGTCTCCGGCCCGCATTTCCGTGATTATCATCTGCTGTTTGACGATCATGCCGCACAGATTTTCGCCACGACCGACCTGATCGCCGAACGTGTCCGGAAAACCGGCAATGTCACGCTGCGTTCGATCGGGGATGTTTCGCGCCACCAGTCGCTGAGCGACAACAACGCCGATTATGTGTCGCCCGCTGCAATGCTTGCCGAACTGCGCGACGACAATCTGAAGCTCGTCGAAAAACTGCGCGCGGCCAAGGATCTGGCGGACGATGCCAAGGATAATGCGACCTCCGCCGTCATCGACAACTGGACCGATGATGCCGAACAACGCGCATGGTTCCTGTTTGAAGCAGCACAGGCAGGCTGATCGCAGAGGCGCAGCATGCGCGCGTTTGCTGATCTGCTCGATCGCCTGATCTATACGCGCAGCCGCACCGCGAAATTGCGCCTGATCGGCGATTATCTGAATGCTACGCCGGATCCTGACCGGGGCTGGGCACTGGCGGCCCTGACTGGCGGGCTGGACTTGCCGGCGGTCAAGCCCGCCCTGATCCGCGGCCTGGTAGAAGATCGGGTCGATCCGGTGCTTTACCGGATGAGCCGCGACTATGTCGGGGATTCGGCCGAAACCGTGGCGCTGCTCTGGCCCGAACGACCGGTCGCGGGCGAACTTGATCTGTCGCTTTCAGTCATCGTCAAGCGGCTTGCCAGCCTGTCCCGGGCAGAGGCGCCTGCTGTGATTGCCGACTATCTTGACCGGCTTGCGCCCGCGGAGCGTTTCGCGTTCCTCAAAATGGCGATGGGGGCGCTGCGGGCCGGAGTGTCGTCGCGCCTTGCCAAGACCGCGCTGGCCAATGCTTTTGCGCTGAATGTCGATGCCGTGGAGGAAGTGTGGCATGGCCTGTCTCCGCCCTACACTGCGCTGTTCGACTGGGCAGAGGGTCGCGCCGGACAGCCGACGGCCGCCGACACGCCCGTGTTCCGCTCGTTCATGCTGGCACATCCGCTGGACGACATCAGGGTCGATCTGGCCGACTATGCCGCCGAATGGAAATGGGATGGCATCCGGGTGCAGATCGTTCATGTCGCAGGCCAGACGCGTCTGTTCAGCCGGACAGGTGATGATGTGACGGAAAGCTTCCCCGACGTCGCGTCGGCCGTGACTGTGGACGGTGTGTTCGATGGCGAATTGCTTGTGAAGGGTGAGTTTCAGGGTGGGGAAGCGGCCAGCTTCAACGCCCTGCAACAGCGGCTGGGCCGCAAGATCGTCTCTGCCCGAATGCAGGCGGACTACCCCGCCTTCGTCCGGCTTTATGACATTTTGTTCGACGGTGCCGACGATGTTCGGGGCTTGCCGTGGACCGAGCGCCGACAGCGGCTGGAGGATGTGATGCCGCAATTTGATGCGGCGCGATTCGATCTGTCTGCGATCATCGATGCTGCTGATTTCGACGCGCTCGCCCATATCCGCTCCGGCACGCGCGATGCCGCGATCGAAGGCGTGATGCTCAAGCGCCGCGACAGTGTCTATGTTACCGGGCGTCGTGCCGGCCTGTGGTATAAATGGAAACGCGATGCGCTGACTGCCGATTGCGTGATGATGTATGCGCAGCGCGGGTCGGGCAAACGATCGTCCTTTTATTCGGATTACACCTTCGGCTGCTGGAACGAGGCCGGCGCGCTGATGCCCGTTGGCAAGGCCTATTCGGGCATGACCGACGACGAACTCAAAATGCTCGACCGCTTTGTCCGTCAGAATACGGTCGCCAAATTCGGGCCGGTGCGCGAAGTCGAAAAAACCATGGTTCTCGAAATCGCGTTCGATTCGGTCCATCTGTCGAAACGCCACAAATCAGGCGTCGCGATGCGGTTTCCCCGCATTCACCGCATCCGCACCGACAAACCGGCGGCCGAGGCGGACCAGCTTGAAACGCTCAGGACCATGGTGACTTAAGGTGCGGTCCGTTCGGGACGTGCTTCGGCGAGGATCAGGGCGAACTGGTCGGCAGCGTCGGTCCATTCCGCGACCGGCGACCATCCCCCGGCGCGGAGCAGGAGCCTGGCATCGCGCGCTGCATATTTATGACTGTTTTCGGTGTGGATCGTCTCACCCGCCCGCATCGAAAAATGGCTGTCTTCAATGGCGAATGTCACGTCGCGTGTGGCAACCAGGTGCATTTCGACACGGGCATAATGGTCATTCCAGCGCGCGACATGGGCAAAGGCGTCGACGGGAATCGTCCCGCTCAGTTCGCGGTTGATACGCACGAGCAGGTTCAGGTTAAACCGCGCGGTGACCCCTGCGACGTCGTCATAGGCGCGCACCAATGTGGCAGCATCCTTCGCCCGGTCCATGCCGATGAGCAGCATTGCGCCCGTACCCAATGTCATGCGCATTCGCCGCAACAGATCGACAGACGATCGCGCGATCAGATTGCCGATGGTCGAGCCGGGGAAAAAGCCGAGCTTTGGTTTGGTCTCAATGCTTTCGGGCAACATAATCGCGTGCATGAAATCGGCTTCGACCGGATGGATGGCGAGTGCCGGAAATTCGTGGCCAAGCGCAGTGGCGGCAGCGCGCAGGAAATCGCCTGAGATATCAACGGGAACATAGGCTGACGGATCAACGGCACGAAGCAAATGTGGTGTCTTGACAGATGATCCCGATCCGAATTCCACAACCGCGCGGCCCGCGCCCACCCGTTTTGCGATGTCATCCCCATGTGCTGCCAGCAACGCCGTCTCGATCCGTGTCGGATAATATTCGGGCAATCGGGTAATGGCTTCGAACAGTTCGGACCCGGCGCGATCATAAAACCAGCGCGCCGGGATCGCGCGCGGGCAGGTGCGCAATCCGGCAAGCACATCACGGCGGAATGCCGGATCGACGATAAGCTCGGCGGGTTCGTGCAACAGCATCAGATGCCCCTTGCCAGACGCAGGCCACTGAATTGCCAGCATGCGGTCGGCGGAAAGAAATTGCGTGTGGTGCGACGCGATGTGCCCGGCGGCGTCGCGTGGCTCGATCCGCGCAGGACCATCTGACCACTCATGAATTTGCCATTATATTCGCCAACCGCACCACAGGCAGGCGTATAGCCGGGATAGGGAAGGTACGCCGATGATGTCCATTGCCAGACATGGCCGAATGCGTCGCGCAACCGGGGCGCTGATGCTTCCCATTCAAATTCGGTCGGCAACCGTGCCCCTGCCCATCGCGCATAGGCGTCGGCTTCATAATGGCTGACATGCGTTACGGGCGCGGCGGGGTTGCGCGGATGGAGCCCGTTCAGACCGAATGCGTTTTCGTCGCGCCAGTAAAGCGGTGCTGTGATCCTTTGCGCCTGCGCCCATGCCCAGCCGTCGGACAGCCAGTGAGACGGATCAGCATAGCCTCCCGCATCGACAAACACCTGCCACTCGGCATTGCTGACCAGCCGGTCAGCCAGTGCATGCGGCGCAAGATAGATTTTATGGCGCGGGCCTTCACAATCGAAAATAAAGTCGTCGCTGTTATTGCCGATTTCGACAACGCCCGTCGGGCCGCCGATCCACTGGACGGCGGCAGGTTGTGCAGTCGCGGTTTCGCAAGTGTCACCATGGTAAGCAGGCGCGAGCGGGTTCTGCGCGAACAGATGCAATATGTCTGTCAGCAGCAATTCCTGATGCTGCGCCTCATGCGCTAAACCGAGCGTGATCAGTGCGCGCGCATCGTCCGGCAACGCCGTCAGCAACGCCGTATCGACATATGCTCGATAGGCGCGGATATCCTCAAGCGAAGGTCGTGTCAGCATCCCCCGTTGCGCGCGGGCCTGACGCTCGCCTTCGCCCTCATAATAGCTGTTGAAGAGATAAGGGTAAGCCGGGTTGAACAGCTGATAGCCGGGGACATGATCGCGCAGGACGAAGGTTTCGAAAAACCATGTCGTGTGTGCCAGATGCCATTTGGCGGGTGACGCATCGGGCATCGACTGCGCTGTGGCATCGGCGTCGGACAAGGGTTCGGCCAGCGCAATCGTCTGTGCCCGCGTGAAGGCATATTGCTGCGCAAGGTCGTCGCTGGGTTGTCTCTGCGTTGCCATGCCGGTCGTTACCATGCTGTGTGGCGTGAGAACAGGACAAGGGGCCGGTCGTTCCGCTAATAGTGCGAATATAAGTGAACATCCGCCATCATCATTGATTCACATCAATGGTATGCGTTGATCGCCTGTTCGCGACAGCAAAAAAACGGCATGTTCGGCAAACAGGTTCGCCCCGGCGTGTGTCGTCATTTTATCGCCGGTCAGAAACCATTGCCGCTCGATGCGAATGTCACGTCCTGCGATGAAGCTGCGAAAATCGTCGACCGTGACATGGTGGATGTTGGGCGTGTCATACCAGCGTGACGGCAGTTGCCTGGTCACCGGCATCTGTCCGCCGAACATCAGTGACATGCGGATGCGCCACTGCGCGAAATTGGGAAAGGACACGAATGCACGCTGCCCGATACGCAGCAACTGATCGATGACAAGGTCAGGTCGCCGCGTCGTCTGTAGCGTCTGGCTGAGGATCGCATAGTCGAAACTGGCATCCGGATAATCGGCCAGGTCTGTATCGGCATCTCCCTGAATGACCGAGAGACCCCGCGCGAGCGCTGCCGTGACGTCGATGCTGTCGATTTCAAGGCCGCGCGCATCGCACCCTTTTGCGCGCAGCTCGGTCATCAACGCGCCGTCACCGCATCCGATGTCGAGCACGCGTGATCCGGTCGGCACGTTCGCTGCAATGATGGCAAGGTCGACTCTCAGCATGTCGCACACAGGAAGCCAGAGACAACCGCGTCGAAACCGGGCGTGTCGAGCAGGAAGGCATCATGACCATAAGGGCTTGTCAGTTCGACAAAACTGACCGCCGCCCCAGCCGCATTCAGGGCCTGCGCAATCGCTTTGGACTCAGCGGTCGGATACAGCCAGTCGGTATCGAAACTGACAATGGCAAAACGCGTCCTGCTGTTCCTGAACGCATGGGCGAGATGGCCACCGAATTCCTCGGCCAGGTCGAAATAGTCAATGGCACGCGTGATATAAAGGTAGCTGTTGGCGTCGAAGCGGTCGGTAAAGCTCAACCCCTGATGACGCAGATAGCTTTCCACCTGAAAATCTGCGTCAAAGCCAAAGGTTTTCGTCTCCCTAGCCTGAAGCCTTCGCCCGAATTTTTCGGTCAGCCCCTGTTCGGACAGATAAGTGATGTGCGCCGCCATCCGCGCGACGGCAAGGCCCGCGGCGGGGGTCTCGCCATCGCTGTAATAATCGCCGACGCGCCAGTTCGGGTCGGCCATGATCGCTTGCCGCCCGACTTCGTGGAACGCGATGTTCTGTGCGCTGTGCTTCGCTGTCGAGGCAATGATGAGCGCGGCCGCCACGCGGTCCGGGAAATGCGCGGCCCAGCTCAGTGCCTGCATCCCGCCCATCGATCCGCCGACGACCGCATGAAGCCGTGCGATGCCAAGATGGTCGAGCAACAGCGCCTGGCTCCGCGCCATGTCGCTGATCGTCACGACGGGAAAACGCATTGCATAGGGTTTTCCATCCTCGGCGAGCGTTTCCGGACCCGATGATCCCATGCATCCGCCGATGGCATTGGCCGCAATGACACAGAAGCGATCGGTATCAACGGGTCTGCCCGGCCCGACCATCCGCGCCCACCATCCGGGTTTCCCCGTTATGGGATGGGCCGAAGCGACATGCTGATCCCCGGTCAGTGCGTGGCAGATGAGAATGGCATTTGAGGCGTCTGCATTGAGCGCACCATAGCTTTCATAGGCAAGCACGACCGGCGCCAGCACGCCCCCGCCGTCAAGCGCGAGACGCCCGGGCAAAGACACAGTGCGATTAAGGCCGAAACGTTCATCCATCCTGCGGGGCTTTGCAGGGCGAGAGCCCGCGTTGCAAGATTTACAGAACGTTGTTCGGCCAGATCATCGTCCGCCGCATGTGCGCGCATCGGCGATCCACTAAAGCCGAGCCGTCCGCGGCCTGCGTGACAATCGGGATTGGTTCGTTAAAGGGAATGCCATGTCATTTCCCCAACCCAAGCCATGGATCATGGACATTGCACCCTATGTCCCGGGTCGCTCGGCGACAGATGACGGGCGTAGAGTGGCCAAGCTGTCTTCGAACGAAAACCCTCTGGGCACGAGTGATCATGCCAAAGCCGCTTTCACGAAACACGTCACCGATTTGGCGCGTTATCCCGATGCGTCGGCGGCGTTGCTGCGGGCAGCGATCGCAGCGCACTATGATCTTGATCCGGCGCGGGTGATTTACGGGACGGGTTCGGACGAGATCCTGCATCTGGTCGCGGGGGTCTATGCCGGGCCGGGCGATGAAGTGATTCAGGTTCGTTATGGGTTTTCGGTTTATGAAATCGCGACACGGCGGGTCGGCGCGACGCTGATCATTGCGCCTGACACGGACTATGCGACCGATGTCGATGCGATCCTGGCCGCCGTGACGTCGGCCACGCGAATCGTGTTCGTGGCCAATCCGAACAATCCGACAAGCACCTTTACGCCGCGGGCAGAGATGGCGCGGTTGCACGCCGCCTTGCGCCCCGACATCATGCTAGTGATCGATCAGGCCTATGCCGAATATCTCGACCCCGCCGATGACGATGGCGGACTGGACCTTGCAAAGCATCAGGCCAATGTCATCGTCACACGCACCTTTTCAAAGATTTACGGGCTGGCGGCGGAACGGATCGGCTGGGGATACGGCTCTGCGGACGCGGTCGCTGCGATGCACCGCATCCGTGCGCCGTTCAACATTACCAGTGCGGGGCAACAGGCGGCGATTGCGGCACTGCATGACGTCAGTTTTGTCGATCACAGTCGCGCACACAACGCGACATGGCTGGCATGGCTGGCCGATGAAGTTGTCAAGCTGGGCAACGCCGGGCTGCGCGCGATCCCGTCAAAGGCCAATTTCCTGCTGATCCTGTTCGAAGGGGCCGTCAGTGCGGAAATGGCTTACAAGGCGCTGATGGACCAGGGCTATATCACGCGCTGGTTGCCGGGGCAGGGCCTGCCCAATGCGCTGCGCATCACGATCGGGACCGAAGATGAAACCCGCGGGCTGGCGGCGGCGTTGCGGGCGATCGTGACCTGATGCTGCCGTTCGCGCGCGTCTCCATCATCGGGCTTGGCCTGATCGGTTCGTCAATTGCACGCGCGGTCCGCAGCGCCATGCCGACGGTCGTCCTGACAGGGCATGATGCCGATCCGCAGGTGCGCGCGACGGCGCGGGCGCTGGCTCTGTGCGACGATATTGCCGACAGTGCAGGCGCGGCCGTGACGGATGCCGATTTCGTAATCCTGTGCGTGCCGCTGGGCGCGATGGCAGCAGTGGCGCACGCGATCGCCGCTGATGTTCCAACCGAAGCCGTGATCAGCGACGTCGGCTCTTCAAAAGCCGCTGTGACAGCCACGCTCGCCGCAGCCTTGCCCCACCACGCCATCGTTCCTGCGCATCCCGTGGCCGGGACCGAACGCAGCGGACCCGAGGCAGGCTTTGCCGCGCTGTTTCACAAACGCTGGTGCATATTGACGCCTGCACAGGGCACGTCTGACAGCGCCGTCCGACAGGTCACGGCATTCTGGGAACGGATCGGTGCGCAGGTTGAAGTGATGGATGCCGCGCATCATGACCTCGTCCTTGCAGTGACGAGCCATCTGCCGCATCTGATTGCCTATACCATCGTCGGCACGGCGTCCGACCTCGAAGGCGTCACGCAAAGCGAAGTCATCAAATATTCTGCCGGCGGCTTCCGTGATTTTACGCGTATTGCGGCATCGGACCCGACAATGTGGCGCGATGTTTTCCTGACCAACAAGGATGCGGTGCTTGAAATGCTCCAGCGGTTCAGCGAAGACCTGACGGCCCTGCAACGCGCGATCCGCTGGGGCGATGGCGATGCGCTGTTCGATCTTTTCACGCGCACCCGGGCCATCCGGCGGAGCATCATCGAGCAGGGGCAGGATGATGACCGGCCCGACTTCGGGCGCAGCGATCACTGATTGAGGAGATTGATGGCGCTATGGATCCGCGCCTCGATCTCTTCGCGCGGCAATCCTGCCGGAATGGGGTCGCCGACGTGCATCGTCACCACCCCTGCATGTTTCAGGAATGTGCGTCTCGGCCACAGCCGCCCGCTATTCAGAGCCACCGGATATACGGACAGCCCTAGGGTCTTGTACAATCCCGCGATGCCGGGGCGTAGACCGGGTCGATCGCCCGGCGTCACGCGCGTGCCTTCGGGAAAGATCACGATCGGGCGGTTTGCCGCCACGGCGTCGCGCGCCGCCTTCAGCATCATGCGCAGCGCGGCCGATCCCGCCTCGCGTGAAATCGGGATGACGCCATGTTTGCGCGCGACCCAGCCCCAAACCGGAATGCCGATCAGCTCGGCCTTGAACACAACAGCGGGACGGTCAATCAGTCGCAGCGTCTCGATCGCCTCCAGCATCGATTCATGTTTGATTGCGATGATGCACGCGCCGGTCGGAAACACCCCCTCCACCACCACGCGGATACCGAGGATCCAGCGGACGCAAAGATAATGGTAACGCGCCCACAGTTTTGACCCGGCGATGTTCGCATCCTGACCGAACAATGCCGACAGCGCGGCCAAGAGTACAAGCGGAACGCTGCCCAGATAAAAAATGATCATGAACAGGGCAGAGCGCAGGATTGTCATACGCCGGCCATCACCGCGACACGGCGAAACAGATATTTATTATATTCACGCAACAGTTCGACCAGGCTGGCATCGCTGCGCACGGCATCGGGCAATATTGTCGCACTCGTGCCCAATGCACGTTCGAGTTCGAACCGGGCGCGTGGCATGTGCCAGTCTGACGTGACGAGGCGAACGCTTTTATATCTGTGCCGACGGACCCAGGCGGCGGTTTCATCGCCATTTGATCGCGTGTCACTCGCTTCACGGCCAAGGTCGACACAACAGGCCATGATCTTCAGCGAAACCTGCTGCGCCGTCGCCAGTTCGGCGGGTCTGACACGACGGTCAACGCCGGTGATCAGCATGCGCCGTGCGCTGCCTTTCGCGATCAGGCTGATCCCGCGCGAAATCCGGCCCTGCGCGCCGGTCGGCACAACGATGCCGTCGGTTTTCGTCGGACCGGCAGGCAGGGGCAGCAGGATGACGAACAGGGCAAAGCCAAGCGCCCATGCGAGTATCGTCAGGGCAAGGAAACGGCGGATCATGTCATCCGCGCCAACGCCCGCACGACCGTTATCCGCGCGGTGAGTATCGACAACAGGACCGCCGCGACCGGTAACAGGGCAATCACCAGCCACCCCTGCCAGCCCAGCCCCCCGGTTTCGAGCAGGGCGGCACCGACCGCTGTCATGCGCCCGCCCAGCCCGAAAATAACCAGTGCGCCGCACAGACAGCCCAGTAGGCTGCCGAACAGCGCATCGAGCGCCGCGCGCCGCTGAAACAGCCGTGCCACCTGAATGTCTGTCGCCCCCATCAGGTGCATGATGTCGATGGTCGGTCGGTGCGTGACCAGCGCGGTGCGTGCGGCGAGGACAACGGCTGCTGCCATCGTCGCCGCCATCAGGGCCACCAGTGCGACCGACAGCCAGCGCAACGTCGACAGCAAACCCTGAAGCGGGCCAAGCCACTGGGCATGCGCATCGACACGGGCAGACGGCGCAATTGCCTTGATCGTCGCCGCCACGTCGGCAATTGCACGCGGATCGCCCGAACGCAGCGCGACATCGATCAGCGCGGGCACCGGCAGATCGCCGTCAAGGCCGTCGCGGCCCAGCCATGGTGCGAGCAACGCACGCATCCGGTCATCGTCCACGCGGTCCGCTGATGCCACCGGCGCCAGACGGGCGAGTTCCGCCAGCACGGTGCGTGTCTGGCGCGACCGGACATCCGGATTGGCGTCCACGATCTGGATCGTGAGCTTTCCGGCAAGCTGGTTGCCGAGCCCCGATACCGCCGTGCCCAGCGCAAGACCTGCCCCCGCCGCAAGGACAGTCAGGAACGTCATGATTGCGATCACCCATGGCATCGGCCCCGCCAGCCGTCCTTCGGGCAGCAAACGCCGGTCAGCGGCCGAGGTGACCAGCGGATTGCTCATAGCTCGGTACTGAGTGGCGGATATCTGAGCGCGCCGGTAGGGTCGGACATGCGGCCGCGTTCCAGCCGCATCATCTGTGCGGTGCCGACACGACTTAACAAATGCAGGTCGTGCGTCGCGACGACGACCGTGGTGCCCAGGCGATTGAGCCCGTCGAACAGATGGAGCAGCCGCTGCGCCATATCCGGATCGACGTTGCCGGTCGGTTCGTCGGCGACAAGCAGATCGGGCCGTCCGATCACGGCACGGGCGATGGCAACCCGCTGCTGCTCGCCGCCCGACAAGGTCGCGGGACGGGCATCGGCGCGGTCCTGCAACCCGACCCAGGCCAGCATTTCGCGCACCGGTGCCGATATGTCGCGCTCGTCGGTGCCGGCGACCCGTAACGGCAGCGCGACATTGTCGAACGCCGAAAGATGCTGGACGAGCCGGAAATCCTGAAAAACGACCCCGATACGCCGCCGGAATGCCGGCAAGCGGTTGCGCGGTGCCGTGACCAGATTGTCGCCGAACATGCGGATCTGTCCGCGACTGGGGCGCTGGGCCAGGTACAACAGCTTGAGCAATGACGTCTTGCCAGCACCAGACGGACCGGTCAGAAAATAAAATGCGCCGCGCGCCAGCGAAAAACTGAGGTCGGACAGCGTTTCAGCGCCTGTGCCATAGCGCAAACCGACATTGTCGAACTGGACGATATTATTCACGGTCCCCGCGCCCGATGATCTTGCGATATCGCCATCGCACGCCAAGGGCCGGTCCGTAAAGAGAAGCACTTGCCAGCGCCGGGTTCGCAGTGCTTAGCTTGCATAGGATCGGTTTCCCAGAGTATCGCGTTAACGATGATATTGTCCTGTCCCGCGTGCCGCACCCGATATGTCGTGCCTGACAGTGCGGTCGGACCTTCGGGTCGCCAGGTGCGGTGCGCCTCATGCCGCCACAGCTGGTTTCAGGACCCTGCGCCGCTGGACGTGCCCGCCCCTCTCGATCTGGTCGAGCGCGCCAGTCAGACAACGCCCCCTCCCACGTTGGCAGCATCGCCGGAAACGCCGGATGCCCCTGCTGCACCGGACATCAGCACAGTGACGGCACAAACGGCACCCATGCCCGTCTTGCCGCCCGTTGCCCCGCCTGCGCCAGAACCAGATAACATCGTGCATGATTTCGATGCCTTTGCACCCGAACCGCCGTTTCAGCCCCGGCGCAACCCCGCCAGACGCTGGACGATCGTTGCTGCCATTGTTGCGATCCTGCTGCTGCTGGGCGTGGCGGCCGTTCAGTTTTTCGGCACGCCGACGCTGATCACCGGATTGCTGGCGCGCGCAGGCCTGCCCGGCGGTGCCGTTGACGTGCCGTTGCTGCTTGAAGTGCCCCGCAAGCCCGAACGCCGCGAACTGCCCAGTGGCAACGAACTGTTCGCGCTGAGCGGGCGCATTGTCAATCCGACCGATCAGCCGCAGCGCATTCCGGACGTGCTTGCCGAGCTGCGCGATGCTCAGGGCCGGGTCGTTTATGGCTGGACGATTGCGCCGCCACGGCGAACGATTGAGCCCCATGGAAAAATCGATTTTGATTCAGCTGAAATCGATGTGCCCAAGGGATCGAAGAAACTGAACCTCAGTTTTTCGGGCGTCCCGCCAAAATAACCTTTTGCATGCAGGCATTGCGGGGCGTGAGACGCTTTGCTAATGGCGCCCACCTACCTGCTGTCGACCCGTCGACAGACATATGGCTGTGCGGCCATGGCGGAACTGGTAGACGCGCAACGTTGAGGTCGTTGTGGGCGAAAGCCCGTGGAAGTTCGAGTCTTCTTGGCCGCACCATTCCCGATCACAAACGGTCCAGCCGCGCCATGGCTCGCGCTTTTCCGATCAGCGGCAGCAATGCCGCCATGTCCGGCCCATGATCGCGCCCGGTCAGCGCCCGGCGCAGCGGCATGAACAGCGCTTTGCCGCTGCGTCCCGAGGATGTCTTGAGTGTGTTCGTCAGCGCGTGCCATGGGTCCGCCGTCCAGTCGAGGCCCGCGGCAACGCGTGCGGCTTCGGACAGGAAATCGGCATTGTCCGGGTCATGCGCGCGTTCGACCGGCCCTTCGATCACCTGCCACCAGTCGGCGGCATCGGCGATGGTCTTGAGATTGGGGCGGACCGCTTCCCACGCAGTGGCATCCATTCCTGCGGGCAGCCGACCCGCGACCGCATCATAGGCCAGGTGGTGGATGATCTTGGCATTCAGTGCTTCGAGTTCGGCCATGTCGAATTGTGCGGGTGCACGGCCAAAGCGGTCGAAATCGATGGTATCGATCAGCGGGGCGAGGTCGGTCACCGGCGCGACCGGATCACTGGTGCCCAGCCGCGCGAGCAGGGCGAGGAGCGCCATCGGCTCGATCCCGGCCGCACGCAGTTCGTCACAACCCAGCGCGCCGAGACGCTTGGAAAGCTTGCCCTCGCTACCGGTCAGCAACGCTTCATGCGCAAAGCGTGGCGGGTTCGCCCCAAGTGCTGAAAACATCTGAAGCTGCGTTGCGGTGTTCGACACATGATCCTCACCACGCACGACATCGCTGATGCCCATGTCGATGTCGTCGATGACACTGGGCAGCAGATAGAGCCACGAGCCATCGGCACGGCGGACGATGGGGTCTGACATGGTTGCGGGGTCAAACGCCTGGGGACCGCGCACAGCGTCGTTCCATCTAATCATGGCGTCATGATCGAGTTTGAAGCGCCAGTGCGGGACGATGCCTTGGGGCGCCGGATCACGAAGGGCGGCACGGTCATACACAGGGGGGAGGCCGCGGCCGAGCTGGACCTTGCGTTTCAGGTCGAGTTCCTGCGGCGTTTCATAGGCCGGATAGACGCGACCCGCAGCTTTCAGCCGATCAAACTGCGCTTCATAGAGAGCGAACCGCCTCGACTGACGTTCCTCGCCATCACGTGTCAGGCCCAGCCAGTCGAGATCGGCCCGGATCGCATCGACATACGCTTCGGACGAGCGCGCAAGATCGGTATCGTCGATGCGCAGCAGGAAGCGGCCGCCATGTTTTTTCGCCCACAGCCAGTTGTGAAGCGCGGCGCGGATATTGCCGACGTGAAGGTGACCCGTGGGGGAGGGCGCAAAGCGGGTGGTGATGGTCATTACCGCTGACCAAATAACATGACGCGCTCCAGTGCAGCAGCACTGCGCAAGGCATTGTCAAGAGTTGCAAGAGAGGCATTTCGGCGTATCGCAAGCTCAAGATACGCAGCATCATAGACTGTCAAATTATGCCGGTCGACGAGTGTGAGCGTGGCGCTCCACAACTGGACATTTGTTTTGCTATCAATGTCGACGGCCAAAGCAGCAAGCGTCGCGACGGCATTGTCTCGATCCTTCGCGTCGATTCGCCCCCGCCGCACGGCATTTTGCAAAACGCTGGTCACTTCGAGCGGCCAGTGCAGTGGCGCAATAACACGGCCGTGGGCAAATTCTTCTGGCAAGCCAGGCAACAATGATTCGACTTCGTCGTCGATCAGCAACGGGCCCAGCGCGGACGCGTCAACGACGCAAAGGGTCATGGACGCCCCTCATTTTTCCACGCGATCCACTCCGCTGCCGAAACAAAATTCCCCTTCGCCCTTTGCGCCTCACGAAACGCAAGCAGCTTTTCAACGGCATCGCGACGCCGCTGGCGGACGGCCGCTTCGTCGACAATTGGTGTTATCCGCACCGTTGGTTTTCCGTGACGCGTGATGATGACTTCCTCGCCTGCTTCCACGGCGTCAACATATTCGAATAGCCGATCCTTAAATGCGGCAATGGGTACATTTTTCATGACAAGCCTCTATTCCGGCCAAAATTATGGCCTATCTCTGGCTTTGCGTCTACCCCGTCCGGAACGCGTTGGTGATCGGATAACGCCGGTCGCGGCCGAAATATTTCTTGCCCAGTTTGACGCCGGGTGGTGCCTGACGGCGCTTGTATTCGGCTGTGTAAAGCAGGCGTTCGATGCGCGCGACGGTCTCGCGGTCGTAACCGCGCGCCGCCACGTCATCGACCGACAGTTCCTCCTCGACAAGGGAGAGGAGGATGGGATCGAGGACGGGATAATCGGGCAGGCTGTCCGAATCCTTCTGGTCGGGGCGCAATTCGGCGCTGGGCGGCTTGGTAATGATCGTCTCGGGCATTACTTCGCGGACCGGGTTCAATGACAGGCGCGGCACGTTCGCATTGCGCCACTTCGCCAGTGCAAATACCGTCGTCTTGTAGGCGTCCTTGATCGGGTTGTAGCCACCGGCCATATCGCCATAGATCGTCGCGTAGCCGACCGCCATTTCAGACTTGTTCCCTGTGGTGATCAGCATGGGGCCGAACTTGTTGCTGAGCGCCATCAGCGTCACACCGCGAATGCGCGACTGGATGTTTTCTTCGGTCAGATCATAGTCCTGATCAGCAAATGACCCCGACAGCATGACGTCAAAGGCGTCGACCGCCGGTGCAATCGATATCGTGTCAAGCTTGCAGCCGATCATTGCGGCGCATGCGGCGGCATCGTCAAGGCTGGCCTGCGACGTGAAGCGGCTGGGCAGCATGACGCACCACACCCGGTCCGGCCCGAGCGCATCCGCCGCGATCGCAGCGCAGATGGCGCTGTCAATGCCACCCGACAGACCTAGGATGACGCCGGGAAACCGGTTCGCATTCACATAATCGCGCAGGCCGATCATCATCGCGTGCCATGTGTCGGCGGGAAACGGTTCGAGCGTGCACCGTTCGCCGGGGTGACAGCGCCAGCCATCGGGGCCGCGTGTCCAGTCCGTGATGCGCAGCGCATCTTCCCAGTCGGGAAATTGATGGGCCACGGAACCGTCGCCGTTCAGGATGAACGACGCGCCATCGAAAACCAGCTCGTCCTGCCCGCCGGTGCGGTTGAGATAGGCAAAGGGCAGACCGGTTTCGGCAACGCGGGCGCCCGCGACCCTGGACGCGCGGTAATCATCCTTGTCGATTTCATAGGGGCTGCCGTTCATGGCGAGAATGATTTCGGCGCCTTTGGCTTTCAGGTTCGCGCATACTTTTGGAAACCAGACGTCCTCGCAAATCGGCATGCCGATCCTGACGCCCCTGAAATCGACTGGGTCGGAGAGCGGCCCGGCACTGAAATGCCGCTTTTCGTCGAATGTCCCGTAATTCGGCAGTTCATGTTTGTGTCGCACCGCTGCGACTGACCCGCCATCGAGCAAAACGACGGAGTTATACAGCGCAGCGCCCTCGCGGATCAGCGTGCCGACGATCATCGCCGGTCCGCCGTCCGCGGTTGCGCGCGCCAGCCGGTGAAGTTCGACCGCGGCCTGCGCAGAGACCGCGGGTTTTTCGACCATATCCTCTGCCGGATAGCCGATAAGCTGCATTTCAGGAAAGACGATCAGGTCAGCGCCGGATGCTTCTGCGCGTGCATTCAGCATCGCGTCGGCATTACCGCGCAGGTCGCCGACACGCTGCGGCATCTGGGCAAAGGCGATCTTCAAATGGTCGGTCATGCCCCTTCCCTAGCGCGCCACCGCGGACTAGGGAACCGCGACGCGCAGGCATGAAGGGGTTGCACCGCGATGAAATTGTTGACGGGGAATTCGAACCTGCCGCTGGCACAATCGGTTGCCGATTATCTCGAAATTCCACTGACCAGGGCGAGCGTCCGCCGCTTTGCCGATGAGGAAGTTTTCGTCGAAATTCATGAGAATGTGCGCGGCGAAGATGTCTTTGTCCTGCAATCGACCGGGTTTCCGGCCAATGACAATCTGATGGAATTGCTGATCTGCATCGATGCCCTGAAACGCGCATCGGCCAAGCGGATTACCGCCGTCATCCCTTATTTCGGCTATGCAAGACAGGACCGCAAACCGGGACCGCGCACACCGATTTCGGCCAAGCTGGTCGCCAACCTGATCACTGTCGCGGGCGCCAACCGCGTGCTCTCGGTCGATCTGCATGCGGGGCAGATTCAGGGATTTTTTGATATTCCGACTGATAATCTGTTCGGCGCGCCGGTGATGTCCGCCGATATTCAGGCGCGCTTTCCAACCGACAATCTGATGGTTGTCTCACCCGACGTCGGTGGCGTCGTCCGGGCACGGGCGCTGGCCAAACGGCTCAATAACGCCCCGCTCGCCATCGTTGACAAACGCCGCGAAAAAGCCGGCGAAAGCGAGGTGATGAACATCATCGGCGATGTCGAAGGACGGTTTTGTGTCCTGATCGACGACATTGTCGATTCAGCGGGGACTTTGTGCAACGCCGCTGCTGCCCTCAACGAAGCGGGTGCTGCGGGTGTCGTCGCCTATGTCACGCACGGCGTCCTGTCGGGCGGCGCGGTGGCGCGTGTCGAGGGGTCCGAACTCACCGAACTTGTCATTACCGATTCGATCCAGTTGCCCGACGGGGTGGGTGAGGCCCGGAAAATTCGCCCGCTGACCATCGCGCCGCTGCTGGGCGAAGCGATCAAGCGGATTGCCGATGAAAGCTCGGTGTCGTCACTGTTCGATTGAGATGACGCCCGCTGACATCGCTCTCGCCAACGCACTCGCCGCCGCTGCCGGCTCTGCGATCCGTCCTTTTTTCCGAAACGCCTTCACGCTTGATGACAAGGCTGATGCGTCACCCGTCACTGAAGCCGATCGCGCTGGCGAAGCCGCGATGCGCCACATCATCGAGGCCGAATATCCGCGCGACGGCATCATCGGTGAGGAATATGGCGAGAAGCCGGGCACGACCGGGCGCATCTGGGTACTCGATCCTATCGACGGGACGACGAGTTTCATCGCGGGCAGGCCCATTTTCGGAACGTTGATCGCGCTGGTCGAAGAGGGGTGGCCGGTTCTCGGGCTGATCGACCAGCCGATATCGGGCGAACGCTGGATCGGTGCAGTGGGGCGACCGACTTTGTTCAACAACAAGCTTGTAACAACGCGCCGCTGCCCCGATCTTGATCAGGCGCTGCTGGCGACGACGGGTCCGCATTATTTCACTGACGACGAAGCGGTGCGGTTCCTGTCGCTGGCAAGCAAAGTCGCGCGGCGGCGGATCATTTATGGCGGCGATTGCTATAATTACGGTCTTGTCGCGAGTGGTCATGTCGACATCGTGGTCGAAGCCGGGTTGAAGCTTCATGACTTTGCCGCGCTGATCCCGATTGTCGAAGGTGCGGGGGGCATGATGTGCGACTGGGCGGGCGAGCCGCTCAACGCCGACAGTGCGGGTGATGTCATTGCGCTGGGCGATCCGGCGCGCTTGGACGATGTTCTGGACGTATTTGAGGACAATCAATGACGATCGATCCGTTGCGTGTTCCCGCGACAAGCGACACGCCGCTTGTCCGCACCTATTTTGGCGACGCCGCTGCGTGGCAAGCGCTGTCGGCCATAATCGAAACACCGAATGCCGATGGCTTTCGTGCCTATGTCACCATGGTCGATGACCCGCGATTTGCCGATGTCGCGCCGGAAAGAATAGTTGAAATCAGCGATACCGCGACTGGTCACGCATTGCTGATCCTTGCCGATGCCGTCGCAATGTCTGACCCGGCCGGGCCGCTGCTGTGTATCGAGACGTGCACGGGACGCCGGCTGCGTGTTGTCGCCAACGCGCTGTGGAGCATCGAAAACAACCTTTCGCTTGCCAATATGGATTTCGAAGAATTCGTTGCAGCGGCCGATGCGTCGGGCATTTTTCACGGGTTTGGCTAACGGCAGCTTATGCCGGTCCGCATTTCTTGCTATTTCGGGTCAGTCCCGCTAGGCGGCGTTTCTTCAAAGCACGACCCGCGACGAATCGCCTGGCTGAAAGGGCTGCCAGGGCGACTTCAGGGACGTTCATAAGAAAGGACGAAAATGCCCAAACTGAAGACCAAGAGCGGTGTGAAGAAGCGCTTCACGCTCACCGCGACCGGCAAGCTGAAGCACGGGGTCGCTGGAAAGCGCCACCGCCTGACGCACCATACCGCCAAATATATCCGCCAGAACCGGGGCACTTCGGTGCTGTCCAAGGCCGACACCTCGACGGTGAAGTCCTGGGCGCCCTACGGCCTGAAATAAGGAGTAAGGGACAATGGCACGCGTCAAACGCGGCGTAACCACGCACGCAAAGCACAAGCGGATCCTGGAAGATGCGAAGGGCTATTATGGTCGCCGCAAGAACACGATCCGCGTCGCCCGGCAGGCAGTCGAAAAGGCCGGGCAATATGCGTATCGTGACCGCAAGGTCAAAAAGCGCAATTTCCGCGCGCTGTGGATCCAGCGCATCAACGCTGCCGTCCGCATGGAAGGGTTGAATTACGGCCAGTTCATGCACGGGCTGAAGCTTGCGGGCGTCGAACTCGACCGCAAAGTGCTCGCCGACATGGCAATGCACGAAGCGGCCGTGTTCAGCACTATCATCGCGCAGGCGAAGGCGGTCCTAAGCAAGGTCGAACGGCCTCAGGCAGCCTAGCCGTTCCTTTGTGAGAATGCGCAAATGGGCGTGAGCGGGTTGCCGCTTGCGCCCATTTGTTTAAGTTCGTCCTTCCCGCCTTCGCGGGAATGACGAGGGGTTTTTAGTGGATCAGTCCAATTTACTGTCGGCAATTCAAGGTGCAAGTGACCTTGCAGCACTAGAAGACGTGCGAATTGCCCTTCTTGGCAAGCAGGGTTCGGTCTCCGCGCTGCTCAAGTCGCTCGGGCAGATGACGCCCGAGCAGCGGCAGGTCGAGGGGCCGCGGATCAACGGCCTGCGCGAAGTGGCGACCGGCGCGATTGCCGCAAAGAAAGCCGCGCTCGAAGCGGCGGCCCTCGATGCCCGCCTTGCGACCGAGCGGTTCGACATGACTTTGCCGGCACCCGAACTGCCGAGGGGTTCGGTGCATCCGGTGTCGCAGGTCCTCGATGAGCTGTCGGAGATTTTCGCCGATATGGGCTTTGCCGTCGCGAGCGGCCCCGAGATCGAGGATGACTGGCACAATTTTACCGCGCTCAACATTCCGGAATCGCATCCGGCGCGGGCGATGCACGACACGTTTTATTTCCCCGCCACAGCGGATGCGGAAAATCAAACACGCAAGTTGCTCAGAACGCACACAAGTCCCGTCCAGATCAGGACCATGACGTCACAGGAACCACCCATTCGCATCATCGCGCCGGGGCGGGTGTATCGGTCGGATTCGGATGCGACGCACACGCCGATGTTTCACCAGATCGAGGGGCTGGTGATCGACAAGGGTATCCATCTCGGCCACCTGAAATGGACGCTGGAGACGTTCCTCAAGGCATTTTTCGAACGCGACGATGTGACGCTGCGCCTGCGCCCGAGCTATTTTCCGTTTACCGAACCCTCGGTCGAGGTCGATGTCGGCTATACGCTGATCAACGGCAAGCGGGTGATCGGCGGCAAGGAAGGCTGGATGGAAGTGCTGGGCAGCGGAATGGTTCACAGGCGGGTCATCGAAGCCTGCGGGCTCGATCCCGACGTCTGGCAGGGCTTTGCCTTCGGCACCGGAATCGACCGGCTGGCGATGCTCAAATATGGCATGGATGATCTGCGGCCCTTTTTCGATGGCGATCTGCGCTGGCTCCGGCATTATGGTTTTGGCGCGCTCGACGTGCCCACATTGAGCGGAGGTGTGGGCGCATGAAGTTCACGCTCAGCTGGCTCAAAGAGCATCTCGACACCGAGGCATCGGTCGATGCGATTGCCGAAACGCTCAACGCCATCGGTTTTGAAGTCGAAGGTATCGAGAACGCGGCCGAGAAACTGGCTGCATTCCGCATCGCCAAAGTGCTGAGCGCCGCGCCGCATCCGCAGGCTGACAAGCTTCAGATACTGTCCGTCGACGCAGGTGACGGGCCGTTGCAGGTCGTGTGTGGTGCGCCCAATGCGCGAGCGGGATTGATTGGCGTGTTCGGTGCCCCAGGCGCCGTCGTGCCGTCGAACGGCATGGTCCTGAAAGTCGCGGCCATTCGAGGCGTTGAGTCGAACGGGATGATGTGTTCGAGCCGCGAGCTTGAACTGGGGCCAGAAACGACTTGGGATCATGACGGCATCATCGAACTGCCCGCCGACGCACCGGTTGGCGCGGTCTATGCGCGATGGGCGGGACTCGACGATGCGGTGTTCGATGTTGCGATCACGCCCAACCGGCAGGATTGCATGGGGGTACGCGGGATTGCCCGCGATCTTGCGGCGGCGGGGAGGGGTGTGCTTCTCCCCCTTCGTCATTCCCGCGAAGGCGGGGGTCCAACGCCCACGGTCGAGCCTCGGGCGTTGGACCCCCGCCTTCGCGGGGGTGACGCGGTCGATATAAGAACCGATGATCC
Source organism: uncultured Sphingomonadaceae bacterium (assembly GCA_964247235.1). GTDB lineage: Bacteria > Pseudomonadota > Alphaproteobacteria > Sphingomonadales > Sphingomonadaceae > Sphingomonas_O. The sequence goes on from CAXTTJ010000002.1 coordinate 154,315, forward strand.
CGAAGGCTGCCCCGCTTTCTATGGCTGCGTCATTTGCGGGGTCAGCAACGGTGCATCGCCCGACTGGATGCAGCAGCGCCTGAAAGCGATCGGACAGCGGCCGATTTCGGCACTGGTCGACATCACCAACTACGTCATGTTCGATCTCGGGCGACCGAGCCATGCGTATGATCTGCGGGCATTGTCGGGCGCGATCGTGGCGCGGCGGGCGCAGGATGGCGAGACAGTTACGGCGCTTAACGGCAAGACCTACACCTTAACATCCGAAATGACCGTGATCGCCGACGACACGGGCACACACGATATTGGCGGAATCATGGGCGGTGCGCAGTCGGGTGTTTCGGACACAACGTCAGACATACTGCTCGAAGTTGCCTTTTTTGACCCTGAACGCATTGCCCGGACAGGTCAGACGTTGAGTTTGACTTCGGATGCACGCGCGCGGTTCGAACGCGGGGTAGATCCGGCGTTTCTGGATGAGGCCATCGGGATATTGACGGAGATGATCCTGTCGATCTGTGGTGGCAGTGCCTCCGAAGTCATCCGTGCGGGAACGCCGCCGGTTGCGGCAAAGACGATCGGCTATGATCCGATGCTGTGTGCGCGGCTGGGCGGGGTGGATGTGCTGCCGGGCGATCAGCAGGCGATCCTCGAACGACTGGGGTTCACGGTTTCGGACGACTGGACCGTCACAGTGCCAAGCTGGCGGCGTGACGTCGACGGGCCTGCCGATCTGGTCGAAGAAGTTGTGCGGATTACCGGCCTCGACCATGTTGTCTCGACGCCGTTGCCGCGTGCGGATGGTGTGGCGCTGCCGACGGCGACCCCGATCCAGAAGGTCGAGCGCAAGGTACGGCGCAGTGCCGCCGCGCGCGGGCTGAACGAAGCAATCACGTGGAGCTTCCTGAGCGAAGCCGGGGCTGCGGCTTTTGGGGGTGGCGCATGGTCGCTGAGCAATCCGATCAGCGAGGACCTTAAAGTCATGCGGCCGTCCCTGCTCCCCGGCCTGCTGTCTGCGGCACAGCGCAATGCCGATCGCGGTGCGGACAGCATCCGCCTGTTCGAAATCGGGCGGCGCTATCTGAGTGAGCGTGAGCCGTTGACGCTCGGCCTCGTGCTGGCCGGTGAGCGGTTTCCGCGTGGCTGGGCGCAGGGCAAGGGGCAGGCGTTCGATGCCTATGATGCGAAGGCCGAAGCGCTGGCACTGCTCGAAGCCGCCGGTGCACCGGTCGACAATCTGCAAGTCTCTGGCGATGCCGGTGCGCATTATCATCCCGGCCAGTCGGGGACATTGCGATTGGGACCGAAAACGGTGCTGGCCAGCTTTGGCGCACTTCATCCTGCCACTGCCAGCGCATTTGATCTGAACGGCGCGGTGGTCGCGGCCGAAATCCATCTTGATCGCATTCCGGCAAAACGCGAAACCGGGTTCATGCGGCCTGCGTTCGCACCGCCCGCTCTGCAAGTCGTCCGGCGCGACTTTGCCTTTCTGGTCCCTGCCGTTCTGGCCAGTGACACGCTTGTCCGGGCGATCAGGGGCGCAGACAAAGCGGTCATCACTGGCGCACGCCTGTTCGACCGTTTCACCGGCGCGGGCGTTGCCGAGGGTCAGGTTTCGCTCGCAATCGAAGTCACGCTGCAACCGGTCGACAAAAGCTTCACAGAGGAGGAACTGGCCGCGATCGGGGTTCGGATTGTGGCAGCAGCGGCGAAATTGGGCGCAAGCTTGCGGACATCATCCAGCTCTACCGTCTGGCCCTAACCACGCAGCGCCGATGACAGGATTTCCGCCGTGACCGGATATCCGCAATCGTCGCGGATGCACAGATATTGCGCATCGCCGCGTGTTTCGATGACAGGCGTGATTTTTTCAGCCCTGGTCACCCGGACCTGTGCCAGCGCCGCCTCGAACGTGCCGAGCATGGCCAGTCGTTCCAGATTGCGCCGCGTCGGAAAGATGATCCGGACCTTTCCGGCATCGGCGTCATCAATCACGCTTTGCGCCGTGGCCCAGAACAGGCGGACATTTTCAGTTGCATCGACACGCGCAGCGGCAGTCCCTCCCGGCAGGCGGGCCATGTAGAAGCGGGTGTCGAAATTGCGCGTCGGGTGCAGGTTGGGCGACCAGCGGGCAAAACAGGTCAGTGCCGCCAGGTCGAACCGCAATCCCGCAGCTGCGATCACGTCGCCGAAAACCATCCCGTCGCGCAGCTGCGTGCGCATCGTCGCGAGCAGGGCCGTGTCCGGCACTGTCTGAAACCCGACGGCAACGCCGGCTTCCTCGATCGTTTCGCGAATGGCGGCAATCCGGGCCGCAGCATCGTCAGCATCATCAAGCACCGCATGCGCCGCCAGCGCATGATCACCCGCATCGACCCGGCCACCGGGAAAGACGATCGCGCCCGGCGCGAACGACATGGTTCCGGCCCGTTCGACAAACAGATGTTCGTCGGCACCCGGTCCGTCGCGAAACAGCACCAGCGTTGCAGCGGGAATCATGTCGGTCATGCGCGCCGGTGCTAGCGCGGACATTGCACACAGGCAAAGGGCGTGGCAGCAGAAGGCCAATGGACATCATGAGCCTGATCGCCACCGCGGCCAGCCTGAGCCTGCTTTCGGGCTGGCGTGTCTATCTGTGCGTGCTGGCGACCGGCATCGCGATGCACACCGGCCTGATCGCGATGCCAGACCATTTGCAGGGGCTGCGCATCCTTGCCAATCCGTGGGTCATCGCAGCGTCAGGCGTGGGCGTCATCGCCGAATTCTTTGCAGACAAGATCGCCTGGGTCGATTCGCTGTGGGATGCCGTTCACACGGCGATCCGCCCGGTTGGCGGTGCCATGCTGGCGCTTGCGGTCATCGATGCCCATGACCCGACGTGGCAGGTGGTCAGTGTTCTGCTGGGCGGTGGTGCCGCGCTGACCGGTCATATTGCCAAGGCAGGATCGCGCGCCGTGGTCAACGCAAGCCCGGAACCGTTCAGCAATATCGCTGTTTCCGCAGGGGAGGACGTGACCTCCGCCGGGCTGCTGATCGCCGCGATCGCCAACCCGGTTCTGGCGGTTGTCGTGGCAATCGGCGTCGCCGCAGGATCGATTGCGCTTGTCATCGCGATACGACGCATATTGGCAAAATTATCGCCTGTGTCTTCTGCGCCTTGACGGGGAGCTGGCAATGGGCCTGATCAGGTCGCGTTTCGGAACGGGTCGCGGCCTTGTCCGCCTGGCCTTGTCCTATGGCGAAGTCGCGCTGGGGCAGGGGGCGATCCTGCGTGGCGATCCGGCGGCGGTGCGACGTCTGGTCTTTGTCTGTCAGGGCAATATCTGCCGCAGCGCCTTTGCCGATGTCCGCGCGCGCAGCCTGGGGCTGCGGACAAAGTCATTCGGCCTGTCGACCGATGCAGGCAAGCATGCGCACCCGCCCGCAATTGTTGCCGCCGCACGACTGGGGATCGATCTGGACGCGCACCGGACGGTCCGGGTCGAGGAGTATCAGCCCGAACCCGGTGACCTGCTGCTGGCAATGGAAACGCGTCAGTTGCGGCGGCTGGCGGGCGATGCGCGGCTGGCGGGCGTGCCGCGCACATTGCTGGGGCTTTATGCCACGCCTGTGGTGCCGCATCTGCATGATCCCTATGGGCTTGACGACGGGTATATGCTGCAGTGTCTGACGCGGATCGACCGTGCCGTCATGCGTCTGGCGACGGCGTTTCCGGGCGCAAGACTTTCCTGATCACGCCGGCCATGTCGCTGAAAAATGGCATGGGGTCTTTCCAGTCGAAGACGAAATAACGCATGCCGGGGTCGAGCAAATCGGTAAAATAGCTCAACAGGTCGTGCCATGGCGTCAGCCTGAACCCGCGGTCGGCGACGGTGTCCTGCGCAAACAAGACACGCATGAGGCGGCGCGTTTCAGGAATGGTGTAGCGGGCGTGGCGTTCGCGCTGGACCGAGGGTGCGGTTCTGATCGCAAAGGCCTGTGCATAAGTTTCCCACGCAAATTCTGCGCCCGAATGGCGGGCAAGCGGGAGGCTTCCCCAGAAACGCCCGTTGATTTCCATCAGCTGGTACCGCCGGTTTGTGGCGTCATAACGATATTCGACCATCGCGGGTCCGTCCCAGCCGATGCTGTTCAGCAGTGATTCGGACAGCGCGCGCTGTTCGCGATGCTGGTCGAGCGGAACCGACGCACAGACCGTGGAAACGCCGCCTTCAGGGGGCCATTCATGAACCCGGCGATGCTGAAAGCTGAGCGTCGTCACACCGTTTTTCATGTGAAACATCTGGCCAAGGCCGGTTCCGGGGCAATAGCTCTGGACCAGTGGCCACCGGCCAAGAACTGCATAGCGGGCGAGCACAGCAATCAGCGCGGCGGCATCAATGATATGGTCCGCTTTGACGAAGCGAAGGTCATGGCCGACCAGATGCGGCAATATTGCGGGCGGATCGGCCCATTTCACGACAACAGGATATGTCAGCGCCGCCGCGCGGGCCGCAAAGTCTTCGCCCGCATGCGGTTGCCAGCTGTCGGGGACATCAATGCCCAGCGCGGCGGCGCGTGCCAAAGTCTCGCTTTTGTCGAGAACAATCGCAAGCTGCGTCTGGCGCGGGGTAAGTATCCTGCAGCCGTCGATGAGGGGGTCGAGCGCGGCGAGCGCGATCAGATCCTCTTCTGAAATCGCAAGCAATGCACCGGCACCCGTCTGCCGGATCAGGCCAGGCAGCCACGCATCGACCGGCGCGTCCGGACGTTCCGAAAAGCTCTGTGTCCATCGCGAGCTGCGACCGATCGCATGGCGGCTGCGCCCCACGGCGTGGACGGGCACACCATGCGCGCCAAGCTCGCGGATGACCGTCAGGCCAATGGGAGTGTCGGCGCCAAGCACGATTGCGCGCGGATGCCGGGCTGTCACCGTTCGTAGGCCAGCATTGCCAGTCCCTGCGCGATCATCCGCCCCGCCGTGCGCCAATAATCTGGCGCGAGGCGTTCCGCCTTTGGGGCCGGCGGTGTCGTGGGCGGCGTCCATTCGAATTGCGCATAGCCAGGAGTCGTCAGCCGGGGGTCTGCCGCGATCTGGTGACACAGTGCCTCGAACCGCTGCATGACGCTGCGGTTGGCGCGCTTGCGGTCGCGACTGCGCATTTCAAAGCTGTGCGTGACAATGGTGAATGCGGGGCGCTGTGTCGCCGCGGCATGATCCAGCGCGGCATGCATTTCACGCACGGACAGCGCGCAAATCTGGGCATGGCGGACATGGCCCGGGCGGTCGTATATGGCAGAGACCGGAATTTCGACCATGCCCAGCCGTTCGACCGGATCGACCTGATCAATGCCAAGGCCGATCTGGCAGGGTGCGCCGATATAAGCGGGATTAAAGCTTGTATCATAGCGAAGGCCAATCCGGCTCAGCGCGCGCAATGTGTCGTCATTCGCTCCGTAATTGCCCGCGCGAAACGCCAGCACCGGCGGCGCACCTGCATCGACCAGCAAGGTTCGCGCCAGTGTCAGAAGCGTGACCTGATCATCAAAGCCGAAGTCGCCAATGCTGCGTCCGCGCCGCGCGCCGACCGGCTGTGTGACCGCCCAGTCAAGCCATTCCGGATGAAGGTGCAGCTGGACTTCATGGCCGCGCGCGATGATCGGCTGCACGATCCTTGCGATCACGTCGGGGCCGTAGACAAGAGCGGGCATGGGATCGACGAAAAATATGCCGACGAGGCCATGGTCTTCAAGCTGGCGCATCTGCCAGTCGACGCCTTGGCCGTCACAGGCGATCGACCGTGCGAAGTTGGCGTCGGCATCAGCGCCAGCCTGAAACAGGGCCGCTGACAATTCGGTATCTATGGTGATGAAAACGTCAGTCACGCCGGTGCATTTAGCGTCGGGAGGTTACGAAATCTCTCCCAATCTTCGCTTGACCATACGCACGGCACATCTCGCCGTTATCCGACCAACCATAACGGATACATTTTGTTCCCTAAACCATTTTGAAGGGATTCGACGTCATAAACATCGTGACGCCGGGGGGTCACCCTTTTTTCACGAAAGGCAAGAGCTGCGGGCGACTGCGGACATCTTTGCCGGGAGCAACGCGATGGATTTGGAAGGTCAGCACGATATCGACTTAGAGGGCGTATCACCTCCCGACCTTGACAATGTTTCGTCAGCTTTTCCACCCCCGCCCATTGCCGTCCTGCCCGCCTTGCTGGTCGCAGCATGCGGAGACGGCGGTACGACCGCCGCCACGTCAAGTGCAGCGACACCGGCGCTGGCCGCCGCGCCTGCGCCACCACCCCCGCCGCCGCCCCCGCCTCCACCGACGGCAACACAGGCCAGCCGGTTTCTGGCGCAGGCAGCAATGGGGTCGACCGATGCCGATATTCAGGCAGTCGTGTCGCTGGGATATGACGGCTGGCTGAATGCCCAGTTCGGCAAAGCACGTGCGCCCACATTCTGGGACTGGCTGGTCGCCAATGGCTACACCGCCATCATCAACATGTTCCGGCAGGACGGTCTTGACCCGATGGCGTGGAGCCAGCTGATTACCGCCGAGGACCAGTTGCGCCAGCGGGTCGGGACGGCGCTGATGAGTTTCCTCGTCGTCGGCATCGATTCAACGCACGCGCGCTGGCAGCAGTTTTCGATGGCCGCATATATGGACATATTGTGGGACAATGCGTTCGGCAATTACCGCACGATCCTTGAAAAAATATCGCTGAGCCCGGTGATGGGCTGGTCCCTGACCTTTGCCAACAGCAAGAAGGCAAGCCCGAGCGGCGCAGTGCCCGATGAAAATTATGCACGCGAAATCATGCAGCTGTTCACGATCGGCCTGTATCAGCTGAACCTCGACGGGTCGCAGAAACTGTCGAACGGCAAGCCTATTGAAACCTACAAGATTTCGGACGTCACCGGGCTGGCCCGCGTGTTTACCGGCTGGGTCTATACGAGTTTTGCAGCCGAAACGACGCCCGACCCGTTGCGTCTCCAGATGACCCAGAATGCCGCAGAGCATGAACTGGGCGTCAAGACATTTCTGGGTACGACCATTCCGGCGGGTACCGATGGCATGACCAGTCTGAAGCTGGCTCTCGACGCGCTGTTCGCGCATCCCAATGTGGCGCCGTTCGTGTCGAAGCAAATGATCCAGCGTCTGGTCACGTCAAATCCGTCACCCGCCTATATTCAGCGTGTCGCGACGATATTCGAAAACAACGGGTCGGGTGTCCGCGGTGACATGAAAGCCGTCGTCCGCGCGATCCTGCTCGATACCGACGCGCGCAACGATGCGGCAGCGGCGGCAAGCACGACGTTCGGCAAAGTCCGCGAGCCGATGATCCGCTTCACCAACTGGGCACGGGCATTCGGCGCGTCATCGCCATCCAATGCGTGGGCAATCGATGCCCGGGAGAGTTTTCCGCGGCTTGCAGAAGGTCTGGGTCGCAGCCCCAGCGTCTTCAATTTTTTCCGCCCCGAATATGCGCCCCCCAATACCGCAATCGCGACCCAGGCGATGGTGGGGCCTGAATTTCAGATCACGAACGAGATCACCGTGGTCGGATATCTTAATTTCCTGCTGCTATCGATGCGCGACGGCTGGGGTGATTTCAAAGGCAATTATACCGAATATCTTGCCAAAGCAGCGGATTCGCAGGCGCTGCTCGACATGATCAACCTGCGCGTCGCCGCGAATCAGGTGAGCGCGGCGACAATCGCCCAGATCAAGACAGCGGTCGACAGCATCGCGAGCAGCACGGCCGACGATCTTCAGAATCGCGTCTTTACCGCGACGTTGCTGATCATGTCGTCGCCTGAATATATCATTTTGAAATAGGATCATGCCAATGTCCTCTGACCAATCGCGCCGCGCGTTCCTGAAGCGGTCCGCCGCGCTCGGCATTGCCGGGTCGGCCACGCCCTTTGTCATGAATCTGGCGACAATCGGCGAAGCTGCCGCGGCGACAGCGACGGATTACAAGGCGCTGGTGTGCGTGTTCCTGAACGGCGGAAATGATTTCGCCAACACGCTGACGCCTTATGATGCGGCGACCTATGATATTTACCAGAAGCTCCGGCCCAACATCGCCTATGCCCGCGACACGCTGACCCCTACCTTGCTGACACCGGACACGGCGCTGCCGGGGGGTGTGCAATATGCACTTGCGCCCGCGCTGCTCAGGCTGCTGCCGATTTTCAATGCGGGAAAACTGGCGCCGGTGCTGAACATCGGGACGCTGATCCAGCCGACGACCAAGGCGCAATATATCGCTGGCAACGTGCCATTGCCGCCCAAACTGGAATCGCACAATGATCAGGCGATATTCTTTCAGTCCTCATCCGTCGAGGGCGCGTCATCCGGCTGGGGCGGGCGGATGGGCGACCTGCTGCAATCGGGCAATGGCAATGCCACGCTGACGTGTATAAACGTCGCCGGCAATGCCGTGTTCATGAGCGGCAACAGCGTGACGCAATATACGATGGGTCCTTACGGTCCTGTCTCGCTGCTGGGCAATCATCCGACGGTGTTCACGTCGGCAACCGCCAACAGTGTTATCCGGTCGATGATCGCCGCGCCGCGCACGCATATTTTCGAAAACGAACATACCCGCATTGCCAAACGGTCGATCGATGCCTTTGACCAGGTGTCGGCCGCGATCGACACGGCACCGGTTTTTGCAACCCCATGGCCGACGCACAACAATCTGGCGCTTCAGATGAAGGTCGTGGCGCAGATGATTTCGCAGAGCGCGCAGCTTGGCGCAAAGCGACAGGTGTTTTTCGTCGCGCAGGACGGGTTTGACGTGCACAGCGCGCTTGTGTCACGGCAGCCGCTGCTGCTCGACCAGCTCAGCGAGGCGCTGAAATGTTTTTACGACACCACGGTCGAGCTGGGAATTTCCGACAAGGTCACGACATTTACCGGGTCCGATTTCGGGCGGTCGATCGTCAACAATGACGACGGGTCCGACCATGGCTGGGGAAGCACGCAGTTCGTCATGGGCGGTGCGGTAAAGGGCAGGCATTATTATGGCACGTCGCCGGTCTGGGCCAATGATGGTCCTGATGACATCGGACAGGGCCGCCTGATCCCGACGACATCGGTCGATCAATATGCGGCGACACTGGCCCGCTGGTTCGGGATCAGCGATTCGCAGATGTCGACGGTGCTGCCCAATATCGGCAATTATGCGACGACGAATCTTGGCTTTGTCTGATCCTGTCAGTCACAACTGACTTGCGGGTGGTCGCTGTGCTGTGACACAGATGCGGTGATGCGTTTCGCTTTTCCGTTTTCCGCCATCGTCGGCCAGGATGAAATGAAGCGCGCGCTGCTGATTGCCGCCGTCGATGCGCGGATCGGCGGCGTCATGGTCTTTGGTGATCGTGGCACGGGCAAATCGACCGCAGTGCGCGCACTGGCGGCGTTGCTGCCGCCGATTACGGGCGAGGATGGCCGGAAAATGGCGGTCCCGTTTGTCGACCTGCCCCTGGGCGCGACCGAGGACCGGGTGGTCGGCGCGCTGGACCTTGAACGGGCACTGGGTGCGGGCGAAAAGGCGTTCGAGCCGGGGTTGCTGGCAAAGGCGGACCGGGGCTTTCTTTATATCGACGAAATCAATCTGCTAGAAGATCATATTGTCGACCTGCTGCTCGATGTTGCGGCGTCGGGTGAAAATGTCGTCGAGCGGGAAGGGCTGAGCGTGCGGCATCCGGCGCGATTCGTGCTGGTCGGCAGCGGCAACCCGGAAGAAGGCGAATTGCGCCCGCAGCTGCTCGACCGTTTCGGTTTGTCCGTCGAGGTCAGGACACCACAGGATCTTGAGTCCAGAGTGGACGTGCTGCGGCGATGCGATGCGTTCGAACGTGATGCCAGTGCATTTGTGGCGCTCTGGGCCAAGGAAGAGCGCAAGGCGCTCAAGCGCATTGCCAGGGCGAGGACCCTGCTGCCCGATGTCGACATGCCCGATGCGGTCCTGCGTCGCGCTTCTGAACTGTGCATCGCGGTTGGTGCCGACGGCTTGCGTGGCGAGCTGACCCTGATGCGTGCATCGCGGGCGCAGGCGGCGCTCGATGGCAAGAGTCAGGTGACGGAAAAACATCTGATCTCGGTTGCGCCACTGGCTTTGCGCCACCGGCTACGGCGCAACGTGCTCGACGAAACCGGATCGACTGCGCGGATCGAGCGCGCGATGGACGAATTGTTCGGGTGATCGAAGATGCGCTGATCGCGGCGCGGCTCTGCGCGATCGACCCGGGGCTGGGCGGCATGATGCTCCGCGGTGGCGACCGGGCCGTGACCGATGCGATCCTCGCGATCATGGCATCGGGCGGCACGGTGCGCAAACTTCCGGTGCATATCGATGATGAACGGTTGCTCGGCGGACTTGATCTGGAGGCAACGCTGGCCGCCGATCGTCCGGTGGCGCGCAAGGGATTGCTGGCCGAAGCCGATGGCGGGCTTATCGTCGTGCCGATGGCCGAGCGGCTGGATGAGGGCATTGCGAGCCGGATTGCCGCCGCCATGGACACCGGCGTCGTCGTGGCGGAGCGTGACGGCATGCGGCGTCAGGATGAGGCGCAGTTTTTGCTCGCACTGCTCGACGAGGGCGTGGCGGATGAGCGGGTGCCCGATGTTCTGGCGGAACGGCTGGCGTTCCGGGTGGATTTGTCTGACACCCGCAGTGCCGAGCCTGTCGAAGCACGTTTGACGCGAACCGTGCTTCGACAGGCTCGGCACTGTGGTGTCGGTGATGAAGCGCTCCATGTTATCGCATCAGCGGCAACATCATTCGGCGTAACATCTGCGCGCGGAGCCTTGCTCACCCTGCGCGCGGCAAAGGCTGCCGCCGTGTTCGACGATCGCGACACGGTGACCGAAGACGACCTGATCCTCGCCATCCGTCTCGTCCTCGTGCCGCGTGCGACGCAGTTTCCGGCCCCTGCCGAGCAAGACCCGGAGCCCGAAGCGCAATCGCCGTCATCGAATAGCGAAACCGCACCACTTGAGGATGTCATCCTCGATGCGGTCCGGGCCACGCTGCCGCCCGACATGATTGCTGCCATCGCCGAAAATGGCCGGCGCACGGCTATGCGCAACGGCAAGGGCAGCGGGGCAAAGCTCAAGGCGCAGCGGCGCGGGCGACCTGTCGGGGTGCGTGCCGGCGTGCCGCGCGGCGGCAACCGGTTGAGCCTGATCGAAACATTGCGCGCGGCGGCCCCGTGGCAAAAGCTTCGGCGAGATACTGGCGACACACGCGTCCGCATCCGCCGCGATGACCTGCGCATCAAACGGTTTCAGTCGCGTGCGGAGACGACAACCATTTTCGTGGTCGATGCGTCGGGATCATCAGCGGCAGCGCGACTTGCCGAAGCCAAGGGGGCCGTCGAGCTGCTGCTTGCCCAGGCCTATGTGAAGCGCGCGCAGGTTGCGCTGATTGCATTCCGGGGGACGGGCGCGGCGCTGATCCTGCCCCCGACACGGTCACTGACACGGGCGCGGCGGGCGCTTGCGGAATTGCCGGGCGGTGGCGGGACACCCCTGGCAGCGGGCCTGGCCCTGGCGAGCGAGGTTGCTGCCGCAGTGCGATCAAAGGATCGCACGCCGTTTGTGGTGGTGCTAACCGATGGCCGCGGGAATATAGCCTTCGACGGCGCGGCGGATGCGGTCGCAGCAAAGCGCGATGCCGAAAATGCGGCGCGGGCGATGAATGCCCCCGGTGTTCTGATCGACATTTCGGCGCGCCCGCGCGAGGACGGACGGGCGATCGCGGCGCTGATGGGCGCGAAATTCGTGGCCTTGCCGCGCGGCGATGCGGTTTCGGTGCGCGATGCGGTGCAGGCAGGATGAGCGACCGGCCCGATTGGGAGGTCGAGGGCAAGGACTGGCCCAATCATGCGCACAGCCGGTTCGTGAACGCGGGCGGGTTACGCTGGCATGTGCAAGTTGCCGGTCCAAGAAACGGGGACGCGCCCGTGCTGTTGCTGCTTCACGGCACGGGCGCTGCGACGCACAGCTGGCGCGCACTGCTGCCGTTGCTCGCCGCGCATTTCACGGTGGTTGCGCCCGATCTGCCGGGCCACGGCTTTACCGCGCGGGGACCCCAGAGCCTGCCCGCGATGGCAACAGCGGTGGCGGCGTTGCTGGCTGAACTCCATCTGAGGCCCGGCGTCGTGGTCGGGCATTCGGCGGGCGCGGCAGTGGGATTGCGGATGCTGCTCGATGGGCTGGTCGGCGCCAAAGCGGCGATCGCCCTCAGCCCGGCGCTGCTGCCGTTTCCGGGGCTTGCGGCACAAATTTTTCCGACGCTTGCCAAGATATTGTTTCTGAACCCGTTTGCGCCGCATATTTTTGCGCGCATGGCGGGGCCGACGCGCGAGGTGGCACGGTTTATGGCAAAGAGCACAGGGTCGCAGATCGATGCCGAAGGGATTGACACTTATGCGCGACTGTTCCGCAAACCGGGTCATATCGCCGGGACGATCGGCATGATGGCGTCGTGGGATCTGGACCCGCTCAGGCGCGATTTGCCGGGCCTGACGGTGCCGCTGCTGCTGATCCACGGTGACGGCGATATCGCCATTCCGCTGGCCAAAGCGCGCGAGGCCGCGGCGCTGGTGCCGGGCGCGCGGCTTGAGGTGCTGAGCGGGCTGGGCCATCTGGCGCATGAAGAAACGCCCGAACGGATCGCAGCCCTGATCACGGGCTTTGTCACGGAACAGGGACAATGATGGCGCATTATGGCGGCTGGATCGAAGGCGCGATCACCGCCGCCGTCGTCCTTGGCTTTTGCGCATACCAATATTGGGCAGTGACCCGGTCCATTGACGCAGACACGGCGTCAGCGCGTGAGGCGCGGCATGCGGAAGGGGAGCATGAGCTGGACAACGGGCGCGACGAAGCGGTCCATTGACAGGCTTTCGTGGACGGCATCGACGCGTTCGCCGTAAAGTTCGGTCGACAAGGCCGATCGTGAATAGAAAGGCGCATTTTCCCACGTCTTCGTCACCCGCGCATGCGTTCCCCGCGTGCGGCGCGGCATGCCGAAGCTGGTACCGGGCAAACGTGCCGCGGGGGGAAGCTCGGCATCATGCCAGCGACCTTGCCGGTCATAGCGCAGCGCCATGGCAAAGTCGGTCCCGTCGCGGCGTTCGCCTTCATAGATGACAGCGACATCATTTTTCAGGTGCGCGCGCGACCACTGCCATTCGGTGAAACCCGATTCGAGCGGTTCGCGACCGAAGTTCGAATCGAAATAGCCGCTGCCCGACCAGTTGAGATCGGGTGCGGCCATGCTGACCTCGACGCGGGCGCGCGGCGCAATCGGGTGCCAGAGATGCTGGCCATCTTCGTGCAGGCCGAACGCCGTGTGCGAAACCTGTTCGGGATACAGGCGCACGACCCCCCTGACCGGATATGGCACCGGACAGGCCGTCTCGTTGATGTCGATGGTCAGTGCATTGCCATCCCAGTGCATTGCGCTGGGGCCGACTTGCAGCGTGTCGGGGCTGCGCCACACCCGGCTCGAAGGGCGCTCGGTCATTGTCCAGCGGTTGCGACGCGGCCCGTAAAGTGCGACGTTGATCGCGCAATGATCCTCGGGCGCTGCGCGGCCGCTCGCCTTGTAATAAGGCGAAAAGACGCTGCCGACGAAGCCGATGATCGTCAGCCCGAAACGGCGGTCTGTGCTGATCGCGTCAAGATACCACCAGCCGTATCCCTGCGGGGGGACGACTGCATCGAAACGTGGTCCGAGATGATCGATGCGGCGGCCAATTGTCCCGACAGCGCGACCATCGGCACGCCCGCGCCCGGGTGGGTGCTGCCCCCCGCCAAGTAAAGCCCAGGGATCGTCGTCCGGGCGCCCGGCCGGCGGAAGGACGCCGCCCATCCGTGCGAGGCCCGTCCATAAAGGGCTCCACCCGTCGCTGGAAACCGGGTCGCGAAATCGCTTGGCGTCGTGGCGCGCAAAGGCCCCGTCAGCATCAGCCCCGCGCGTGCGAGTGTCGCCTGCAAAGCGGTTTGACATTGGTCGATCTCCTGATCGGAATAAAGGTGGCTGTCGCCATTTGCAGGCGCGTTGATGATGATCTGGACCCGTTCTGGTGCATCGGTTGTGCCGTGGTCGCCGCGGTCCTGCGCACAAAGATAGGCAGTGGGCCGGGCGGCAAGCCGTCCGCGTTCGAACGCATCGAATTCGGCGCGATAGTCGCTTGAGAAAAAGACATTATGATGCGTCAGCGCAAAGCCGTCGGCCTTCACCTTGCCAAGAAACGTCATGGCCGACAGCGACCGCGCCGCCGCGGGATAAGCGGACCCGGCTTTGACGCCGAACTGTCCTGCGGCAAGGGCAGCACTGTCAGCGTTGAGAAGGATCGTGTCGGCGGTCAGGCGCTCGCCATTGATCAGCATGACACCCGATGCACGGCCCCGGTCAGTCAGGATTTGATCGACACGGGCGTTGTAGCGGACCGTCGCGCCATTCCTGACGGCGATCGTTTCAAGCGCGCGGGCAAGCGCGGACAGCCCCCCGTCGACGAACCACACGCCTTGCGCCTCGACATGCGCGATCAGCATCAGTGTCGACGGCGCCCGGAACGGCGATGATCCGCAGTAGGTGGCGTAACGCCCGAACAGCTGGCGCAGGCGCGGATCGGGGAAATAATCGCCAAGGACCTTCCACAGCGATTCGAAAGGCCGCATCACGAACAGGTCGCGCGGACGCTGGGTCGCGATGCGCCACGCGAGGCCGGGCGCGCTGGTCTTGCTGCTGCGCATGAAGGGTGCGTCGATACAGTCATGCACCCGCCTCGCCGCAGTGCAAAACCGTGCATAGCCACGCGCGGCGTCAGCACCGGCAAAGGCACCAATGGCGTCTTCGCTGGCTTTGGCGTCGGCGAACAGATCGAGCCGGTCATTGCCCCACGCGTGGCGGGCAAGAATCGTGGCGGGGGTCAGCCGGACATGATCGTCGAGCGATTCGCCGCAGGCATCGAAAATCGCCTCGAACACCGGACGCTTGGTAAAGACGGTCGGGCCGGCGTCGATGGCGGCGCCGCCCACAACATCCTGACGCACCTTGCCACCCGCATGCGTCGCGGCCTCGACGATGGTCACGTCATACCCCTGCGCCGCAAGCAGGGCCGCACTGGTCAGACCGCCGATCCCGGCGCCGACGACGATAATTTTCGGAAGAGTCCGCTGACCGGACATTCCACGCGCTCCTGCTTGCCGAATGAAATTATGTCCAGCAAACTGGACAGATGCAACCGACGAAGAGTTCAGACATAGTGACATGGCAGCAACGCTGGATAAACGGGCGCAATCGCATCATTGCCAGCCCGAAATTCCGGGCTTTCGCGCTGGGCAATCCGCTGATGCGCGGCATCGGACGGAAAAAGGCAGAGCGGCTGTTCAATCTGGTCAACGGCTTTGTCTATTCACAGGTACTGCTGGCGTGCGTGCGGACGGGGCTGATCGCGCGACTCGCTGCTGGCCCCGTCTCGATTGCGGATGCCGCGGTACTTGCGGACATGCCGATCGACGGCGCGGCGCGATTGCTGAAAGCGGCCGCATCGATCGACATTGCCGAGCGGCTGCACGACGGGCGCTATCTGCTGGGTGTGCAGGGTGCGTCGCTGCACGGCAGTCCGGGCGTGGCGGACATGATCGCGCATCATGCGCTGCTGTATGCCGACCTGTCCGATCCGGTCGCGTTGTTGCGGCGTGGCGGGGGCGGAGGGGAGCTGGCGGCCTACTGGGCTTATGATGCAGGGCGTGATGCCGCTGCCGATGCCGTTGCGCCCTATTCGGCCCTGATGGCGTCGTCGCAGGCGATGGTCGCCGAACAGGTTCTGGGCGCCTGCCGCTTTGGCCGTCACCGGCGCCTGCTCGATGTCGGCGGTGGTGCAGGTGTGTTCGTGCGGGCTGTTGGTGCGGCCTATCCGCGACTCGAAACTGCCATATTCGATCTGCCCGCCGTGGCGGCACGTGCGCCAGCGGGGCTTGCCGCGCACGGCGGAAATTTTTTCGAAGACGCGCTGCCGACGGGATTTGACCTGATCTCGCTCGTGCGAATCCTGCATGACCATGACGACGAACCAGCGACGAAATTGTTGCGCAATGTTGCCAAGGCGCTGCCCGCTGACGGCAAAGTGCTGATCGCCGAGCCGATGGCGGAGACGCCGAGCGCGCGAGCAATGGGCGATGGCTATTTCGGGCTTTACCTGTGGGCAATGGGCCAGGGCCGGCCGCGCACGATCGAGGAAAACTGCGCCATGCTGCGCGCGGCGGGGCTGGGCAATATACGCGTCATTGCGACCGACTTGCCCCTTGTGGCGGGTGTCATTCTGGCGGGACATGATCGACCGTAAACTTTTGTTGACAACAATAAGTGTCCAGCTAGAGTGACACTCGAAGGTCTCAGGCCTTGGCCACCGCGGCATTCATCACGGGGCACATGAGGAGGGTCGTATGGACGCAGTCGCGGTCATACTCGAAGCACCGGAGCAATTGTCGCTCCGTTCGCTTGCCCTGAACACGCCCACGCCCGCAGACATCGTCGTCGACATCGCCTGGAGCGGGATCAGCACGGGTACGGAACGGTTGCTCTGGTCAGGGAAAATGCCCGAATTTCCGGGTATGGGCTATCCGCTGGTACCCGGCTATGAATCGGTTGGCCGCGTCGTTGATGCCGGAGCCGAGGCACGCGGGCGGATCGGCGAGTGGGTCTTTGTGCCCGGTGCCAATTGCTACCGTGATGCGCGCGGCCTGTTCGGCGGGTCGGCCTCACGCGTTGTCGTGCCCGGCGTCCGTGCCATTCCGGTTGCCGAATCGCTGGGTGCAGATGCCGTGCTCGTGGCACTGGCGGCGACGGCGTTTCATGCGATTGCGGGGCATGTTCTGCCCGATCTGATCGTCGGGCACGGCGTGCTTGGCCGGTTGCTGGCGCGGATTGCGGTTGCGACGGGCGCGCCGCCGCCGACGGTCTGGGAAACCGGTCCGGCACGTGCAGAGGGCGCGCAGGGCTATGCCGTCATTCATCCGGACGCTGATGACCGCCGGGATTACCGGGCCATTTACGACGCCAGCGGTGACGGCACGCTGCTTGATAGCCTGATCGGGCGGCTGACGCGTGGTGGCGAAGTGGTTCTCGCCGGTTTTTATGACACGCCGCTGCGCTTTAACTTCCCGCCCGCATTCATGCGCGAAGCCAGAGTGCGGATTGCAGCGGAGTTCCGGCCAGACGACCTTGACGAAGTGACCGTTATGGTCGCGTCCGGTGCGCTCAGCCTCGACAGTCTCATCACGGACACACGTCCTGCGGCCACGGCTGCCACGGCCTATCCGGTCGCGTTTGGCGATCCTGCCTGCCTGAAAATGGTTCTCGATTGGAGCAGTCTATGAGCATGCTCGACCCCGGCCAGTTGCGCGAAGAGGCATCGCACGAGCCCGATCCTGTCCACACCGGGCCGGTGACGAAGGAAACGCAGATCATCGCGATTTATGGCAAGGGCGGCAGCGGAAAGTCGTTCGCCCTCGCCAATCTCAGCTACATGATGGCGCAGCAGGGCAAGCGCGTGCTGCTGATCGGCTGTGACCCGAAATCGGACACGACGAGCCTGCTCTTCGGTGGCAAATCAACGCCGACAATCATCGAAACCAGCGCCGCCAAGAAGCTGGCGGGTGAGGAAATCGGCATCGAGGATGTCTGTTTTCAGCGCGACGGCGTGTTCGCCATGGAGCTGGGCGGTCCCGAGGTTGGTCGCGGCTGCGGCGGGCGCGGGATCATCCACGGGTTCGAAACGCTCGAAAAGCTGGGTTTCCATGAGTGGGGCTTCGACTATGTCCTGCTCGATTTTCTCGGCGACGTGGTGTGCGGCGGCTTCGGCCTGCCGATCGCGCGCGACATGTGCCAGAAAGTCATCGTCGTCGCGTCGAACGATCTGCAATCACTCTATGTCGCGAACAATGTCTGCAAGGCGGTCGAATATTTCCGCAAGATGGGCGGCAATGTCGGCGTCGCGGGGATGATCCTGAACAAGGACGACGGCACCGGCGAAGCGAATGCCTTTGCCGAAGCAGTCGGCATCCCGGTGCTGACGGCGATCCCGGCGAACGAGGATATTCGCAAGAAGAGCGCGAATTATCAGATCATCGGCAAGCCCGGCGGGCAATGGGCATCATTGTTCGAAGACCTTGCCGAAAATGTCGCGAGCGCGCCGCCGCTGCGTCCGGCGCCGCTTGATCAGGACGGGCTGTTGGGGCTGTTCTCGGCGGATATCACGGGCGCGGATTATTCGCTGAAACCCGCAAGCCAGGCCGACATGCGTGGGAGCGCGTTCGTGCCCAAGGCCAGCCTCGAAGTGGTTTACGATGCAGTCTGACACATCCCCCGTCATTCCCGCGAAGGCGGGAATCCAACTCCCGAGCGTCGACGTTCAGGCGTTGGATTCCCGCCTTCGCGGGAATGACGAATTGGGGAGTTGTGCAAGCAAAAGCACGCTCCGTGACGCCGCCGTTCAGGCGGGCAAGGCGGACGTGCTCGATCGTTATGATGCGGATTATCCCAAAGGGCCGCACGACCAGCCGCAATCGATGTGCCCTGCGTTCGGGTCGCTCCGGGTGGGTCTGCGCATGCGACGGACCGCAACGATATTGTCGGGGTCGGCCTGCTGCGTTTACGGGCTGACCTTTACGAGCCATTTTTACGGCGCGCGGCGGACGGTCGGTTACGTCCCGTTCAATTCGGAAACGCTTGTGACGGGCAAGCTGTTCGAAGATATTCGCGACGCGGTGTATCAGATTGCCGATCCCGCGCTTTACGACTCGGTGATCGTCACCAACCTGTGTGTGCCAACTGCGAGTGGCGTGCCGCTGCAACTGCTTCCCAGGGAAATCAACGGGGTACGGATCATCGGCATCGACGTGCCGGGATTTGGCATTCCGACGCATGCCGAAGCCAAGGATGTGCTTGCGGGGGCGATGCTCGCCTATGCGCGGGCGGAGGCCGAGGCGGGGCCAGTGATGGCGCCCAGGGAACGGTCAGCATTGCCGACAGTCACGCTTCTCGGCGAAATGTTCCCGGTCGATCCCGTCGGCATCGGGCAGATGCTTGAACCGCTGGGCCTGGCCGCAGGGCCGGTCGTTCCGACACGCGAATGGCGCGAGCTTTATAGCGCACTCGATTGCGCGGCGGTTGCGGCGATCCATCCCTTCTACACCGCGAGCATCCGCGAATTCGAAGCCGCGGGGCGGACGGTCATCGGCTCGGCACCGGTCGGTGTCGACGGCACGGCGGCGTGGCTCGATTCGCTCGGCAAAGCGTGCGCGATTGCGCAGGACAAGGTCGACGCGGCGAAGAACAAGTTCCTTCCCGCGATCCGCGATGCACTGGCCGCGAAACCGATCAAAGGGCGCATCACGGTGTCGGGCTATGAAGGCTCCGAATTGCTGGTCGCGCGCCTGCTGATCGAAAGCGGCGCCGATGTTCCTTACGTGGGCACCGCTTGCCCGCGCACGGTGTGGAGCGATCCCGACCGCGAATGGCTGATCGCGCGCGGCGTGAAGGTGCACTATCGCGCATCCCTCGAAAATGATCTGGCGGCGGTCGATGGCTATCAGCCCGACCTGGCGATCGGCACGACGCCGGTGGTGCAGCATGCCAAGGCGAAGGCCATCCCGGCGCTCTATTTCACCAACCTGATTTCGGCGCGGCCGCTGATGGGCGTCGCGGGGGCCGGATCATTGGCCACCGTCGTTAACGCAGCACTCGGCAATCAGGCGCGGTTCGACAGGATGAAGGCCTTTTTCGAAGGTGTGGGCGACGGCTACAGCGCGGGCGTCTGGGAAAAGACGCCGGTCGATCGCCCCGAATATAAAGCAAAGTTTGCAGCCAAACGCATTGCTGCGGCGAAAGCCGAAGAGGCGGTGGGGGTATGACCCTCATCCTCGATCATGACCGGGCGGGGGGCTATTGGGGCGCGGTGTACGCGTTCACTGCGATCAAGGGATTGCAGGTGATCATCGACGGGCCGGTCGGATGCGAGAATCTGCCGGTAACGAGCGTGTTGCACTACACCGATGCCCTCCCGCCGCATGAACTCCCCATTGTCGTCACTGGCCTTGGCGAGCAGGAACTGGGCCGCGACGGCACCGAAGGGGCGATGAAGCGCGCCTGGGCGACGCTCGATCCCGATCTGCCTGCCGTGGTGGTCACGGGCAGCATTTCGGAAATGATCGGCGGTGGCGTCACGCCCGAGGGGACGAACATCGTCCGTTTCCTGCCGCGCACGATCGACGAGGATCAGTGGCAGGCCGCCGACCGCGCGCTGGCCTGGTTGTGGACGCAGTTCGGGCCAAAGAAAGTCCCCGGCCCGCGCATCCTGCCCGACGGCGCAAAGCCCAAGGTCAACATCATCGGGCCGATGTATGGCACGTTCAACATGCCCAGCGATCTCGCCGAAATCCGGCGGCTGATCGAAGGCATCGGCGCGGACGTCAACATGGCCTTCCCGCTTGGTTCGCACCTCGCTGACGTTCGCAAACTTGCAGACGCGAGTGTCAATGTCTGCATGTACCGAGAGTTCGGGCGGGGTCTGTGCGAAACATTGGAACGCCCCTATCTGCAAGCGCCGATCGGGCTGGAATCGACCACGTTGTTCCTGCGCAAACTGGGCGAGTTGACCGGCCTTGACCCCGAGCCGTTCATCGAGCGCGAAAAGCATACGACGATCAAGCCGCTGTGGGATCTGTGGCGTTCGGTGACGCAGGATTTCTTTGGCACCGCGAGTTTCGCTGTCGTCGCGACCGAGACCTACGAACGCGGCATCCGCAATTTCCTTGAGAATGACATGGGCCTGCCCTGCACGTTCAGCTTCCGGCGGACGGCAGGCGTGAAGCCCGACAACCAGGCCGTGATCGATGCGATCAGGGCCACGCCGCCGCTGATCCTGTTTGGTAGCTACAATGAGCGCATGTACCTCGCCGAGGCGGGGTCGCGCGCGATGTATATCCCGGCGAGCTTCCCCGGCGCGGTGATCCGCCGCCATACCGGCACGCCGTTCATGGGCTATGCCGGTGCGACCTATCTCATTCAGGAGGTGTGCAACGCGCTGTTCGATGCGCTGTTCAACATCCTGCCGCTGGCAAGCCAGATGGACAAGGTCGAGGCGACTCCCGCGCGGCCGCACGCCGAAATCTTCTGGCAGGACGATGCCAAGGATGCCCTTGACGCGATTGTCGAGCGCGCGCCGGTGCTCGTCCGCATTTCCGCGGCCAAGCGCATTCGCGACGCCGCCGAACGCGCGGCGCGCCGTGCCGGTGAAGCGAGCGTCAGCGCCGAACGCCTGAACAGCGCACTTTCAGACAGCGGGACCGTGTCATGACGGCGCCTGCGAAACTGCTTTGCCTCCTCAACAGGGGCTCAACCGATCCTGCGGGCACATCGCCTGTCTGGATGCCGCCCGGGGCGCATCAGTCGCTCCAACTTACTCTGGGCAAATTGGAGACTGAAAATGAGTGACGGAAGCCGAGACGAGCTCGGAACCTATTTGACCGCTGCGGAGGCCAAAGAGTTCCACAAGCTGTTCGTAGCAAGCATGGGGTTTTTCACCCTTGTGGCCATTGTCGCACACCTTCTGGTGTGGACTTGGCGCCCGTGGCTGGGTGACCCCATGCCGATGAAGTCCGCGTCAACGCAGGTTGTGGCGCCAGCAGGCGCCTTGCCTGCTGCAAAAGCTTAGGAAAGGAACGTTCTCATGTGGAGAACATGGATGATGTTCGATCCGCGCCGCCTGCTGATGGCGCTTGCGGTGTTTCTCTTTACGCTGGCCGTGTTGATTCACTTCATCCTGCTCAGCACCAATCGTTACAACTGGCTGGACGGTGCGCATACGCCGGCGCCCGCCACGGTCGTCGCACCCGCGGCGCCACAGTAACCGGGGATACCCAAAGGGTGGAACGGTGCGCGGACACCGTTCATCGTTCCGCCCTTTCGGCACTTACCAACAGGCGAACCCGCCAGCTTTGACAGCGGGGAAAGCGGAGACGTGTCATGGCGTTATTGAGCTTCGAACGAAAATACCGCGTGCGTGGGGGCACGCTGATCGGCGGCGACCTGTTCGATTTCTGGGTCGGTGCCTTTTATGTCGGTTTTTTCGGCGTCACCGCTGCATTTTTCGCGATTCTGGGTACGGCCCTTATCTTTTATGCAGCATCACAGGGACCGACGTGGAACCCCTGGCTGATCAGCATTGCGCCGCCTGACCTGAAATATGGCCTGGGCCTGGCTCCGATGATGGAGGGCGGCAACTGGCAGATCATCACGATCTGTGCGATCGGCGCGTTCGTTTCATGGGCGCTGCGTGAAGTCGAAATCTGTCGCAAGCTGGGCATGGGCTATCATGTCCCCTTTTCGTTCGGCGTGGCGATTTTCGCCTATGTCTCGCTGGTCGTGATCCGCCCGATGCTGCTCGGCGCGTGGCATTTCGGGTTTCCCTACGGAATTTTCAGTCACCTCGACTGGGTGTCGAACACCGGATACCAGTATCTGCATTTTCATTATAATCCGGCGCACATGATTGCCGTGTCGTTTTTCTTCACCACGGTGCTGGCGCTCGCGCTGCACGGGTCGCTGGTCCTGTCGGCGGTCAATCCGCCCAAGGAGGGGATGGGCGACGGCGAAGTGAAATCGCCCGAATATGAAGACACGTTCTTTCGCGACATCATCGGCTATTCGGTGGGGACCATCGGCATTCACCGGGTTGGCCTGTTCCTTGCGCTGAGCGCCGGGTTCTGGAGCGCCGTCTGCATCATCATTTCCGGCCCCTTCTGGACGCGCGGCTGGCCCGAATGGTGGACGTGGTGGCTCAACCTTCCGATCTGGTCCTGAGGGGAGCTCAAGTCATGGCAAGTTATCAGAACATCTTCACTCAGGTTCAGCTGCGCGGCGCCCCCGAAATGGGGCCGTTGCTTGGGGCCGGGAATGCGCCGCGCACGGGCAAGGGGTCGTTCAGCTACTGGATGGGCAAGCTGGGCAATGCGCAGATCGGGCCGATCTATCTCGGCACGATCGGCGTGCTGTCACTGGTGTGCGGCTTCATTGCATTCGAAATCATCGGGCTGAACATGTGGGCATCGGTCGGCTGGAACCCGATCCAGTTCGCCCGCCAGCTGTTCTGGCTCGCTCTTGAACCGCCGGGGCCGGAATATGGATTCAGCCCCTTCGTGCCATTGGCCAGGGGCGGCTGGTGGATCCTGGCCGGTGCATTCATGACGACATCAGTGCTGTTGTGGTGGGTGCGCCTGTATCGGCGGGCACGCGCGCTGGGCATGGGCACGCATGTGCCATGGGCGTTTGCCAGTGCGATCTGGCTGATGCTCGTGCTCGGTTTCATCCGTCCGATGCTGATGGGCAGCTGGGCCGAAGCGGTGCCGTTCGGCATTTTCCCGCACCTCGACTGGACCGCCGCTTTTTCGATCCGCTATGGCAATCTGTTCTACAATCCGTTCCACTGCCTTTCGATCGTGTTCCTGTACGGGTCGACATTGCTGTTCGCCATGCACGGTGCGACCATCCTTGCGGTCGGGCGGTACGGCGGCGAGCGCGAGATCGAACAGATCACCGATCGCGGGACGGCATCCGAACGGGCCGCGCTGTTCTGGCGCTGGACAATGGGGTTCAACGCCACGATGGAATCGATCCATCGCTGGGCCTGGTGGTTTGCGGTGCTGACAACGCTGACGGGTGGAATCGGCATTTTGCTGACGGGCACTGTCGTGGACAACTGGTATCTGTGGGCGCAGGAACATCATTATGCGCCCTTGTATCAACCGACCGGGGTCGTCGATCCTGCAACTTTGCCGGGGGCACCGAAATGACCCAGAAGCGCATCGCACTCATGATTTCCGCGGGCCTGTCGCTGACACTCGCAGGTTGTGAAATCGGCCACAAGAAAACGACGCAGAACGGCTATCGCGGCACGGCCATGGACCATGTCGTCAATCTGTCGAAAGTGACGGCACAGCAGGCGATCCCCGCCAACGTCTATGAAACCCCCGATGACAGCGGGCCACGCGCGGGGGCGACATATCAGAATGTCCAGGTTCTGGGCGGGGTCAGCACCGAACGCTTCAATCATTTCATGGCCCAGGTGAACAACTGGGTCGCGCCGCAAACCGGCGATCCGAATAACGTCGGGTGCAATTACTGCCACAACCCGAACAATATGGCGTCGGACGAGAAATATCCCAAAGTCGTCGCGCGCCGCATGATCCAGATGACGCAGAACATCAACGCCAACTGGTCGAGCCATGTCCAGCAGACCGGCGTCACCTGCTGGACATGCCACCGCGGCAATACGATTCCGCTCAACCGCTGGTCGCTTGACGAGCCCGTCGGCAACGGCACGATCACGGGCGAAAAATTCGGACAGAATACGCCCGACGCGCGCGTTGCTTTCGCATCGTTGCCGCACACCGGCTTTGGCAAATATCTGCTCAATTCGGCCAGCATGAATGCGCGCGTCAACAATATCCAGGCGCATCCCTCGGCCGACCATATCGTGTCGGTCAAGGATGCCGAAGGCGTTTACGGCTTCATGATGCACATGTCGTCGTCACTGGGCGTCAACTGCACTTATTGCCACAACAGCGGATCATTCGCCTCATGGAACATGAGCCGGCCGCAGCGCGCAGTGGCGTGGTACGGCATCCGCATGGTGCGTCAGGCAAACGAAACCTATGTCCAGTCCGTCGCCAGCGTGCTGCCTGCCGATCAGAAGGGACCGCATGGCGACCCGTATAAAATCAACTGCGCAACCTGCCACAACGGCATTTACAAGCCGATGTACGGTGTCAGCATGAAGAAGGACAATCCTGTTCTGTGGCCAGCGGCCGTGGTGCTGACGGCGGCCAGGTAACGCGCGTTTCCGACCTGGCCCGCTCTGTGCCGTTGATCAGGGTCTGGCTTTGAGGCGCGCATGCATTTGCGCCGTGCAGCCTTTGACGGCCGCCTCGTCAGGCCTTTCGGCACGGACGTGTCTGACCTGCGCCAGGATCAGGTCGCGGACGATTTCGCGGCTTTGCCCCGTCGCGTCCATGGCGTCGGCACCGACAATCGCCGTGTAACGTCGGCCGTCGCTGGCAAGCGCGGGGGTTGCGGTAACGCCGAGTATCGCAACACAGCGGATATCGCGCGCAATGTCGGGCGGCATCAGCGGGGGAGAAACCGCCGCAGCAGCAGCAAGAACAAGCAACATCATGACATGCAGCGTAGCGCAACCGGTTGCGCCTGTCACACGGGCAGGCGATAGCGCAGTCATGCTCCGTTACCCGAAATCAGTGGCGTTGGTCGCCGGCCTTGTCTCTGCGACGGGATTTGCCCCGCTCGACCTGTGGCCGGTGACGCTGGGGGCGGTCGGGCTGTGGATGTGGATCGTTGCCGATGCGCCGGGTTTGCGTGGTGCCATGGCGCGCGGGTGGCTGTTCGGGCTGGGTCATTTCACGGTCGGGATGAACTGGATCGCCGGTGCGTTCCGGTATCAGGACACGATGCCGGTCTGGCTCGGCTGGGTGGCGGTGGTGGCGCTGGCGATCTATCTTGCCGTCTATCCGGCGGTCGCGGCAGGGCTGGCGTGGCGATGGGGGCGGCCGCGCGGGACCGCCTATGTCATGATTTTCGCCGCAGCGTGGCTCGTCACAGAATATCTGCGTGCGACGCTTTTCACTGGTTTCGCGTGGAACCCGCTTGGCGTCATCATGGTGCCGACGACGGGTGACGGCGTGGCAAAGGTGATCGGCACCTATGGCCTGTCAGCCTGTGTCATTCTGGTGGCGGGAACATTGACTTCGAAGTCACGCTGGAGTGCGTTTCCGGCGACGCTGGCCATTTTTCTGGCGCTGGGCTGGATAATTAGCTGGGGCGCCGGTGATCCCGGGCGGAGCGGCCGCCTCGTGCGCATTGTCCAGCCCAATATCGGTCAGCAGACCAAGCATGACGAAAGCTTCGACGAAACCAACTGGGCCAAGCTTGCCAGACTGACAGGAACAGCCGGTGCGACGCCACGCCTGATTCTGTGGCCCGAAGCCGCTGTCCCTTATTATCTCGAAGACGAACGCTGGGCGCGCGACCGGATCGCCCGCCTGATGGGGCCAAAGGACATCCTCCTGACTGGCGGTGATGCCTTTGTCTGGGACACGACGGGCAAGGCCATGATTGCCGCGCACAATTCGCTGTTCGCCGTCAATGCCACGGGTGACCTGATTGCCCGGTACGACAAAAGTCATCTTGTCCCCTATGGCGAATATCTGCCGATGCGGCCCTTGCTGTCGGCGATCGGCCTGTCACGGCTCGTGCCCGGCGATCTGGATTTCTGGCCGGGTGCGGGGCCGCAAACGATCACGCTGCCCGGTTTCGGCAAAAGCGGCGTGCAGATTTGTTATGAAATCATATTTTCCGGTAAGGTTATCGACGCCGGACATCGCCCTGACTTCCTGTTCAACCCGTCAAATGATGCCTGGTTCGGGGGATGGGGACCGCCTGAACATCTCGCGCAGGCACGGTTGCGGGCGATCGAAGAAGGCATGCCCGTCGTCCGGTCGACACCGACGGGAATTTCGGCCGTGATCGATTCAAATGGTGCCGTGCGCGTCGCCCTGCCAATGGGCAAGGCGGGGTTTATCCAGACGAGTCTGCCGGCACCGGCGACGCCGACATTATTTGCCCGCTTCGGAAATGTCCTGCCTCTTGGTTTTGCATTAACCCTGATTGGCTTTGCCGTTGCCCTTCGCCGCTGGTATCGCTAAGGCGCTTTCCACACATAAAGCTTTCTTTATATCTCTTGATCAGGATTCGCCCATGCGTGCAAATTATCTTTTTACGTCCGAATCGGTTTCCGAAGGTCATCCCGACAAAGTCTCCGACCAGATTTCGGACGCCATCGTCGACCTGTTCCTGTCAAAGGATCCCGAAGCCCGTATCGCCTGCGAAACGCTGACCACGACACAGCTTGTCGTGCTGGCGGGTGAAATCCGCTGCAAGGGTGTGTATGAAAACGGCGCATGGGCCGACGGCGCAAAAGCGGAAATTGAAGCCACAGTCCGCCGCACTGTCAAGGAAATCGGTTACGAGCAGGACGGGTTTCACTGGGAAACACTGACGTTCATGAACAATCTGCACGGACAGTCGGCGCATATCGCGCAGGGCGTCGATGCAAGCGGCAACAAGGATGAAGGCGCCGGTGATCAGGGCATCATGTTCGGTTATGCGACCGACGAGACCCCCGACCTGATGCCTGCGACACTTTATTACAGCCACAAGATCCTGAAGCGCATGGCCGAGGACCGTCATTCGGGTGCCTCCCCATTCCTCGAACCCGATGCCAAGAGCCAGGTGACGCTGCGTTACGAAGGCAGCATTCCCGTCGCCGCCACTGCGATCGTCGTGTCGACGCAGCATGCGCCGGGCTATGATGCGGGTGAAAAGCAGGACATGCTCCACGCTTATGTAAAAGCGGTCGTCGCCGATATCCTGCCCGCGAACCTGCTGACCGAGACCGAATATCACATCAACCCGACCGGCAGCTTTGAAATCGGTGGTCCCGATGGCGACGCGGGCCTGACCGGACGCAAGATCATTGTCGATACATATGGCGGTGCCGCGCCCCACGGCGGCGGCGCGTTCAGCGGCAAGGACCCGACCAAGGTCGACCGGTCGGCGGCCTATATCACACGCTATCTGGCGAAGAATATCGTGGCGGCCGGCCTCGCGACACGCTGCACGATCCAGCTCGCTTACGCGATTGGCGTTTCGAAACCGCTGTCGCTTTATGTCGACACGCATGACACCGGCACGGTTGGTGATGATGCCATCGAAAATGCCATCATGGGAATGGCCAGGCTAGGCGGGCTGACCCCGCGCGGCATCCGTACGCATCTCGGCCTCAACAAGCCGATTTATCGCAAGACGGCCGCCTATGGCCATTTCGGACAGACGGCAGAGGGTGATTTCTTCCCCTGGGAAAAAACCGATCTGGTCGACGATCTGAAGGCGGCACTGGCATAAGCGATCCCGTAACCATCGGCCGCCTTTATGGGCGGCGTGCGGGGCATAAATTGCGGCTTGGGCAGGCGGCGCTGGTCGAAAAACTGTTGCCAGCGCTTTCCGTCCCCGACGGACCGCTCGACGCGACCATGTTGTTTGGCAAACCATGTCCGCTCGAACTTGAAATCGGTTTTGGCGGTGGCGAGCATCTGGCGGGGCAGGCCATGTTGCGGCCGGGCACGGGATTTGTCGGGTGCGAGCCGTTTCTGAATGGCGTCGTCGGCGCGCTGGGCCATGTTCAGGACCAGAAGCTGACGAATGTCCGCCTTCACATGGGCGATGCACTCGATGTGCTCGACCGCCTGCCCGACGCGTCGCTCGACCGGGTATATCTGCTTCATCCTGACCCCTGGCCCAAGGCGCGCCATGCCAAGCGGCGGTTCATGAACCGGGGACCGGTCGATCTGGTCGCCGCCAAGCTGAAGCCTGGCGGAGAATTCCGTTTCGGGACGGATCATCCGGTCTATGTCGCACATGCGCTGATGATCATGACGGGGCGGCGAGATTTCGACTGGCCCGCCGCGACGGCATCAGATTTCCTGAACCGCCCTGCCGACTGGCCAGAAACACGCTACGAACGCAAAGCGCGACGCCTGGGGCATGAAGTGTGGTACTTTCGGTTTAGGCGAAAATAGGTCAAAGGCTTATTTTTTAACAATCACTAAAATCAATGTGTTATCTACGAAATTGCACGCTGCACTATCCGGCGATTTCCGCGATGGTGATTGCACGGTGCTTACTTTTGCGGTACACGAGGTATTGCAATGGCGACCGGCAGGATCAGCAAACGCACTCTTGATGCGTTCCAGTCGAGCGGGATGACCGGCTTCCTTTGGGATGAAGATCTCAAGGGTTTCGGAGTGAGAGTCGCAGCGTCCGGAGCGGCGTCCTACGTCGTCCAGTTCCGTATGGGCGGGCGCGAATCACCGACGCGCCGTTACACCATTGGAGCCAATGGCTCGAGACCAGCCCAGCCTCAAACGCTGGCGCAATCTGTTCGATAATGAAGAGATCGTGATCGACTGGCGGACGATGTTGCACCCATCGGCGCTGCCGCTGATAAGCACCAAAATAGGTCCTAGTGCTAAGGAACTGGAGGAAGTTGCCCGCTTGACAGCGGCGATCGAAGCCGATGCACCGCCCCCCAAAAGGGCGAGGCGAAGACGCTTCAGCCTTGAAGAAAAGATCGCGCTTTTGCTCGAGGCCGAGCGGCATGGATCGACGATCTCGTCGGTGGGTCAGGCGCATGGTATCGCCACCAGCGTGCTGTTCCGCTGGCGCGACCAGCTCGGTATCGGCAAGGACAAGCCGATGGTGATCGCGCCGGTTCGCGTGGTCGAAGGGCGGGATCGCAGTCGCAGTGGAGCGCCCAGTCTGCTCGCCGATCTGCTGCCGCAGCCCGATGGCATGGTGGAGGTCGCGCTGTCCGATGGGCGGCTCGTCTTTGCACCGGCCGATGCCGATCCGGATGCGGTGCGACGCGTGGTTGCCGAACAGGAAGCACGGCCATGATGTTGATGCCGGCAGGCGTCAAAGTGCATCTGGCGCTCGGCGTCACCGACATGCGCAAAGGCATGGACGGCCTCGCCACCCTGGCACAGGAAGTGCTGAAGAAAGACCCGTTCTCGGGTCATCTGTTCGCGTTCCGGGGGCGGCGTGCGAACATGGTCAAGCTGCTGTTCTGGGACGGAACCGGGCTGTGCCTGTTCACCAAGAGGATCGATCAGGGGTACTTCGTGTGGCCGCGTATCAGCGTGCCAGGGGAGTCGATCCCGCTGACCACGGCGCAGCTTGCGATGCTGATCGAGGGCATCGACTGGCGGCATCCCGAGCGGATCTGGAGGCCGGTGAAAGCGGGATAAAACTGCGTTGAATCTGCCGGAAATGCTTGGGTTTATAGCCGATTTATTGTAGTATCGGGCATGCGGCTCGATCTCGACAATCTGCCCGTAGATACGGCGCTTCTGCACCAGTTGGTGCGCGACATGGCAAGCGTTGTCGATCACAGAAACGACGAGATCGAACGTCTTCAGGCGATCATCAAGAAGCTCCAGCGGATGCAGTTCGGGCGCAGCGCCGAACGGCTCGATCCCGACCAGCTCGCACTCGCCCTGGAAGACCTTGACGCCGATATCGGGCAGATCGAGCAAAGCCGCCCGGTCATCTTCGAGGGAACCATCGATCGGCAACCGCACCGCAAGCCGTTGCCCGATCATCTGCCACGCGACGAGGTGATGCTCGACATCGCCGATGGTGCTTGTCCGGCGTGTCATGGCGCGCTGCACAGCATTGGCGAAAGCGTCAGCGAGATGCTCGACTGGGTGCCCGCGCAGCTTCGGGTCATGCGGATCGTGCGCCCCAAATATGCCTGTCGCGCGTGCGGAACGATAACGCAAATATCCGCACCAGAGCGCGTCATTGCGGGCGGTCTGGCAACCCCGGCGCTGCTCACGCAAGTGCTCATCGCCAAATATTGCGATCACACGCCGCTCTATCGCCAGTCGCAGATCTTCGCGCGTCGCCCTGGACCCCAGCCACGGCTCGCGAAGAGGCCGTCCGCCTCCTTATTCTCGTCGCTCGCGGCATTGACCCGATGGAGGAAGACAAGAAGCGGCGCCGGGAGGCGGTCGATCTCGCCTTCTCGAAGTATGCCGATAGCTTCAGCGCTGCGTGCAAGGGCAAGGGTTGGAAGACCCTAGTCACGGTCAATTGTTCGGGACAGAGGGGCAGGCCATCGACCCTACCGACTTTGCGGCGCGCTGCGCCGACGATCGGCATCATTTCCGGTTCATCGTCTCACCCGACGATGCGCTCGAAATGGCCGACCTCAAATCGTTCACGCGCGGACTGATGGCGCAGATGGAAGCCGATCTCGGCACCCGGCTCGACTGGGCAGCGGTCGATCACTGCAACACCGAGCATCCTCATATCCACGTGATCGTGCGCGGTGTTGGCGAGGACGGGCAGAACCTCGTCATATCGCGCGACTATATCCGTGAAGGCTTGCGCGCCCGGGCGCGCGAACTGATCACGCGCGAGCTCGGCCCGCGCACCGAGATCGACATCCGCCGGTGGCTCGAACGGCAAGTCGAGGCCGAACGCTGGACCGACATCGACCGCGATCTTGCGCGCTCGATTGAGCGCGATGGCCTGATCGACATGGCTCCGGAACCTGGCGCGCAGCCCGATGTCACGCACGCGCTCAAAATCGGGCGACTGCGCAAGCTCGAACGGCTTGGCGTCGCGGGTGAAATTGCGCCGGGACAGTGGACGCTCGCAGGCGACGCCGAGGCGACCTTGCGCGCGCTCGGGTCACGCGGCGACATCATCAAGCGGATGCACACCGCGATGACCGCGCGCGGTCTCGACCGGGGCGCGGCCAGCTACAGTCTGGAACCTGAACCTGAGCATCCGGTGATCGGCAGGCTGATCGATCGCGGTTTGCACGACGAGTTGACAGGGACTGCTTATGCGATCGTCGATGGGATCGATGGCCGCACCCATCATCTCACCTTTGCCGACATCGAGGCAACCGGCGATGGCAAGCCCGGTGCGATCGTCGAGCTGCGCCGCTATGAGGATCGCAAGGGCCGCGCGCGCACCGCACTCGCCGTGCGGTCGGATATCGACGTGCAAAGCCAGATCACAGCGCCCGGCGCGACCTGGCTCGATCGCCGCAATCTGAACCGCGGCGGTGACGACCTTGGCGGCGGGTTCGGGACCGAGGTCGGTCGCGCGATGGAAAAGCGCGCGGAACATCTGGCGAGCGAAGGTCTGGCACGACGGCACGGCCAGCGCATTATCTTCGCGCGCAATCTGCTCGACACCTTGAAAGCGCGCGAGGTCGATGCGGCAGCGCAGCGCCTGTCCGCCGAGATCGGCGTCCCCTACACCCCGTCGCAGCCCGGTGAATATGTCATGGGCACCGTCCGTCAGCGCCTGACCTTGGCATCGGGGCGGTTCGCCATGATCGACAATGGACTTGGCTTCGCGCTCGTGCCGTGGTCGCCGTCGCTCGACCGGCAATTGGGCAAGCATATCTCGGGCGTGATGCGCGGCGATGGCGGGGTGGACTGGTCTTTCGGTCGCGGGCGTGGTTTGGGGTTGTGAGGGTGGCGATCCTTGACTTGTGCGCCTTTCAGGCGTACATAATTGATCCAAGCGATAGGATCAGCATCATGCTCTCATTCGACGACAAGACCGGCCCTATCGCCGAGCGCAACAGCGAGCGGATGAACTTCCGTACCAAGCCGCGCATCAAGCAGGTCATCCAGCGCGCGGCCGCGCTATCGGGCGTCGACGATTCGGTTTTCACGATGAATGCGGCGTACAAGTCTGCGATGGAAACCATTGCCGCGCATGAGCGCACGGTGCTTCAGCCGATCGATCACCTTGCATTTTTCGCAGCGCTCGATGCGCCGGCAGCACCGACGGCCAAGCTGCGCGATGCTTTTGCGCGTCACCGGCAGACGATCGACAGCAAGTGACGCAGACATCGCTGCGGGGCCGCGGCATCATCGCGCCGTTCGATCCCGCACAGCACGACCGCACGGCCTTTTCGTGCGGCGTCGAACAGGTCGACAATTTCTTCAGGAAGACCGCGAACAAGCTCGTCAAAGCCGACAATCTCCGCGTGTTCGTGATGGTCGATACCGAGGGCGCGCTGATCGGCTTTTATGCGATCAATGCCCACACGGTCGATTATACCGAGCTGCCGGCCAAATATGCGCGTGATCGACCGGGGCATGGATCGATCCCGGCCATCTATATCTCGATGATCGGTGTCGATGTCCGCTATCGCGGGCGCGGCTTTGGCGGCGACCTGCTGGTCGATTGCCTGACCCGGATTGCGCGGATTGCCGACGAACTCGGCGTCGCTGTCGTCATGCTCGATGTGCTCGACGGCGGCGATCCGGCGTTGGTGGCGAAGCGCAAGGCGCTGTATGAAAGCTATGGCTTTATGCCGCTGCCCTCGAACGAGATGCGACTGTTTCTGCCATTGACGACGGTGAAGCAGCTGATCGGCTCGCGCGAATAATCGTCACGGCATACGCCAGCGCCTGTCATTCTACGCCAGCGTTCCACCCTTTTCAAAATTGCTTGATAACCGGCCCGTTGCCGCCCGATCTCCGCGAGTTCGGAGATAGCCCATGCAAGCGACGCGTATATTATGGGGCCAGGTGCTGGCCGTGTTCACGATCATTCTGGCATCGATCTGGTCGGCGACGCAGTGGACGGCATCGGCGCTCGGCTATCAGCCCGAGCTCGGGAGCCCGTGGTTCAGGATCGGCCATTGGCCGATCTACCCGCCGCCCTCGATTTTCTGGTGGTGGTTTTCGTATGACGCTTATGCGCCGCATATCTTCGAACGCGGCGGCACGATTGCCGTTTCGGGCGGGTTCGTGGCGATCGTCGTTGCGATGGCGATGTCGGTCTGGCGCGCCCGTGAGATCAAGAACGCAGAAACCTATGGGTCGGCGCGCTGGGCTAACATGCGCGAAGTGCGATCCGCCGGTTTGCTCGGCGACACGGGCGTCGTGCTGGGCAAATCGGGCAATCTCTATCTGCGGCACGACGGCCCCGAGCATGTGCTGTGCTATGCGCCGACGCGGTCGGGCAAAGGCGTCGGGCTTGTCGTGCCAACGCTGCTGACCTGGACGGGCAGTTGCATCGTCCATGATATTAAAGGTGAAAACTGGACGCTGACCGCAGGATTTCGCAGCGGGTTCGGGCGGGTGCTGCTGTTCGATCCAACCAATGCCGCGTCGTCGGCCTACAACCCGCTCCTCGAAATCCGCAAAGGCGAATGGGAAGTCCGTGACGTTCAGAATGTCGCCGATGTGCTGGTCGATCCCGAAGGCAGTCTCGAAAAGCGCAATCACTGGGAGAAGACCAGCCATGCGCTGCTGGTCGGGGCGATCCTTCATATTCTCTATGCAGGCGATGACAAGACGCTCGCGGGCGTCGGTGCTTTCCTGTCCGATCCCAAACAACCGATCGAATCCACGCTGCATGCGATGATGACCACGCCGCATCTGGGCGAACGCGGGGTTCATCCGGTGGTCGCGTCGGCAGCGCGCGAATTGCTGAACAAATCCGCGAACGAACGCTCGGGCGTGTTGTCGACCGCGATGTCGTTTCTTGGCCTCTACCGCGATCCTGTCGTGGCGCAGGTCACACGGCGCTGCGACTGGCGCATCGCCGATCTCGTCGATGGCAGTCAGCCCGTCACGCTCTATCTCGTGGTGCCACCATCCGACATCAGCCGCACCAAGCCGCTGATCCGGCTCGTTCTCAATCAGATCGGGCGGCGGCTCACCGAAGATTTGCAGGCACGCCATAGCCGTCAACGGCTCTTGCTGATGCTCGACGAGTTCCCGGCGCTCGGTCGGCTCGACTTCTTCGAAAGCGCACTCGCCTTTATGGCCGGTTACGGGATCAAGGCATTCCTGATCGCGCAGTCGCTCAACCAGATCGAGAAGGCTTATGGCCAGAACAACTCGATCCTCGACAATTGTCATGTCAGGGTGAGCTTTGCGACGAACGACGAGCGCACCGCCAAGCGCGTGTCCGACGCGCTCGGCACCGCGACCGAAATGCGTGCGATGAAAAACTATGCCGGTCACCGGCTGTCGCCCTGGCTCGGGTATTTGATGGTATCGCGTTCGGAAACCGCCCGTGCGCTGCTGACGCCCGGCGAGATCATGCAGCTCCCGCCCGATGATGAAATCGTCATGGTCGCCGGCGTCCACCCGGTGCGCGCGAAAAAGGCGCGCTATTATGAAGATCCGCAATTGAAGAAGCGGGTGATCCCGGTGCCGGTAGTCGGTTCGGATGCGGGACAGTCACGGTCCGACGACTGGAGCGGGATACCGCGGATTGCGGCACCGGCTGTCGTCCTACCGGTGAAAACCGCCGAACCGAAAAGGAAGGGCGGGACCAAAAGGCGTCGCAAGGGCGAGCCGAGCGACCAGTCCGATACTGATAACGATGCGACCAATGCCGGGCTTCGCCGCGAACCGATGATCGAACCCCATGTCGATATCGCGCCGCCATTGCCGCCAGCGCCCACAAATGAATTTGATCCCGATGAAACCGATCCGGTCATCGGTGCTGCCCGTATCCAGGACGCGACACGGGAACAGGCGATGATCGCGCGCCGGGCGTCGCTCGATCCTGACGACGGCTTGGAAATTTAGCGATGCCCGTCAAAGCCCGGCTATCGGTCTATCTCGATCCCGACTTGATGGCGGCGCTCGCCGGTTATGCCGATCGGCGCGAACGATCGCGGTCGCTGATTGCCGAAGCGGCCATTGCTTCCTTTCTGTCGCCCGATTCTGACGAAGCGCGCGAGGCAGCGATCACCAAGCGCATCGACCAGCTCGACCGGCGCATGACCCGCCTTGAACGCGATGTCGGGATCGGTGTCGAGATGATCGCGCTGTTCGTGCGATTCTGGCTGTCGAATGCGCCACCGCCGCCCGAATCCGAGCGAGCGCTTCTGCGCAAACAGGGTGGCGATCGATATGATGCTTTCATGGCGGCGTTGGGGCGGCGTCTGGCGAAGGGACCGAAGGTGCGGCAAGAGATTGCCGAGGACATCGTGACCGAGAACGATTGATCGACGTTGGTGCGGAAATTTGGATTGGCTCCCGGTAGCAGAGGCTCGCGCTGCGTCCACAGAGGCAAAGGAATTTTGAGCAGATCGGTCAGTCGAATGTGATCAGAGCGTCGGAAATTGGGCCTTTCGCGACATTCGACGTTGGAGGGACGTTGCTCCAATCGCGACATTGGTTTCGACCGCAGTCGCCAACACATCGGTCGTTCGGCAATAAACTCAGCGATGCCGAAAGCCGCCGTTCGTTAAGACCAGCCGCGCCGTCAGCGACGATTTAGCCGCAAATCAGATGCCAAGCGCGCGTCTATCGTCGGCGATTGCCATGCTATTATCCCAAGGATCTGGCCCGCTCGACTAACTGCCGGGCGACGGCCGGGAAAGACGAAGGAATGGCGCAGAAGAATCCCATCGTGGCACGGACTCGTTCCGTTAATTTTTCGGCAACTATTTCATTTCTGGTCACGTATCTTTGTTTGAGGACCGTTGGTCCTTTGCATTGATAGCTAGCAGGGACTAAAACATATGAAGAACATTCCACTGGGCATTGCGACCGCATTGGTCGCGTTTGCCTCACCGGCCTACGCTGCGCCGCTGCTGTTCACCTTTTCTGACATGAACAATTCATCGTTTCAGCTCGACAGCAATCCAGTATCCACCCCCTCGAGCATCTTTTCCTTTACGACTCCCGTTACGAACGGCAAGCAGAACGGTGCGTCGTTTGACTTTGGAAGCGTACGCTTTTTCAGCAGCATCAGCGGCGGCGGCGTTTTCAGCCAATTTGGCGCACCTGGGGGATTTGGGCCGCAGCTGTTTTTGGGTACGGCGGCAATGCCGATCTTTTCGCCCGGCACTTTCTCATTCACTGATTTGTTCGGTAAGCCCAACGGGAACACTCTTACTATTTCTGCGGTAGCAGTCGCGGGTGCCGTTCCCGAGCAGACGACGTGGGCGATGATGCTCGCTGGCTTCGGCGGAATTGGCTTCGCGATGCGTCGCCAGTTCAAGGTCCGAACGGCGATTACCTACAACTGACATCGACGCGCAACTTCTTGGAACTGCCGTAATCTAATCTGGTTCAGCGGCTATTGCCGTTGGTGCCGTTACCTTCATCTACTTTTCCAGGCACAAGGTGGCGATCCTATTTTAACTGATGCCCCTCAGCCGCCCTTGGGGTGCATAAGTGAAGCCGCTGGTTGAGAGACCGGCGGCTTTTTCGCGTTTAACCCCATGTAGAACCTATCAGCGCCAGACGATTGAAAGCGTGCAGTCGGCCCATCTCGGCGGCAAGCGACAACATTGCAGACGCGCAGCTACCGAAATGTGGCGAGCCAAACCTGCCGTTGATTCGATTGAAGAAGAGCGGCTCCCTGTCTCGACAGGGAGCAGAAAGGTTCAGATTTCCGTGCGCTCGGCGAGCGTGATGGCGTCGTCGATATCGACGCCGAGGTAGCGAACGGTATTCTCGATGTTGGTATGACCGAGAAGAATCTGAACAGCACGCAGGTTTCCGGTGGCCTTGTAGATGAGCGATGCCTTCGTCCGACGCATTGAATGTGTGCCATACTCCGAGACGATCAATCCGACCGCGCCGACCCATTCGTCGACCAGTCGTGCATACTGGCGCGTGCTGAGGTGGCCCATGTAGTTAACGCGGCTCGGGAAGATGAAATCATCGAGCGTGCCGCCACGGCGCGTAAGCCAAGTCAGCAGCGTCTTGCGCGCTTCAGTCATCAGCTCGAACTGCACCGGCCGGTGCGTCTTCTGTTGAATGACAGTCGCACGCGTGCGCAGCGCGCCTCCCGCAACGATGTCGCCAATCTTCATTTTGACAATGTCGCAGCCGCGCAGCTTGCTATCGATCGCAAGATCAAACAGCGCCCGGTCACGCAATCGTCGATGCTCGTCAAGAAAGAAGCGGATCGCCCAAACGTCACGCGGCTTGAGGGGGCGCTTTGCGCCGACCATGTTGCCGGCATTCCACGGAGCTCGTCCGTGAGCATCGGGATCGAGATCAGACACTCCCATGGCACGACTCCTTTTGGTCGTGAGGAAACGCCAACATGGTGAGCTGATTTGGTATATATATGGTTAATCTCTTTGACCGTTTACGTTCGGCATATGAGCCGCCCTGGGGATTGTCGGAGGCTATCTATTTCAAGTTACATAGCCATAGGCAGTTCGTTCGACATGGCATAACGGCGTTCTTCCGCTTCGGCGGGTCAAATGTTGGCGACGGGTTCGAGAATCCGAACCTACAATTTCCGTCGGCGACTGAGGTTCGAAAGATGGCCACGAGGGCTTACCCGCTAAGCGGGGGCAGAACGGCTTCGACGCTGCTAACACGCCAAGCCTTCCTTTAATGGGCAAACTGAGCGTGGACGCGCGTGAACCAATACCCATCGCTCGGAGGCGGATCAGTCGGCCCAGGAAGAGTAAGCGGCCCGTTCACACCGATCATCTCCTGATTCTGCCGAAAGTCGCCGTGCGCCAACACGTAGCGCGCCAGCCGCGCCAGATCACGCGCGGCGTCACGAGAATATACCGGATCATTAAATCTTACTGACAACTCATAATCTGCGAAGGCCACCAAACCGTACGTTTTATGGCCGACTTCAGGCGCGCCAAGCACAAGCTGGATGATGGATAAAATCGGTGGCTCAGCGGTTTCTTGCCATGCTTCAACCAGCGCCACCGCATCAGCTGATTGAGTAATTTGACCTGAAAAAGGCAGTTTCAGCGAAGCCAATTTCAGATCTGCCAAGGCCTTAAACAGCACCTGAACGTGCTGCAGCTTTTGGCTTGGGCTTTGCTGATCCCAACTGGCGTGTCCGATGCCAAGCCGCGTATTGCTCTTAGATTCAATCACAAGCGAGGTCGACAAATTCGCCCGCAAACTCTCCGCCGAAAGGTCGCCACCTTCAATCATTGCCAACCAAAACATCATTCCGCACATTTCTAGGATTTAGTTGCCGAGTGTTAGCGACCTGATACACTCGCAAAATGACTCAGAACATAGCTTCTTGTATGTTTCCAATGCAAAAGACCTGTCTGCGACTGCTCTATGACCAGCGCACGGTCCCGCAATCGTCGATGGTCGTCGACGAAAAAGCGGATCGTCAATACGACGTGTGGTTTCGCCGGGCGCTTGGATCCCATCATATTGCCAGCATTCCACGGCCGACGCTCGCGAGCGCCGGGATCAAGGTCTGATACTCCCACGACGTTACTCCTTCGACTATTGTGGCCGAAGGCACGTTAAGCCCGCGCGGTAAACATGATGTGGATATCGCTCGTGCAAAGCCCGGAATTGTTCGATAAACGAAACTTTTGGGATCGCTGCGCATTTTGGCGGGTTAGTTCAATCTGCTAGTCAGCGTCGCACATAAAAACCAGTAATTCGCCTCAGGAGGTGCCGCGTCATCGCCTATGAATGAAACGTCAGACGTCACACCAGCGAAACAAATGCCGGGCTCAGCTTTTCCACCATCAATATGTACCGAACCAGGCGGGTGCTATCACGTAATGCGCCTCGTTGAAAAGTGCGATGGCCATAGCACACGACCAATTCACGATCGACAAATGGTTCCAGGCCCACGGTGATGTGCTGAGAATCATTCTCCGCAGTGCTGAAGTCGATTATTGACATGACAGGCGGTTCATCTGTTTCGACCCAACGATCAACGATTGACTGTAACTCATCCAGTCGCGTTTCAACGCCAGAAAACAATAGCATTAGTCGAAGATCGTAATTCTGACTGAAACCATCGGTCGCGATGAACAGCGCGAGAATGTCGCCCATCAATCGGTCTGGTTGCGCCGTCGCCGAAGTCGATTGACCAATCCAAACGCTGCCATTCGCTCTTAGACCCAAAACCGTTCAGGTTGAATCGGGGATTCTCTTTTTTGTATTTTTCT
>CAXTTJ010000003.1:0-149059 GCA_964247235.1 uncultured Sphingomonadaceae bacterium
TGGTCAAACTTGCCTCAATGCGCCTGTGGCTCCGCGCTTATGAGTCTACGACCTAAATCTCGACCTCACAATTATAAATGAACCTTTTTATAAATACTGACTATTTTAAATTGATAGCTGCCAAAATTCTCTGATTCGCATCTTTTACATCAAAATACATCTCTGCAAATTTCCGGCTCTCGGCTCCCATTACACTAATAATATTGGGATCGATGACAAACTGCTTCATCGCTTCCGCAAGGCGGACCGTGTTGCGCACAGGTACGAGAAAACCGTTAACGCCATTAATCACAGTATCGCGACAGCCAACATTATCAGTAGTAATTATAGGCCTGGCCATGGCCAATGCTTCTTGGCTAGACCTTGGCACACCTTCGCGATAGTAGGAGGGAAGCACGAACACACTGGATTTAGCTAGAAAAGGGCGCACATCTTCGACATGGTTATACCACTCGATAATCCCGTCTTGAACCCATTTTTGTACTACACGTTCTGGTATTGCAATGGGGCCTTTATCAAGGCCACCTAGAACGACAAACTTGCAAGTCGGATATTTAGACTTTACTATCAGTGCAGCGTCTACGAAATCAGAGATACCTTTTTCGCTTAATAAGCGAGAAATAAGGATAAATTGAATTGGCGAAGTGACGGGTGGAGCAGCGGAGAAATAGCTAAGATCAATACCAATTCCACCAATCACGTCTATTTGATTTTTATTGACGAAACCTTTCTCAAGTAGTATTGCGCCGTCCTCTGAATTAAGTACAATCACTTTTGTTGCATGTGATAATGCGGATGCAAACATGCGTAACGCAAACATTCGCGCAAATTGTCCGGTCGTATTCAAGTGCTCACTAAATAGGTACCCAAGACCTTCAAGAATTACATAACGAGATTTGATACCAATAATCTTTGACGCCCATGTTCCGAGTACAGATGGTTTCAAAAAATAGGATAGTACGACATCGGGAGATAATTTTCGAAGGGTGACAGTCAAACTAAAAAAATCACAACATCCTCGTATAAATCTCATGCTAGAAGCATCAAGTGAAAAATCAACTGGCTCACAACCAATTGATTTAATCTTACTTCGTGTTTTATTGTCATAATCCGGAGCAAATGCATATACACGAGCGCCTTTCTCAATCAGCATTTGAATAAAAGGTCCACGAAAGTTTATCATAGAAATCGCACTATTTCCGATTATCGCAATCTTTATATTTCGCGTCAGCATTTTTTCATGTTCATCTGTTAACCGCCTGTTGTAAAACATTTATGATTTGCGGCGCAGTTACGGCCAGCGAATAATGGGTTTCAACCCGCAGACGTGCAGCTTTTCCCATCGCAATCTTTAGTTCAGGATGGCGGACGAGTTCCATGATTGCATGGCTCCAGTCATCATGATGAGTTGCAAGAAAGCCGACGTCGTCTGTCACAATCTCGCGATTGACGCCTACTGGAGAAGCGATTACGGGCCGCCCCCCAGCAAGATACTGAATGAGCTTATAACCACATTTGCCGCGCTCCCATGGCTCGTCTGGGATGGGCATGATGCCCGCGTCGAAGCTGGCAACATCGGCGCCCTCATGCTCTAACCGCCATGGTCGTACAACATGTTTGTCAAACCACGCAGGACCGTTCGCACCAACCGTTATTAAGTTAATCGAGACTTCATCTTTCAATGATTTTAACGCACCGACAACTAGTTCTAGATAACGTGCGTTATTTGGTGTTCCAATCCATCCCAGTTGAAATGGCTTATTTACTGGGAACGGTCGAACGGGATAGCGATTCAGATCCACAACAGTAGGAATCGTGACAACTGATCCGCCTGCAAAGCGGCGAATATAAGATCCTAAATAGGAATTACCTACGATCACTGCACTCGCTCTAGTAATTAATTCATCTAATTTATGAGAAAGTAGCCATCGAAATATAATATTATTATTTAAGTCATAATTATGAAATGTTGCATCATCATAATCTAATACATATGGTACACCACTGCTCACTAAGTCATTTTCAAAATGTGAAGGGAGAAACGGGTAAACCTCTTTCTCGATCCAGATCAGGTCATAATTAAATCTGGCATTTTTCAATATCTCTCTTCTACGCCATGCTGCTGTTACAGCATCCCTTAGGCTTTTTTTGCCTGTTAGGAAATATTTTTTGAGATACCCATTGTCAAAAAACGGTTGGATTTTGACTGTAGCGCCGGCGGTCTCAAGGGCAGGGATATATTGCAACATCCTAAGACGGCTGCTCGGCCCATCTGCAGGATAGCGCGGTAGCATGAGAATTCGAACATTTAGAAGCGTCACTAAATTACTCAAATATATTGTTCAAATAGAATATTGCGATATGGAATCCAAGCCGATGAATTCACCGAAAAATATATCCAAATCGTCAATGTTGCAAGCTGAAAGGCCGACACCGCTATAATCACTGCACCTTTTAGGATGGGTGATGTGGTTATTGAACGGGATAAACCACCGAAAACGACAAGTTGCAGTGGAACAAATAATATTGAAATTCGATCGACAATTGTTGATGACTGAATCAAGACAAATGCTGGTATCAATGCAAGCGAAGCAATCGCCATATTTCGCCACAGCGTGTATCGCTGTCCATAAATTTCTCGCTTATTCGGGAGAAGCAAAAATACGACCCCTGTAGTAACCGTGAGCGCAACCCGCGCAGCGGCTCCGCTCGATTGCTGTTCGGCCTCAACATAAATGATTAGTAGCGCCTGGATGTTTCCGAGAATTAGTGTTGTAAGAAGGCCAATTCCCATAACCCCACCCATAACAGCACTAAGTATACGATTTTCTGATGCAGCTAGAAAGAAAAGCGGGAGTACAAATATTGCTGATTTGTGAAAGGCCACTCCCAGCACCAACCACGCAACCCATGTCAGCTCAAAACGTCCTCGAAATGTTGTTGCTGCGATCATGATGCAGCTTACCGCACAAGACTGACGTGTATATCCCATGGCAATAACGATAATCATGGTGGGCAACGCAGACACCAACGCCGTTGCTGGGGATGGTAGGTGATCAATAAATCTTAGAAGTGCATAAGAGAACAGCAAAGCACACACCAGATTTACATGCCATACCTCTCCACCAAACTGACCAATAGTCCAGTTTATAAAAGAATAGGCAGGATCGGAAACAGAAAGGCTATCATTAAGACTTAACCGAGTTATCACTAAATAGATGACTT
Source organism: uncultured Sphingomonadaceae bacterium (assembly GCA_964247235.1). Classification (GTDB taxonomy): domain Bacteria; phylum Pseudomonadota; class Alphaproteobacteria; order Sphingomonadales; family Sphingomonadaceae; genus Sphingomonas_O. The sequence goes on from CAXTTJ010000003.1 coordinate 3,226, forward strand.
CGTAGTTAAACCAATCACCGCCAACTGAAAACCGAAAGCCAATAAAAACTGTCAATGCGATGAATAATATAATATATACGTATTTCGCAAATCTTCCCCATCCTTGGGGCCAGTTGGTCAATGCAAGCGCAAGAGGGATTGCAAATGATATCCAATAAGCAATCATCGGGGGGATTTGGCTTCATTACTCACAATCCTAACTGACTGGAGTGTTCCACTTGTGGGCACTATAGTTGATCCTGGTATAATAAGGCGAAGCCATTGAGCAGGACAGTCTGGATCGACCGACGCAAAGGTAGTTTGAGTCGCCGAAAGAGATGCAGAAACGCGACCTAGTAATCGGTTATCCGAGACGCATGTAAGTGTCCAGTAAGGATTTGAATTCCCAATTTCTACGTGAACTTTTGTTGATATTAAATAATGACCTGATTTCAGAAGTGTAAGCTGTGATAGCAAAGGAACCTCACTTTCAGAAAAAGACTTAAATTCTACAACATTTTTATCATGTGATAACTGTGAAATTGATTCACCAGTATTGACATATTGCCAGTCGAATAGGGTGGGTTGGCGCTCAGATTCAAAAAACCGGTTGCGAATCGAATTCTTTGTTTTAGCCATTTCAGGCTGTATTCTAAGATAGACCCGCCATGCAGCTTCATATTCGCCAGCCGTCACTAATCTTTCGATAAGTGTGCGCTCGAGATCATTATTGAACGGCACGTTCTTTTTTGACATTGCGAGCGCCAATCGATCAAGATCGAGCGGTGGTGTTCTGGCATTAAAGATAAATTCGATAAAGTTGTCGCTCCAAGGCGGTTTGGTTGAAATAATCTTCACAACTGGAGAAGTATATTCGGGGTCGTCAAGTGTTTTCGCCAATATCGGAAAAAGCGTTTTATACGCACTGCTCGAAGTTCGCAGAGCAATATCATATTGGTGCAACGCGCTAACAATGTCGTTTTGACCAACTGCGAATTCGATAAGCCATAAATTTGTACCCAGATCCCGTCGACTTAATGTTTCGGCATATCGGAACGCTGCAAGCGCTTCGGACTGCCGACCCGCAAGCGAAACCGCGAGTCCCAGTGATCGCGCAGCGCCAGCTAGTGCGGGAGAGCGAATAAGGGCGCGCCGTGCCGCAAAGGCAGCGTCAGCGGAGTTGGATTGTGCCAGCGCCCGCTCTGCACTCACGACGTTGGCGATACCATTGCCTGGATCCAGACGTAGCGCCACATCGGGTGACGTCTCGGCCGTTAATGAAACAATTCCTTGAAAAATTGTCAAAGCTGCAGCGATGATAAGGATAGAAATGACTAGCCAGTCCTGACGATCGGCACGCCGGACTATCGATAAGCGTAGATCAGCCATCATCTGTCATATCTGTTTTGCCATACCCGTACCCAAGGTCATAGGCGTAAGCGCGAGATGCCTTTTTTGCATCCAGCATGGTTAAAACGCACCCGAACAAACGAACATGACCCATGACGAGCCTGTCAAGTGCGGTGCGTGCAAGGTTGGCACGGACAGCATGTGCTTCGATCGTGAATACAGTTCCTTCGACCGCCGCTCCAATAAGGAGCGCGTCGGCGAGGCCCATGACAGGAGGCGCATCGATAACGACATTGTCAAATTTATGTCTCAGGACATCGATTAGTTTGCGCAATCGCATTCCTGTCAGCAGTTCGGCTGCATTTGGCGGAACCTGACCAGCAGAAAGTATAGACAAACCAAATTCATTCGATTGCTGTAAATTGTCTAATTCAAACACATTACCAGAAAGAAATTCGCTCAAACCAGTTATATTTGCAAGTCCGAGCATAGCGTGCACCGATGGTGATCGCATATCGCCGTCCACAAGGACGACTGACTGTCCGGACTTTGCAAGCATTGTCGCGATGGCAAGTGCCGTCGTCGATTTTCCTTCCGATGCTCGTGTGCTTGTCACGCATAAAGTGCTCGGTGTCCCAAGTGGCGTCGCAAACGCTAGGTTGGTTTGCACCGAGAGATATGCATCGACCAATACAGATTTTGGATCGGCCAATGTTGCGACGGGGTCTCCTTTGCTGCGAGGTATCGCTCCGAGGAGTGGGATGCCAATGCGTCGCTCAACTTCACTCGAGTCATCAATCGTTTCATCCAGTTGGTCACGCGCAATGGCCAGGCCTGTGCCGATCGCAAGTCCAGACAATGCAGCGATCAGGATATTGATCAAAAGTCTTGGGCTTGACGGCTTTGTCGGAATGTCCGCTGAATCAACTAGTGAAACATTATTTGTTCCGACACCTGCTGTTACACCAATTTCCTTATAGCGTTGAAGGAGGCCATCGTAAAGCTGGCGATTGGTATCAACGTCTCTTTGATATATTGTATATTGTATACTGCGTCGACGTTGATCGAGCAGATCAGACTTTAATTTTGAAACCCGATCCTGAAGTAAATGTTCTCGTCCGATCGTTTGTCGATAAGTCGTATCAAAAGAATTCCTGACTCTCATTTCTTCGCGAGCAATACTTCGGTCTAGAGCACTTATCTGGATATTTAGCGTCTTTGCTGCTGGATATTCCGGCGTGAATTGCATCATCAACTTTTGATAATCCGCTGATAGATCTGCACGCTTTTGACGTAAACCGTTTATGGCAGTGTTGGTCAATGCTTCAGTTTCCGCTCCCAGTTCTCCTGATCGTGCCCGCCGCGCCTCAGCTTTTATCCGCTCTGCTGTGGCTGCGCCAAGCTCTACATTAAATTGCGCTAGATCATCAGCCACAAGGGATCGTTCCGTCGTCCGATTGTCCCCTGACGTTACACCTGGCAGATTTACAATCTTCTGTGCCGCTGCATATTGCACAAGTCTGCGTTCAGACTCTTCGAGGCGCTGGCGGATCTGTTCAAGACGATTTTCAAGAAAGTCGCGAGCATAGGCCGTTGCTTCAAACCGGCGCTCTAGATTTGTTGCAATGAATGTTGATGTCCATGTATTTGCAACGCGTGAAGCTAATTCTGGATCGGGTGCGGTAAACGAAATATCCACAAGTCTTGATAAACGCGCAGGATTTACGGCCATGTACTTTAAGAGCAATTCTCCTGCTATGCGCGTACGCTCTGCACGGGCCGCAGGTGTCGGACCGCCTTTAGGAAACAAGGACTCTTCATACATTGAAAAAATTCGGAAAAACTGAGGATCGTCAATGAGACCCAGTTTTGCGGCGACCCGTTCTGCCAGCCGCCGGGATCGCAACAAACCATATTGCGTCTGATAAAATTCGACATCGGCTGCGCTCACTTCCTCGTCGACACCTTTAACATCAATGACCTTGGAAACTTCGCGTGCAATTTCTATTGTTGCAACCGCGGAGTATTTTCGTGTGGACAAAAGCGTCGCAATTGCACCAATAAGCAGGGCCAGCCCCACAGATCCCAATATGATCGCCCGGCGGCGTTGTATGAACTGAAGATATTGGCGCATGGCAGGCATTGCCTCTTGGCGAGGCGACTGATTTGAAATGCTAGATTCTTGGATATTCCGCTCAAAATTCATGTCATTCACTCGGACATCCAATTCTTAATTCCGCTGAATTATCGCGACCACAGGCGCAACCAGCAGTGGGGCGACGGCAAGTATATTTTTGAAAAAGCGACGGGTCGGAGAGTCACCAACATAAATTATGTCATTTGCAAATATGCGAGGATCATCGTAATTACCACGACGAATAGCGTCGAGACTGTAAAGGCCCGCCATTCGTTTTTCGCCAACGGTCCGAAGGACGACCACATCGTCCTGTTTACCGAATTCGGTCAAGCCCTGAGCGGCAGCTACCGCGCGTAATAATGTCGTCTGGTTGGTAACTGGATAGGCCCCTGGATTTTGCACTTGCCCGTCGATCGTGACGACCTGACTGACAGAGCGGGTAAGATTGACGATTACCTGCGGGTCGCGAACATAAGACTTACGAAGCCGACCCGACACCAGCGTGCCAAGCTCGTCGGTTGTTCGCCCGGCGACGTCGATCGTTCCAATCAATGGAAACTGAATTTTCCCTCCGGCATCCACTTGTACCTCTCGGGTAAGGTCGGCAACGCCAAAAACCTCAATGCCGAGCGTGTCGAGAGGGCCAATGAGGTTTTCTCTGCCGGGAGCAACAAGGTCAGCTCGCTGAGGCATTGGCAGTTCTGCAGCATTCAAAACCTGAAGACGCGGGGTTGATTCAAACGGTCGGCTTGCACATCCTCCAAGACCGATCGTCATAACCGCGATCATCCAGCAAAATCTTGTCGGTTTTGTGGTCATAAAGGTCTTTTCCGGTGAAAAACTCTATGGTTAGGACCCTAGAATCGAGATGTCGCCTATCATGATGCTTCTGGTCGGGCAACCCGTTCGTGGAAAGCAATTTCTATCCATCCGCAGGCAATCGTAAATATGAATGCAAGTATGGGGGTTCGCAAAGGATAGTCTACAGCGCTGGCCAGTAGCAAACTCGCACTGACAACACTGCCTAAGCGACCATATAGGATTTTATTTGATGTTGGACAAATACGCCAGATTACGACAACTCGCCAAGCCCAAAGACCTAAAAATGTCATTATTGCCAGCAAAGCTGGTAATCCACCTTCAATGACAATCTCTATAAAATCATTATGAGCGTGATTCAGATATTCGAGCCCCAACATCTTAAAGGGTTCGACTATACGATAGACAGTGTCAAAAGACCCAAACCCCGATCCAACAGGAAAATAATACCAGGCCATTTTCATGAGATCGGGCAATATTTGCAAACGAAGTTCCGGGATATTCGTCATATGAAATCTGGTACTTGCGGGTGATAACCTCAAGAAAATTACGGCCGCTACAAATACGGTTAGAAGAGCAAACCCTAATCGCATTTTAGGATAATTTGATAACTTTGGTCTATTTTTTAATATAAATACTGATAATATTATATTTAGGAATGAGATAATAAACCCCGAGCGCGAGCCACTTAAAAATATAACAATAATAAATAATATCGATGCGGCGCCTGCAATTACAATGTCAATTAATTTTTGAGTACCCAGTCTGACCCAGATTGCAGTTATTGGGATACCTATTGAAAGAAATACCGCTTGATGGTTTCGATTCGAAAATATTCCAACAGGCATACTTAAGCTAGTCAGATTATACCATCTTAAACCATCTGCTGCATTAGAGAAAAACTGTAAAAGACCTAAAATTGCACTCCCAATTAAAATAAACAACATGAAACTTATTATAACATAGTTTGAACTTTCCTGTAATTTCGATAAAAGCATAAGCGACACGAATGGAAAAACCATGGCTAACAACGTATCAATTGTCAGATCTGGTACGATTGCAATTGGCCGCCAAGGTTGGGAAATTTTGGCAACTCGTGCTGCTTCGAGAAACATGTCTCGTCCTGGCAGCACGGCCCAAAGCCAAGCGGGCAATGGCACGAGTTGCAACAAGATATATGCTGCAATCATAATCAGAATGGCAAAACTGCGTTTCAATATTTTTGGATTGAGTACCGATGGGGCGAATTGCAGCAATGCCATGCTGACGATAGCCGCCAGACGGGCGATTACTTGAACTGGCTCATCGCTTCGAGACGAGCCTCCGGAAAATGCTAAAACCAGAATAAGAGCAAGTGCGACAAAAAGTGCGAACTTAGACCCATGATCTGGAATTCGTCTAACTGACAACGTTCAGCTCCGGCAATGGAAAAACCAGATTGCGCCCGCGAAACGCGGGCAAGCTCGTGAAGAAAGGCTTGAAGTGCCATGGCAGAACAAGAACATAATCGGGTGCATGCGCGAGCAACTCGTCCTGTGGGATGATCGGAATCCAGCTCCCCGGTGTAACACACCCGAATTTCTCGGGATTGACTTCACCGACGAAATCGATTTGATCGGCATTCAGACCACAATATTGTAAGAGCACATTACCTTTCGTCGACGCCCCCAGTGCGCTGATTCGCTTTCCTTTTCTACGGGCCTCATCAAAAAAACGGTTCAATGCATCGCGCGCGGCTGCGGTCCGGTCGGCAAAATTCAAATATGGTGCCAATGTGTCAAGGCCCGCGGTTTTTTCCTCTTTAAGAACATTAAAAATTGAATCGGTAAGAAATCCATCGGTTGTCTTTTTCACGGTTACCGAAAAACTGCCCCCATTTACATTGTTAAATTCGCAGTCGATGATCTGAAACCCGGCCTTGTCTGCCATCCACTTTACTTGTGACAGGCCATAAAATTCAAGATGCTCATGGCATACCGTATCAAATGAATTTGTTTGGAGCATGGCTGGCATGTAGCTTTGTTCGAACACCCAGATGCCATCGTCAGATAAGACATCACGCACCTGCGCCATGAATGTGAGCGGATCTTCCAGATCGTAAAACATTGAAAATGATGTCACGACTTTTGCTTTCCGGCCAGAAAGCACTTTTGCAAGCGCAGTACTCGGAAAAAAGTCGCTGATAAGCTCGACATGTGCGGGATAGAAACTCTGAAACTTGCGCCCCGTCGGATCGACTCCGATCAAGGTCAAATCTTCAGAATATGCACGCAATGTTGTTGCGTCATTGCTACCAATATCGATCACTACGTCACCCGGGGCAAGTTCGATCAGTTTTTTGATACGTTCTACTTTGTTTTGCAGGTGAACCACCATACTGGCGTTCAAACCTGATCTGTAGCCGTAATTGTCGCCATACATTTCGCCAAGATTGTAACTGTGCGCCATCTGCAACAGTCCGCAGAATGCTTCGCCACTACATTTAACGAGCTGCAGCGGGCCGTAGGTGATCGACTCATCACGGCCTTTGGGAAAAACGCCGGTCAGAAACTGCATACCGAGGTCCAGCACAAGCTCAAGGCGCGTATTTCCACACACACGGCACGCTGAAATCGCCTTATAATTCTGCAAGATTAATCACTCCTTCGATTCCGTTTTGCACGCGTTTTTCGTCCTGTTGAACCATCTGCTTTATCATTGTGTCGAATGGTACTTCTGGTCTCCAGCCTAACTCTTGCGCGATGCGCTTCGAATCGCCGACAAGAGGGACGGCCTCCCGAGGCCGAATGTCAGTCGTGCCACGAACGACAAAATCCCGCCAATCTAATCCCGCCGTTCCAAATGCGACCTGACACAAATCAGCGACTGTTCTTGAAATGCCGGTAGAAACGACATAATCTTTTGCATCAGGCCCTTGCACCATCTGCCACATTGCACGGACACTGTCCCCGGCAAACCCCCAATCGCGCGTGGCGTCAAGGTCGCCCAGAACGAGCTTTGATTTAGAACCTGCAAGGGCGCGGGCGACTGCCATTGTGACTTTGCGAGTCACAAACTCTGGTCGACGAAGCGCACTTTCATGATTGTACAATATTGCCGAAGTCACGAACAGGCCAAATCGACGTCGATAGATATCGATCATTGCGTGAGCATATAACTTCGCGGCTCCATAGGGACTGCGCGGACGGACTGCTGAATTTTCGGACTGAGGCGCAGAGTCAGGACGACCAAAAATTTCCGAAGATGACGCTTGCACGAACCGGCTTTCTGGATGCGCTGTCCGAATAGCTTCCAGCATTCGAACAACAGCAAGGCCATTGACATCGCCAATTTCTTCTGGGTTGTCGAACATACCTGCGCCCGACGTTTTCCCTGCAAGATTATAAATCTCTCGCGGTCTTATATCGGCAATGATTTTCGTCATTGCCTCTGATGAAGACATATCCCACGACACATATTCGATAGGGTCGGGCCGCTCAGCTGAAAAGTTGCGAACGGCGCCGACGACGTGATACCCTTTTTCTAAGAGTAGGCGTATGAGATACCGTCCGTCTTGCCCCAAAGCACCAATGACAAGCGCTGAGGTCATGAAACGAGCCAACGACCTGCAAAATTTGAAAAACGATTGTTGTACGCAAGCAAGTATGCACCGATGCCTTTGCGTTGACCTAAAAGACAATGCCCCACCAGCGCGCAAAAATTTGTCATTCGTCCCGGTAATATAGAAATTATGTATAGAATCAGGCGATGGACGCCAATGTTCTGACCGATGAAATACGTTCGATATTCTCGCTCTGAATACGCCCCTTTGGCTCTCATTCCCAGTAGATGCTTTGGATGTCGCCAAGGCTCCCGTGGCGTGACCGCACGTTTCGATTCTTTGGATGCCGCAAAACCCCAGATTAAATTGGGGTATTTGAACATCCAGATTTCAAAGGCGCGCCCGCTCCAGCCGGCGTTGCCGAGCCGGATGATAACCAGCGGCTCACTGACAACAATCGCTGTGACCGGCGCCTGAAAAATGACGCCCATGTGAATGAACAGTGATCCGTAGTAGCACTCGCGATGTCGCTCTTTCCAAAGGGTGGTTCTGATCACCGTTCCGCCGATGAACGAAAGCGCTTCGCCGGCATCACACATCAGCGCGTCGGTATCCTGTACACCATAATAGCGTTTGCCCGAAAATTTGAGGCGGCGCGGCGCGATGACGCGGTTCAGATCTATGTCCCGAACCTCGCTGTCGACCACGATAAGATCTGGCGCACTTGCCAACAATTCGATCACCCGCTGGACAGCGGCTTCGTGAAGCAGATCGTCGTCGCTGATGAGCCAGCAATATTGGCCGCGCGCATGCCCGACGGCAAAATCATAGTCGCGATCAATGCCTGAATTCGTCTCGGCTCGGATATATCGGACGTGCGAACATATTGCAGACGCGCGCTGGACAATCACGCCAGTATCGTCCGTCGAGGCGCCGTCAAACACAATGAGTTCGCAATCGTCGCCAAGCTGCGGGAGGATTGATTCAAGAGTTGACCCAATGAACTTCGCGCGATTTAGCGTCGCCATGACCAACGAAAGGACAGGCATCATCGACCTGTTCTTTTGGAAACGGCCCTTCGATAGACGGTCATATGACGTCGGCTCACCACCTGCCATTCATCGCGATCGAAACGCGGGGAAAAATTTCTTCGCTGGCATGCCAGCGAATCAAGTGCAATCCGCATCGCAACAAGATCGCCTGGTTGTGAATAATCGACCATCGCGGCACGATCCAGCCCCCTTCGGATTGATGACGTTGTAATGACCGGCGTGCCTTGCTGAACGGCTGCGAAAATGGACGTATTCCAGCTACCACCTCCACTCGTAAATGGAAGAACGACCGCGTCCGCCGCAGCCAGCAGCTTTGCAGCTTCATCTGGCTTCAGCATCCCGATGGAAATCGCATGCCCGGCCCATGAACCATTTTGACAAAGGCCAAGGATCATTCGGGTATAAGGATCACTTTCGTCGACCGGCCCCGCTAGGATTAGGGTGTCCCGCGTCGAATCCGCTATCTCAAAAACAAGCTCTGCGCCTTTTGCAGGATAAAGAAATCCAAAAAATACAATGAGCCGACCGTTGCGCGTCATGTAATGCTGCCGCAACTTGTCGCGTTCCCCGGTCGCCAGTATAACGCGTGGAATTGCCGATGCGCTGGGAATAAAGGCGCAGCCATGCTTTACCACTCGACGCAATGATGCTGGCATTCCGGACAAGAAGTCCTGACGGACGACGATGTTTTCGCCTGGCACGACCGCTTGCAATGCGAGCGGAAGGAGCGCCCGAACGCCGGGCGATTCGTGCCACGTACGCACGACGGCCGCGCCAGCACCCCATGCGATCGCCGGGATGAGGTCCGGCAACCGGCGATGCTTGAACGCTTGGCTTGGCATCTGTAAATGCACGACGTCAGCTTTGAATATATTGATAATGTTCCAAATTGTGCCGAACTCATGCAAATGCCAATTCATCGGCCCCGCAAGGCGTTGGACATTACTGGGCGAGGCGCTGGAATTTTCTTTGCCACCCGACAATATAGCAATGTCATGCACGCCGTTGACGGCAAGAGAGCTTGCAAGTTTCTCAGTATAGTCACCAACCCCGCACGGCGAGGGCGGTGTTGTTCCGGTCACCAGCAAGATCCGCATTCGTCAGAGCCTCTTTTGCAGAGCGACCCAACCGAACGTGTAATCAAAACCACTATGAGAAATGACACGCTCTGATGCAGTCGACCGGATCAGTCCAACCGGTTCAAGTCCGTGACGTGAAGCTTCGGCAAGCATATCTGAAACGTCCTGTTCAGAAAAAATCGTCCAGCTCATGCCAAATAATTTCAGATCACCGACAGAAATCTTTTCTGGCCAATAATCGAAAGATGCTATGAAATAGCCACTAGGTCGAAGAAGACGAGAAATTTCCGTAAAAGTCGGCGTCGCCTCATACCCATGCTCCATCACCGAAATCGATGTTATCATGTCGAAGCAATGATCATGAAACCCGATGGAACGATAGTCTGAAATTATATAATTTATCTGGTTTGAATATGGCATATCCTTTACCCAAGGGTTGAGATCAACGCCCGTAAGATTTGAATAGCCAAGAGCGTTGAGGGCAATCAGTATTTCCGAACCATAAGCGCCAAAATCCGCGATTGCAGCGTCTTTTCCCATATGTTGTTCGATAAATTCGACCGTTGCCAGCACGTCCCAGCTTTTTAGATGGTCACCGACACTGGGTTTGACATGAAAACGGAGCCGCCGTGCATTTGCTTTTATAAATGCTTGCCAGCGCGGCTCTAACCGAGGAACGCCACGCGCAGTTAATTGAGTGCGAGCTCGATCGATTTCACTCGCGTTTTGTAACACCTGAAAACTCATCGATCTACCTCAGTTATCTGACGTTTTTCCCTTGAATTGTCCGCGCATGATGCAAATTTCACGGACAAGATCGGGAGAAAATAAAATTGTTATACCCGTTGCGAGCATCATGGACGCAATGCCGCCTAAAATTGTCAGGAGCAAGGGTGCATTAGCTTGATGGAGAAAAAATCCGGCAGCACCAACAATCGAAATTGAAACAATTGCAGGAATAGCTACATCTTCCATCAACCATTTGGAAGCCAAACCGCAAAGTATTCTGCGATGCGTAAAAATGGCGCCAAATACCAGATATAACATGTTCGTAATTGCCCAAGCTGCCCCGCCCCCTATTATTCCAAAACGATCGGCTAAAATACTGACCATAGGGATAAAGATTGCGACCAGAAACAGGTTGATACGTGCTGGTAGAGATGATTGTCCATAAGCGAGTTGAAGCGCATAAGGAAAATGCATTGCACCATTTGCAGCAGTGCCGATGATCAGCAACGCAGCAACTGGTGCTGCGATCGCTGCCGTGTGGGGATTGCCAGTCCAGAGTGTGAAAATCTCTATTCCAAATATGACAACGGTGGCGGCCAGCGGAAAAATCAATGCAAGGAGGCCCCGGGTGCCGTGCCTGTAGATTCTGATGATCGAGGCTTCGTCGCCGATTGCATGCAAACGGGCGAGCCTGGGGTAAATTACAGTAAAAACCGGCGTTAGCAACAAATAGAGTGTTCTTGGCGCAAGGCCAGCGAGCGCATAATAGCCAAAGTCAGCCAGTGGGACCAGTCGTGACAATATGACTTTGTCGAATTGCATGAGCACGACTGCCAGCACAGCAGTCACACCTAGTCCGGCAGAAAAACGCCATACGCGTTTTAGCTCGCTCAGGTCGAATAAATGTTGAGGAGAGGTGCCGAGCGAACGCCATGCTGTGAAATAGGTCACTGACGCCTGCAAGAATGCAACAAGCGCCTGCCACACAAAAAACCCTTCCAGCGTAGGCGACACGAACATAACGATCAAAAGTGCGCCAAGGTAGGACAGCGTAATTGCGCCTGTCGAAATTGCGCTCGCAAGCATGATATGCTCACCGCCCTGCAGTACACCCTGATACAGACCTGTCGGCCAGCGCAGCGCTATGACCAGCCCCATAAGCATCAAGCTTGTTGAAATCTGCTGCGGCGCTAGGTTGGAATCGCGCAGCCAGTGAGTGGCAATTGTCGGAGCGCCGACGAACACAACCACGCCGATTGCAAGTGCCACAAGCCAGTATACGTACGAAAGTGTGCTGAGCAGTCGCGCGGCAGCCTCTGTTTGATTTGTGGCGGCGAAACGGGCAATCTCGCGATTCATTGTCGACGCAAGGCCAAGGTCAAATATGTAAAATAGCGCTTGGAGCGTGCCAAAAAAACCAATCAATCCAAATGCTTCAATACCAAAATACCGAATATAAAACGGAACGACGGCAAGCCCGATAATCGCTGACCAGCACGAAGCCGCAATACTTGCAACTAAGTTGCCTCCAATTTTCATGAAATCAATTACTCGTGAAAATCGTTTGCATAATAACCGTGACTCTTGATCAGCTCGTCTCGCTCTGCGCCCTTTAAATCCGAAAGAGCCATTTCCTTCACCAGTTCTTTGAACGATGTTGTTGGTCGCCATCCAAGCTTTTCATGTGCTTTCTCCGGATCTCCTAGCAACGTTTCGACTTCAGTCGGGCGAAAATAGCGCGGGTCGACAGCGACCCTGCACACACCATCGGCATCAAAAGCTTTCTGGTTAGCACCGTCCCCATGCCAGTGCAGATCAAGATCTATTTCCTGTGATGCAAACTCGATGAAATCCTTGACGCTATACTGGACACCGGTTGCAATGACGAAGTCCTCGGGCACGTCTTGTTGCAACATGCGCCACTGCATTTCGACATAATCCCGGGCGTGGCCCCAGTCGCGCAGCGCATCTAGATTGCCCAGATACAAACACTCCTGAAGGCCCAGTTTGATCCGTGCGAGGCCGCGCGTAATCTTTCGTGTTACGAAATTTTCGCCACGCACCGGAGATTCATGATTGAACAAAATACCGTTGCAGGCAAATATTCCGTATGCTTCGCGGTAATTTACAACCGTCCAATAGGCATAAAGTTTAGCCACTGCATATGGTGATCGTGGATAGAATGGCGTCGTTTCGCTCTGCGGAATTTGCTGGACCAGTCCGTAGAGTTCCGACGTTGACGCCTGGTAAAAACGTGTCTTGTCGCGGAGGCCGAGTATGCGAATAGCCTCAAGCAGACGAAGTGTGCCCAAGCCATCCACATTGGCGGTATACTCAGGTTCTTCGAACGATACCGCGACGTGGCTTTGTGCGCCGAGATTATAGACTTCGTCGGGTTGTGTCTCCTGCATGATCCGTACGATATTACTTGTATCGGTCAGATCGCCATGGTGAAGAAACAACCGGACATCTTCCTCATGCGGGTCGCGATAAAGGTGGTCGATACGGGCTGTATTGAAAAGCGATGACCGACGTTTCACCCCGTGAACGACATAGCCCTTCGCCAGCAGCAGTTCAGCCAGATATGCCCCGTCCTGCCCAGTGATCCCAGTGATCAAGGCTGATTTTCGAAATGCCATATTGGTAGCGTTTGGCCTTCTTGATAACTGTAAGGGATACGCGCTCGTACGGCGGCTCTCGACAATATGCAACATCGCTAAAAGTTTGGCAGACGGGCGACATACTATATAAACTCGCTGATATGGAAAGCATGCGCACCTCTGTCACGCGACGATCGGCTTTCGGTTTTCTTGCGGTCGTTTTTTCCCCGCCTGCACCAACGCATGCGGACCCAAATGTCCGCTGGCTGGACGATTTTGGAACTCATGTCGGTCAAGGAGACGTCAGTAACGACATGAAAGCTTTTGCGCGCGCGTCGCAATGGCTGCAAATCAACCGCGGCGGCACCTTGAATCTTACAAAAGACGGGATTTATCACGCCGGTTGTCAACGTCTGAATGGTACAGCAACCGGAAAATATTCATGGATCCCAGATCCCGTTATTCGGTGCGACAATGCAACCAGCCCTATCGTCATTAATGGGAATGGAGCAACAATTCGCGCCGTTTCTGGTCTGCGATATGGCACGTTCAATCCTGTCACTGGCGACAGACTTGATACCAAAGCACCATATTATGGCTCATATGTGGAACGTGCTGTTCCTTATGAAGGCATGATAGAACTGACAAATTGTACAGGTGGCATAAGCATATCGAACATCGAACTCGATGGATCAAACGCGCATGTAACGCTAGGCGGAGAATTCGGTGACCTTGATCGACAAATTCCGGGGAGCGGACTTCATTTGCTGGACAATAGTGGATCGGTACGCATCGAAAATGTCTATAGTCACCATCATTACTGGGATGGCATGCTCTTTCGTCAGTTGACGAATATCACACCACCAATTTTCTCAGCCGAAACTGTCACAATCACAAATTTTCGCGCTGCTTATAATGGTCGGCAGGGAATGTCGCTTACCGGTGGGACAAATATCCTTTTAAGACGATGTCATTTTTCCTCGTCGGGGAGAGGATCCTTAAAGACTGCGCCAGCGGCAGGCCTCGATATCGAAGCTGAAGGTGGACAGATTATCCGGAACGTCTGTTGCCAGGATTGTATTTTTGCGGACAATATGGGGGTCGGGCTTCTCGCGGATATGGGCGATGCAAAAGACCTGTTGTTCGACCACTGTACGTTCATCGGCACGACGAATTACAGTGCTTGGCCAAATCGCCCGGCGATGCAATTCAATGACTGCACATTTGTTGGAGGGGTCAACGGCATCTTCACTGCGGATGAACATGGACGATACGCTGCGATGTTCGTTCGATGCCTGTTCACGGATGATCGTGCCCGATCGTTAAACGGCCGGGTGTTTGGGTCAGACGGCAAAGGAGCACCATTTCTGATTGATCTGGGCGAGAGCAGTCCTCGCGCAATTTTCCAGGATTGCAAAATCACTGCGGTTCATGACGCAAGGATGGTTTATGCCAAAGGAGCTTCATCACATTTCTTTGGCTGCGTGCTTACAGAACGTACCCGTCTCGGCTCGTGGCCCGGCGGCACATATTATATGACGTCGGTCATCAATTCACATGGTGCACATTTGGACGATGTGCGACTGGCAGGTAATGCGGTCTTGTACCTCAACGGCCGCAGGGCTTCCGCCGACGCCATGGGTAAGATCGTCGGGTCTTGAAAAAAACATCGCGCTTGTTCTTGAGGTGCGCAATATCAGGCCGCTATAGATCCGGATCAGCTATCCGATCAGCACAGCATTTTTAAGGCTTGAATGACCTACACCCCCCCCATCACCGAACAGCGCTTCGTCCTTGAAACAGTCGCGGGGATCAGCGATCTCGGTGTCGACAGTGACATTGTCGATGCCATCCTTGACGGCGCAGGCGCGTTTGCGGCGGGTGCGTTCGCGCCGCTCAACCGGATCGGTGATACGGTCGGTGCGCATTGGGCCGATGGCAAAGTCACGATGCCTGAAGGGTATAAGGCCGCTTACCAGGCTTATGTCGATGGCGGCTGGGGGTCGCTTGACGGTCCCGAAGCTTATGGCGGGCAGGGGCTGCCGTTCAGCCTGGCGATGGTCGTTCTCGAAAATCTCGGCACGGCGAACATGGCCTTTACCCTGTGTCCGATGCTGACAGTCGGCGCGATCGAGGCCATTCACGCGCACGGCACCGATGCGCAACGCGCGACATATCTGCCCAAACTCATCACCGGCGAATGGACCGGCACGATGAACCTGACCGAACCGCAGGCCGGGTCCGATGTCGGCGCCGTGCGGACAACGGCCACGCCACAGCCGGGTGGTCATTACATGATCAAGGGCACCAAGATTTACATCACTTATGGCGACCACGACCTGACGGACAATATCGTCCACCTTGTCCTTGCCCGCACGCCGGATGCGCCCGCCGGGACCAAAGGGATTTCGCTGTTCCTCGTTCCCAAATTTCGGCCGGCGGCTGATGGCGGTTTTACTGAACCCAATGACGTCCGCTGTGTGTCGATCGAACATAAGCTCGGGATCAACGCGTCGCCCACCTGCGTGCTGTCTTATGGTGACACCGGTGATTGCCACGGCTGGCTGATCGGCCCCGAACTGGGCGGCATGCGCGCGATGTTCACGATGATGAACAATGCCCGGCTGAACGTCGGGCTTCAGGGTGTGCAGATCGGAGAGCGCGCGACTCAGGCGGCGCTGGCCTATGCAGCGGATCGGGTTCAGGGCGGGATGGCGATCATCGACTATCCCGACGTCCGCCGGATGCTGTTGCGGATGAAGGCGCTGACGCAAGCGGCGCGTGCGCTGGCCTATGCAGCGGCGGGGTGTGTCGATCGCACGCATGCCGGGGTTGCCGGGGCCAGGGCACGTGCCGACCTGCTCACCCCGCTGGCAAAGGCTTATGGAACTGACATCGGCTGTGAGGTTGCAAGCCTTGGCGTCCAAGTCCACGGCGGCATGGGCTTTGTCGAGGAAACCGGCGCGGCCCAGCATTACCGCGACATTCGCATTGCCCCGATTTACGAAGGCACGAACGGCATTCAGGCCGCCGATCTGGTCGGGCGCAAGCTGACCGGTGATGGCGGTGCGGCACTTGCGGCGCTGATTGCCGACGTGCGGCACGACGGTGGAGGGGAGGCAGCGCTGATGCAGCTTGCCGATGCCGTTGAAACTGCAACGGCTTTTATGGCGTCAGCCAGCATGCCTGACCGGCTGGCGGGCAGCCATCCCTTCCTCGACATGGTGTCGGTCATGGCGTGCGGCGGCCTTATGGCGCGACAGGGGCAGGCGGCAACCTCGGACAGCGCGTTTGACAAGGCAAAGCGGGTCACGGTGCGCTATTATCTTGACCATATCGTCCCCGAAGCACTGGGCAAAATGGCGGCGGCGACGGCGGGATCGGCCCTGCTCTATGAAATGAGCGCCACCGAACTTGCAGCCTGATTCCGCAGTCCTGGGCCTCTTGCTCCGCCGCAATCTAATCCTATCTGTGGTCTGAACCGGAGACGCCCATGACGCTAGAGACCGCCACCCTTGCCGCCGGATGCTTCTGGTGCGTCGAGCCGATTTACGACGATCTGGCCGGTGTGGACAGCGTGGAGAGCGGCTATATCGGCGGGCAATCGGACAACCCGACATATAAGGCAGTTTGCAGCGGAACGACCGGCCACGCCGAAGCCATCAGGATCGTCTTTGACAATGACGTCGTGACCTTCGACGAAATTCTCGACATTTTTTTTGAAATTCACGATCCGACGCAACTGAACCGTCAGGGCAATGACATCGGCACGCAATATCGCTCGGCAATTTTTCCGCATTCGCCCGAACAGGATGCGGCGGCCCGCGCGGCCATCATCCGGGCGCAGGCGGATCAGGCACACCCGGTTGTCACGACGATCGAACCGCCCGGCACCTGGTATGTGGCAGAGGATTATCATCAGGAATACTTCGCACGCGAAGGGGCAGGCAACCCCTATTGCCAGATGGTCGCCGCCCCAAAACTTGCCAAATTCCGCCGCAAACACGCCGACCGGCTTAGAGCGGGATGACGTCAGATTGCATCACCGTGATATGATCTGAACCAGTCGACGAATTTCGGGATGCCGACGGCGGGGGCGGTTGTCGGTGCATAGCCGTGGTCGCGGGCGATGGCCGTGATGTCGGCACAGGTTGCGGGGACATCGCCGGGCTGCATCGGCTGAAAATCGTACAGCGCCGTTTTACCCGTTGCCGCTTCGATGAGGGCGATGAAATCCATCAGTGCTTCGGGCCGGTTGTTGCCGATATTGTACAGGCTGTGCGGGGCAATGCTGCCGCCGGGCTTGACTGTGCCGTCGTCGGCAGGGGGGCGGTCGTTGCAGGCAAGGACACCGCGCACGATGTCATCGATATAAGTGAAATCGCGGCGCATGTCGCCATTGTTGAAAACCTTGATCGGTTCGCCCGCAAGGATCGCCTTTGTGAACAGCCACGGCGCCATGTCGGGTCGGCCCCACGGGCCATAGACGGTAAAGAAACGCAGCCCCGTCAGCGGCAGGCGATACAGATGGGCATAGGATTCGCTCATCAGCTCGTCGGCGCGCTTGGTCGCGGCATAGAGCGAGACCGGGTGATCGGCACGGTCTTCGACACTGAACGGGAGCTTTGGGTTGCCGCCATAGACCGACGACGATGATGCATAGACGGTCGGGACAGTCCGGTCGCGCGCAAGCTCAAGCATGTTGAGATGGCCGACCAGGTTCGACTGGACATAGGCCTGCGGATTGGTCAGCGAATAGCGCACCCCTGCCTGGGCCCCAAGGTGAATGATGCGGTCGAACGCGTCGTGGGCCAATGGCATGTCGCGGGCAAAATCAAACAGGTAAAAGGCAAAATCCGGCCCGGTCAGCTGTGCGAGGCGCGCGCGTTTCAACGCCGGATCATAATAATCGTTGAGCGTGTCGATCCCGATCACCTGATCGCCACGCGCCAGCAGCGCCCTGGCGACCGCTGCGCCGATAAAACCAGCCACGCCTGTGACCAGCACTTTCATGCCGCGCCCGCCGCGGCCCGGCGCAACCGGTCATTGATGGCGAGCCCCACGCCGGTTGCAGGAACCGGCGCAACCGCAATGCGCGGCGCGGCGCTCTGGTCGGCGGCATGCAGCAGGTCGAACAATGTACTGGCCGCTTCGTTCAGGTCGCTTGTCCGGCTCAGGTTGACATCGCCGTCCACCGCACCAAATCCCAGCATATATTCGTCCTCATGCGCGGTCGTGGCATTGAGGCGCAGCGGCTTTGCCGGTGCATAATGCGCGATCATCTGTCCCGGCGCTTCGGGGGCGTCATGTCGTGGCACGATGATGGTGGCGTCGATCAGGATCGGGCCATGGCGCAGCAGGATCACGCGCGCGCCCTCTGTCCTGACGATCGTCGATTCAAGTCCCCCGGCGGTCGGTCCGCCATCGATGATCAGCGGAATACGACCGTCGAGCGTCCGCAGGACATGCGCGGCCCGTGTGGGAGAGATCGTCCCGCTGGCGTTGGCGCTGGGGGCGGCGAGTGCCCGTCCGCCCGCGTTCAGGACCGCCTGCATCGCCGGATGCCCCGGCACGCGGATCGCAATCGTCGGCAGGCCCGCTGTCGTGATCGGCGCGATGCGCGCGTCGGGGCGGCGGGGCACGACAATCGTCAGCGGTCCCGGCCAGTACCGGTCGGCCAGCGCGCGCGCCGTTGCCGTGAACTCGCCGATGCGCAGCGCGTCGTCGATCGTCGCGACATGCACGATCAGCGGATTGATCGCGGGCCGGTGTTTTGCGGCATAAATCGCGGCAACCGCCGACGGTGACGTTGCGTCCGCGGCCAGGCCATAGACCGTCTCGGTCGGCAGGGCGACGACACTGCCGGCGGTGATCAGCCGCGCCGCCTCGGCCAGGGCGTCATCACTTACGGGCAGGACGCGGGTCTGCATTAGCGCGCGCTCCAGATCCCGCGCGTATCATAGATGGTTTTGCCTTCGCGCTCTTCGGGCGGGACCGATTTGAAGATGTCGTGATCGACCAGCACGATCATGATATCACATGTGCCCAGCGCGCTGTCGATGTCGGTCAGCGTCGCGCCGCTACCGTCGAACACCGGCGGCAGGGTTTCGGTATGCGGCTCGACAATCGCAATCCGGTCTCCGAAGCGCCTGGCGAGATCGACGGCCACTTTCAGTGCCGGACTCTCGCGAAAATCATCGACATTCGCCTTGAACGCAAGGCCGAGCAGCGCGACCCGGCCGGGGCTGGCCGCGATCACTCGGCTGGCATGGTCCACCACATAATCGATCTTGGCATCGTTTACGTTGCGCGCGGTGCGGATCAGCGGCGTCAGTTCGGGCGCGCTGTGGACGATGAACCACGGATCGACCGCAATGCAATGCCCGCCGACGCCGGGGCCGGGTGACAGGATGTTGACGCGCGGATGGCGGTTGGCAAGGCGGATGACGTCCCACACGTCGATCCCCATCTTGTCACTGACCATCGACAGTTCGTTGGCAAAGGCGATGTTGACGTCGCGATAGGCATTTTCGCTGAGCTTGACCATTTCGGCGACGCGCGCGTTCGTGGTGATGCACGCCCCGCGCACGAAACTGCGGTAAAAGGACAGCGCCTTGCGGGCGCAGCGCGGGGTGATGCCGCCGATGCAGCGGTCATTGTCGATCAGTTCGATCAGGATGCGGCCCGGCAGCACGCGTTCGGGGCAATAGGCGATGGCAATGTCCGCAGTCCCATTGCCCGCGGTCGGGACTTTGAGATCGGGGCGAAGCGCGGCGATCAGGTCGCGGACGGCATCGGTCGTGCCGACGGGCGACGTCGATTCAAGGATGACGAGGTCGCCCGCCTTCAGCACGGGCGCGATTGTCCGCGCGGCGCTCAGGACATGGCCAGTGTCGGGCGCATGATTTTCGTCGAACGGCGTCGGCACGGCGATCAGGAACACGTCCGATGGCTCGACCTGCGTCGATGCCCGCAACAGCCCGCGCGAAACCACGCCCTGGACCAGCGCATCAAGGTCGACTTCCTCGATATGCACCTGCCCGGCGTTGACGGTATCGACAACCGATTGATGCACATCGATGCCCAGCACTGACGCACCCGCGCGCGCGACGACCGCGGCTGTGGGCAATCCGATATAGCCCAGGCCCATGACACAGACTTTAGGATGAAGGCTAACCAGCATTGGCAATGACTTTCGCAATACGGGACGCGGCCTTGCCGTCGCCAAAGGGGGAATGGGCACGGCGCATCGCGTCATAGGCCGACGGATCGTCGAGCAGGCGGGACACTTCGGCGATGATCGTCGCCGGATCGGTGCCGACCAGCCTGGCCGTCCCTGCAACGACGCCTTCGGGGCGTTCGGTCGTTTCGCGCATGACGAGCACGGGCTTGCCGAACGTCGGCGCTTCTTCCTGCACCCCGCCGCTGTCGGTCAGCACGAGATGGCAGCGATCGAGCAACCGGACGAAATCGGGATAATCGAGCGGATCAATCAGCGCGATATTTGCGTCACCTGCCAGCGCGTTCATCGCGGCACGGACATTGGGGTTGGGGTGGACCGGAAAGACGATGCCGATGTCGCCGCGGCCCGCAATCTGCGCGATCGCCTGCGCCATGCCGGCCATCGCGGCGAAATTTTCGCGACGGTGCGTGGTCACGGCCATGATGCGCGTGCCGCCGAACCGGTCGATGATGGCGTCGATGCCCGCGCACATCGACGGGTCAGCGACCAGCTGCGCGCGTGTCGCGATCAGCGCGTCGATCACGGTGTTGCCGGTTTCAAAGATTGTCGCGTCGGGCACCGCTTCACGGCGCAGCGCATCGGCGGACGTTCGCGTCGGTGCGAAATGCTGGTCGGCGATTGTGGCGACGATCTTGCGGTTGACCTCTTCGGGCCACGGCTGATGAATGTCGCCGCTGCGCAATCCGGCCTCGACATGGCTTACCGGGATTTTCCGGTAATAGGCCGCCAGCGCGCCGACCATTGCCGTGGCCGTGTCGCCCTGCACGATCACCCGGTCGGGCTTTTCGATGTCATAGACTGTGCCCAGGCCCGTCAGCAACGCCGCCGTCAGCCCGTCCAGTGTCTGCCCGGCGCGCATGATGTTCAGGTCATGATCGGGCACGATCCCGCTCAGCCGCAAGATCTGGTCGAGCAGGTCGCGGTGCTGCGCCGTCACGCAGACAAGGCACGTCACCCCTTGGCTGCGCAGGGCGTTGATTACCGGAAACAGCTTGATCGCTTCGGGGCGGGTGCCGAACACGGCCAGAACGCGGTACGGGACTTTTCTGGGCATTGGCACGTCGTTCCCCGCTACGCTGCGTTGCCTGCGCCCCTAACGCAGCCAGTCTTGCACTCCGGTAAACGCTTTAGGTCGACACTGTCCATGTCTGCGTGCCTTCGACGCCAAGCGCGGTCAGCATGCCGCTGGCAAAGGCACCGGTGTCGATGCCGATGCGGTTGGGCTGTTCGTCGACGGCTTCGGTGATCGAATGGCCGTGGACGACCATGACGCCATGATCGCGCGGATCGTCCAGAAATTCACGGCGGATCCAGCGCAGATCGCTGGCGCGCTGTTCGTCCAACGGAACGCCGGGGCGGATGCCGGCATGGACGAACAGATAATCGCCGCATTGCCACTGGTCGACGAAGGTGCGCAGGAACGCGACATGTTCTACCGGGACCGTATCGGCGATCAGCGTTGAGAGTTCGTCGAAATCACAGGCGTCATAGGCGGCTTCGCTCACGCCATAGCTCAGCAATGTTTCGCGCCCGCCGACCCGGTGAAACAGGTTCGCCGCCTTCGCATCCCCTTCCCATGCGCGGATCAGGATTTCTTCGTGATTGCCCATCAGCAGGACCGTCTTGGGCGATGTCGCCATGTGCATGGCGCGTTCGACGACACCGCGCGAATCTGCGCCCCGGTCGATCAGGTCGCCCAGAAAGACGAGTGTGGTGTCGGCCCGCCCGCGCGCGGCGTCATCGGCATCGATCAGGCCGATCAGCGTGTCGAGGCAATCGCGTCGCCCGTGGATATCGCCGATGGCATAGACGCGCTGGTCCGCCGGCAGCGCATAGGGGCACGGCTCGGGATCGGCGTCGCGCGAAAAAAACTTTCTGAAGATCATGATCGTTGTCGGAACCGATAGGCTGATGAGGCTGAACCCTTGCTTACACGCTTTCACGATCAAGCAGGGCGTGAAGTTCGATGCCGATGCGGCCCATATGGTCGCGGATGCGCGGCCAGCTGATCGTCAGGAACCGTGTGCGCTCGTCGTTGCGCAGGCGGACGATGGCCCCGTCGGCGACAAACATGCCAACCCCGCGCCGGACCGCGACATAGCCGTCGTCCTGTAATGACTGATAGGCTTTGGCGACAGTCAGCGGGTTTGCGCCATGCACGCTTGCAAAGGCGCGCACGGAGGGAAGCTGGTCGCCTTCGCCGTAAACCCCGTCCATGATCGCCGCCGCCAGATGGCCGCGCAGGCGCAGGTAGACCGGAATTTCATTTGAGTCGCCCACTGTCATGCAAACCTAATACACCAAAATCACGCGGATGTCAGCCCCACTGTTTCACGATCGCGTCATAGTCGGGGCGCGGGCGTTCTTCCAGTGCACGGCCGGGAGATCCGATGAAGATGAACCCCGCAATCCGGTCACCGGGGCGGCCGAATGCCGCGCGGACACACTCATTATAGGCCGGCCATCCGGTCAGCCAGCTGGCGACAAAGCCGCTGGCGTGCGCGGCGGTCAGCAATGTCATGCACGCCGCCCCGGCCGACAATTCCTGTTCCCACAACGGGATTTTGCTGACCGCAACCGGAGCGGACAGGACGATGATCAGTGTCGGCGCCTGGCGCGCAAACTGGTCCATTGCGTCCAGTTCAAGGCGCCCGGCCTCCGGTTTTTCGGCGCGATAGGCACTGGTCAGCAGGTCGGACAGCCGGTCACGCTGATCATCGCCCACGATCACGAATCGCCACGGGGACAGCTTGCCATGATCGGGCACCCGGATCGCCGCCGCCAGAATGGCACGCAGCTGCACCGCGTCCGGCCCCGGCGCGATCATGTCGCGCGGTTTGCCCGATCGGCGGGTGCGCAAAAGCGCGAGCGGATTGCTGATATCGTTGACCATGCATCCCCTGCTAGATCAGCGTGCGTTCAGGCACAATCGCGTCTAGGGCAATCCGATGGTCATTCTGCTTGTTCTGGCGTCGCTCGCGCTCGATCCGTCGCTGACCCGGTTGCAGGCGGAGGATGCGCGCGTCGCCACGATTGCCTGGCGATTGCAGACGGCGAATGCGGCGCTGTGCCCTGATACGGTCCGGGTTTCGGGCCTGTCGATCCATGCCCTGTCGCAATATCATGCCACTCAGGCGGCAGCGGCGGCGCAGTTCGGGCTTGGCTTGCATCCCGGCATTGCGGCCATCGCCCCGGAAAGCGCCGCCGCGCGTGCCGGACTGTTTCCCGGGGATGCCGTGCTAGCCGTCAACGACGTGCTCACCCCTGTTGTCGATCCGCGATCCGGCTATGCGCCGGTCGGACAGACCGAAGCGATGATCGAAACCGCGCTCATGTCGGGTGCGGCACGCCTTCGTCTGGCGCACGGCCGCACCGAACGGACTGTCTTGCTGACCGGTGACACAGGCTGTGCCTCGCGGGTTCAGATCGTGGCGGGCAGGGGCATCAATGCCCGGGCTGACGGCCGTTATGTTCAGGTCACTGCGGCCCTGCTCGACTTTGCGGCGCGCGATGACGATCTTTCCGTCATCGTCGGCCATGAACTGGCGCACAACATCCTGCGTCACCGCGCGCTCGATACGCCGTCGAAACAGGCCGAATATGCCGCCGACCGGATGGGTGTCTGGCTGATGGCGCGGGCCGGTTATGATATCGATGCGGTCGTCCCTTTCTGGACCCGCTTTGAAGCGCGCACCAATGCGGGGATATTCGCTGACGGAACACATCCTTCGCCAAAGAAACGTCTGGCAGCAGTTGCCGCGGCGGTTGCAGAGGTCAAGGCGCAGCGCGCGGCGGGACAGCCGCTCATTCCCCCTTCACAGCCACAAATTCCGCGCTAAGGCTGGCGCAAAATCGGGTTCAGGGGTTGCATGTTCATGACATCAGTCACGGTATCGGGCGGCGAAAAGACGTTTCTGGGCCACCCCATGGGCCTGTTCCTGCTGTTCGGTGTGGAAATGTGGGAACGCTTTTCATTCTATGGCATGCGCGCGCTGCTGATTTTCTATCTGACCAAACACTGGCTGTTCGCCAAATCGAATGCGTCGGTCATTTACGGCACCTATCTCGCGCTTGTCTACATCACGCCGGTGGTCGGCGGCTATATTGCCGACCGCTATCTCGGCCAGCGCAAGGCGGTTCAGTTCGGGGCGATCCTGCTGACCATCGGGCATGGCCTAATGGTGTTCGAAGGCGTCGGCGGGCAGGATGATCCCGGCATCAACATCTTCTGGCTCGCTCTTGCCTTCATCATTGCCGGGGTCGGATTTCTGAAGGCCAATATCTCGACCATCGTCGGACAGCTTTATACCCGGACCGATCCGCGGCGCGACCCCGCCTATACGATTTTCTATATGGGGATCAACGTGGGCGGCGCGCTGGGGCCGATCATTGCGGGCTATCTTGGCGAAACTTATGGCTGGTCCTATGGCTTTGGTGCGGCCGGTGCCGGCATGTTTCTTGGCTGGCTGTCGTTCACCCTTGGCAAGCCGCTCCTGATGGGCCGGGGCGAAGCGCCCGATCCGGTCAGGCTGGCCGCGCCGGTGGCGGGGATCCGCCTTGAATGGCTCATCTATCTGTCCGGGATCGGCCTGACCGGGGTTTGCTGGTGGCTGATCCAGCATCATGAGGTGGTCGGCTCACTCCTCGGCATCGCGGGGGGGCTGCTGGTCGCTTATGTCCTGTACACCGCCGTCGCCACGATGACGGTACAGGATCGCGACCGGATTTTTGCCGCGCTGTTCCTGATTTTCATGTCGATATTATTCTGGGCGCTGTTCGAACAGGCGGGCTCGTCGCTAAGCCTGTTCACGGATGCGCGGGTCGACCGGCATATCCTGGGAACGGACGTGCCGGCGTCGATCTTTCAGTCGCTGAATTCGATCTACATCGTCCTGCTGGCACCGGTGGTTGCGCTCATCTGGACCTGGCTGGGCAGGCGCGGGCTGGAACCGTCGGCACCGGCAAAGTTCGGCATTGCGCTGATTCAGCTTGGTGCCGGGTTCCTGATCCTCGTTGCGGGGGCGTCGGCGGTGGGGCCGGGGCAGATGACGCCGGTGATTTTCATTTTCCTGTTATATTTCTTGCACACGACCGGCGAACTCTGCCTGTCGCCGGTCGGCCTGTCGGCGATGAACCGCCTGTCGCCGCCACAGATGGCCAGCCTGATGATGGGCACCTGGTTCTTTGCCAGCGCGACGGGTGATTTCGCCTCTGGACAGATCGCCGCCGCCATCGGCGCGACCGATGCCGCGCCCGATCATGTCCTGACCGTTTACACAACGGCAGGCTGGGTCGCGGTCGGTGTCGGTGTCGGTGTCATCATCATTTCACCCCTGTTCGGGCGTCTGATGCATCTTGACAGCTTGCAGGACCCGGCGGTGCGCTAACCGGTCATCCCGGTCTGACGTGCGACAGTTGCGGTCACGGCGACGTCGTGCATGACATTGCCCAGCGTGCGGACAATATCGGGCAGTGTCTCGACTGCGATCAGCAGCGCGAGCGGTTCGACCGGCACACCGATGGCAAGGCAGATCGGCGCGATCGACGTGATGAAACTGACGGTCCCCGGCAGGCTGACGGCACCCATGGACGTCAGGATTGCGGCCATGATCGCAACGCCGTACTGCGCCGGGCCAAGGTGGATGCCGAACCAGCTCGCGACATAAAGCGCGACCGATATGTTCATGGCCGGCCCCGTCGCACGCAGCAGGGCGACTGCCATCGGCAAAGTGACCCCGGCACTCGCTTCGGGCACGCCCAGCTCGTCCGATTTGGTCAGCATCAGCGGCAGACAGGCCAGCGACGACTGCGTGCTGATCGCCAGCGCCTGGACAGGCGCAATCGCCGCTGCAAATCTCCGCAACGAAACGCGCCCGCCCATCACCGCAAGCGGATAGGCGAGCAGGGCGACGACAATCCCGACGCTCGCCACCGCCGCGATATAATGGAGCAACGCGCCAAACGCCGCTGCGCCCGATCGCGCCCCCACGACCAGCGCCAGCGCGAACACGCCGACCGGTGCCAGCCGTAATACCCAACCGATGACGACGATCATCGCATCGGCCAGCGCGCTGAAAAATTCCGTCAGGCGACTGCGCGGCTCGGCGGGCAGCCTGGTCAGGGCAAACGCAAAAACACCAGTGAAAATCAGCAGCGGCAGGATCGCATCACTGGCCGCCGCGGCAATCGGGTTCGTCGGAATGATCGCGCGGACGAAATCGCCGAACGGCGGCACTGCGGCAACGGCGGGCGCATGGCTCAGCGCTGCCCTCAGTGCGGCGGCGGATGCGACCGGCATCGGCAACAGGTGCAGGACCGCCGGCATCAGGATCGCGCCTGTCACCGCCGACGCCGACATGATCGTGACGATCCACGCCAGCGACAATCCGGCAATGCGTCCAGCCCGCGCCGCTTCGGTCGTCCGGGCGATCCCGGTGATCAGCAGCGATACTACCAGCGGCACGATCGTCATGCGCAGGCCGTTGAGCCACAGCGCGCCGACCGGATCAGCGATGTCGGCGGCGCGCCCTGCCAGCACAGGGTCAAGCGCGGCCCCCGCAATCCCGATGATCAGGCCAGTGACAAGAGCGAGCAATATCCGGGTGGCGTTCGACATGGCATGTGCGTCTGGCACGGCGGCGCGATCAGCGAAAGCTGGAAATGGCGCGGGCTTTGCGGTTAAGAAGTCAAGACGAGGGACAAACCACGCATGACACGCAAATTTTTCGGCACGGACGGTATCCGCGGTCGCACCAATGCCGCCCCGATGACCGCCGAAATCGCAATGAAAGTCGGCATGGCGGCCGGGACCTATTTCATGCGCGGCGCGCACCGCCACCGCGTCGTGATCGGCAAGGATACGCGCCTGTCGGGCTATATGGTCGAAAACGCGCTGGTCGCCGGATTCACCAGCGTCGGGATGGATGTCGTCCAGTTCGGTCCCTTGCCGACGCCCGCCGTCGCGCTGCTGACCCAGTCGATGCGCGCTGACCTTGGCGTCATGATTTCGGCCAGTCACAATCCTTTTTATGACAATGGGATCAAGCTGTTCGGTCCCGATGGCTATAAATTGTCCGATGCCGCAGAAGCCGAAATCGAAGCGCTGCTCGACGGGCCGATCGGCTTGCCCGACGCCGCCGACATCGGCCGTGCGCGCCGGGTGGAGGATGCCCGGGGCCGCTATATTCACGCCGCCAAGTCGACATTTCCCGCTGACCTGCGCCTCGACGGGCTGAAAGTCGCGCTCGATTGCGCCAATGGCGCGGCCTATCAGGTCGCGCCCGCCGCACTGTGGGAACTGGGGGCAGAGGTGGTGGCGATCGGCGTCACCCCCAATGGCAGGAACATCAACGACAAATGCGGATCGACGTCGCCCGACCTGCTTCAGGAAACCGTGGTGGCCAGCGGGGCACATATCGGCATTGCGCTGGATGGCGATGCCGACCGGCTGATCATCGTCGATGAAACCGGTCGCGTCGTCGACGGTGACCAGCTGATGGCGCTCATCGGGGCGGGCTGGGCACGCAGCGGGCGATTGCGCGGGGGCGGTGTCGTGGCGACAGTCATGTCGAACCTTGGCCTCGAACGCTATCTGGCGGGGGCGGGCCTGTCACTCGAACGGACCGGGGTCGGCGACCGTTATGTCCTCGAACGGATGCGCAGCGGCGGTTATAACGTCGGCGGCGAACAGTCGGGCCACATCATCCTTACGGATTATGCGACGACCGGGGACGGGCTGATCGCCGCGTTGCAGGTGCTGGCCGAACTGGTGACGACGGGCAAACCGGCGAGCGCGCTGCTCCACCTGTTCGATCCGGTGCCGCAATTGCTGAAGAATGTCCGCTTTGCCGGGGGCACGCCGCTGGGTGCGCCGCATGTCAAAGCCGCGATTGCCCAGGCGCAGGCCGAACTGGACGGGTCCGGGCGGCTCGTCATCCGCCCGTCGGGGACCGAACCGCTCATCCGCGTGATGGCAGAAGGCGACGACGCGGCCCAGGTGACGCGGCTGGTCGACATGATCTGCGACGCCGTGAAGGACGCGGCCTGACATCAGGGCTTTCCTACAGTGGCCGGATTATGACACACACCGGATATGACCTGTCCGTTCCGCCTTTGCCTGCCTGCTTCACCGGAACCCGGAAGTTCACACATAAAGGGGGGACGTAGTGTGAACTTCCGCTCGAAATTCATGCGGTGACACCGCGCATTCTCATCATCGCGGGGTCCGACTCGGGCGGCGGTGCCGGGATTCAGGCGGATATAAAGACTGTGACGATGCTCGGCGGCCATGCCATGACCGCGATCACGGCAGTGACGGCACAGAATAGTTTGGGGGTCGACGCCGTCCACCTGATCCCGACCGGCATCGTGATGGCACAGATTGACGCCGTGGTGCGCGACATCGGCGTGGACGCCGTCAAGATCGGGATGATCGGGTCGGCGGCGACGGCGGCGGCATTGGCCGCATGTCTTGCGCAGCTTGCGGTGCCGATCGTCTTTGATCCCGTTATGGTGGCGACAAGCGGATCGGTGCTGGCCGCTGCGCCGACGATTGCCGCGTTCGACCGGCTGATTGCGCTTGCGACTGTTGTTACGCCCAATCTGCCCGAACTGGCAGCGCTGGGCGGTGAAGCAACCCTCGCCTCGCGGGCGACGGTCCTGATCAAGGGGGGGCATGACCGGGGCGATGTCCTCACTGACCGGCTTGTCGACGCCTCGGGAGAACTGGCGCGCTGGTCAGACTCGCGGATCGACACTATGTCCACGCACGGCACCGGCTGCACGCTGGCCAGCGCGATTGCCGTTGGCTTGGCCGAAGAGCTGGCGTTACCTGATGCCATCGCCCGCGCCCGCCGGTTTGTCCGCGCCGCTCTGCACGCGGCGCCCGGTTTCGGCCACGGCCACGGCCCCATGGGGCATCAGGCGGTGCGGCTGTGATCGCCGGCGTCGACGAAGCGGGCAGGGGGCCGCTGGCGGGTCCTGTGGTTGCGGCGGCGGTCATCCTGTGTGCGGGCGGCATCAACGGCCTCGATGACAGCAAGAAACTGTCGGCAAAGCGGCGCGCTGGACTGGAGGCACTGATTCTTGCCCGCTGCACTGTCGGCATCGGCATGGCGAGTGTCGCAGAGATTGACCGGATCAACATTCTCCAGGCGACGATGCTCGCCATGACGCGTGCCGTCGAAGCGCTCGGTGCGGAACCATCGCATGTCCTCGTCGACGGCAACCGCCTGCCCAAATGGCGATACCGCGCCAAAGCCGTCATTGGCGGCGATGCCATTCATCCCTGCATTTCAGCCGCCAGCATCATTGCGAAGGAACATCGTGACCGCATCATGATCGCGGCCGACCGCGACTATCCCGGCTATGGCTGGGCCGCGAACAAGGGCTATGGCGCGGCGGCGCATCTAGCGGCTTTGACGACACTTGGCCCGACACCGCTGCACCGGATGAGCTTTCGCCCGGTCCGCGACTGCGCTTTTGCGGAAAGTTGAGTCATTTGCACCACACACCATTGGTTGAGTCAGGGCCAGTGCCAGACCCCAATATCTCGTGCCAGACTCGTTTCGTTCTCAATAGATTAGGGAATTTGTTAAGACTCTTTGTTAACTATGCACTTGACGGCGGAGTCATCGGGACTCACGATGAACCTCTTGAGAAGGGGGCTTTTTAATGGGCGTGATGGAAAAGCTGACAGCGGCCGTGCCTGCAATGACGCTGCCGCTCGACCGGATCATCATGGATGATTGCATCGCGGCGATGGCGGGGCTTCCCGATGGCTGCGTCGATATGATTTTTGCCGATCCGCCCTATAATCTGCAACTCGGTGGCGATCTGTTCCGGCCAGAGGGCGGGCGCGTCGATGCTGTCGACAACGACTGGGACAAGTTCGCGACGTTCGCCGCTTACGACGCCTTTACCGCCGCCTGGCTGGCAGAGGCGCGGCGCGTCCTGAAACCGGACGGCACCTTGTGGGTGATCGGCAGCTATCACAATATCTTCCGCGTCGGGTCGCGGTTGCAGGATGCGGGATTCTGGATTTTGAACGATGTCGTCTGGTGCAAGACCAATCCGATGCCCAATTTCAAGGGCACGCGCTTTACCAATGCGCATGAAACGCTGATCTGGGCGTCGCGCGGCGAAGGAACGAAATATACGTTCAATTACCGTGCGATGAAATCACTTAACGACGAACTTCAGATGCGGTCGGACTGGACCTTCCCGATTTGCGGCGGGCAGGAACGCCTGAAACGCGGCGGGACCAAGGCGCATCCGACGCAAAAGCCGGAGGCGCTGCTTTATCGCATCCTCCTCGCCTGCACGCAGCCGGGCAATGTCGTGCTCGATCCGTTTTTCGGGACGGGGACGACGGGGGCCGTCGCGCGACGGCTGGGGCGGCACTGGATCGGGATCGAACGCGACGCGACCTATGTCGACGTCGCGCGCGAACGGATCGCGGCGGCGCTCCCCCTCGATGAAAGTGCGGTCACGACGATGATGTCGCCGAAATCCCAGCCAAAGGTGGCGTTCGGGACACTGGTCGAAACCGGCTATATCCGGCCCGGTACAAAGCTGTTCGATGCCCGGCGTCGCTGGACGGCGACCGTGCGTGCGGACGGATCGCTCGGCATGGGCAGTGATGCCGCATCGATCCACAAACTCGGTGCGCAGGTTCAGGGCGCGCCGTCGTGCAATGGCTGGACATTCTGGCATCATGACGTCGGCGGCGTTGCAAAGCCCATCGACACCGTGCGTCAGACCTATATCCTTGCGACAGAACCCTGAGCGTGAGGGCGGACGGAGTCATCGCATGAGCTTGACGCAGCTGATCTATACCTCGCAACCGTTCGGCTTCGACGACGCCATATTGAACGGCATATTGGTCGAATCGCGGCGCAACAATCCGCTGCGAAACATTACCGGCTGCCTGATCTGCCGTCATGACATGTATCTGCAACTGCTCGAAGGACCGGACGCTGCCGTGTCCGATCTCTATGCGCGGCTGTCGGTCGATGACCGTCATCTGCAATTGCAGCGGCTGAACGTAGAGACCGTCAGGGATCGCATGTTCCCCGGCTGGGCAATGCGCGACGATCCTGCGCAGTCGTGGCTGTGGCCCCCGGGAGCCGTGGCGGCGGGGGCGTTGTCGCAGGCGTCGCCAGAGGCGCTGCGTGCCGTCTTTGCCCGCGTTGCCGCATGACGCAAACCTATCTGCGCCCGGCCGCATTTGTCGATACGCCGGTCGGTTTCGACGGGCAGGTTGCGCGGCTGGCGGGCGGCATGTCCTATTTCTGCGCCTATGAAGTCATTACGGTGGCTGACGGCCGGCGATCCGGCAAGCGGCTTGTCCCGGTGGCCGACATCGCAAATTTTGCCGACGCAGCAACGATTGCCCGGATAACCGGACCGCGCCCCGCGCTGCGGCTTGGTGATCGCACCGTCCCACTTGATCAGCCGCAGGTGATGGGTATCCTCAACATGACGCCCGACAGTTTTTCGGACGGCGGCAAACATGATGGCGATGCCGGTCTGGCCTGTGCCGCGGGTGTGGCGATGGCGTCTGCCGGGGCCGCGATCATCGATGTCGGTGGCGAATCAACGCGTCCGGGTGCCACGCCTGTCTGGGAAGGTGATGAGATCGCCCGGACCGTGCCCGTCGTCGAACGGCTGGCCCGCGGTGGCACGGCAGTGTCGATCGACACGCGCAAGGCCAGTGTGATGGCGGCGGCGCTCGATGCGGGGGCGGCGATGGTCAACGACGTGTCGGCGCTGTGTTTCGATGCGCAGGCGCTGGCGTTGCTGGCCCGGCAGACGTGTCCGGTGGTGCTGATGCATTCGCCTGATCCGGCCAGAACGCTGCACGACGGTGCCGCCGCTGCCGATCCGCTGATCGACACTTATGACTGGCTCGACATGCGGATCGATGCCGTCGTTGCCGCAGGCATCGACCGGTCGCGCATCCTTGTCGATCCCGGCATCGGTTTTGGCAAAGGCGTGGCAGCGTCTCTGGCGCTCATCAACGGCGTGTCGCTGTTTCACGGTCTTGGCTGCCCGATCCTGCTGGGGGCTAGCCGCAAGCGGTTTATCGGCGCGCTGTCGAACGAAGCGCCGGCGGACGCGCGACTGGCGGGATCGCTGGCGGTCGCACTTGAGGGCGCGCGGCAGGGGGTGCAACTGCTCCGTGTTCATGACGTGCCCGACACGGTGCAGGCACTCAAGGTCTGGCGCGGCCTGCGCGACCAGGGCTTGAGCTAGGCTGCGTCGCTGATCCCGAGTTCGGCCAGCTTGCGGTACAGCGTCGATCGCCCGATGCCCAGCCGCCGCGCGACTTCAGTCATGCGGCCGCGATAATGGCCGATGGCGAGGCGGATGACATCGGCTTCGATCGCGTCCAGCGCGCGCATGTTGCCGTCCGAATGAAACAGGGTGACACCAGCCGCCTGCGGCCCGCGATCCATGACTGCATCACCGGCAACCAGCAGGTTGGCGATATGCGGAAAGTCAGCGGCGGTCAGCGCGTCGCCGTCACACAGCACGGCGGCACGAAACAGGGCATTCTGAAGCTGGCGAACATTGCCGGGCCATGCATAGCCCCCCAGCAGCGACATGGCTTCATCGGTTATGCCAAGCTCGCGCAGGCCGGGTTGCTTGGCAATGCGGGCAAGAAGATGGCGCGCCAGTGCGGCCACATCCCCGCTGCGTTCGCGCAACGGCGGGATCGTGACCTGAACAACGGCAAGACGATAATAAAGGTCTTCGCGGAACCGCCCGGCAGCGACTTCGTCGATCAGCTTGCGGTTTGTCGCGGCGACGATGCGCACATCGACTTCACGCGGACGGCCGCCAACCGGACAGATTTCTCCCGACTGCAAGACACGCAGCAGCTTGACCTGCGCATCGAGCGGCAAGTCGCCGACCTCATCGAGAAACAGGGTACCGCCATCGGCGTCGCAGAACTTGCCGACCTGACGCGCGAACGCACCGGTAAACGACCCTTTTTCGTGACCGAAGAGTTCGGATTCGACAAGGTTGGCCGGGATCGCGCCGCAATTGACCGCAACCAGCGGCTTTTTGGCGCGGGGCGACGCGGTATGGATCGCTTCGGCGACGACTTCCTTGCCGACACCACTTTCTCCCTCGATCAGCATCGGCACGCGGGCGCGCGCCGCCTTTGCCGCTATGGCCAGTGCGGCGCGGAACTTCGGTGCCGATCCGACAATTTCATCAAATCCCAGTGGCGCCGACAGTTTTTCGGACAGCGGACGCAGTTCGCCACCATTTGCGCCTTCGACCATCGCGGCTTCGAGCGCCGCCAGCAGCCGGTCGGGCGCAATTGGTTTGACAAGGAAATCGGACGCGCCGGCCCGCATGGCTTGCACGGCGACGGCAACCGAGTCAGTTGCGGTCAGCATCAGGATCGGAAGCATCGGACGACGCACCCGCAATTCGGCGATAAGACCCGTGACATCTGCGCCCCACCGGTCGATCAGCACGGCATCCAGCATCATGCCGTCGCGCGTGCCAAGTGTGGCGATCGCCGTTTCATTGTCGCCGATGGCAATCGTCCGCCATCCCGCCCGCGACGCGAGTGCCGACACCAGCCGAACCTGCGCCGATTCGTCATCGACCAGCATCAACATGCGAGTGCCATTTGGCGCCACGGCCGTCCCCATTCCTGTCCCAATCAAGGACACCCCCTAAGCTCGAACGGTAAAGGTCTGATGAATCACTGTTAGGGTTACCGAGTTGTCGAAATGCTGAAGTGATTGTTCATGGACCAGAAAGCGGCCCGTTCACGCCGTGATGAAGCTTGGACTTGAGGGAAATGCAGGTCCCGGTTAAGACATAGCCGAGCACGTGATCGACGAGGGCAAAAATGGCGGGTAATGGCGAAACAAACGGTAATCTGACGCCGCATAAAATATCCTATGAACGGTTTATCGGCTGGGTTAAATTCGGCGCGATCGCAACCGCCGTCATTGTTGCTTTTGTCATTTTCCTGATCACCCGGTGAAAATCGCTGTCCTGAAAGAAACTGCCGACGGCGAACGGCGGGTGGCCGTCAGCGCCGAAACGGTGAAGAAATTCATTGGCCTCGGCGCGACAGTGTCGGTCGAAATCGGCGCGGGTGCGCATGCCTCTGTCGCCGATGCCGATCTGGCGGCCGCAGGCGCGACGATGGGCACGCGTACCGCGACGATCAAGGATGCCGACATCCTGCTTGGCGTTCAGGGGCCGACGGTGGCTTCGCTCAAGGGCGTCAAGGCTGGTGCGTGGCTGGTTGCGGGACTGAATCCGTTCGGGGATCGCGCGCGGGTCGATGCCTATGCAAAACTGGGTGTCGAGGCGCTGGCGATGGAATGGATGCCGCGGATCACCCGTGCGCAGGGCATGGATATCCTGTCGTCGCAGTCGAATCTGAGCGGGTATAAGGCCGTGCTCGATGCCGCGTCCGAATATGGCCGTGCGTTCCCGATGATGATGACGGCCGCGGGCACGATCAGCGCGGCGCGCGTGTTCGTGATGGGTGTCGGCGTTGCAGGGCTACAGGCGATTGCGACGGCGCGGCGGCTCGGTGCACAGGTATCGGCAACCGATGTGCGCTCGGCAACCAGGGAACAGATCGAATCGCTGGGGGCCAAGGCGATTTTCGTCGAGGATGTGGAGGGCATCGAGGGCGAAGGATCGGGCGGCTATGCCACCGAAATGTCTGACGAGTACAAGGCGGCGCAGGCAGCGCTTGTGTCTTCGCATATTGCGAAACAGGATATCGTGATAACGACGGCATTGATCCCCGGGCGGCCCGCGCCGCGCCTGGTGTCCGATGCACAGATCGCCAGCATGAAGCCGGGCAGCGTTATCGTCGATCTCGCGGTCGAAAGCGGCGGCAATGTCGAAGGCGCTGTCGCCGGGGACGTTGTCGAGGTGCATGGCGTCAAGATCGTGGGGCACAAAAATGTCCCGTCGCGGCTGGCGACCGACGCCAGCGCTCTGTTCGCGCGCAACCTGTTCATCTTCATCCAGGCTTTCTGGGACAAGGAAATGGGCAAGCCGGTGCTCGACGAAGAGATCGGAAACGCGATCCGCCTGACGCAGGATGGCAAGGTCGTGAACGCGCGGTTGCTGGGAACCTGATGCCGGTTGTATTTCGCCTTGAGAGTATGCGTTTTCATTTCTTTTTGGACGAAGGAACACCGCGCGAGCCAATCCTTATTCATGTCGCGCGACCGGATGTCGATGCCAAGTTTTGACTGTATCCCGACGTGAGGCTGGCTTATACCAATGGCTTTAACGCACGTGAGGTTCGTCGATTGATCGAAATTGTAGAGGCGCACCGCGCAGAGATTGAGGTGGCTTGGAATGAACATTTTTCCGCCTAGGGCAAAGGCTCTCCGGTTCGATGAGGACATGATGTGGGTCGATCTCGAAGACAGTCGCGCGCTTGGCGTCCCATTCGCTTGGTTCCCCCGTCTTCTTCATGCGACGCCAGAACAGCGTGCTGATTATTTTATCAGCCCGAGTGGGTTGCACTGGGATGAAATCGACGAAGATATTTCGATTGCCGGCTTGCTCGCAGGGCGCGGCGACATGACGCGCCCGGTGAAGTCGGCGGCATAAGGGGGAATAAATGGACTTCATCAGCATCCTTTCCATCTTCGTGATGGCCTGTTTCGTCGGCTATTATGTCGTCTGGTCGGTCACGCCCGCGCTGCACACGCCGTTGATGGCGGTGACCAATGCGATTTCGAGCGTCATCATCGTCGGCGCGCTCATCGCGTCGGCCGCGGCAGGATCGGCGACGTCCAAATATCTCGGGCTGCTCGCAGTGGTGATGGCCAGCGTCAATATCTTCGGTGGCTTTGCGGTGACGGCGCGGATGCTGGCGATGTACAAGAAGAAGGACAAGTGATGGGGGCAAGGTTGATTGGGATTCACGCGAAGCCGCGAAGCCGCGAAGTGGTTGACGCGCGAAGCGCATCATCCTGTACTCGACGACCACACACACCCACGTCATTAGAAGCAGGGATAGCTTCGCGCCTTCCCCTTCGCGGCTTCGCGCCTTCGCGTGAGTCAAAATTTGCTCGCTCAACAGTAGGGCAAGGCTGATGGAACACGCCGCAACACCCGCCTGGGCCATGCTCGCTTATCTGATCGCGGGGGTGTGTTTCATCCTTGCGTTGCGCGGGCTTAGTTCGCCTTCGACCAGTCAGGCGGGCAATCGCTATGGCATGATCGGCATGGCGCTCGCTGTGGGAACGACCTTGTTCCTGCACGAGATCGCGAGCCTGCCCGAGATCGTTGGTGCGATGGCGATCGGGGCTGCCATCGGGATCGTGACGGCGCGGCGGATTGCGATGACGGATATGCCGCAGCTTGTTGCCGCGTTTCACTCGCTTGTCGGCATGGCGGCGGTGCTCGTCGCGGCGGCGGCGTTTCTCAATCCTCAGGCGTTCGGGATCACCGGTCCGGACGGGCTGATCCATGTGCAGAGCCGCATCGAAATGGGTCTCGGCATCGCCATCGGTGCGATCACGTTCAGCGGCTCGGTCATCGCCTTCCTGAAACTCAACGGCAATATGGGCGGCAAGCCGATCATGCTGCCGGGGCGCCACGTCATCAACCTTGGCGTTCTGGCAGGCATAGTCGGCCTGATCGCCTATTTTACGCAGGATCAATCGCCCTGGATTTTCTGGACGATCACCGCGCTCAGCTTCCTGATCGGCTTCCTCCTGATCATCCCGATCGGCGGGGCGGACATGCCGGTCGTCGTGTCGATGCTCAACAGCTATTCCGGCTGGGCGGCGGCGGCGATGGGCTTCACGCTGCACAATACGGCGATGATCATTACCGGCGCGCTGGTCGGCTCGTCGGGTGCGATCTTGAGCTATATCATGTGCAAGGCGATGAACCGCAGCTTCATCAGCGTCATCGCGGGCGGTTTCGGCGCCGTGGCGAGTGCGGGTGGCGAAGCGAAGACCGATCGCCCGTGGAAGCGCGGATCGGCCGAGGATGCCGCCTATATGATGGCGCAGGCCGAAAGCGTGATCATCGTCCCCGGATACGGCATGGCCGTCGCGCAGGCGCAACATGCACTGCGCGAAATGGGTGACTTGCTGAAAGCCGACGGCGTCAGCGTCAAATATGCCATCCATCCGGTCGCAGGGCGCATGCCAGGCCACATGAACGTGCTGCTCGCTGAAGCGAACGTGCCCTATGACGAGGTGTTCGAGCTCGAAGACATCAACAGCGAATTCGCGCAGGCCGATGTCGCCTTCATCATCGGCGCAAACGACGTCGTGAACCCGGCGGCGAAGACTGACAAATCATCACCGATCTATGGCATGCCGGTGTTTGATGTGGAAAAAGCCAAGACGGTGTTCTTCATCAAGCGCAGCATGGGCGGCGTCGGCTATGCGGGTGTGGACAATGACGTGTTCTACATGGACCAGACGATGATGCTGCTGGCGGACGCGAAAAAGATGGTCGATGATATTAATAAGGCGCTGGCGCATTAGACATGGACCACGCGAACCTTTTTGTTGTCCAGATCGCGATGCTCTTAATGCCCGGAATCATATGGGCTAGATTGGATTTGCGCTATGCAAAAATATCAAAGCCATCCGATTTTCAGTTTATCATCTCTGCATTTGTTTTCGGGATAGCAGCCTACGTTGTCACATTTCTGATCTACGCATTATTCGGATATGAATTTTTACTTATCGATTTTGGCGACGCTGAAACGCACGCTGTTATCAGCGCAAAAATTGGAACGGAGATCGCTTCTGCGACGCTGATCGGATTTGCACTCGCATTGGTTTGGGTGTTTGCGTCAACCCATAAATGGCTCAGCCGATTTTTGCAGTTCATCCAAGCGACAAAGCATTATGGCGACGAAGATGTTTGGGACTACACATTCAATTCTACAAATAAGTCTGTGACTTACGTCAATGTTCGTGACTTTGAGAAGCAACTGGTATATTGTGGTTTTGTAAGCGCTTTTTCCGAAACTGGAAAAGTGCGCGAAATCCGGCTTGATGACGTCGAAATCTTCGATTTTAACGGAGCATTCATGTTCAATATTCCGCGCATATACCTTGCACGCAAACCCGACGATATTCACATTGAGTTTCCGTTGACAAGGGAGGTGTTTAGTGAGTGAAAAACTAATGGCAATGGACGGCTACGCCAATCGCACAGAGCCTCTTCGTGAGGGTAATTTGCGAAAAGGTGGTGTCAATGCACCTGTTCGGCTGAAGGATGGGTTCGAGCGACCTGCCCCAGCGCCAATGCGTGCTGCAAATCCGGCTTCAATGACTAAGCCCCCGCCCCGCTCCACGCCAGCGTAATCGACATCCGCCGGTTTTTCGGATCGAAGCGATTGGCGGCGTTGAAGGGTTCGCGGTCGGCGACGCCTTCGATGCGGGCAAAGCGGGTTGAGCCGACGCCAGCCAGCGAAAGCGCCTGTCGGGTCGCTTCGGCGCGGGCGGTCGAGAGCAGCCAGTTGTTCATCGCGCCGTTTGAAACATAGGGCGTGGCGTCGGTGTGGCCGCGGACGATCAGGTCGTTCGGCACGTCGGCGGCGACTTTGGCGACTTCGGTGACCAGCGCGCGCGCATCGGGCAAGAGCTGATCGGTGCCGAGGAGGAACATCGAGAATTCGGCTTCGTCGACGATGTCTATGCGCAGGCCCTCGCGCGTTTCGGTGAAGCGGATATTTTTCATGAGGCGCTTCAGGGCGTCGCTGCTTTCCATTCGGACGCTCAGCGCGCGGGCGACGTCCTTGAACCTCACCCGGTCCTGTTCGCGCGTGACAGGGATGGCGCGCGTACCGGTGCCGGCAATTGACGTTGCCAGATTGTCCTTTGCCATAACGGAATCGCCCTGGAGCAAGGCATTGCCGCCGGCGCTTCCTTCTTTCTTGGTGACCAGCGTCGGCGCGAAATAATCGGCGATCGACTTGCGCTGCTTTTCAGTGGTGGCGCCGAGCAGCCACATCAGCAGAAAGAACGCCATCATCGCGGTGACGAAATCAGCATAGGCGACCTTCCACGCGCCACCATGATGGCCGTCATGCCCGCCGTCGATGATCTTCTTGATGATGATCGGGCGCGGTGGCGGCTCGTTTTTGCCTTTGGATGCCATTATTTGCCGCGCATTCCGTCGAACACTTCGGAGAAGCTGGGCTGAACCGCGTGCGCCAGCCCAGCCCGCGCGGCTTCGATCACCAGCGGCTGCGGGTGCCCGTGAAGCGTGGCGACGATGATCTGTTTGACCACATCATAAATCGCGGCATCGGATTCGATGATCGATTTCGCCTTGGTCGCGAACGGCCCGACCATGCCATAAGCGAGCAGCACGCCGAGAAACGTCCCGACCAGTGCCGAGCCGATCATCGCGCCGAGGACGGCCGGTGGCTGGTCGATTGATCCCATTGTTTTCACGACGCCCAGCACCGCCGCGACGATCCCCAGCGCCGGGAGCGCATCGGCGAGCGTCTGGAGGTTGTCGGCCGGGCCGATCGCTTCGTGATGATGCGTCTTGATCGCATGGTCCATGACGTCTTCGACGGCGTGCGGATCGAGAGTGCCAGACGACACGACGACGAGGCGCAGCGTATCGCAGATCAGCGCGATGAGGCTGCTGTCCTTCATCAGCCTTGGATACTCAGCGAATATCACTGATGCCTTCGGGTCTTCGATATGCGGTTCGACGGCAACCGGCCCGTCGACGCGGAGCATTTTCACGAGTCTGGACACGAGGAAGATCGTGTCGAGGAAATCCTGCTTCTTCCAGGCCGGACCCTTGAATACTTTGACCAGCCCGCCGCCCAGCGCCTTCAACTGCGCGCCCGAGTTGCCGATGATGAGCGCACCGACGGCAGCGCCGCCGATGATGAGCATTTCGTGAGGCAAAGCTTCGAGAACCGGCTCAAGGTGCCCGCCGGTGATGGCGAACCCGCCAAACACCATCAGGATAAGAACGACAAGGCCGATGGCTGGAAACATGGTGGCGGTGGTCCCCCGACTGGCCCGGGTGTGGGCAATTCATGAGGATTAACGGCGAAATTGCCACGAAGTTTAACCGAGCAGGTCGAACAATGTCCGCCGGTTGATCCGGGCAAAACTTGCCTGCGCGGCGTCGAGTGACAGCTGGTCAGCATGAACCCGGGCAATGGTCGCGGCCAGATCGGTGTCTTCGATGCTGCTGCGTTCCTCTGCCATGGCAGCAGCGGAATCGATCAGCCGGTCACGCAGGGCATCAAACCGTGCCGCACGGGCGCCCTGATCGCCGCGGACAGCAGAGATATGGTCGCTGGCGGTTGTCACGTCGGAAAGAGCGGCTGTGCGTCCGGCAGTGCCGCTCGTTATGCCAGTGGCGGCGTCGCGCAGCATCGTCGCAATGTCACGTGCGCCAATGGTGAATGCGTCCGCTCTTGAGGTTGTCCCTGTCAGCGTCAGGCTGTCGCCGACGGGCAGGCGCAGCGGTGTTGTCGGGAAAATGGGCTGCCCGGTGGCGTCAGTGGCCTGGCTAAGGCTGTCGACCTCATCTGCAATGCTGCGCAATTCGAGCGCGATTGTGGCACGGTCGGCGTCGCTGAGTGCTTCATTTGCGCCAGACGTCGCAAGTTCTCGTGCGCGATCTAGCAGAGTGGATACGCTTGTCAGCGTCCCATCGGCACGGGCGGCGAGTGCGATGCCATTGTCCACATTGCCGCGCCACGCGGTTTCATTTGTCTGGGTCTGGCGAAGCTGTGCGATACGCGCCGCCGCCGCAGGATCATCGGATGCGGCTTGCAGGCGTTTCTGTGTTGCGATGTCCGACTGGCCGCGGGCGATACGCGCTGCAAGCTGAGCCTGGCGCGCAATGTCGGCATCGATGCGAAACCGGATGCCCGTCATCAGAACAGCCTCAGGATGGTATCGATGGTGTCCCTCGCGATCTGGATGACTTTCGCGGACGCTTCATAAGCTTGCTGAAAACGCAGCAGATCGGCGGCTTCGCGATCAAGATCGACGCCTTCGACAGCATCCCGCGCGGCATCGGCGGTGTCCTTGCGGGCGGATGTACGTGCGTCTGCGGTGCGGGCCGTTGCAGTGGATTGCGCCTGAGCAGCGACAAGCGCGGCCCACTGTGTCTCAACGCCGCTCGCCGTTCGCACGCCCGACAACGCGAGCATATTGCCGTTGGCAGCGCCTCCGGCGTCGCCTGCGGCAATTTGTGCAGGGTCCGTGACAAGCGTGGCAAGAGCAATTGCTCCACCCGATGCGTCGAGCAAGGCCGTCCCGCTGGTGCTGGCCGGCGTACGACCGCCAGCATGCCAGCTGTTCAGCGCCGTGGCGAGATTGGTCGCGAGGGTGTCAAGCGCGATGCGGCGGTCCGCCAGCGTGTCAGCGGCTGTGGCCAGACCCCCCAATGTGCCGCTTGAGGGCGTGAAGGCAGTGGTGGTGGCGTCAAAACTCTGTGTGAATGACAGACGGCCATCGGCGGATACCATGAGTGCAAGCGTGGCGGCTTTGCTGTCTGCAACCAATGTCGTGCCGGCACGGGTCAGTGTCGCGCTGCCGTCAGCGGCAATGTCGACACTGACATCGGTTTGTGCGGCAACCGCGTCGATCAGGCGATCACGCTGATCGGACAGCTCAGCATTGGCAGTCGAACCGGCGCGGGTGCGGCGAATGGCAAGGTTGGTGTCGGCCAGCGCGTTCAGAGTGGCATTGAGGCCGTCGACGGCGGCCTGGGCACCTTCGGCAATTCCGGTGGCGACACGCGACAATTCAGCGGCGTTGGTGCGGATCGAAGATGCGCTTTCGTCGATGCTGGCAAGAAATGCCGTGCGCGGTGCGCGACTGAGCGGATCAGCGGCGAGCGCGGTGGCGCTTGCAAACAGGCGGGCGAGCGATGCGCCGGTGCCATTGTCGCCGTCCGACACGCCGGTTTCAGTCGCTGTCATCCACGTCAGCACGGTTTCGGCTTTGCCATGCGCTGATGCAGCAATGCGCGCGTCTGCGGTCCGCCATGTGTCTGCGGCGCGCACGGTCGCGTCGATGTCGACGCCGTCGAAACGCGTGCGATTTAGATATCGGAAATCGGGCGCACTGCTGATCGACACTTCGGAGAGCCGCACCGACCGGCGCGCATATCCCGTCGTCTGGGCATTGGCGATATTGTCGCCCGTGACGCCAAGCGAAGCGCGATAGGCGCGTAGGCCGGACGCACCGATCGAGAGCAGGTCGGTCATTTGCCGAACTGCGTTTCGAGAAGCTGTGCGATGCCGAACTGTCCTGCCATGCTGTCGGCAAGGCGCGCGTCGGACATGTCGCGGAACTGGTTCGACGCATCAGACCCGAACAGCGCATCACCAAGCGACGGGCTGCGCATCGATGCGATCATCTGTCGCAGGAAAATGGCTTCGAACTGCTTTGCAGTCGCCTGCAATGCCGGATTGTTCGCAACGGCGACACGGGGGGCGGTGGATGAAATGATCATAATATAATCAACTCCGCTTTCATCGCGCCGGCCTGTTTCAGTGCCTGCAATATCTCGACAAGATCAGCCGACGACGCGCCGATGCGATTCACCGCTGCGACAATATCGGATAACGACGCACCCGGGCCGAGCTTAAACATCGGATTGCGCGTCTCTTCGATTTTGATGTTGCTATTGGGCTCAACCGCGGTTTCGCCGTTTGAAAATGGCGCAGGTTGGGAAAGGCGCGGATCTTCCTCTACACGGACGGTCAGCTTGCCGTGGCTGACGGCGGCGGGCGAAATACGGACGGCGCCATTGATGACGACTGTTCCGGTCCGCGCATTGATGATGACGCGCGCGGGCGCTTCGGCAGGGTTCACGTCGATATTTTCGATCAGTGCCATGAGCGTCGACCGGCTTTGCGCCCCGGCTGGCGCATCAATGGCAACCGAGACGGCATCAATGGCACGGGCCTTGCCATCACCGATCAGATGATTGACTGCGGATGCAACCCGCTGTGCCGTCGTCAGGTCGGCTTCGGAAAGATTGAAGGTGATGACCGGGCTGTCCGCAAATCCGGACGCAACTGCGCGTTCGATGGTCGCGCCACCGGGAATGCGACCGGCGCTGGGCACGTTGACCGTCAGTTTCGATCCGTCGGCGGCATCCACGCCAAGGCCACCGACAGCAAGATTGCCCTGTGCCATCGCATAAATCTGACCATCTGCGCCACGTAGCGGCACCATGACGAGCGTGCCGCCGCGCAGCGACTTGGCTTTGCCGAGTGCTGAGACAGTGATGTCGAGCCGCTGGCCGGGTTTGGCAAAGGCGGGGAGTTCGGCTGTGATGATGACCGCAGCCGCGTTTTTGAGGCTGGGGCTGATACCGGGTGGGAGCGTGAGGCCGAAACGGCTGACGACGCCTTTGACGCCCTGAGTCGAATAATCGAGGCTATCATCGCCTGTCCCCGCCAGGCCGACGACGACACCATAACCGGTCAGCTGGTTCGCGCGCAGCCCCTGGAATGTGCCAAGGTCCTTGATACGGTCGGCGTGGGCGGGTGTGGCAATGATCGAGAGCAACAGCCCCAACAAAACCCGTTTGCCCTGAGCTTGTCGAAGAGTTTTCTTTCCTTTGAATGCAGTTCCCAAAGAAGGACCGTGCTTCGACAAGCTCGGCACGAACGGCATTTGTGTCAGCAGCCA
Organism: uncultured Sphingomonadaceae bacterium; assembly: GCA_964247235.1. GTDB lineage: Bacteria > Pseudomonadota > Alphaproteobacteria > Sphingomonadales > Sphingomonadaceae > Sphingomonas_O. The sequence continues at coordinate 47,430 of CAXTTJ010000003.1, forward strand.
GCGCATCAGAACGGACTCACCTTGCTGAAAAAGCGTTGCAGCCAGCCCTGCTGGCTCGCCCGGGCCATTTCGCCCTTACCGGTATAGGTGATGCGCGCGTCGGCAATACGTGTGGAGAGGACGCGGTTGTCGGTCCCGATATCGGCATCGCGGACGATGCCCGAAACCTGCACATATTCGTCGCCGCGATTGAGCGTGACCCGCTTTTGCCCGCGCACGAGCATGGTGCCGTTCGGATAGACGGCGGCGATCGTGACGCTGATTTCGCCCGACAGTGCGTTCGACTGTGCCGTCTGACCCTGCCCCTTGAACGCATTTGTGCCCGACGCTGCAACGTCGCTGGGGCTGAACAGCGAGAAGAGGCCGGTGGTGGGCGGCGTCAGGCCGATCGAGCCGTTGCGGTCGGTGGTTTGCGATGTCGATTTGGTGGCTGCGGTGCGCTCGACAAGCGTGACGGTCAGGACATCGCCGACCATCGAGGCCCGTGCACCGCTGGTCAGTGGCGCATAACCCGACGCGGCCTGGAAGATTGCGCCATTCGCAACAGTGGCGGGTGTGGTTGCGGCGACACTGGCGCTGTAATCGGCTTTGGGTGACTTGCCTGCGGTGAGGAGCATAAAAGCCGCAACAAATGCCGTTCGCCCTGAGCCTGTCGAAGGGCTGCCCTTCTCGGATACCGACGCCGCAGAAGAAGGACAGGGCTTCGACAAGCTCAGCCCAAACGGTTTTTTTCTGAACCGCGCTCTCATGCAATCAAAGCTGCTGATTGACATATTTCAGCATTTCATCAGTGGCAGAAATCATCTTTGAATTCACTTCATAAGCGCGTTGCGTTTCGATCATGTCGACGAGTTCCTCGACGACATTGACGTTCGACGCCTCAAGCGCACCCGAGCGCAGCGCGCCACGCCCTTCGACGCCGGGTGCGCCGACTTGCGGGGTGCCGCTGGCAGCGGTTTCGACCAGCAGATTGTCGCCGATGTTCTCGAGACCGGCGGCATTGACGAAGCGTGCGGTTTCGATCTTGCCGAGTTCGGTACCGGTTCCAGCGACGGTGGCCGACACCGTGCCGTCCGCGCCGATGCTGAGTGACTGCGCGCCGTCTGGAATCTGGATTTCCGGCTGGACGGGCATGCCGGTGCCAGTGACGAGCTTGCCGTCCGCCGACAGGCTGAAGTCACCGGCCCGGGTATAGCCGGTGCGGCCGTCGGGCATCAGGATTTGAAAATAACCATTGCCTTCGATCGCGAGGTCGAGCGCATTACTGGTCGTCGTGAATGATCCCTGCGTGTCGATCCGCGCGGTCCCGGTCATCTGTACACCGGAACCAAGCGACAGGCCGACAGCATATTTATTGGCTTCGGACGATGGCGCGCCGGGCGTCGTGATTGTCTGATAGGCGAGTGTTTCGAACGTCGCACGGTCGCGTTTGAACCCGGTGGTATTCACGTTCGCCAGATTGTTGGCGATGACGCGCATGCGGCTGTTCTGCGCATCCAGACCGGTGCGCGCGACGTGGAGAGCTGTATTGGACATGGGAGCTGATCCTTAACCTGGCAGTTTCATGAGATTGGTTGTTTCAGTGTCGAGGTCGCGTGCGGTCGTCAGCAGTTTGATCTGCGTATCCCAGCTGCGCGAAGCATCGATCATTGCCACCAGCGCTGTCGTTGGATTGACGTTCGATCCTTCGAGCGTGCCTGCTGTCAGGTGCACGTCAGGATCGCTGGGCAGCGTTCCACCCCCGCGCACCCGGAACAGGCCGTCGATATGTTTGACGATCGTCGACCCGGTCGTGCTGGTGAGTTTCAGCCGGTCAATTTTCTGGGGCGCATTGGCGTCACCGCCGGCGGGCACGATCCATAATGTGCCATCCTGATCGATCCTGACCTGATCAGCGGGCGGGACTGTGACCGGGCCGCCTTCACCGATCACCGGATGGCCGTCGCCCGTGGTCAGCAAACCCGAGGCCGACACCATCAAATCCCCGCGGCGCGTATAGCCCTCGTCACCATTGTCGGCCTGAACCGCCAGCATCGCGTCGCCATTCATCGCGATGTCGAGCGGACGGCCCGTCGCGATCGTTGCGGCACCCTGCATGTCCGCGGCCTGCACTTCTTCCGACGCATGGACACGGTCGGGCAATCCTGCGCCTGTGATCCACAATGGCCGGGCGCTCGACATTTCGGCGCGAAAGCCGGTGGTCGATGCGTTGGCGAGGTTGTTTGCGGTCACGACCTGCCGCGCCATCGTCGCGCGCATCGCCGACAGGCTCGTATGAATGAGCTTATCCATGAATAACTCCTTGTTGATGCCCCTCCCCTGAAGGGGTGGGCATTACGTTCTCAAGTTGATGATGGACTGCGTCATCGCGCTCGCGGTTTCGATGGCTTTTGCGTTCGCCTGAAAATTGCGCTGCGCCCCGATCAGCGCGACAAGTTCTTCGGTGATATCCACGTTTGCGCGCTCGATGGCGCCCGAACGGATCGTTCCCAAAGGTCCGTTGGTCGCGGCATTGATGGCGGGTGGACCGCTGTCTCCCGTTGATTGCCAGTGCGCGTCGCCGATCGGGCGAAGCCCTTCCTGTGCGGTAAAGCTCGCCATTGCGACCTTGCCGAGCATCTGGTTGCTGCCATCGCCATATGTCGCCGTGACAAGGCCGTCGTTGCCGATCGAGATGTTGGCAAGGCTGACCGCGGGGTCGCCAGGTTTGGTACTGGGCAGGACGAGGTCGACCATATCGGCAAGCGCGGTCGACGTGACATTGCCGTTCGCATCAATCGGCAGCAATTGCAGCGTCGCGCCGATAGTGTCGACCACGCGGCGGTTGACATCGACCTGAAACGCGCCGTTGCGGGTATAGCTGACTTCGCTGCGCGGCGGATCGCCACGCACGACGAACATGCCTTCCCCCGCAATCGCCAGATCGAGCGTCTTGTCGGTGGCCTCCAGCGTGCCCTGCGTAAACTGCTGGGTGATGCCGTTGAGGCGCGTGCCCTGACCCGCGATCATCTTTGTCGTTTGGGTGGGTGCGGACGCGAACAGATCGCCGAACATGGCGCGGCTTTTCTTGAACCCGGCCGACCCGACGTTTGCGACGTTGTTCGAAATCGTCGCAAGGTCGGTCTGTGCGGCCTTGAGGCCCGAAAGCGATGTGTAAAATGACATGGTTTAGGCTCCTGTTCTGCTTTGAGCAGCGATCAGCGTGTCAAGCTTTTCACCGATCACTTTGAGTGTTGCGTTCATTTCAGCCGTGCCGCTGACTTGCGAGATCTGCGCCATCTGCGCGACCATTTGCGTGCTGTCGTTTGGCGCAAGCGGATCCTGCGTCATGAGTTGTGTCGTCATCAGTTTCAGAAAATCAGATTGTCCGAGATTTGCTTTGCCATGCGCTCTTGTGGTCGCGTTGAGCGCGGCGATACTGTTGACCTCGATTGTCATCGGCCGATCCTTATGGTGTCAAGAATGAGGGATTTTGCAGTGTCGAGAACCTGAACATTATTCTGATATTGCCGGGCGGCTTCGATCATTTCGACCATTTCGGCATTGCTATCGACACCGGCTTCCCAGACGTCGCCATTGGCGTCGGCGAGGGGGTGGTTCGGTTCGTGACGTTTTATCGGTTGTGTGTCGGAGGCGACGACGCGGTCGACCTGAACCGTTGCGATGCCGGCTTCGGCGCCAATGGCACGAAACACCGGCTTGAGCGCGCGGAATGCGCTCTGTTCGCTGCCCGAAACCGAACCGGCATTGGCAAGGTTTGACGCCGTGGTGTTCAGCCGGACAAGCTGTGCCGACATGGCGCGTCCGGCGATGTCGAAAATGTTCATCATTCCCCTTTCAAGGCGCGGGTGATCGTCGCGACACGGCTTTCGAGGAATGCGAGCGTCGTGCGATATTGCACCGCGTTTTCGGCAAAAGCCGTCTGTTCGGTGGGCAGTTCGACAGTGTTGCCGTCGAGTGAGGGCTGAACCGGCAGACGGTAGCGCACGGCATCGGTTTCACCGCGCAATGCCGCTGCGAAATCGATATCGCGTGCCTTGTAATTGGGCGTTGCGGCATTGGCGATGTTCGATGCCAGCATCGCCAGCCGCTGCGACCGGATCATCAGCGCCTGGCCATGAATACCGAATAATTCGTCTGCCACGTGCCGCCTGCCTTAAAGTTTCGTGATGGCCTGCCGTTACTGGCAACAGGCTTCCGAAACCGGTTGAGCAATGGTCGTGCCAGTTTCAATAATGCCTGATTTCAGGGACTTCCGTTCGTCAATCTCGATCCACATGCGGCAAGATATTGCCGGATACCGGCAAAATATTGCCGCTTTGCCACAGCTGGCATGGATTGTGCTGTGATTGCGTCACGCTATTCAGGAGACGGCAAATGACGACGATTTTCCGACGCACCGCAGTCGTGTTTGCGATGATGCCGGGTCTTGCCGGGGCACAGGATTTTCAAAGTCACAATGCAATCGATGCGACTGTTTCCGGATCGCTCGACGGCACCGGATTGACGGCCATACCCGTGGACCGGCGGCTGAAACTGGCGGCATGCCCCGAACCTTTGCGTGTCGATGCACCGGCAAGGGGCTTTGTTGCGGTCAGATGTGTTGCGATGGGATGGCGTGTCAGGCTGGTGATCGACGGCACGTCCGAACGCGTCAAAACCAATCCGGTCATCATAAAGCGCGGCGATCCCGTCCGAGTCAATTATTTGGCGCCCGGTTTTTCCGTCACGTCGAGTGGCATCGCCGAAAGCGAGGCCCGCATCGGTGAGCGCGTTCGCGTGCGGATCGACCAAAAAGCCACGCCGTTGATGGCCCAGGCCGTCGATGCCGGACTCGTCCGCGTGGACCCGCTAAACTAATCGCCGATGATGCCGTTATGCGTTTTGAAGGAGTAAGCTGATGGTAAATCCGGTTGGACAGGCAGGACCAGCCCCGATTGAAACAATGCGTACGGCGGCGGCAGGTGCCGTCCGCAGCGATGCCAGGCCGGTCAACGCCAGAGGCGATGCCGGGGCAACGCCTGCGGCACGACTGGCGCGACTGGGTCCGCCGATTGATGTGAACCGGGTCAGCGAAATCCGCGCCGCGATTGCGAACGGCAATTATGCCGTTGATGCTGATCGGCTGGCGGCGGCCATGCTCGCACTTGACTTGCCGGTGCGCAGCGCGTGAGCACGGCCGCGCTCGATGCCCTGACGCGCGCCCATGTCGTGCTTGAACTTGCGCTCGACGGGCATGATACATGTGCCATCGAACATGCGTGCGAACGATTTCGTGCGGCAATTTTTGATGTGCGCGCAGTCGGTGCCTGGCGCGCGAACCCCGAACTGGCGCGCGCTGCGGCCGACATGCTTGGCCGCGTCGAGCTGGCCCAGCAACACGTCAAGAATCTGACGCGCGACACGCGTGAGCGACTGGCCGCGCTTGAGGCGTCACGCGGAATGACCGGTGCGCGACTCTATGACAGCAGCGGTGTCACGACCCGCTAGCCGTCTGGCACAGGCCTTGCTGAGTATTCCCGACAGGCTTGGGGATGCATGATGGTTTCGACAGCTTCGGTGGCGACATATGATGGCGTGCGACAGGCAATTTACAATGCCGCCTCTGCGACCGGTGTCGATTTCAACTATCTGCTCAATCAGGCGCGCGCCGAAAGCAGGCTGAACCCCGATGCGAAAGCCCCGACGTCGAGCGCGACGGGCCTGTATCAGTTTATCGAGCAAAGCTGGCTGGGCATGATTGCCAGACATGGCAATGCCCATGGTCTTGGCTGGGCCGCGTCGGCAATTGGCCGGGGACCCGATGGTCGCTATCGCGTCGCAGATCGCGCACGTCGCGACGAGATTCTGGATTTGCGGCGAAATCCCGGTGCGTCGGCGGCAATGGCGGCTGAATTTGCCAGCGACAACCGCGACATGCTGGAAGCACGACTCGGGCACCGGGTGGAACCGGTTGATTTATACCTTGCGCATTTTCTGGGGGCGGGCGGCGCCACCAGGTTCCTGCGCGAATATGAGACGACGCCGGATGCAGCGGCGGCGGAGATGTTTCCGGCAGCAGCGCGAACCAACCGCAACGTGTTTTTCAAATCCGATGGAGCACCGCGCAGCCTGAGCGAGATTCGTGCGCGGTTTGCAGCCAAGTTCGCGGCCGGGTCTGAGCCTGCCAGCGATGCCGGGTCGGTCGACGCGCCGATCACGCGAACCGTGTTCCGGCACATGCAGGACGACCGGCCCGTAAAGGCAGCCTCGACCAATCAGGCGCGCCTCGCCTATCTCATGCTCGCCGCGCTCGGTGTGTCGGCATGATCCCCGGGGCAACCTCATTGCGGATTTGGGGCGATACGGCACGCAGTGCGATTTTGCCGCTGGCCACCCTTGTGATCGTCGTGCTGATGGTCGTGCCAGTGCCCAGTATCGTGCTCGACATGGGGTTCATTGCCAATATTGCGTTGAGTCTGGCTGTGCTGATGATTGCCCTCAACGCGGCCCGCCCCCTTGATTTCTCATCATTTCCAACGGTGCTGTTATTCGCAACGCTGCTCAGACTGGCGCTCAATGTCGCGTCGACCCGTGTCGTTCTTGTCAGTGGGCATGAAGGTTCAGGTGCGGCCGGTCATGTTATCGAAGCGTTCGGAAAATTTCTGATCGGCGGCGACTGGGCCGTTGGCATTTTCGTCTTTCTGATCCTGATGATCATCAACCTGGTCGTGATTACCAAAGGGGCAGGGCGCGTGTCCGAGGTGTCGGCACGCTTTACCCTTGATGCCTTGCCGGGCAAGCAGATGGCGATCGACGCCGACCTGAACGCCGGTCTCATGACTGCTGACGACGCCAAGATCCGCCGTCAGGACGTCGCCACTGAAGCCGATTTCTACGGGTCGATGGACGGTGCCTCGAAATTCGTGAAGGGCGATGCCGTTGCGGGCGTCCTTATTCTGGTCATCAACATCATCGGCGGAATGACATTGGGCATTTTGTCGCATAGTTTGAGTGCAACCGCTGCTGCAAAAACCTATGTGCTGCTGGCAATCGGCGATGCGCTGGTCGCGCAGGTGCCTGCGTTGCTGCTCTCGATCGCAGCGGCTGCGATCGTCACGCGGGTCAGCTCGACCCTCAATCTTGCCCAGCAAGTCACGCGGCAGTTCGGTACGGCGGGAACATGGGGTCCGGTGAGCGCGATCCTCGGCATACTTGGGCTTTTGCCGGGCATGCCGCATCTGATAATCCTACCGGCGGCGGCCGGTGCCGGTTTTCTCGCCTGGCAGCTCAAGACGAAGTCGGACATTCCTGACATCATTCTGCCGCCCGTCGCGCCATCGAGCGCCATCGAATGGCATGACGTCCATGATAATGCAGCCCTCAGCCTTGATATCGGCTACGCGCTTGTCGGCCTTGTCGATGAGCGCAAGGGGGCGCCGCTGATGGCGCGGATCACTGGCATCCGTCGGCAATTGTCGCGTGAACTTGGTTTTGTCATACCGCTGGTCCGTGTCCGTGATGACCTGACGCTGTCACCAAATCATTACAGGATCACATTGTCGGGCATCGTCGTCGGGGAAGCAGAGATTTACCCCGACGATCTGCTGGCGCTGGATTCGGGCGATATCGAAGGGGTGATCGACGGGCGTGCGGTCAAGGATCCGACCTTTGGCCTCGATGCGCTGTGGATTTCGTCCGCACTGAAGTCGCAGGCAATTGTTGCAGGCTATACCGTGGTCGATGCGCCGACCGTTATCGCGACCCACCTGAACCGGACGATATTGGCGGGCGCTGCCGATCTGTTCGGGATTGATGAGGCGCAGCACCTGCTGAACAGCCTGAAGGAGACAGCGCCCGAACTGGTCAAGGGGATGACACCGGCGCCGTTCAACCTGGCGATGATTGCCGGTTTATGCCGTGGATTGCTGGCCGAAGGCGTCCCGTTAAAAGAGTTTCGCCGCATCGCAGAAGCGATGATCGAAAGCGCGGTTCATGCTGCAAGCCCGCGCGCGCTTCTCGAAGCGGTGCGGGTCAGGATCGGGGCGCTGATCGTACAGACGATCGTACCGGCTCAGCTGCCGTTGCCGGCCGTGACGCTGGCGGGTGATCTTGAGGCACTGCTCGCCGATGCTGTGCGTATGGCGCCGGAGGCCGCACATCCGTTCGAGCCGGGACTGGCCGGACGGATAACGCAGGCGATCGGCGAGGCGGCGGGACCAATGCTGAACGTTGCGCGCAATTTTGCCGTGGTGACGTCACCATCCGCGCGTCCGGCGCTTGCACGGCTGTTGAAGCCGCATCTGCCCGAAACGGCGGTTCTGTCATTTCTTGAAATTCCCGATGCCAAGCCCGTCGATGTCGTTGCCGTGGTCGGCCGCAGCGAGGCGCTGTCCCATGTGACCGAAGGAGCCGTTTGATGGCGCTGAACGATCCGCAAACCGCGCTTTATGACCGGCGCGGGAAAAGCCCGGCAGACTTGCTTGTCCGCGATCATATGCCGCTGGTCCGAAAAGTCGCGTGGCATGTGCACGGCCGGGTGTCATCGGCGATCGATGTCGAAGATCTGATCCAGACCGGCATGGTCGCACTGATCGAAGCGGCGCGGACCTATGAGGACCGTGGTCATGCCTTTGCCACCTATGCAACGATGCGGGTGCGCGGCAGCATGATCGATGCCCTGCGTCGTGGCGCGGCGCAGGGGCGATCGGCCATGGGAAAGCGGCGCGCCATATCGGCCGCGCGGTCAAGATTTGAACAAAGCAACGGACGTGCGCCAACCGATGTTGAAATGGCCGGAGCACTTGGTCTCGATCTGGCAAGCTATCAGGCTGATGCCGATCTGTCGCAAACGGTGCATCATGATTCGCTGGACGCGCTTTATTCGGATCATTCGATGTGGTTTGCCGATGTCGAAGATCGTGCGGATGATGTGCTGGAACGCGCCCAGCTGGCGGAGGTCGTGTCAGCCGCAATCCGGACGTTACCGGACCGCGAGGCCATGGTCCTGCAACTTTACTTTGTCGAAGAATTGAACCTTGATGAAATCGGCGAGACATTGGGGGTCGGCGCCGCGCGCGTCTGCCAGATCAAAAAAAGCGCGCTCGACAAGATGCGTGGCCTGATCGCCAGCATATAAGAATCCCCGGCGCGGTGGGGTGCGCCGGGGATTCCCATTTTTCGGAACCGCCAGAGGGGGACCAATCCCAGGACGGTTCCAAAACGATTAGCCGCGGATCAGGCTCAACACGCCCTGTTGCGACTGATTGGCCTGGGCAAGCATCGCAGTCGCCGCCTGGTTCAGGATCTGGGACTTGGCGAGCTGCGTGGTTTCGGCTGAAAAGTCGGCATCCTCAACCCGGCTGCGCGCCTCGGTCAGATTGGTCACTGTCGATGTCAGGTTGCTGACCGTGGCTTCAAAACGGTTCTGGGCAGCACCCAGACCCGCACGCCCTGTATTGACGGTGTCGATGGCGGTATCGACAAGGGCAAGCGCCGCCGACGCGCCCGCCACGGTTGACAAGTCAATTGCGGTGATGCCGAGATCGGTCGTCTTGAGCGACGAAATCGCCAGCGTGACGGTGTCCCCCGAATTGATTCCCGTCTGAATATTCAGCGCTGTCGCTGTCCCGTCGACCAGTTTGGTCCCATTGAACGTTGTTTTGTTGGCAATGTCATTGGTCTGGGCGAGGAGTTGCGTGACTTCTGCCTGAATCGCGGTCCGGTCGCTTGCCGAGTTGGTGCCGTTTGCGGCCTGTACCGCAAGTTCGCGAATACGCTGAAGCATATTGCCGACTTCGCCCATCGCCCCTTCAGCTGTCTGCGCCAGCGAAATTCCGTCATTGGCGTTGCGCATCGCCGCGTTCAGGCCACGCACCTGGCTGGTCATGCGGCTGGCGATGGCAAGTCCGGCGGCATCATCCTTTGCCGAGTTGATGCGCTTGCCGCTCGACAGGCGTTCCATCGCCGTGTTGAGCCCCATCGTTGCCTTGTTGATACCGTTCTGCGAGCGGATCGCCGCAACATTCGTGCCGATATAGGTCATAATCCCAATTCCCTTTCATGTTGGCGGGCGGTCCGGAAAAAGGGTCCAGCGCCGCCACAGCACCAGTAACGGCCACCGCCGCACGGGCTTTAACGGCGTCAGTTTTTTGACGGTTTGCGCGACTATGCGTTGACAATATGCGGCTTGGACGAGGCAGAATGGCACTTGGCACGGTCATTGCTGAATTAACCATGACTGCGTGATGGCAGTCATGGGGGTAAAATGACTTCTGTAACAATTTCCGAAGTTGCCAAGACCCAGTGGCCGACGCTTGCGCCTTCATTTTCGGGCGTGGGGATCGACGTCGCCACCGGGGCTGATCTTCCTAAAATATATTCTGCCGACGAAATGTCATCCGGCCGACCGGACGACATTTTCGTCGGGTCCACAGCCCCCCCGACCGATCCTTACCTGGTCTTATCAAAGGACGGTCACCCGGCGCGGATCGGCTTTGGTTTTCAGGACATGGCGTTTGGCCATGCCCTGATTGCCGAGCTGGTCCGCGCCACACCCGGCATTGCCTATGTCGAGCCGGCAACGGGCGCCTTGCTGGCGCATGCCGTGCGGATCGCGCGAACGGACGCATCGGTCCTCATCGAAGGGGAAACGGGAACTGGCAAAGAAGGGATCGCCCGGTTTGTCCATGCAAAATCGCCGCATCGCGGTGGCCCGTTTGTCGCGATCAACTGCGCAGCCCTGCCGGAAACAATGGCAGAGGCAATCTTGTTCGGTCATGCCAAGGGAGCGTTTACCGGTGCGGTGTCACCGTCGGACGGACTGTTCCGGGCCGCCGACGGCGGTACGCTGATGCTTGATGAAGTGGCGGATTTGCCAATGTCGCTTCAGGCAAAATTGCTGCGCGCCTTGCAAGAGCGCGAAGTCCTGCCGGTTGGTGCGACGACGCCCGTGCCGGTCAATATCCGGATCATCGCGGCGGCAAATCGTGATCTTGCCGCAGAAGTCGAGGCCGGACGGTTCCGTGCCGATCTTTACTGGCGGCTTAATGTCATGGCGCTGGCTATCGCGCCTTTGCGGATGCGGCGGCTGGATGTGCGCGCGATCACGGCGGCGTTGCTTCTCCGTCATGCGCGCGCGGGTTATGATTTTGCGTGGCCAACGGCTCATGCGCTTGACATGCTGATGGCGCATGAATGGCCCGGCAACGTGCGTGAACTCGACACGGTGCTGCAACGCGCCCTGCTGGTGTGCGGCAACGGGCGGATTGATATCACGGATCTGTCGATCGAGCGGCGCGCCAGTGTGTATGACAATGATCTGAAATCAATCGCGCGACAGTCGCAGATCGCCGCCATCCACACAGCGCTTGACGCCGTGGGTGGCCACCGGGCGAAAGCGGCGGCGCACCTTGGCGTATCCGAACGGACGCTGCGGTATCGGCTGGCCGGCATGCGGATCGCGGCATGAGCGGAATCGACGTCAATTCGGTGATGAATTTGCGCAGCGCCGTGATCCAGCGCAGCGACGCGTTGAAAGCCGCGGTGCGACCTGAGGCCATCGCGCATGCCGATTTTGGCACATTGCTCGGCACAGTCAATGCTGCGCAGACCGAAGCGGGCGCTGCGTCCGAAGCGTATGACCGCGGCGACACCAGCGATATTGCGGGTGTCATGCTGGCACGACAAAAGGCGTCACTGTCGTTCGAGGCGACGTTACAGGTCCGCAACAAACTGCTGTCCGCGTATCGCGACATCATGAACATGCCGGTCTGACATGGCGGAAGGCGCACTGATCATCGATCCGAAACCGGTCGCTCAGGCAAAGCGATTGTTCGCACAGCCTGTGGTACAACGCAGTCTGCCGGCATTAGGGATGCTGGGTGTGATCGGTGCGGCTGCGCTGGCGTGGAGCACGATCAGCGGATCGCCAAAACGTGATTTGCCGGGTGGCCTGTCCGAAAGCGACAGGGCGGCCGTTGCGACCGCCCTTGAGACTGCGGCCGTCGGTTACGAGGTGGACAATGCAACCGGCGCGATCCGGGTGTCGACGGCCGATTATCACAAGGCCCGCATGCTGCTGGCCGCCCAGGGGCTTCCCAAGGGTGCTCCGACGGGCATGTCGATGCTCGATACCATGCCGATGGGATCAAGCCATGCCGTCGAAACCGAACGACTGCGCGGCGCCCGCGAAAATGATCTGGCGCGAACGATCGAGGCCATGGACTCCGTTGAGAAGGCGCGCGTTCACCTCGCGATGGGGACTGCATCACCGTTTTTGCGTGACGATGTCCAGCCATCGGCATCGGTCATGCTGACGATGCGCGGCGGGCGGACACTGACACCCGATCAGGTTCAGGCCATTTTGCACCTGGTGGCGTCATCTGTGTCGGGCCTGAACACCGATCGCGTATCGCTGACTGATCAGTCGGGCCGGCTCCTGACGAACAGCTCGCCCGATGGGTCAGGGGGAGAGGCGACGCGACAGATCGATATTCAGGCGCGGGTCGAGGAGCGTTACCGGACTGCACTTGCACAATTGCTGACACCGCTGGTCGGGCCTGATGGCTTTACAGCCGAAGTCCATGCAGACCTTGATTTTGCCGAGCAGCAATCGACGCGCGAAAGCTTTCCACAGGACCAGCGCGCCATATCGCGCGAGGAAACACGCTGGACATCGGCAGCGGGTGAACCGCCCGCAGTCGGCATTCCGGGGACGTTGTCCAACCAGGCACCGGCAGCATCGTCGGTATCTGCGACTCCGCCGACAGCACCTCAGGCCGGGGTCACGCCACCGGGGCGAACATCGCAGGACATGACGCGCAGTTATGATCTGGGTCGCGAAGTGGCCGTCATCAAAAATCAGGTCGGGACTGTCAAGCGCCTGACGGTTGCGGTCGCACTGCGTGATGCAAAGGGCGTGAAGGCACGCAATACCATCGATATTACCGCCATCGACGGACTGGTAAAGCGGGCCGTCGGCTTTGATGCTGCGCGGGGTGATGATGTCGTCGTGTCGTCGCGGCCTTTTGCAGAGGCCGCGCCCGTTGCAACACGCTGGATGGACGGTGTCGATTTCATGGCGATCGGCCGCATCGTGGCAGCCATCGTCGCGGTTGCCCTCGTGGTCTTTGGCGTTGGCCGTCCTTTCCTCAAGAACCGGGCAAAAGCAACGGCGGACCGCAGGGCAGAGCTTGCACCCATGCTGGCCGACGAAGTGACGCGGCAGCAGCGTGAGCGGCCGATCACGCTCGACATGATTTCAGCGGCACCCAGCTATGCCGACCGTGCCGCACTGGTCCGTGATTTTGTCAGCCAGGATCCCAAACGTGCGGCCGCAGTGATGCGTCGCCTGCTTGAACCGGAGTCGGCCAATGGCTGACATCAATCCGGACGCCGCAATCCTGCTGATGCTGCTTGCCGACGATCAGGCCGCCCAGATCGTCGGCGAGCTTTCCCCGCGCGAAATCGAGATGCTGGGCAAGGCGATGGTCGGTCTTAACGAGGTCGGTTCGGACGAAGCCGAGGGCGCGCTGAACCGGTTTGTCGAATCCGCACGGTCAGATGGATCGATCCGTGTCGATGGCACCGAACGGGCGCGCTCTGTCATTACCAGAGCTTTGGGCGACGGACGTGGTGATGCCGTGATGGCAAAGCTGGCGCCCGCGACGCGCACAGCGCAGATCATTCCGCTGAAATGGATGCGCGACGAAGACATCATGTCGTTGATCGAGGCCGAGCATCCGCAGGTCGGGGCAGCGATCCTGGCTGATGTCGAACCCGAACGTGCGGCCGTGCTGATGCTGGGCCTTGCCCCGTCACGACAGGAGGACCTGATCCGGCGCATGGCGCGACTGGGACATATCGGGCCGATTGCGATCGAGGAACTTGCGCGGTTCCTTGGCGATGATGCGGTGAAGCCCGCGCCTGTGCCGGTGGAGCGATCCGCGCGCGTGACGGCGGCGGCGGCAATTTTGAGCAAGATGCCAAAACCGACGGATCAGGCGCTGCTCCGCGCGATCGGCAAACGTGACAAGATACTGGCTCAGGACATCGCCGACGAAATGTTCATCTTTGCCGATGTCCTGAAACTTGACACGAAGAATTTGAGTGTTGTCGTCCGGGCCGTCGATGCAGCTGTTCTTGTCCTCGCGATGCGGACGATGAACGATGCCGACCGCGAGAACATGCTCGCCGGCCTGTCGGCTCGCGCAGCAGACAGTATCCGCGACGAACTTGCCGAAGCCGCGCCTGTCGCACTTGCTGATGTCGAGGCCGCGCAAAAGGCAATCGTTGCTGTTGTCCGCCAGATGGAAAATGACGGGTCGCTGCAGATTGGTGGAAACGCCGCCTATGTCTAGAATATGGGAGCGCGCCGATGTCTGGCCGGTGGACGGCGCCGGGCCGGTGCACGCAAACGATTATACGCGCGGATTTGCCGACGGGCGGCGGGTTGTCGAGGCCGAAGTCGCGGGTGAGCGTGCGGCGCTGCTGCAACTGGCGAGTGCTATGGAAGCACTCGAACCACCCTTGCCGGGACTGCTGGCGTCGCTGATGATGGCCGCTGTCGAGCGGCTGGTCATTGACATTGCCGGAACGGCACCGGTCGATGGAGCATTGCTTGGCGAACGGGCCGCAGCTTTATCAGCGCGTATCGCGGACGAAGCCGATGCCGTGCTCGTGGTTCATCCCGATGACGCCGTATTGCTGGGCGATATGGCCGTAATCGCTGATCCGGCGGTGGCGCGCGGTACGGTTCAGGCACGGATCGGCACGACTCTGATCGAAGATGGCGTGCAGAGCGCGCTTGCGCGGTTGCGTGCCGAAATTTCGGACATGGGAATTGCCCTGTGAACGCGCTGGCACATGCCCGGACCGTGCTCGACATGTGCCGCCCGCCGCGGGTTTTTCCAACGGCCGTTGGTCGCTTGTCGGGCGTGCGTGGCCCCTTTTTCGTCGTGCGCGGGTTTGCGTGCGCCATCGGCACCGGTGCGGTCATCGATGACCATATTGCCGCAGAAGTCGTTGGGTTTGACGGCGATGAAGCGATCCTTCTCGCCTTGCAATCCGATGCATCGCCCGCGCATGGCGCACGAGTTGTGCAGGGCAGGTCTTCGCTGACGGCGGATATTGGCCCGGCGTTGCTTGGCAGGGTCATCGATGCCGGTGGCAAACCCATCGACGGGTCTGGCCCAATTCTGACAGGCCACCGCTGTGATGTTCGCGGACGCATGCGCAATCCACTCGGTCGCGGGGCGATCAGGACCTGCTTTGGCACCGGCGTGCGTGCAATCGATGCTCTTTTGACATTGGGACGGGGACAGCGGGTGATCCTGGCGGCGGGATCGGGCGTCGGTAAATCGACGCTTATCCGCCAGATGATTGATGGTGCCGAGGCCGATGTCGTTGTCATCGCGCTGGTCGGTGAACGCAGTCGTGAAATCGTCGATTTTGTCGCAAGCACGCGCGCCACCGCCGCACACCGGCATAGCGTGACAGTTGCCGAAGCCGGTGACCGATCGCCCTTGCTGCGCATACGGGCGGCGCAGCGCGCAACCGCGATTGCCGAATATTTCTGTGACCGGGGCAAAAATGTCTTGCTGATCGTCGACAGTCTGACGCGCGTTGCCCATGCGCAGCGTGAACTTGGTCTGGGCACCGGAGAAACGCCGACAATGAAGGGATATCCGCCATCGGCACTGGCATTGATTCCGGCGTTGCTCGAACGGTGCGGGAACGACGTGACATCGGGCGGATCGATAACGGCGCTCTACACCGTGCTGGCCGATGGCGATGATATCGACGATCCGGTGGTCGATGCAGCACGCGCGATGGCCGACGGGCATATCATCTTGTCGCGCGTTCTGGCCGAACAGGGCGTGTTCCCCGCGATCGATATCGGCCGGTCGCTCAGCCGCGTCATGACCGATATTGCCGGACGCGCGCATAAGGATGCAGCGGCGCGGGTGCGGCGGCTGTGGGCCGTGGCGGAGGAAAACCGGGACTTGATGCTGATGGGCGCCTATCGGGCCGGGACGGACCTCATCGTCGATGAAGCGTTGTCCGCGCGACCGGCAATTCTCGATTTTCTGGCGCAAGCCGTTGATGAGCACGCTGACACGGCAAGCGCCATCAACCGCCTTGTTTCAGAGTTCGGCGCATGAAAACACGGTTCGACAAACTGGTTGTCGTGCGCGGCGCGGCGAGCCGGATGGCGGCAGCTGCGTTTGCGCACGCGGCGTCGCGGGTCGCAATTCAGAAAGCGATCGCCGACCGGATCGACACTGCGGACATCTTGTTTGCCGTGAACGAAGGTGCAGCATCAGGATCCGACCTGTCGGCTCGCATGGAATTTGGTACGCGCATGCAGGCAATACGTCATGCGGCCCAGATGCAGATCGAGAGCGCAACCGCCGATCGCAACGATGCAGCACAGGAGCGCAAGGGCGCACGTCGGGCACTCGATGCCGCCATCGATATTCACCGCACCCAACGGCGCGCGATGCATCTGCGCAGTGCCAATCAAGCCGTACCGCCTGCCGGAAAGCAGCGGCCATGATGGGGCTTTCACCCTGTGAGGCACCCGACGTGCTGGCGATCGTGCCGGGGACGACGATGACGCCGCGTATTGCCAGTGCCCCGGAGGAGCCGGATTTTGCCATGATGATGGCTGCGGTCTTGCCCCCTACGGCCGGGAGTGATGGTGTCGACCTTCGTGGCGCGGCGCCTGTGCCTGTTCCTGTTCCTGTCCCGCAAGATTCTGTGCAGTCCGGTGCCGAAATAGCCGCACCGGTGGTTCAGGCCATTCAGGTACCACCCCCGACACCCATCGCTGTTCCAGTGACCGCGACGGCTGTGACAGATGATATCGCGCAGGCAAGTCCTGTGCCCGTCACGAAGCGCGCGCAGGTCGTGGCCGCGACGACTCCGCATGCGCATGCGCACTCGACGGAATCGGAAGATAATCAGCCGAACGAGGTGGAGCAAACGGTCGCAGATACAGCGCCGACCCCGATCCCGGCCCCGGCCCCAACGCTGTCGCTGAACATCCGGCCGGTTGACATTGCTGTCAGCACGGTTGCCGCTGGTCAACCGGTCGCACTGCCCAATGATGTTGCGGTCCCCGATCACAAGATCGCGTCACCGAAGACGGTTCGCGACCGTGGTGATGTGGCATCGCCAGCAGCGACGACCCGGCATCTGCAGGTGCCTGAACCGGGTCCGATCCAGACGATCGCCGATGTCCGTATTTCGGAAGGAACGCCGACAACAGAGATACCGCCGCGGCCAGATCATATCGGGTCAGGGGTCCCCATGACTGTTCCGGTTCAAAGACCGCATGCTGACAAGCCGGTGGTGTTTCAGCCCGACCGTACGCCACATTATCCGGCATTTGTCGCTGATGTCGCGCGCGACGTGCTGCGCGTCAGTGGCGATGCGGATGTGCGTTTTAACGTTCGTCCCGAAATGCTTGGTCCTGTCGCAGTCACAATCGAAAAAAGTGACGCTGGCCCGATGCTGCACCTCGGGGTCGAAACGCAGGCGGCTTTGCAGGCCGTGCGGCAGGCCGAACCTTTGCTGAACGATGCGCGCAGCGCTGTGCCCTTTGTTCAGGTCACGGTCGACATGAACGGTCCTGACTCACGCAGCCGCCCGCGCGTGCCGCCGACGGGGTCGCCACTGCGCGGTCGTCATCATTTGAGCGAGGTCGGTGACGCCAGCGCGCATCGTCCGACCGGTCGATATGCATAAGGGAATCAGGGGATGAGTGACGAAGCGACGCCCGCGCAGCCTGTAAAGAAAAAGGGGTTCATCGGGAAAATAATGCCGGTTCTCATTGGCCTGATCATTGGTGCGGCGGGTGTGGGTGGCGGATTTTATGTCCTGAAGCCGGAGGCGTTCGCAACCGCACCTGCCGGACCCGTCGAAGATCCCAATGCACCAAAGAAGGTCAAACGCGAAGGCGTGAAGGGCGCGCATGGAGCAGGGGCCTATGCCGCCAGCTATTATCCGATCAGCCAGCCGTTCACGTCCAATCTGAAAGACAGCAGCCAGTTCGTGCAGCTTTCGATATCGCTTGGCACATTTTACGATGAAAAATTTCTCGAAGCCCTGAAAACGCATGAAATGGCGCTAAGGTCGGCGGCGCTGCTGACGATTGCCGATGAGGGCTATGCATCGGTTTCGACGATAGCGGGCAAACAGGCGCTTGCGGCCAAGCTGAAAGATGTCCTTAACAAAACGCTTCAGGAACGTGGTGAAACTGCCGGCATCGACACCGTGTATTTCACCAGTTTTGTGGTGCAGTGATGTTTGGTGCACCCCCGGTTCCCGCCATGTTTCCGGCCACTGACCGGCCATCCTCTGCGTTTATCGAACGGATGACCCGCACCTTGCGGTCGATGCCTGACGACGTGCTCGGGCCGACGTTTTCGCTGACATCGAACGGATGCCATGAAGATATTTTCGAAACATGCCTGTCTTCGCTGGGGCCCACGTCGCACTATGCCGTCGTCTCTGTGGCGGGCGTTTACGGGCTGATCGGTATTCCCGACGCCGTTCTCCAGTCGATGGTCGAATTTGCCTACGGCGGTAACGGGAGTGAAGCGACATTCGTGATCGCAACGCCATCAAGATTGTCGGTGCGATACGGGTATCGGTTCGCCACAATGTTCGCCGATGCCGCGGCGTCGGCCTTGTCAGTCGCGGGCATGACAGTGATCGGCGCGACCGATGTGCCGGCTGAGGCGGTCTCGATGAAAGCACGGGCCGTCGGCTGTGGTTTCGATGTGGTTGCAGGTGACGTTCCGCTTGGCACGATCGCGCTTTTTCTGCCGATGCTTGCGCTGGCGCAGATTGAGACGACGGCGGTCGGCCCGTCATCGCACGATCACTGGCGCGCCCGGCTGGAACATGCGATTGGCGGTGCACGCGTCACTGTCCGCTGCGTGCTGGCGCGGCCGACATTGTCAGCGGGCGAGGTGGCCCGGCTTGTGCCAGGCGCGGTCATCCCCATTCCGACGCTGAACGAAGTCGCGCTTATCGCTGCGGGCTTTCGCATTGCAACCGGCGTTGCCGATGCGCGTGACGGGCGCGCTGCAATCATGATCAACCGAACGGAGTTTCACTGATGAGCGAAGATATCATGGTCACCGGGGCAGCGGGATGGGGATTGCTTGCGCAGATTCCGCTGCGCCTGTCGGTCGAACTGGGATCGGTATCCCGGACGATGCAGGATTTGCTCGATCTGACACAAGGGGCCGTGATCGAGCTTGACCGGCCTATCAACGAACCGGTCGACATTCTGGCAAACGGCACCGTGATCGCACGTGGCGAAGTGGTGAATGCCGGTGATCGGTACGGGGTCCGCATTACCGAGATCGTCGACAGCGAAATGACCATGCCACAGCGCGAAAGACGGCAGTGATCATTTCATATATCCTGACATTGCTTGGCGTCTGCGCGCTGGCGGTGGGGTTACTTTTCCTGTTGCGCGCTGCAAAAGGCAGTGGCCTGATACCCGGGACGGAGCAGCCTATCCGTGTGGTCGGGCGACAGGCGATTGGCATGGGCGCCAATCTGATGCTGGTCGAAGTTCACGGACAACGGATGCTGATCGGGGTGTCGCGCGCCGGAATTTCAATCTTGCAGACGCATGACAGCAGCCCTGAACGGATGCGGCCAGCGATGCTTCGGCGCGAACCGGGTGATGATGACGACGCGCACTCATTTCATGCCATCCTCAAACGGGCGGGCGGGCGGTGATGTCAGGATCACTCGCCGCGCCTTTGAGTGCGATCAACGGCGGCCAGCCACTGGCGTTGTCATTGCAGCTTTTGCTGCTGATGACGGTGCTGGCCATATTGCCGTCGATCCTGCTGATGATGACAAGCTTCACGCGGATCATCATCGTCTTGTCGATTTTGCGGCAGGCGCTGGGATTGCAGCAGACACCGCCCAATCAGGTCCTGGTCGGCATGGCGCTGTTTCTCTCATTGTTCGTGATGCGACCGGTGATCGATGATGTGAACCGGACGGCCTACCAGCCGTATCAGGCTAAACAGATCGCCATTGAAGAGGCTGTCGCGCGGAGTGGCAATGCCTTGCACGGATTCATGGCCGGACAGGTGCGCAGCGCTGATCTCGACCTGTTTTTCAAACTTGCCAAGACGCCAAAAGTCGCAAAAGCTGAAGATGTTCCCTTTTCAATACTGCTCCCGGCGTTCGTGACGAGCGAGTTAAAGACGGCGTTCCAGATCGGGTTTCTCATTTTCCTGCCATTCCTTGTCATCGACTTGGTCGTGGCATCGGCGCTGATGGCGCTGGGCATGATGATGCTGTCACCGAGTATCATCTCTATGCCGTTCAAATTATTGTTATTCGTGCTCGTCGATGGCTGGGCTTTGACAATGGGATCGATGGCGGCGTCGTTCGGGACCGGATGATGGACAGCGATTCCGATTTCTTCATGGGCATCGCCCAGCAGGCGTTGTGGACCACGGCTCTGGCGTCGATGCCGATCCTGATCCCGGTCCTCGTCGTCGGGCTGCTGGTGGGCGTTGTGCAGGCTGCAACATCGATCAATGAAGCGACGCTGTCTTTTGTGCCCAAGCTTATTGTCGTTGCGGTCGTGCTGGCGCTGTTCGGTGCGGCGATCATGGGCCTGATGGTCGATTTCACGCGTGAGATGTACATGCACATTACAGAAGTCACGCGCTGACCGGGGCCGATATCGGCGCCGCACAGGCATTGCTGCCTGCGTTGATGCTGGCGTCGATCCGCCCGGGTGCGGCATTCCTGGCTGCCCCCGTTTTTGGTGCGCCGCAAATGCCCGTGTTCCTGCGTTTCATACTGGCCGTAGCCGTGGGTGTGCCGTCCAGTGCAATCGCCACCATATTTCTGCCTGCCGAAGGCATGGCGAGCATTGCCGGATTGATGTTGATCATGGGAGAGGTGATCGTCGGTTTCGCCCTGGGCTTTTCGGTGCAGGCCGGATTTGCCGCCACAGCGATTGCCGGTGAGGCGATTGGCAACGCAATGGGCCTTGGTTTTGCTGCGACAATCGACCCGATGAGTGGTCATGGCACGACGGCAATCGGGCAGATGCTGACGATTCTGGCGACGTTGCTTTTTCTGTCGATGGACGGCCATCTGGCATTTGTGACTGTTATCGTTGAAAGTTATCGCGCCTTGCCGGTGGGCAGCGGACTGCTGTCTGCCCATAGGGTCGGCGCGGTCGTCGATATCGGTGGTGCCATGTTTGCGGCCAGCGTCACATTGTCACTGCCCGTCGTGACCGGGATTATCCTGATCCAGCTTGTCATGGCGTTGCTTGCGCGGTCGGCACCGGCATTGAACCTGTTCGCGGTCGGGTTGCCGGCTGCCCTGCTCGGCGGGTTGATGCTGTTTGCCTTTGCGACGCCGGTGATTGGCCATGCGATCACACGGCATCTGATGGCGACACTGGAGGACAGCGCGCGCGTGGTGGCACGATGAGCGAGAGCGACAAAACCGAAAGCCCGACACCGAAAAAGCTGAGTGACGCCAAACGTGACGGCGACATGCTCCAGTCGCGCGAGTTGTCGACCGCGCTTGTCGTTGCGACCGGCGTGATATGGGCAGTGGTCAGCGGCGTCGCCATGGTCCGGATGCTGTCGGCAATGCTGCGCACCATGTTGCAGTTCGGCCATGATGATATTCGCGTTTTTGCACCGGGCCCGGCCATCGCCGAGGCGATCGCTGCCGTGTTGAGTCCGTTGAGTCTGCTTTTGGCGATGAGTTTGCTTGCCGCGGTGATGGCACCGGCGTTGCTGGGGTCGCTTGGCGTTCGCTGGGGCAACGCCACGCCGAAATGGTCACGGATCAGTCCGCGGTCGGGACTGGGGCGGATGTTCGGCATGGCGGGCGTTGCCGAACTGGGAAAATCGCTGGCCAAGGTGAGTCTGGTCGGCGGTATCTGCTTCCTGACGCTTTATGCCGGACGCTCGACGCTGATCGGCCTTGGCACAGGTGACGTGGCGGGCGGATCGGCGGTTGCCGGTTCGTTGTTCACGCATATCCTGATGGTCGGCGGGCTGATGCTTGGCCTGGTCGCGCTGATTGATGTGCCGGTGCAGGCGGCCCGGCGGCGCACGCGGTTGATGATGACCAAGGACGAAGTGTTGCGTGAAGCGCGCGAAGCTGACGGGTCGGCCGAAATGAAACGCACCCGTCGCAGCCGGCAATATGCACTGGCAACATCATCGGCGCGCAGTGCCATGAAAGAGGCGACGGTCGTCCTTACCAACCCGACGCATTTTGCCGTGGCGCTGCGTTATGATCCTGAACGTGATGGCGCACCGGTCGTGGTGGCGCGCGGTGCCGATGAGGCGGCCGCTGCAATCCGCGATCTTGCAAAAGGAAACGACGTTCCCTGTCTTGAATATCCGGCGCTGACCCGGGCCTTGTATTTCACGAGCAGGCCGGGCGACCGCGTGCGTGAGGACCTGTATCTGGCGGTGGCAACGGTTCTGGCATTTGTCATCAATCTTGACGCGGCGATCGCTGCGGGGCGCGTACAGCCGGACATCGACGTCCCCGCCAGCATGCGGTTCGGTACCGACGGCCGACGCGAGGCTTAAGCCTGTCCTCATGCACCCGTTACCGGGGCATGACATGTCGCAGAACCGACTGGCTCGACGCCATTTGTGCGGCCCTTGTGGAAGCGCAGGCGGCGTTTGTTCATCTTGGGATGCGTCATGACGGGCTGGCGGTGGCCATCGATGCGGCATTGCGTGAGGCGCGATTGTTAAAGTCACGCACGAAACGGTCGTAAATCGGGGGAAGGAGACGTTTTATGCTGCCCTCGATTGCCAGCACTCTCGGGATCGGATCGGGAATCGATACCCAGAAGCTTGTCGCGCAACTCGCTGTCAGTGCGCGTGAAGTGCGCGACGCGCAGATCACGTCGAAAGAGCGTAACAATGGCGCGCGTATTTCGGCCGTGTCCACGCTGAAAAATGGCCTGGCGTCGCTGGTCAGCGATTATGCCGAAAGCGCACCCGGCGTTGACACCGCGGGATTGAAGAAGCTCGCAACCGGTTTCGTAACCGCATTCAACGCGCTGCAAACGACGCTGGCCGATGATATGCGCGCCGGATCCGTGCTGGCGTCGGCGGGGGCGCTCAACGGTGATAGCGCTGGCCGTGCCGTCCAGGCGGAGTTTCGCCGCCTGCCACTGACACAGCTGGCCACGACGGGTACGTACAAGACATTGTCCGACATCGGGATTGGCGTCAGCCGCACCGGCGCGCTGACGTTCGACGCCACAAAATTCACGGCGGCGGTCACGGCAGCACCGGCAGAGGTGAGCGCCATGCTGGTCAGCACGACGGGTCTGTCGACTGCTCTTGGCAGTCTTCGTGATCGCCTGACTCTGGGCGAAGGCGCACTGGCGACGGCGACTGCCCGATATGAACGGATCGGGACTGCCATCGCAAAGGACCGTGTGCGCATGGAGGATGAGAACAGCCGGCTGATCGACCGCCTTACCAGAAGCTTTGGCGGCATGGACCGGCAGGTCGCGCAGCTGAAAGCCGTACAAAGCTATGTCGAGCAACAGGTTTCGGCGTGGAATTCATCGAAATGAATGGCGCTGCAATCTATCGCCAGGTCGATCAGTCGAGCCGTGTCGAGGGCGCGTCGGCGCACGGACTTGTCGCGATTTTGCTTGATGAAGCGCTTGTCCAGATCGATGCGATGGCCCATGGCCTTGATCGCGGGCGTCCTGCGCATGACGCGCAAGCGCGCGCGCAGGCGATCCTGCACGCGCTTGAAGCAAGCCTCGATCACCGCACGGGCGGTACGACAGCCACGCTGATGGCGCAGGTGTACCGCGAGGCCCGACGCTGTCTGACCCGTGCGGCGACAGAGATCGATCCATTCTGGTGCAAACAGGCGCGTCTGACGGTCGGGCCGATTGCAGATGCGTGGCGAGAAATCGGGTCGTAAGCAGCAATCAGGCGGCGTGGCGGCGCATTTTTTCGATCAGCGTCGTGCGCTGAAGGCCGAGCAGCCGCGCCGCATCGGCGACGACGCCATTGGTACGGTTGAGCGCTTCGCCAATGTAGCGCCCTTCGAGATCGTGGAGGACCGCACGAAGATCAATCCCCGCGCCGCCGATGCTGCTTTCTGTCAACGACGGATTCTCAGCGGGTTTGGCGGTCGATTTCGGGTGGAGAAGCAAGGCATCGACCATATCTGCGGTCAGCAGTTCGCCAGGATGGAGGATGGCCGCCCGCTCGACAAAATTACGCAGCTCGCGGACATTGCCGGGCCACGAATGCAACGCCAGAGCGGACAAGGCCGTTGCCGAAAAACGGACCATGGATTTGCGGTCGACACTGCGCGCAAGGAAATGGTCGATCAGCACGGGCAAATCTTCGCTCCGCGCCTGAAGCCCTGCCATATGAATCGGAAAAACGGCGAGCCGGTAGTAAAGGTCTTCGCGAAACCGCTGGTCCTCTATCGCGACTGACAGATCGCGGTGGGTGGCACAGATGATGCGCACATCGACGGCAATCGTGCCGCGTCCGCCGACACGTTCGACACAGCGTTCTTCGAGGACACGAAGCAGTTTGACTTGCATTTCGGGGGGCATGTCGCCGATTTCATCGAGGAACAGGGTGCCGCGATGCGCCTCTTCGAAGCGGCCCTGACGCTGGGCATGAGCCCCGGTGAAGCTGCCTTTTTCATGGCCGAAAAGTTCGCTTTCGAGGAGATCGCGGGGAATGGCGCCGCAGTTTATGGCGACGAATGGCCCGTGCGCGCGATCGCTTTCGACATGAATGGCGCGGGCGACGCGTTCCTTTCCGCTTCCCGATGGTCCCGTGACAATAACCGACGTATTGCTTTTCGCGACGCGGCGCACCAGCGCCCGAACAGCATCAATGACGGCACTGGTCCCCAGCAAATAGCTATCGACCGTCACAGCGCCATCACGGGCGTTCGTCCCTGTTTTCGTCATATCCGGTCTGGTCCCCGAAATGGTGAAAGTCCCCGGTCGAGGAATCTAGCCGAGTCGCGGCTGCTGGCGAGCACAGGTTGATCCGAAACCGCGCCAATCACGGCTGACAAGAGTCCGAACCGGCGACAAGCTGGACACAGTGAAGCCGGGGGGTAAGAATGAATTTCGAACTATATCCACAAGAGGTCGCAAGCTTGGCCAGTTACAATCACGACGAACGCCGTATCTCGATCTTTGCCGACACTGTGACTGGCAAGGACATGGCGCTGTCGATCGCAGGGCGGATCGGCGCGCGGATATTATTTGCCGGATCGACCGATGACGGTCTGGCGCGGCTTGCCGACTATCCGGCGGGCGATGCCGTGTTTGTCGACGTGGCGCATGGCGACGGGCCCGAACTGGACCGTCTGCTCGACAGGCTCGACGTGATCAGCCGGGTCGATCATCTGCCGGTGATCGTCAACAGCGCCCCCGATTGTCTCGATGCGGTTGCCGCGCGGCTGAGCGCACCCGCCGTCGTGCTGATGAGCCAGGCGAGCGCCGCAGACTGGGTCGCGACGCTGGCGCTGTTCGGGACCACGCATTCCCCTGTCCTGCATGAAGTGGCGATCGACGATTCATTGCGTTTGCAGCGACTGGCAGACGAAGTGCAGCGGATCGCCCGCACGCTTGCCGATCTGGTGGAGACCGAGCCGGCGCCATTGCGCGGAGTGAGCGACGCGATGATCGGCTTTCGCGCGGAGACAACCCGGTTTGCGGCGGCGCCGATGCCGATTCATGCCGCTGATGTCCGTGCGATCATCCGGTTGCGACGGATGCGGGACTGTTATTTCCGGAGCGACCTGTTTGCGGATCCGGCGTGGGACATGCTGCTCGATCTGATGGCTGCGCGGCTTGAGCGGATGCGGGTCGCCGTGTCCAGCTTGTGCATTGCCGCCGCGGTGCCGCCGACGACGGCCCTGCGCTGGATCAAGACGATGAGCGAGAATGGCATTTTCGTGCGCATTGCCGACCCCGAAGACGGACGGCGGATATTCATCGAACTTTCCGACGGTGCCGCGTCTGGAATGAGTGCGTATCTGATGGCGGCAAAGGCGCAAGGCGGGCTTGCGGTATGACCTGTTTTCAGGCATCCGACGCGCGAGCGGGCGATTAGCTCAGTTGGTAGAGCATCTCGTTTACACCGAGAGGGTCGGCGGTTCGAGCCCGTCATCGCCCACCATGCCAATTGCCTGATTCTGAAATCAGCTGATCAGCATATGACCCGTCGTCAGAGCGACCGGATCATTTTTACGGCATAAGCAGCCCAGGCCGGATCGGCGATGACCTGCTGCTTTCCGCCGGCGCCGAACGGCAGGATCTGCAACATCGTTCCGTCGCGTCCGATCAGCCTGCCAAAGATAAAACGGCCCGCAGGACGGGGCAGAAGGACGTCCCGATTGAGCAGCGTTGCAAAATTGTCGGGGGCGACCCGCTGGCACCAGATGACATCGCCAGCGCGATATTCGCCGACGGTGGTCTCTACCAGAATCGCAACCATGCCCGGCACCGGCACCGGGGGCGCAACCACCGCATCGCGGCGCGGCGCGTTCACGCCGTCAGCGCCAAGAACAGCCGCGACCGGCAGGTCGGCATGATCAGGCAATTCGACGAGATCACCAGCCGTGACGTCCAGAGCCGCCGCAATGCGATTCAGCCAGCCAACCGATACGGTACGCGTCCCGGTTTCGAGCCGGCCGATGGTCTGGGCCGTCGTCGCCGGGACGCAGCGTTCCGCGACGTCAAGCAGCGTCAGCCCCTTTGCGCGACGCACCTCGCGAATACGCGTGATCATGATTTCACCTCATTTATAACCAATAAGGATTTGTTCTTTCCTACAGCCCGATCCTTATGGCAAGTCATAAACGTGCGATTCGGGAGAAATGATCATGCAGCAGCTGGTTGAGCGGGTTTTGAATATCGCTGACATCGACCCGCCCTCGTCAAGAGCGGTACCTGGTGCAAGCCAGATCCGGTCCGATCGCCGCCACGGCCGGAGAACCGTTACGGTCAATCTTGCAGAATCGCCTTTGTCATGGCTGCGCGCGCGCAACCTTGTCGATGCCCGCCAGTTCGAGGCGGGAGAGCGGCTTCGCGATGATTATGAAATGGCTGCTTTGGGACCAAGTGTGACAATGCGCTGGGATGCGGCGCCGCTTGCCAAAGGACGACGCGGTGCGCCGTGCGGCAGTGATCCGACGACGCGGCAAGTGTCGGCAAAACAGCGGTTCGACCGCGCCGTCGGCATGGTCGGTCCCGGTCTGTCGGACATATTGTGGCGGATCGTCTGTGCGGGCGAATCCTTGCCGACCGCCGAAAAGGCAATGGGCTGGCCGACGCGATCGGGGCGGGTCGTCCTGACTCTGGCGCTCGACCGTCTGGCCGATGCCTATGGTTTGTCGTGAGGGCAGGATGCGCGGATCATCTGAAATCAGCGTTTCGTTTATTGAAAAACGCATCGACGCCTTTGCGGAAATCGGTGCCGGTAAAGGCAGCGGCAAAAAGGTGCCCGGTCGCGTCGTCGTCTGCGACCTGGCCGTCGAGGATGCGCCTGATCATCATTTTGGCGCCGCGCTGGCTGTGTCCCGACGCCGTGGTGAGGCTGTCAATCAGGACATCGGCATTTTCGGCGATATCGTCGATCAGACCGAAGCGAAGGGCGTCAGCAGCATCGATCAGCGACCCGGTAAAAAGAATGCGTTTGGCCGTCGCGGGTCCGACGAGATCGACGAGCAATTTGGTATCATGAAATGTATAGACGAGACCGAGCCTGGCCGCCGTGATGCCAAAGCGCGACCGTGCCGTCGCGACACGCAGATCGCAGGCGAGCGCAAGCCCGCAGCCGCCGCCGATGCAATCCCCGTCGATGAGCGCGATCGTCGGTTTGGCAGCGCGGGCAAGGTC
The DNA here is from genome assembly GCA_964247235.1 of uncultured Sphingomonadaceae bacterium. GTDB lineage: Bacteria > Pseudomonadota > Alphaproteobacteria > Sphingomonadales > Sphingomonadaceae > Sphingomonas_O. The sequence goes on from CAXTTJ010000003.1 coordinate 75,355, forward strand.
ATATTGCGCACGGTTGATCGCGCTCTGATTGGCGCTCAGCCACTTTGTATCGCCGGCATTGGCCGACAGTTCGCCAATGTCGGCGCCTGCGCAGAACATGCCGGGTCCGGCCGATCGCAGGATGAGAATGCGCACGGCGTCATCAGCCATCGCGCGGGCAAGAAGCGCGGGCAGCGCATCCCACATCGCCTTGTCGAACGCATTTCGCTTTGCCGTACGATCGATGATGAGATGCGCGACGGGGCCGTGGATTTCAAGGCGGAGCGACATTTACAAGGAACCGCTTTGCGCCAATATCCGGCGGTATCGCATCATGACGGGCGCTTCGAGCATTTTGCCGTTGAAGCGTACGGCGGCCTGTCCTGCGGCGGCATAGGCGGCTTCGGCATCATGCGCCTCGGCAATTTCGGCCTGGGTCGGGCGCATGACCTGATGCACGACGGGGACATGTTTGGGATGGACGACCGATTTTGCGGAGAAGCCCATGGCTTTCACGCGCGCGACGTCAATTGCGAGTGCGTCAAGATTGTCGAGGTCGAGCCACGGCGCATCAATCGACGGCACATGCGCCGCGGCGCAGGCCATGACGATCGCACTGCGCGCGGTAAACAGGGCATCCCACGACATGGCAACCCCGAGCTGTCCGGTAAAATCGGCGCCGCCGAGCATGACCCCGGCGATGCCCGGCGAGGCGGCAATGCCCGATGCGACGTTCAGCCCCCTGATGGTTTCGACAAGCGGAATGATGCCAACGCCCGGGCCAAGAATGGCGTGCGCGATTTCAATGTCTGCAACCGCTTCGACCATCGGGATCATGAGATACGGAAGTTTTGCCGTTGACAGCGCAAGCAGATCGGCCAGCCCTTGCGCCGTGCGCAATCCGTTGATCCGGATACCGAGGCGGGGATCACCGAGTGCAGCCATGGCCGCGACGCGCGCACCGTCCTTGTCCGCAGGGCCAACCGCATCTTCAAGATCGATGACGACAAGGTCCGCTCCGCTGGCCAGTGCCTTTGCAAAGCGTTCGGGCCGGCTTCCCGGCACGAACAGCAGGCTTTGATATGCGTTCACGCGCTGTCCTTTCAAACCGTCGATGGCAATCCCGGCGACACAGCGCAAGTGGATTGACCGGTCGTCGCTCACTGGCACTTCGCGCGCGGTCCGGTTAAGCGGGGCCGCACGACTCGCACAGGTGCACTGCCCCCATGGAAATCCCCCTCGGTCTCACGTTCGACGATGTCCTGCTGCAACCCGGCGCCTCCGACGTTTTGCCCAGCCAGGCCGATACGCGGACGCGCCTGACCAAAGGCATTTCGCTCAACATTCCGATCCTTTCGTCGGCAATGGACACGGTGACCGAGGCTGACATGGCGATCGTCATGGCGCAGCTTGGCGGGATTGGCGTGCTCCACCGCAACCTTTCAGTTGAAGAACAGGCCGCAGCGGTGCGTCAGGTGAAGCGGTTCGAAAGCGGCATGGTCGTCAACCCGATCACGATCCGGCCGGACCAGACACTGGCCGATGCCCGAGACATCATGGCCCGGCACAGGATTTCGGGCATTCCCGTGGTCGAGGTGTCGGGAAAGCTGGTCGGTATCCTGACCAATCGCGACGTGCGCTTTGCAGGGAACCCGGCGCAACCGGTCAGCGAACTGATGACCAGCCAGAATCTGGCGACGGTGAAGGAAGGCGTGACGCAGGAAGAGGCGCAACGGCTGCTTCACCAGCGGCGGATCGAAAAACTGCTGGTGGTCGATGCGGATTTCCGCTGCACGGGCCTGATCACGGTCAAGGATATCGAAAAGGCCGTGACCTATCCCGACGCCACCAAGGACGCGACAGGGCGCCTGCGCGTGGCAGCGGCGACGACGACGGGCGATGCCGGGTTCGAACGCACCGAAGCGCTGATCGATGCCGAATGCGACCTGATTGTCGTCGACACCGCACATGGCCATTCGAAAATGGTCGCAATCGCCGTCGAGCGTATCCGCAAGCTGAGCAATTCCGTTCAGATCGTCGCAGGCAATGTCGCGACGGGCGAAGCGACACGCGCGCTGATCGACGCGGGGGCGGACGGGATCAAGGTCGGCATCGGGCCGGGATCAATCTGCACCACGCGCGTTGTGGCGGGCGTTGGCGTGCCGCAACTGACGGCAATCATGGACGCCGCGAACGAGGCAGCAAAATCGGGCATTCCGGTTATCGCCGATGGCGGCCTGCGCACGTCGGGTGACGTTGCCAAGGCGCTGGCGGGTGGCGCATCGACGGTGATGATCGGATCGTTGCTGGCAGGCACGACCGAGGCACCGGGCGAAATATTCCTGTATCAGGGACGGAGCTACAAATCCTATCGCGGCATGGGCAGCGTCGGCGCCATGGCGCGGGGATCGGCGGATCGGTATTTCCAGCAGGATATCAAGGATCAGCTGAAACTGGTGCCCGAAGGAATTGAGGGTCAGGTTGCGTATAAAGGGCCGGCGCGCGACGTCATCCATCAGCTTGTCGGCGGGGTGAAAGCGGCCATGGGCTACACCGGATCACGCACGATCACCGATTTGCAGGACCGGGCAAAGTTTGTGCGCATCACGAACGCGGGCCTGCGTGAAAGCCATGTCCATGATGTCTCGATTACGCGCGAAGCCCCGAATTATCCGACCCAATGACGCCCGCTGCACGGGTTCAGGCGGCCATTGACATCCTTGATCTGATCATCGCGTCGGTCCGCGACAATGGCGCCGCCGCCGATACGATCATCGCCAGCTGGTTCAAGACGCACCGTTTTGCCGGGTCGGGCGACCGGCGTGCGGTGCGCGACCTGATCTATCGCGCCATCCGCACATTCGGTGATGTGCCAAAGTCGGGCCGGGCCGCGATGATCGGCCTCACCACTGTCAGTCCCGAACTGGCCGTGCTGTTCGACGGATCCGCCCATGGGCCGTGCGCGATTGGCGCGTCCGAACGGGGTGCGGTGCCCTGTCTGCTTCCCGGCTGGCTCGCCCGGATCATTCCCGAGGCGGAGCATCAGGCACTGATGCAACGCGCGCAGTTCGATGTGCGCGTCAACACGCTGAAAACCAGTCGATCTGCGCTGCTCCCGATGCTGGCGGGGGCCGAACCGATCGAGGGCACGGCGAACGGCCTGCGCCTGCCCGACACGATACCGCTTGCCACCCGGCCCGAGCTGAACGGCCTGATCGAAGTGCAGGATGCCGGCAGCCAGATGATATGCGACGCGTGTCAGGCCATGCCCGGCCAGACGATCATCGATCTGTGTGCAGGGGCGGGCGGCAAGACGCTCTCGCTGGCAGCGGACATGGCGGGGCAGGGCATGCTTTATGCGTGCGACACCGACCGTGGACGGCTGTCGCGCCTGATCCCGCGTGCGCACGTAGCGGGGGCGTCGTTCGTCCAGACGCGGATGCTCAATCCGAAACGAGAAACCGATTTGCTTGCCGATCTGGTCGACAGTGCCGATACCGTATTGGTCGATGCGCCCTGTTCAGGGACGGGAACGTGGCGGCGGAACCCCGAACTGCGCTGGCGGCTGACGCATGCCCGTCTTGACGCGGTGATCCGGCTGCAAGCCTATCTGATCGATCTGGCGGCGACACTGGTCAGCCCGGGCGGGGCACTGGTCTATGCGGTGTGCTCGCTGATCGGTGAAGAGGGGCAGGCGCAGGTCGATGCGTTCCTGCGCCACCGGACAGGCTGGCGGCTCGACATGGCGCGGACATTGACACCGTCCGTTGACAGGACCGATGGTTTTTTCGTCGCGCGGCTGGTCCGGGCGTGCTAGCTCGCGGGTTCATATGCTATTGGAGACCCTGATGCGCCTCACGCCCCCGGCCCTTGCACTTGCTGCGGTCCTTGCAACGGTATCGAGTGTCGGCCACAGCCAGCGGCCCGACAGCCAGGTTGACCTACGGTCGGCGGCAATGACACGCGCCGGCCAGGCAGAGGCCGCGGCAGGCCGTTATGACAGCGCGAACGACCTGCTGGAAACTGCACTGGCGATCGACCCGAAAAACCGGACGGCGTTTCTGGCGCTTGCCGATGTCGCGAAAAAACAGGAGCTTCCGGGAAAAGCGATCCGGCTTTATCGTGAAGCCTTGCTGATCGAGCCCAATGACGTCGCTGCGCTGGCGGGGCAGGGCGAGGCGCTTGTCACAAAGGGAGCAGTGACCAAGGCGAAGGAAAACCTCGCCAAGGTCAAATTGCTGTGCCTGACGACATGCCCCGAACAGGTGACGCTCGCCGCTGCCATCGAGCGGGGCGGAGCGGGCCCGGCCATGTCGGCGCAGACCGTGACGCCGCGCCCGGTCGCGACCGTCGGTAAAGAAAATTAGAGCAGCCGCGCAACGTCGATGAAATCGCATATGCGCAGGGTTTCGGCGCGGCGGGCCGGATCGATGCCAAGGCGGTCAAGCGCTGCCAGTGCGCCCGGCACCCCTTTCACACTCTGCCGCAGCATTTTGCGCCGCTGTCCGAATGCCGCGGCGGTCAGGCGTTCGACAGCTGCGCACATGACCCCGGCGGGTTGCGGAAGCGGCACGATATGGACGATGGCCGACATCACCTTTGGCGGGGGTGTGAAGGCCGACCGGTGGACCTTCATCGCGATCCGTGCCGTGCTGCGCCATTGCGAAAGAACGGAAAGCCGTCCAAATGCCGGCGTGTCGGGCGCAGCGACGATACGATCGGCGACTTCGGCCTGAAACATCAGCGTCAGCGATGCAAAGCGGGGTGGCCAGACTGCACCCGTAAGCCATCGGACGAGCAGTGCCGTGCCGACATTATAAGGAAGGTTGGCAATGATGTGGCCGCCGGGTTCGATCATATCGGAAAGGTCGATGGTCATCGCATCACCCTCGATCACGCGAAGCTGGCCAGGGTGCGCGTCGCTGAGTTCGGCAAGAGCGGGCAGACAGCGGTGGTCCCGCTCCACCGCAGTCACGCGCGCACCGGCATCGATCAGCGCGCGGGTGAGGCCGCCGGGACCGGGACCGACTTCATAGACTGACTGCGCAGTCAAATCGCCGGGCACCGCCGCAATCCGGTCAAGCAACTGGCCATCGAGAAGGAAATTCTGGCCCAGTGCCTTGCTTGCGGTCAGCCCGTGGCGCGCAATGACATCACGCAGCGGTGCCCTGACAATGGTCACGCGGCCTGTTGCGTGCAGGCCTGTTCCGCGCGGCAGTCGGTCGCCTGTGCCGCCATCTTGATGGCCGCGATCATCGCACCGGGATTGGCGATGTTCTTACCCGCGATGCCAAAGGCGGTGCCATGGTCGGGCGCGGTGCGGACGATAGGCAGGCTGAGCGTCATGTTGACGCCTTCATCAAAATGCAGTGTTTTCAGTGGGATAAGCGCCTGATCATGATAAAGGCAGATCGCCACGTCATAATGTGACCGGGCGCGGGCATGAAACATGGCATCGGCCGCCGCGGGACCGGTCGCATCAATGCCTTCGCTGAGTAAAATTTCGATGGCGGGCATGATATAGTCAATTTCTTCGCGACCCATCGCACCGTTTTCGCCGGCGTGCGGATTGAACCCGGCAAAGGCGAGACGGGGACTGGCAATCGCGAAATTGCGTTGCAGCCCGCGTGCAGTGGCGCGGCCGGTAGCAACGATCATGTCAACTGACAGCATGGACGGCACATCGGCCAGCGGAACATGCGTCGTGACAGGGACGACTTTCAATGTCGGACCGGCAAGGAGCATGACCGCATTTTCACTCGCCACGCCGCAGCGTTCGGCAATGAATTCGGTTTGCCCGGGATGCGAAAAGCCGACGGCATAAAGCTGGGTTTTGGAGACAGGCCCGGTAATCAGCGCCCGCGCGGCACCCGACCGGGCAATGCCGACGGCCAGTTCGAGCGAATCGAGCGAACAGCGCGCGCCTTCGAGATTGGGCTCGCCCGGCGTGATCGACCCGGCATCCTCAAGCTGCATGACCGGCAACGCCCGTTCGAAGACGGCCACAGACTGGCGCGGGTCATCGATCTTTTCGACCGGTCCAAGCCAGACCGCCTGAATGGCGCGGATGTCACCCACGGCAAAAAACGGCGACAGACCGGCGCGTGTGCGTTCCACCCACGCCTTGGCAATGACCTCTGGCCCGATTCCGGCCGGATCACCCATAGCCACGGCAAGCGGCGCATCGACGGAGTACAGACTAGCGATATTCGACCACCGCATCACGACGCAGGTCGCGCAGGTAGCGCTGGGCCCGCTGATTGACGCGGGTTTCCTCCATTTGCGACATCAGCTGTTCGAACGAAGGACCACCCGCCGCCTGGGCTTCGTCACGACCGCACAGCACCAGGACGCGGACACCTTCGGCTTGCGAACCGAACGGGGGTGTCGATTCACCGACCGAAAGCTTCAGGAGCATGTCCTGCAACTGCGGCGGCAGGTCGCGCACCTTGACCTGATCATTGTCGATGACTTCGGCTTTCTGCGCGGCGGCAACTTCGGACACGCGGCCGCACCCGCCCATGTTCTGGGTTGCCTTTGCAAAGGATTCGGCGCGCGCCGTTGCAGCGGCCGGCGTGAGTGCGGCGTCAAACTTGATCGACATCTGCCGCAGGTTGAGGACGGCATCACGCGGATCTGTCGTCAGCACCTGGCGGCTGTCGACAAGGTAGACGACCGAAAATCCGCCGGGCACGGCAACTGGCCCGGCGATTTGCCCGACCGACAATTCCTGCACGGCAAGCGCGAGTGCGTCGGGCAGTTGCGGCGCGCGCACCCACCCGAGATCGCCACCGACGGCAGCCGTGGATGCTTCTGAAAACTGGCGGGCGTATGCCGCAAAGGACCCGCCCTGCCGTATCTGATCGATGATCTTTTTGGCATTGGCGATGACTTCGGTCGAATTTTCGGGCGTGGCCGACAGATAGATTTCACCGACGTGAAATTCTTTCAGCCCCTTTGACGCTTGCAGCCGGTCCATGATTGACTGGACTTCTTCGCCACTGACATTGACGAAGGGTTCGACCTTGCGGCGCAGCATCCGGCTCCACGCCATCTCGCCCTGAATCTGGCGCTTGATCGACCGGTCGGACGATCCCTGTTCGCGCAGATAGGCCGCCATTGTCGACGGCGTGCGTTTGAAACGTTCGGCGATGCGGTTGTAGCTGCTGGTGATTTCCGCCTGTGAAATGGTGATTTCGTTCGCTTTTGCTTCCTGGATCTGAAGCGTTTCATCGACGAGGTTGCGCAGCACCTGCAGCCGCAACCGTTCCTTTTCTTCGGGATCGATCCGGCCGCTGTTGGCAATCACGATCAGCGCAAGCCGCTGGTCGACATCGGTGCCGGTGATGATATCGCCGTTCACGATCGCGGTCGCCTTGCGCAGATAGGGATCGACCTTTCCGAACGGTGTCAGGACCGTAGGCAGGTTCAGGCCGGCGTTTGTCGGGACAGGCGGGGCGTCGGTCACGGTCTGGGCGAAGCCGCTGGTTGCCGTAAGCGTCAGCGCAGTGGCGGCGACGAGGCCTTTCAATCGGATGTTCACGTGAGCATCAGTCCTTCGAAATGTCGATGCCGGACGTTTGCCCGTGCCTTGGTGAACAGGGGCTTAGCGACCCAGTCCACGGAATACCAGCCTGAGCAGATATGAGTTGCCCGCACGCGAATCCCCGGTCGTTTCATAATCACGCCGCCATGTCAGCCCGATGTCGAGACAGTCGTCGGTATAGGCAATGCCAAGCCGGTGACGGATCGGCTGATAGCCATCGGCAACCGACAGCGGATCTTCTGCGCGGTCAGTCAGGTCGACGACCGCCGATCCGAACACCGAAATGAACCGCGTGACCTGAACACGGCCGCCAAGCCGGATTTCCTCACGGTCGCGCAAATCCTCAAGCAAGGGGCCGATATTGCGGTTCAGGCGCAGATATCCGATCGACGCATAGGTCGAGCGGTTGCCGATCGTCGCGTCGAGTTCGTTGCGGCGCAACTGAAAATTATCCTTGTCGAGCCGGTACCGGTGACTGATGCTGACAAGGTCGCGGTAACGGACCGTTGTGCGCCCGACGATGTCGGACGATTTGCTGCCGAGGCCGGTTCCGTCGGGCAGCAGGGTATTGGTCCTGGCAAGCCGGTAACTCTGGCCGATATTGGCCGTCACGGACCAGCCAGGCGCATCATAGGCATAATCAAGGCCATAAGTGACCCGGGTGCCGTCTTCCCAGCGGTCGTAGCCCGGAAAGCGGTTGAGCGCGAACAGGTTGCTGTCCTCAAGGTCGACCGACCGGGCATCCTCGTTGGGAATGTTCAGGTTGCTGGTGCGCGGCGACGCCACGATCTGAACGCGCGGCGTGATGCGTTGCGTACCGCCCAGAAACGATCCGATAAACGGCCAGCGCAGTTCAGCGGCAAGTGCGCCGATGGCGCGTGACTGATAACCACCCGTGCCCCGATACAGCGCAGTCGTGGTCAGCAGATTATTTGCGCTGTGATAAATATCACCGCGTCCATAGGCAGTTAAGAGCAACTCCTGACCCAGGCTTGTAAGTTTGCGCAAGTCCCATCGTGCGCCGGCAAATGCGCGTTGCGTATCCTGACCCGCTGTCCGGCCGAGTGCGAGTGTGTTAAGCTGCACATCGAATTTTCCGCCCAGCAGCGGGTCGGTGATCCGGCGGTGGTAATCGATTTCGGGCAGGGCAATGGGAATCTGTCCCTGAATATCGCCGCTGCGCAACGTCTGGACCGACCAGCCGGTCAGTGAAAAATAACTTTTGTCATCAATGCGTTCAAGCCGCACGGTCGATCGCAGGCGATCATCGCGCGAAATGTCGTAACGGCGCAGAAAAGTGCGATCGGTCACACGCCGGATCGATCCGCTAACGCTCCACAGCGGGTCCAGCTGAAACCGCCCGCTGGTATCGAGATAGCCGCGGAATGCGCGTTGTGATGCGCTGCCGGCCGCGCCGGTCGGAATGCGTGACCCATAGGTCGCAATCCCCCTGATCTGATACGCACCCCGTGCTGTCAGTGCACGATAGCTGGCGTCGAGCGATGGCAATGCTGCGGAATAGATGTGCGGCGTGATCGTCAGGTCACGGTTGGACGCGATCCTGAGATAATATGGCAGGCCGATTTCAAGACCGTTGGTGCGGGTATATTGCAGATCGGGAAACAGGAACCCCTTGCTCCCATCCGTACCGAGCGGTTGCGACAAGGTCGGAATCACGAACAGCGGCACGCCGAACATCTCTAGCCGGGCGTTCTTGAACGTCAGCCGCTTGCGCACCGGATCATGGATGATGCGCACCGCGGAAATCTGCCAGCTGGGTTTGCGCGGACAATTGTCACTGTCGATGACGGGGCAGGGCGAATAGGCAGCGTCATCGAGTGTCGTGATACTGTTGATGCGCCGGCTGTGTCGCGCCGACAACCGGCCACCGTCCGAGAGGACCAGCAACAGGTTTTCGATGACGCCGTCCCTGAGCGTGTCAGTCAGTTCGGCCGTGTCGCCATAGACGGTGTCACCGTCGGCGCTGTTTGCGATGACATTCCCCTCTGCACGGACCTGTCCCGTCTTGCGGTTCCAGATGATGCGGTCGGCACGGACACGGTCCGCGCCGCGCACCATCCGCACATCGCCAGTGGCAGTGACGATGTCCGCGTTATTTTCATAGGCCAGGGAATCGGCGGCAAAATCAACCTGATCGTCACTGGCGGCGGGTGCTGTCGCCTGCGCATGCGCTGCCACTGCGGTCATCAGCGCGATCGACATCGAAGCCAGCAGAATTATCGCTTTGCGGATCACGCGGCTTCCTATCGCTCACCAAAGTTACTCGGTCGTTAACCTCCCCGTCTTGCGCCTATCGCAGCAACGCGTGAACCGCAATCACGGTTTTGCGCATTGCGGCTGGTCCCGCTAACAGCAATGACACGTCGTGATTCCCTACAGAAAGTCTCTCATGCGCGTAACTCTGCTGCCGTCCCGTCCCGCTGATAGTGGCGCACTTGCGTTCCTTGTCGCGAAAGATGCCGCCCTTGCACACGACGATCTGCTGTCGGCTGCGGCCACGCTGGGCCGGTTCGACGGCGATGCCGGAACGGTCATCGAACATCTCTATACCGATGAGGGCAGCGCCCGCCGCCTGCTGGCCGCAGGGATCGGCAAAGCCAGTGCCGAAGACTATGAAAAGGCCGGCGCGGCACTGACCGCAAAACTGCTGACGTCGGGTGAAACCACGCTGGTCATCGATGCAAGTGGTGTCGATGCCGACAGCGTGGCGCGCCTTGCGACGGGGGCCGTCCTGCGCGGCTGGCGGCATGACCGGTATCGCACCACGATGCCCGCCAAGCAGAAACCGACGCTGAACGATATCGTCATCGTCACAACCGATCCCGCAGCGGATGCAGCATGGACACGGGCGCAGGCGATCGTCGCGGGGGTGTCGCTGACGCGCGAACTGGTCAGCGAACCGGCCAACATCCTCTATCCCGAAAGCTTCGTCGATCGCGTGCGGCATCTGGGTGACCTTGGTGTCGAAATCGAAGTCCTTGATGATGATGCGATGCGCGTGCTCGGCATGGGGGCGTTGCTGGGCGTGGGGCAGGGATCGGCACGGCCGTCCCGGCTCCTCGCCATGCGCTGGGACGGGACCGGCGGCATATCGAAGCCACCCGTGGTGTTCGTGGGCAAGGGCGTGACATTTGACACCGGTGGCATATCGATCAAGCCGGCCGGGGGCATGGAGGACATGAAGTGGGACATGGGCGGGGCCGGGGCCGTTGCCGGCGCGATGAAAGCGCTGGCGATGCGCAAGGCCAATGCCCATGTCGTCGGAGTCTGCGCCCTTGTCGAAAACATGCCCGACGGCAATGCCCAGCGCCCGGGTGACGTCGTGACGTCAATGTCGGGGCAGACGATCGAAGTCATCAATACCGATGCCGAAGGGCGCCTGGTCCTGTGTGATGCCATGACCTGGGTTCAGCGCAAATATGCGCCGAAGGTGATGATCGATCTGGCCACTCTGACGGGCGCGATGATCGTGGCACTGGGCCATGAATATGGCGGGATGTTTGCCAATGACGACGGGCTTGCCGCGCAACTGACGTCGGCGGCCGCGGCGGCGGGCGATCCGCTGTGGCGCTTCCCGCTGGGCGATGCCTATAACAAGCTGATCGAAAGTCCGATTGCCGACATGAAAAACGTCGGCCCGCGTGAGGCCGGGTCGATTACCGCCGCACAATTCCTTCAGCGTTTTGTCGATGACGGCGTCAAATGGGCGCATCTCGACATTGCCGGCATGGTCTGGGCAGCCAAGCCGGGTGCCGTTTGGGACAAGGGCGCGACGGGCTATGGCGTGCGCCTGCTCGACCGGTTCGTGGCGGACAATTACGAACGGTAAATCACCCTCACCTTGCGGGGAGGGGAGTCGATCGCTAAAGCCCCCTCAACCCAACCCAATCAACTTCATGGAGTTACGACCATCATGGCCGCGACACGCACGTTTTCGATCATCAAGCCCGATGCCACGCGCCGCAACCTGACCGGCGCGGTCACCAAAATGCTTGAGGATGCGGGCCTGCGCGTCATCGCGTCAAAACGTATCCACATGACCCGCGATCAGGCCGAAGGATTTTATGCGGTGCACAAGGAACGGCCATTCTTTGGTGAACTGGTCAGTTTCATGATATCCGGCCCCGTCGTCGTGCAAGTGCTCGAAGGTGACAATGCGATGCAGCGCAACCGCGACATCATGGGCGCCACCAACCCCGCCAACGCCGAACCCGGCACGATCCGCAAGGAACTGGCGGAAAGCATCGAAGCGAATTCGGTGCACGGGTCGGACAGCGACGAAAATGCGGCGATCGAGATTGCCTATTTCTTCAAGCCCGAAGAGATTGTTGGGTAATGCTTAGCCGTCGGCGCCCGCCAACCATGCCGGAATGTCGCGTTTGGCGTGAAGAACGCGCCAAATCTCTGTCCGCTCTTCGTGTTCAACGTAGAAGACCAGATACGGAAATCGCTTGATCTGAACGTGCCGCAGGTTGGCAATGTTCAACTCGTGCGCATATCGCGGCGATCCGATTTTCGGACGCTCGGTTATCTGCGCGTAGCTTGCGCTTAATGCGGTGGTAAAAGCAAATGCCGCGTCTTCGTCGACTTCGAGGCTGTAGTAGTCCGAGGCGGCTTCCACGTCACGCTGCGCGCGCGGAAGAATTTCCAGAGGTTTCACGTTCGCTTTGCAACGTTCGCCATTATCCGGGCACGTAAACGGTCGAAATAGGCGTCATCGACCAGTTCGCCGGGACCCGATCGTGCGCCGTCCAGGATCAATTCCCTAAAGGCCTCACGTTCCTGTTCGCGGCGGATCAGCATGCGGATATATTCGCTGCTCGTGCCGTAGCTTCCGCCTGCGACTTGTGCGTCGACAAAGCTTTTTAGTTGCTCGGGTAGCGAAATGTTCATGGTCGACATCGCTCCCGGATAAAATTTTTGGCAAAATTTGGCAAGGAGGTGACGAAGGATTTGATCGGCCACATTCAGCAGGGCAATTGTGGGCGTATTTTTTAGCGGGCGGAGACTGTTTTCACATTCCCCGCCAGCCCGTCAATTCACGGATTCAAGATAATGTCACAGGTCTGTGTGCTGTTGACGCTTTCACAGATGATCACGGTGCCGCCGGTCGTGGTGGTGCCCGGTGGCGGTGGTGTCGGTTTCGTGGGCTTTGGCGGCGGCGCTGGGCGCGCTGTTGCCGCTGCGGCCAGGCTGGGTGTGGCCAGAAGCGCAATCGCTGCGACCTTGCCGATGGTTCTTGCCAGTTTCATTGCGTCACTCCTCTTTCGTTCGCGAAAATGCCCGCATTCGGCGTTTTCGGATCATCACGCTCTTGGCAGATGCGTGGAAAGCATTCACTTTCCACGCATCCGTTGGCGCATTCTAGTTCAGATGCACTCGCAAACCTGAGTGCTGTTGACGTTGTCGCAGACGATCACACATCCGCTGACGGGGGGTGTGCCGGGCGCTGGTGGTGTCGGCTTGGTCGGTTTCACGACAGGGGGACGCGTTGCTGCAACCGCTGCCATGCTGGTCGTGGCCAGAATTGCAATCGCCGCAAATTTGCCGATTTTCTTTGCTATAGTCATCCTGTTGCTCCTCATGTTTTGCGAAAAACTCCGCATCCGGCGCGATCGAATTGATTACGCCTGAGAATAAGACGCACGGACGTAACGATTCCCCAGTTCTCTGGTCCAGAACGGCATGCGCAAATTCTGCGCAGGGGGTCAGCGGGACAGGCTGTTCTCACGCGACACAAAGGCAGCGAGGGTACGCGGATAAAGCTGATGTTCGGCAATCAGTACGCGCGCGGCCAGGATTTCGGCTGTGTCGCCGGGCAGGATCGCGACGATGGTCTGGCCCAGGACAGGACCGTCATCGAGTTCGGCAGCCACGACATGCACCGAACAGCCCGACACGCGATCTCCATTCGCCAGCGCGCGTTCATGCGTGTCGAGGCCCTTGTAAGCGGGCAGGAGCGAGGGGTGGATGTTGATCAGCCGGTCCTGCCACTCAGCGACAAATTCGGGCGAGAGCAGCCGCATATAGCCCGCCAGCGCGATATAATCTGCGCCATGATCGCGTACGGCGGCGCTCATGATGGCATCGAACTGCGCACGCGGCGTGCCCCTGTGGCTGTGCGCGAAGGTTGCGATGCCTTCGGCTCTGGCGAGATTCAGGCCCTCTGCATCGGGAGCGTTCGTTGCGACCAATATGATCTCATACGGACAGTCCGTCGCTTTCGCCGCATAAAGCAGGGCCGCCATGTTCGAGCCACGGCCCGAAATGAACACGGCGACTTTTGCCCTAGCCATACAGAATACCGTTTAGGCTGAGCTGGTCGAAGCCCTGTCCTTTTTCTTGACCTCCGCAAAAGAAAGGACAGCCCTTCGACAAGCTCAGGGTGATCGGTGGTTGCTTAGCCATTGTGCGTCGCACGCCACGCCGCCTGCGCGCGCCAGGTCTCGACCGATCCAGAGACGGTGCAGCCCTTATCGCCTGCTGCGACATGGCCAATCCTGACCACGGTTTCGCCTGCTGCTTCCAGCGCAGTCGTCACCGCATCGCCATCGTTTTCACGCACGAACACCGCCATGCCGATGCCGCAGTTGAACGTTCGCGCCATTTCTTCGGGCTCGATCGCACCTTGCGCCTGAAGATACGCCATCAGGCGCGGCTGATCCCATGCGTCAGCATCGACATGCGCATGAAGGCCCGCAGGCAGCACGCGCGGGATATTTTCAAGAAGGCCGCCGCCCGTTATGTGCGCCATCGCCGTAATCTGTCCCGCGCGGACGAGGGGGAGCAGCGATTTCACGTAAATCCGGGTCGGCGCCATCAGTGCGTCGATCAGGCGCACGTCCTGATCGAAGATTGCCGGCCGGTCCATCCGCCAGCCCTTGTCCGCTGCGAGCCTGCGGACCAGTGAAAACCCGTTCGAATGCACGCCCGATGACGCCAGCCCGAGGATCATATCGCCCGCAGCCACCTTGTCCGCCGTCAAAAGCTGATCGCGTTCGACTGCGCCAACGCAAAAGCCCGCCAGATCATAGTCGCCATCGGCATACATGCCCGGCATTTCCGCCGTTTCCCCACCGATCAGCGCGCATCCGGCGATTTTGCATCCTTCGGCGATGCTCGCGATCACGCGCTCTGCCACGGCCGAATCAAGCTTGCCGCTCGCATAATAATCGAGGAAAAACAGGGGCTCGGCGCCCTGGACGATCAGGTCGTTGACGCACATCGCCACCAGATCGATGCCAACGCCGTCATGGGCATTGTGATCGATCGCGAGTTTCAGCTTTGTGCCGACGCCATCATTGGCAGCGACCAGCAACGGATCGGTAAAGCCGGCAGCTTTCAGGTCGAAAACGCCACCGAAGCCGCCAAGGTCGGCGTCGGCGCCCGGGCGCCGGGTCGCTTTGGCCAGAGGCGCGATCAGCCGCACGAGGGCATTGCCCGCATCGATCGAAACGCCCGATCGGGCATAGGTATAGGGCGTGCGATTGCTCATGGATTATCCGCCTAGCGACAAGGCGCTTGGATTTCCACGGGCAAGGCGTCAAAAGGCGCGGCGTGAAGTCGCAATTTATTCCTGTCGCCCTGTTTGCGGCCATGCTGAGCCTCGGCGCGATCGTCTATGCACAGATCGACGGGGGCGATCGCGGGGTCGCGCCGCTCGATTCGTCGGGGAGCTTCGAAGTGACCGGCATCACGGTCGACGTGGCAGCCAAATCGGCCGAGGCCGCACGACTTGGTGGCTGGCGCCTGGCCCAGCGCAAGGGCTGGGCAATGCTCTGGTCGAAAATGCACGGCGGCGGGGGCGGTGCGCCGGGGCTGTCCGATTCGGCACTCGATTCGATCGTTGCCGGCATTGTCGTCGACGACGAACAGATCGGTGGCAATCGTTATGTCGCAAAGCTGGGGGTGCTGTTCGACCGCGCCCGGGCGGGGCAGATTCTCGGCGTGAGCGGCGACATCTCGCGCTCGGCTCCATTGCTGGTGATTCCGGTGCAATGGTCGGGCGGCACGGCGCAAAGCTTTGAATCGAAAACCGAATGGCAAAAAGCGTGGGCCCGTTTCCGTGCCGGGTCCAGCCCGATCGACTATGTCCGCCCCAATGGCGCCGGGCCCGATCCGCTCCTGCTGAACTATGGCCAGACGCTGCGGCCGGGGCGCTTGTGGTGGCGCGCGCTGCTCGATCAATATGGCGCATCCGACGTGCTCGTGCCGCAGGTCCGGCTGGAACATCTGTGGCCAGGCGGCCCGGTGGTCGGCCATTTCACCGCACGCTTTGGGCCCGACAGCCGCGAGATCACGTCATTTGCGCTGCGGGTGAATTCGGGCGACGCCATTCCGGCGATGTTCGACGAAGCGGTCAGGCGCATGGATTCGGCCTATGCCGGGGCGCTGGCCATCGGCATGTTGCGGCCTGACCCGTCACTCGTCTTTGAAACGCCGGTCGACCCGGCCAGCCTGATCACCAATGAAAGCGACGCGGTGACGAGCGAGAATGCAAGCGATTCTGCCGATAACGGCGCAACGTCCGCCGCTGGCGCAACGACAGCTGCCTACACGGTTCAGTTCGACACGCCCGATGTGGGATCGGTCACGAGCATCGAGGCGTCGGTGCGCGGCATGCCGGGCGTGAAATCGACCGATACGACAAGTCTTGCCCTCGGCGGCGTTTCGGTGATGAAAGTGATGTTCGACGGCGACATCAGTGGGTTGCGACAGGCGCTGGTGGCACGAGGTTTCCGCGTCGATGAAGGCGGTGGTGCACTGCGCATTCGCCGGTCGACCGCGCCAAATCTGGCCTCTCCTGCGGTGCCAGCGACCGAACAATGACCCAGATCGCCCTGCCGCTCGACTGGCCGGCAGACGAGGCAGGCAGCGCGTTCATCGTTTCGGCGTCAAACGAATCCGCGGTGCGGCGGATTCAGGCGTTTGCGACATGGCCGGTGTGCACGATGATCCTGACGGGGCCGCGCAAATCGGGACGCAGCCTGTTCGGACGGCTGTTTGCCAGCCGGACGAATGCGATGCTGATCGACGATGCCGAATCGCGTGATGAAACCGATATTTTCAATGCCTGGAACGATGCGCAGGGCCGGCGCCGTCCGCTGCTCCTCATCGCCGACGCCCCGCCGCCCTTGTGGCATGCCGCGCTGCCGGACCTGCGGTCGCGCCTGTTGGCTACGCCGGTCGTTGCGTTCGGTGATCCCGACGAGGATCTGATCGGCCTGCTGATTGCCCATCTTCTCGAACGACGCGGGATTGCAGCGACGCCCGAACTTGTGACCTATCTGTGTCCCCGCGTGGCACGCAGCCATCATGCCCTGATCATGCTTGTCGACCGGCTTGATGCGGCCTCGCTGTCGCGCCGCCGTCCGGTGACGGTACCGCTCGCCCGGGACGTTCTTGCGGTCGACGCCGGTGCCGCCGTCGCGTAAGAGCGCGCAATGATGACTGTCCCCGACACCGCCCGATATTTCAACCGCGAGCTGAGCTGGCTCGCGTTCAATCGCCGCGTTTTGGACGAGTCGCAGAACCGTGCGCACCCGTTGCTTGAACGTCTGCGTTTCCTGTCGATTTCGGGGGCCAACCTTGATGAATTCTTCATGGTCCGTGTCGCGGGATTGAAGGGGCAGCAGCTTCAGGATATCGACGAACGCTCGGTCGACGGGCTGACCGTGGGACAGCAACTGACCGCGATCAGTGCCGATGCCGACGCGCTGATGGCGGATCAGCAGGCGGTATGGCGGGTGATTCGCGACGAACTGGACAGCGCCGGGCTGATCGTGCCTGATGCTGACACTGACGATATTGATGCGGAGTCGGCGGGCTGGCTCGAACGTCATTTTCGCGACCAGATTTTTCCTGTCCTGACTCCGCAGGCGCTTGACCCTGCGCATCCGTTTCCGTTCATTCCCAATCAGGGGCTGAGCGTGATCTTCGATCTGAAGCGCCTCGATGACGGCGAACCGATTCGCGAGCTTGTCATGATTCCCGCGACATTGCCGCGCTTTGTCCGCCTGCCGGGGGATGCGGCGCAGTTCATTGCCATCGAAACACTCCTGCGCCGGTTCAGCGGGATATTATTTCCCGGCTATCACGTCATTGCGGCGGGCGCATTCCGCATCATTCGCGACAGTGACATCGAAATCGAGGAAGAGGCCGAAGACCTTGTCCGTTATTTTCGCACGGCGATCAAACGACGGCGGCGCGGCCGGGTCATCCGCCTCGAACTCGAAACCGGCATTGCGCCCGACCTTGAGGCGACAATCAAGGACGAACTTGGCGGGGCCGATGCGATCATCACCGAAACCGGCGGTTTCCTTGGCATCGGCGCGCTTGAACAGCTGGTCGAGGAAGAACGGCCGGACCTGAAGTTTCCGCCGTTCGTGCCGCGTTTTCCCGAACGCATCCGCGAACATGGCGGCGATTGCTTTGCTGCGATCCGGGCCAAGGACATCGTTGTTCATCACCCCTATGAGACCTTTGATGTCGTGCTGTCTTTCCTGCGTCAGGCCGCAGCCGATCCGGATGTCGTGGCGATCAAGCAGACGCTGTACCGTGCGGGCAAGCAATCCGCAGTCATCCGGGCGCTGTGCGATGCGGCAGAGGCGGGCAAGTCGGTCACTGCCGTCGTCGAACTGAAAGCGCGGTTCGACGAAGAACAGAATCTGCTGTGGGCCTCGCAGCTAGAACGGTCGGGTGTTCAGGTCGTCTACGGGTTCATCGACTGGAAAACCCATGCCAAAGTGTCGATGGTCGTGCGGCGCGAGGCCGAGGGTTATCGCAGCTATTGTCATTTCGGGACGGGCAATTACCACCCGATTACCGCACGCATTTATACCGACCTGAGCTTTTTTACGGCAGATCCGCGGCTGAGCCGTGACGCAGCGCAAATGTTCAACTATATCACCGGCTATGTCGAGCCGGCCTGTCTCGAACTGCTGACACTCAGTCCCAAAAGCCTGCGATCGACGCTGGCATGCCTGATCGATGATGAAATTGGCAATGCGCGTGCGG
This sequence comes from uncultured Sphingomonadaceae bacterium, assembly GCA_964247235.1. Classification (GTDB taxonomy): domain Bacteria; phylum Pseudomonadota; class Alphaproteobacteria; order Sphingomonadales; family Sphingomonadaceae; genus Sphingomonas_O. The sequence continues at coordinate 93,917 of CAXTTJ010000003.1, forward strand.
GGAAAAAGGCCGGCATCTGGGCCAAAATGAACTCGCTCGTCGATCCTGCGATCATCGATAAGCTGTATGAGGCGAGTGCAGCGGGCGTTTCCATTGACCTGATCATCCGGGGGATCTGTTGCCTCCGGCCCGGGGTGCCCGGCCTGTCTGAAAACATCCGCGTCAAATCCGTCGTCGGGCGCTTTCTGGAACACAGCCGCATCTGGGCATTTGGCAATGGCAAGGCCTTGCCAAATGACAATGCGAAGCTGTTCATTTCGTCCGCAGACTGGATGCCGCGCAATTTCGACCGCCGCGTCGAATATATGCTGCCGATTCTGAACCGGACAGTCCATGACCAGGTGCTCGACCAGGTCATGGTCGCCAATCTGATCGACACCGAACAAAGCTGGGACCTGTTGGCGGACGGCTCTTATATTCGCGTAGATATGGGTGACAAGCCATTCAATCTTCATCGTTATTTTATGACGAATCCGTCTCTGTCGGGGCGTGGCGCGGCGCTGGAGACGACCAGTTCGGTGCCCACGCTCAGTCTGGGGCGTCGCTGAGTGCCGCATGGCCCGCTGACGGCGATCATCGATATCGGGTCGAATTCGGTGCGTCTGGTCGTCTATGGCGATCCGCCGCGCGCACCGGCGGTCGTGTTCAATGAAAAAGTGACCGCAGGCCTTGGCAGCCGTCTTGAAAAAGGAGGTGATCTTGATCCGGCGGCGGTGAAGATCGCCTTGCGCGGTCTGTCACGATTTCACGCCGTGACCGAGGCGATGGGCATATCTGATGTGCGCACCGTGGCCACGGCGGCCGTGCGCGATGCCAGCGACGGAGGTGCGTTTATCGCGGCGGCATCCCGGATCGGCCTCACGATCGATATTCTGAGCGGTCAGGAAGAAGCGACAGCTGCGGGCCTTGGTGTCATTTCAGCCATTCCTTCCGCAGACGGCATCGTCGGCGACCTTGGCGGTGGCAGCCTTGAACTTGTCCGGGTTCGCGGTGGCAGTGTCTGCGACCGCGTGTCGTTGCCGCTCGGGGTTCTGCGCCTTCCAGCGATTCGGGCAAAGGGGCGCAGTGCACTCGATGGCCAGGTCAGGAAAATGCTCGCCAAGGCGGGGTGGAAAGGCGTGGAGCGCAACCTGCCATTTTATCTGGTCGGCGGATCGTGGCGGGCGCTGGCACGGTTGCACATGTATCTGACCGACTATCCGCTGCCCGTGCTCCACCACTATGCCATGCCACCCCAGGCTGCGGTTCGGCTGGTCCGCGCGGTGACGCGGCTGGACCGTAAAAAGCTGAAGGCGATTGAGACATTGTCGAGCACGCGGATCCCGGCGCTTGGCGATGCGGCGGCACTCCTTGCGACACTGGGTCGGCAACTGGGGTCAAGCACTCTGATCGTTTCGGCGTTCGGCTTGCGTGAAGGGCTGCTTTATGCCGGTTTGTCGGATGCACAGCGCGCCGAAGATCCGCTGATCGCCGAAACGCGTGCGGCGGGTGCACGGCAAGGGCGGTTCGACGAACATGGCGATTTGCTGGCGCGCTGGATTGCGCCGCTGTTTGCCGATGAAAATACCGAAGATGCGCGATTGCGTCATGCCGCATGCCTGCTGGGCGATGTGGCGTGGTCCGCCAGCCCCGAATTTCGCGCCGAACGTGGCCTCGACATGGCGCTTCACGGCAATTGGGTGGGGATCGATGCGCGTGGGCGCGCGATGCTGGGTCAGGCGCTGTTTACCAGTTTCGGGGGTGGATTGATGGCGCCACCGGTCATTACCCAGCTGATGTCGCCCGAAGATTGTGGTCGCGCGGCGACGTGGGGACTGGCCATGCGCCTTGGCCAGCGGTTGAGCGGCGGTGTCGCCGGACCGCTCGCCGCCAGTCGCATCACAATCGATGCCACGGCCCTGACGCTGGTTCTGCCGCCTGCGCACCAGTCGCTTTATGGTGATGCGGTGGAGCGGCGCCACCGGCATCTGGCGGCACTGCTCGGTCGCGTGGCGAGCCTTGGTTAGCCCGGCTGCGTGTCTGCGACGTCCTTTGTCCGCGTCATCTTCATTTTTCCGTTGACGACGGCAAACGCCAGCCGCCCCTCGACCAGATCGAGCGCATCGCGACCGAACTGGTCGAACCGCCAGCCCGTCAATATGGACAGATTGTCGCGAACGCCCGCCGCCAGCAGCTCAAGATCATCGGTCCGCGCGAGCAGGCGCGGTGCAACATTTGACTCCTTGGCGCGGATTTTCAGCAACAGCTTGAGCAGATCGGCGACCAGCGCGCCATCCTTGCCAAGACCGGGTTTGCGGTCTTCGCGAATGGGCATCAGATCGGCAGGCAGCGGCGCGCAATTTGCCAGTGCCGCCATCATCCGGCCACCAATGTCATTGCCCGACCATGAGGCCGACAGACCCCGCACTCTGGCCAGATCGCCCTGTTCGCGCGGCGGGTGCATGGCCAGATCGCCAAGTGTTTCATCCTTGACGATCCGCCCGCGCGGGAGATTCTTGTGCCGCGCCTCATTTTCCCGCCATGCCGCCAGCGCGCGCAACCGCCCGAGGACGTCGGGTTTGCGGCTGGCGATTTTCACACGCAGCCAGGCATCGTCAAGTTCGGTGACATAATTTGACGGATCGGCAAGTTTTTCCATTTCCTGATCAAGCCAGTCGCCGCGCCCGGTCTTGATCAGCTTGTCCAGCATCATCGGGAAAATCTTCGCGAGATGCGTCACGTCGCCGATGGCATAGTCGATCTGGCGATCATCCAGGGGCCGCCGCGCCCAGTCGGTAAACCGCGCCCCCTTGTCGAGCGGGATACCAAGCCATTGATCGACGAGATTCGAATATCCGACCTGTTCGCCCTGTCCCAGCGCCATGGCCGCAATCTGCGTATCGAACAGCGGATGCGGGGTTTTTCCGGTGAGATTATAGATGATTTCAATGTCCTGACCGCCCGCGTGAAAGACTTTCAGCACGGCCTCATTCCCGGTCATCAGGTCAAGCAGCGGTTTCAGGTCCATGCCCGCCGCCATCGGATCGATCGCCGCCGCTTCATGCTCGTCGGCAACCTGGATGAGGCAGAGTTCAGGCCAGAATGTGTTTTCGCGCATGAATTCAGTGTCGATGGCCACGAAACTGGCCCGGGCCATGCGTGTACAGAAATCGGCAAGAGTGGCGCTGTCACTGATGAGCGGGTGAATCTTCATGTCATCCCCATAGCGACCTGACGCGCCTTGACAATTGACGCGTGCGCCTGTGTTAGCCCTGCGCATGACACAGCATGCCTATCGATCACACAAATGTGCCGACCTGCGCACCGCCCAGGTTGGCGAAACCGTCCGCCTGTCAGGGTGGATCCATCGCAAGCGGGATCATGGCAATCTGGTGTTCGTCGATCTGCGCGATCATTATGGCATCACGCAGATCGTGACCGATACCGACAGCCCGGCGCATGCCGTGCTCGACAAATTGCGCGCAGAATCTGTCGTCACGATTGACGGCGATGTCATTGCGCGGTCCGCCGAAACCGTAAATGCGAATTTGCCAACGGGCGAGATCGAAGTGCGGGCACGAACAGTGACTGTGCAGTCGGCCGCGGCGGAGCTGCCGATGCCGGTGTTCGGGGATTCCGAATATCCCGAGGATATCCGCCTCAAATACCGCTACCTCGACCTGCGCCGCGAACGGTTGCACGCCAATATCGTGCTGCGATCGAACGTGATCGCGTCGATCCGCCAGCGCATGATCGCACAGGGATTCACCGAATTCCAGACGCCGATCCTGACCGCGAGCAGCCCCGAAGGTGCGCGCGATTACCTTGTGCCGAGCCGTGTCCATCCGGGCAAATTCTATGCGCTTCCGCAGGCGCCGCAGATGTTCAAGCAATTGTTGATGGTCGCCGGGTTCGACCGTTATTTCCAGATTGCCCCCTGTTTTCGGGATGAAGACGCGCGGGCAGATCGTTCGCCGGGTGAATTTTATCAACTCGATTTCGAGATGAGCTTTGTCACGCAAGATGATGTTTTCGCGGCGATCGAACCGGTCCTGCACGGAATATTCAATGAGTTTGCAGCGGGGCGCAGTGTCAGCGCAGCCCCGTTTCCGCGCATCCCCTATCGCGAATCAATGCTGAAATACGGGTCCGACAAGCCCGATCTGCGCAATCCGATTGTCATCACCGATGTGTCGGACCATTTCAAGGAATCGGGATTTGGCCGTTTTGCGTCGATGGTCGGGGCGGGCGACGTCGTTCGCGCGATTCCGGCGCCGGGCACCGCTGACAAGAGCCGCAAGTTTTTCGACGACATGAACGCCTGGGCGCAGAGCGAGGGATATGCGGGCCTCGGCTATATCACGCAAAAGGGGGGCGAACCCGGCGGTCCGATTGCCAAGAATCACGGCGAAGACGCGACGCGCAAGCTTGTTGCCTCGCTTGGCCTTGGTCCCGATGACGGTATTTTCTTTGCTGCCGGTCCCGAAGCGACCGCGGCCAAGCTGGCTGGCGCCGCGCGCACCCGCATCGGCACCGAACTCGGCCTGATCGACGCGACCCGCTTCGAATTCTGCTGGATCGTCGATTTCCCGATGTTCGAATATGACGAGGACGCAAAGAAAATCGATTTCAGCCACAATCCCTTTTCCATGCCGCAGGGCGAGATGGAGGCGCTCGAAACGATGAACCCGCTCGACATCCTCGCATACCAGTATGACATCGTCTGCAACGGCATCGAGCTGTCATCGGGTGCGATCCGCAACCACCGGCCCGACATCATGTACAAGGCGTTCGAGATCGCGGGCTATACGCAAGCCCAGGTTGATGAGAATTTCGCGGGCATGATCAACGCCTTCAAGCTGGGCGCGCCGCCGCACGGGGGATCGGCACCGGGGATCGACCGCATCGTCATGCTACTGGCCAACGAACCCAATATCCGCGAGGTCATCACTTTTCCGATGACTCAAAAGGCCGAAGACCTGATGATGAACGCGCCCGCGCCCGCCACGGTGAAACAGTTGCGCGAGCTGGGGCTGCGTGTGCTAGATCAGCCCGCATAAAGGGGGACCTGATGGCCATCGACCTGAAAGATTTCGAAGACGGCGCATCCTATGATGGCGATTATGACCACGACCTGCTGAAATTGCAGGACCGGCTCGCGAAAATCCAGATTGCCTATATTGTCCACAAGCAGTCGGCGATCATCGCGTTCGAAGGGTGGGACGCGAGCGGCAAGGGCGGCACGATTTCGCGCATGACCGGCCAGTGGGATCCGCGCTATTATGAAGTCTGGCCGATCGCCGCGCCGACCGAAGAGGAACGCGAACGCCATTTCCTGTGGCGCTTCTGGAAGCGATTGCCCGCAAAAAGCGAGATCAACGTGTTCGACCGCACCTGGTATGGCCGCGTGCTGGTCGAGCGGGTCGAGGGATATTGCAGCGAAAAAGAATGGCACCGCGCCTTTGACGAAATCAACGAGTTCGAAGCACAGCAGAAAGACAATGGGGTGACGCTGATCAAGCTGTTCCTGCACATCACCCAGTCCGAACAGGACCAGCGTTTTCAGCACCGCCTGAACGACCCCTGGAAACGATGGAAAACGGGCAAGGATGATTATCGCAACCGGGCGCGGCGCGCGGACTATATGACGGCCTATCACGACATGTTCGAACGCACCGACACGCGCTGGGCCCCGTGGCGCGTGATCGACGGCAACACCAAGAAAGCAGCGCGGATCGCGGCGCTGACCTATATTGCCGACCGGCTGGAAGCAGGCGTTTCCATGACAGCGCTCGACGCCGATCCCGATGTCGTGGCGCTGGCCGAGGCGGCATTCGGACGTAAAGTCTGATCGTCGAATTCGCGTCGCAATCACGCGATTACGTCAGCTTCAACCCGGTGTCCGCTTACCCAGATAGGTCGACAGCGCATTGGCATGGGGTTTGCCGCTTTTCGGATTGAGCAGATCATAGACGACCGCATTTTCCAGCACATGCTGGACATAACCGCGCGTTTCGCTGAACGGAATGGCTTCGATCCAGCCGAGTACGTCGCCCGTCACGCGCGGGTCACCATAAGCCGCGATCCACTTGTTCACATTGCCCCCGCCGGCGTTGTAGGCGGCAACGGCCAGAGGATAGCTGCCCTGATATGTGTCCATCAGCCGTCCGAAATACCAGCTTCCCAGCATGATGTTATAGGCCGGATCGTCGAGGCTCGACGGACTGTAGCTGACCCCGAGTTTGCCTGCGATGTCGCGCGCGGTGCCGGGCATCAGCTGCATCAGGCCGCGCGCACCGGCCCGGCTGACAATCTTGCGGTCGAACTGGCTTTCCTGGCGTGCGATGGCGTGCACCATCGTCCAGTTGTCGTGATTGTCTTCGGACACCGGCACTGTGGGAAAACCGGCACGGACGTAATCGCGCAGGCCGTTGATCCCGGCACTGCGCCCGACCATAACGGCAAGATCGGGGCGATTGAGCCGGCGGGCGAGATCAATCGCCAGCATATGATCGGCATCACTTTGCGCGTCGGCGGCGATGGCGCGGACAAACAGGCTCTGGTTGGTCCAGTCCCCCTGCTGGCCCAGCATTTCGGCAGCGCGGACGATTTCGCGCTTGCCAAAGGCGTCGCGCTCGCTCGCTGAAATTTCAAGGGTGCGGGTGGTTTCGGGAATGGCGAGGCGCATGCCCAGCCGTTCGGTCGCCAGCTGGCCATAGAACTGGTCGAAATAAGCGGCGGCGCGCGTGTACAGCTCAGTCGCGTCGGTGGCGCGCCCGGCTGCTTGCGCTGCGCGTCCCGCCCAGTACAGCCCCTTTGATATCGTCTGCGGCGACCGGGCGGCACGGGCATAGCGGTCGAACATGGTAATCGCTTCGGCCGGCCTGTTCAGCCGGTTGAGTGCCGTCGTTCCCGCCAGCCAGGTCAGATTCGTATAGAGATCGCGCTCACCGATCGGGCGGTCGCGCACGCTCATGCCCGGGGGATAGGCGTCATCGATTTGCCGCGCGATGTCATAGGCTTGCTGTGACTGTCCGGCTGCGACGGCGCCTTTGGCCGTGGCGTACAGGATTTCAAGCCATTTGGCGGGGTCGAGCGGTGCGTTGGACAACTGCCGTGGCGCCGCAAGCAGGGCACGCGCCGTCGCCTCCTGTCCCGTCAGGCGCAGCCAAGTGATGCGGTCGGCAAACAAGCCGGTATCGCCGCGCGAACGCTGTGCCGCGACCGCAAGTTTCGAGTCCGCATCGGGTGCCTTGCTGAGCAGGGCGAGCCGCGTATCATAGACCGGTTGTCGCACCGGCGACGTCAGCGGCAATTGCCGCGCCGCAATCGTCGTTGCGCGCTGCCACAACAGCCGGTCCATGCGCAGGTCATGATCGTCGGCGACAAGCACTGTCGAGAAACGGGCCAGCAACCGCGTTTCGTCGTCGGTGGACAACGCGCCGCCCGTCCACGCCCGCCGCGCCGAAGCCCGCGCCGCATCGATCTGTCCCAGCGCCATTTGCGCTTCGGCAAGTCGCAACGAACTTGCCGGGGCCAGCGGTGGATAGCGTGTGAAAAAAGCGACGACCGATGCGGGGGAGGCATCGTCGGGCCGCAACACGCGTTCGGCATTTTTGCGGAGCAGCGCCTCGCCGGGCCACCCGGGATGCGCGATCAGAAACGCTGCATAGGATGAAAAGGGCAGGGTGTCGCTTTGCCGGATCGCGCTCCACTGCGCGACGGCACCTGACAATCCGGCGCCGGTCGGGACGACCACCGACCGGGTCGGCCGTGCGGCCAGCAGGTCCTGCGCCGCGACCGGTGCGGTGCCAGCGATGGCGACAACCGCAAGGATTAGTCTTGTCGTGCTGGACTTTATGACGGTGCGGACCTTATCAGGCGCTGAATATCGGCTGTGCATGGCTGCTCTGTAGGGCGGTGCAGGGCCGAGGTGAAGGAGCAAATGCATGTTTTCCGGCTCGATCCCGGCACTGGTCACACCGTTTCGCGACGGGCATGTCGATGAGGACGCGTTTCGGCGCCTGGTGGACTGGCAAATCGAATCCGGATCCTCGGCACTCGTCCCGTGCGGAACGACCGGCGAAAGCGCGACCTTGTCCTATGACGAACATTACCGGGTGATCGAACTGTGCATCGCGGTGGCCGGTGGTCGCGTCCCCGTGATCGCCGGGTGCGGATCGAACGATACCGCGACGGCGGTGCGGCACATGACGTTTGCAAAATCGGCAGGTGCGGCGGCCGCGCTGGTTGTCGCCCCTTATTACAACCGGCCGAACCAGGACGGAATCTATGCGCATTATGCGCATCTTGCCGAAATGTCCGATCTGCCCATCATCGTTTACAATGTGCCGGCGCGCACCGTGACCGACATTCAGCCGGACACAGTTGCCAGACTGGCGAAAATTCCGACGATCATCGGCATCAAGGACGCCAGCGGCGTGATCAGCCGCGTCACGGCGCAGCGGATCGGCTGTGGCCGTGATTTCCTGCAATTGTCGGGCAATGACGACATGGCGCTGCCCTTCAACGCAGCGGGCGGGCGCGGATGCATTTCGGTGACCGCCAATGTCGCGCCAAAGCTGTGTGCAGAATTTCAGGCGGCGACGCTGGCCGGAGACATGGCCACCGCGCACAGGATCAATGACATGCTGTTTGCGCTGCACACGGCCCTGTTCACCGATGCGTCGCCCGGCCCGGTCAAATATGCGATGCGCAAAGTCACCGGCTGGATGACGTCCGAACTCCGCCTGCCGATGACGCCGCCGGGCGAAGCGGCGCGGCATGCTGTCGACACAGCGCTCAAGATTGCCGGGCTGTGATGGCGCATCCGTGCATGTCTTGCGCGTCGCGCAGCTGATATGGCGCGTCCGATCCCGCTCGCGTTCGATAAAGTCAGAACCGTCGCCGAAAACCGCCGTGCGCGGTTCGATTTTGCCATTGACCAGACATTCGAGGCGGGGATTGCGCTGACCGGCACCGAAGTGAAATCGCTGCGTTTCGGCGAGGGGACGATTGCCGAAAGCTATGCCGAAGTGAAGGATCATCAGGTCTGGCTCGTGAATTCGAACATTCCCGAATACAGCCATGGCAACCGCGAAAACCACGAACCCAAACGGCCACGCAAGCTTTTGCTCAAAGAACGCGAAATCAACAAGATGCAGGCCGCCGTCATGCGTCAGGGCATGACACTCGTGCCGCTTGCAATCTATTTTAACAGTTGCGGACGGGCCAAGGTCGAGCTTGCCATCGCCAAGGGCCGCAAGCATCAGGACAAACGCGCGTATGAAAAGGAAAAGGACTGGAAACGCGAAGCCGGTCGCCTGTTGCGGGAAAAAGGATGATGGCCGGTCCCGTTGCCTGGATGCATGCGCATTTGCCGACACGTGAAAGCATCGCGGGCAATCGCTGGCTCGCGCCCTTTGCCGGGCGGTTGATGCACCCGAGCCTGTGGCGGTTCAACCGCCGGTCGGTGCCGCGCGGCTTTGCCCTGGGCCTGGTCGCGGGACTTGTCGTGCCCTTTGCCCACACGATCATCGCAGCTCTGTTCGCAATACCGCTGCGCGCCAACATATTGATCGCGGCAGGGACGACATGGGTGTCCAATCCGCTGACGTGGATCCTTATTTTTCCGGCCGAACACGCCATCGGCAAATTCCTGATCGAAATGGGCCGTACGGCGCCGGCGCCCGATGTCGCGGTCAAGGCAGGTACGGCGGTGCAGGGCTGGCTCGGCTGGTTGCTGAAAGCATCGGGCGAGCTGGCGCTGGGCAGTGTGGTTCTGGCGGGCGTGGCTGGGCTGACCGGCTATGGCCTGATGTCGCTGATCTGGCGCGTGCGGATCGGGCGTAAATGGCGGCGGCGGGCGCATGGCTGACCCCGCGCGCGTTCTGCAAAAACGCGATGGCGACCGGCTGATTGCAGGGGCCGTGATCGGCAGCGCCGTGGTGTCGGTGCTCCTGATCCTGCGCGTGACGGACAAACCGATGATCGCCGCCGGTTTTGGTGCCGCGGCGCTGCTGATTGCGGCGTTCATGCTGGCGTTTCGTCATCTCTATCCGCGTGAGACACGGGTGGAGCGCGGCATCGACTGGGCCCTTGTCAGAGCGGCGGCGGATCAGGATGATGTGGCATTGGCGATTACCGACCGCAGCGGACGCATCGTATGCGCCAATCCCGCGCACGAAGCGATGTTCGGTGGCACGGCGACGCCTCCCGGCCTGCCGGTCGATGCCAGCGACGTCAACCGGCTGACGACGGCCGGACGCGCGGCGTGGCGCGATGGCCGGGCCGAGGCACCCGGCATAACGCGCGACGGCCGGCACCTCGATGCCGACGTCATGCGGGCCGGGGCCGCAGAGGATTGCCTGATCTGGCGCTTTCGCCCGTCGGGCGGGGTCGACCATATCAGTCAGGCACTGGGCGCAGTCGAGGGCGACTGGGGCGACCGCCTTGCCGAAGCGGGCATCATGGTTGCGCTGATCGGTGCCGAAGGGCGTATCCGCGCCGCCAACCGGCCGCTGATCATTCGTGCGCTCGGCCGGTTCGAAGCCCCCGTATCAGGTCGCGAATTCGTGACTCTGCTGTCATCGGATGCAAAGGGTATCGTCCGCTTTGCATCCGAAGGTCCGGCGGGGTTGCCGCTGCGCCTGCTTCAGATCCCGGTCGAGGCGGATCAGGACGATGGCGCGCGGGTTATCGTCCTGCTCGACGAGGATGCGGTGCATATCGGCGCCGGTGCCGACGTCAGCTTGCAGACGCTGCTCTCGATGCTTCCGCTCGGCCTTGCGCTTGCCGACCGCGACGGGCGGTTTCTTTACCTGAACCAGGCGTTCATCCGCGCCGCCGGTATCGCCGCAGGCTCTGCGCCGGTTTATCCCGGCGACCTCGTCATCCGTGACGACAAGGCCGCGGTTGCCGATGCCGTGCGCCGTTTCGCCACTGGACAGGCAGTTTCGGGCGACATTGCCGTCCGCCTGCGTGATCGTCCCGACGAGCCGATTGCGCTGACGATTGCGGGTGCGCGCGGCCTTGGCGAAGCCGCTGTCCTGTTGAGCCTGAAAGACAATAGCGAGGAATCCCGCCTGAAACGCGAAGTCGCGCAAGCCACGAAAATGCAGGCGGTCGGCCAGCTCGCGGGCGGTGTTGCACATGATTTCAACAATATTCTCACCGGCATCATCGGCCACTGCGACCTGATGCTGATGCGCCATACGCCCGGTGACAGCGACTATGACGATATCCAGCAGATCCGCATCAATTCGAACCGCGCGGCGGGCCTGACCAAGCAATTGCTCGCATTTTCACGGCAGCAGACGTTGCGCCCGCAAATCCTGCAACTGCCCGATATCGTGTCCGAAGTCTCGAACCTGTTGCAGCGCCTGCTCGATGAAACCGTCACGCTCGTCATCAAGCATGGGCGCGGCCTGGGCGCCGTGCGTGCCGATCCCGGCCAGATCGAACAGGTTATCGTCAACCTCGCCGTCAATGCCCGCGACGCGATGCAGGCAAAGGGGATGGGCGGTGCCACGCTGACGCTGCAAACCTATGCGATGTCGGCGGCGGAGGTCCGCAAGCTGGGATCCGACATCATGCCGGTTGCCGATTACACCGCGCTGAAAGTCAGCGACAACGGCACCGGCATCTCGCCGGAAAATCTCGGCAAGATCTTCGAACCCTTTTTCACCACCAAGGATGTGGGCAAGGGCACCGGCCTTGGCCTTTCCACGGTTTACGGCATCGTCAAGCAATCGAACGGGTTTATCTTTGCCGAATCGGAAATCGGCAAGGGGACCAGCTTCGTCATCTATCTGCCGGTCAATGCCGAAGCCGGCACGACCATCGTCGAAACGCCCAAACAGGAGAAACCCGCCGATTTGTGGGGCACCGGCACGATTCTGCTGGTCGAGGACGAAGATATGGTCCGCGCCGTCGCCGAACGCGCGCTGACCCGGCAGGGCTACACCGTCATGACCGCCGCGCACGGCGAAGAGGCGCTCGACATATTGCGCACTGCTGCCACCGACTTCGACCTGATCATTTCCGACGTCGTCATGCCCGTGATGGACGGGCCGACCATGGTGCGGCAGGCGCGGGAGAAATTTCCCGACATGCCGATCCTTTTCATGTCAGGCTATGCCGAGGAACAGCTGCGCAAATCGATTGACCTTGACCGCGTGCACTTTCTGCCGAAACCGTTTTCGGTAAAGCAGCTGGCGGAGGCGGCGCAGATGGCGTTGTCCGATGCGCTTCAAAAATAATTTTCGTTCCCCCCTTGTTCTTTGAGAACAAATGCGATACACAGCAAATCAGCGCGTTGACGATGGCGCCTGAACTACTAGGAGGGAGTGAATTGTGGCAGCTCAACTGAAGGTCATCCAGTCCGATATGGCAACGGCATCAACAACAGATCGCGCCCGTGCGCTCGACGCCGCGCTTGCGCAGATTGACCGTGCCTTTGGCAAGGGGTCGGCCATGAAGCTTGGCAGCCGCGAAAAAATGGAAATCGAAGCGGTGTCGACGGGCTCGCTCGGTCTTGATATCGCGCTTGGCATCGGTGGCCTGCCGCGTGGCCGCATCATCGAAATATTCGGTCCCGAATCATCGGGCAAGACGACGCTTGCACTCCATGCGATTGCCGAAGCGCAGAAAATCGGCGGCACTGCGGCGTTCATCGATGCCGAACATGCGCTTGATCCGGCCTATGCCAAGAAGCTGGGTGTCGACATCGACAATCTGATCGTTTCGCAGCCCGACACTGGCGAACAGGCGCTGGAAATCTGTGACACGCTGGTACGTTCCAACGCTGTCGATGTTCTTGTGATCGATTCGGTCGCCGCGCTTGTCCCGCGCGCAGAGATCGAAGGCGAAATGGGCGACAGTCATGTCGGTTTGCAGGCCCGCCTGATGAGCCAGGCGCTGCGCAAGATCACCGGTTCGATCAGCCGCTCGCGCTGCACTGTCATTTTCATCAACCAGATTCGCATGAAAATCGGCGTCATGTATGGTTCGCCCGAAACCACGACGGGCGGCAATGCGTTGAAATTCTATGCCTCGGTCCGCCTCGACATTCGCCGTACCGGACAGATCAAGGATCGCGAGGACATTGTCGGCAACACGACGCGGGTGAAGGTCGTCAAGAACAAGGTTGCGCCGCCGTTCAAGCAGGTCGAATTCGATATCATGTATGGGGCGGGCATTTCGAAGACCGGCGAAATTCTCGATCTCGGCGTCAAGGCCGGCATCGTCGAGAAATCGGGCGCCTGGTTCAGCTATGATTCGATCCGTGTCGGACAGGGGCGCGAGAATTCCAAAGTCTTTCTCACCGAAAATCCCGACATTGCCAGCCGCATCGAAGCCGCTGTGCGTGCCCGCACTGACAAGGTCGCCGAAGAACTGATGGTTGGTCCTTCGGCAGAGGATGATGAGATCTGACGGTTGTTTCTGACGCCGTCATGCTGTGGCCTTGGGTCGCACGGCTGTCATGCTGGCCGCTCGGCTCGGGTGCCGGACATGCTTGAGCCGCGCCGCGCTCTCCCCTAAGCGCACAGCATGACTTCGACAAACGACATCCGCCGCTCTTTCCTCGACTATTTCGAAGGGCAGGGACATGCCCGGGTTCCATCCGCGCCACTGGTGCCGCATAATGATCCGACGCTGATGTTCGTCAACGCCGGGATGGTACCGTTCAAGAATGTGTTCACAGGGCTGGAGACGCGCCCCTATACGACGGCGACATCGAGCCAGAAATGCGTGCGAGCGGGTGGAAAGCATAATGACCTCGACAATGTCGGCTATACTGCGCGACACCATACGTTCTTTGAAATGCTGGGGAATTTTTCGTTCGGCGATTATTTCAAGGACGCCGCGATCCACCATGCATGGACGCTGATCACCACAGTCTGGGGTCTTGATCCTGACCGCCTGACAGTGACCATTTACCACAGCGACGATGAAGCGCATGACTTGTGGCGCAAGATCGCCGGTCTGCCCGAAAGCCGGATCATCCGCATCGCGACGTCGGACAATTTCTGGTCGATGGGCGATACCGGTCCGTGCGGGCCATGTTCGGAGATATTCTATGATCATGGTGATCATATTCCGGGCGGGCCACCGGGCAGTCCCGACGAGGACGGTGACCGTTTCGTCGAAATCTGGAACCTGGTCTTCATGCAATATGACCAGCGGGGTGAGGGCGACCGGATTCCACTGCCGCGCCCGAGCATCGACACCGGCATGGGGCTGGAGCGGATTGCCGCAGTGCTTCAGGGCGTCCACGACAATTATGACACCGACATTTTCAAAGCGCTGATTCTGGAAAGTGGCGCGCTGACGAAGACCGCGACGACCGGCGACACTCAGGCGTCACACCGTGTGATCGCCGATCATCTGCGGACATCGGGGTTCCTGATTGCCGATGGCGTGCTGCCGTCGAATGAGGGGCGCGGCTATGTCCTTCGCCGGATCATGCGCCGGGCGATGCGGCACGCGCACCTGCTGGGTGCAAAGGATCCGCTGATGCACCGGCTTGTGCCGTCGCTGGTCGCCGAAATGGGCGGCGCATTTCCCGAACTGGTGCGCGGCCAGGCGGCGATCGAGGCGACACTGGTGCAGGAAGAAACCCAGTTCCGGCGGACGTTGCAGACCGGATTGAAGCTGCTCGACGACGCGACAGCAGGCATGTCGGCGGGCGCAACGCTTGCGGGCGACGTCGCGTTCAAACTTTATGACACATTCGGGTTTCCCTATGACCTGACCGAGGACGCGTTGCGCACGCGGGGTCTTGGCATCGACCGGGCCGGCTTTGATGACGGCATGGCACGGCAAAAGGCGATGGCCCGCGCCGCGTGGAAAGGATCGGGGGCAAAGGCATCGGAGGATGTCTGGTTCACGATTGCCGAGCGCGTCGGCGCGACCGAGTTCACCGGCTACACATCGGCCCACGGCGTCGGAGAGGTGGTTGCCATCCTCATCGACGGGCATGAAACCGGCCCGGAACAGCGTATTGCCAGTGGCGATGATGTTATCGTCGTGACCAATCAGACGCCTTTTTATGGCGAAGGCGGTGGCCAGATGGGCGATGCCGGCATCATCACGGGCGACAATGGGTTGCGCGGGGTTGTGACGGACACCACAAAACCGCTGGGCCGCCTTCACGCCCATCATGTGACGATCGAGACCGGTGACGTTGGTGTGCATGACGTCGTGCAACTGGCCGTCAATGGCGACCGTCGCGACCAGATTCGCGCGAACCACAGCGCGACTCACCTGTTGCATGCCGCGCTTCGCATGCAGCTTGGCACGCATGTGACGCAAAAGGGCAGCATGGTCGCGCCCGACCGTCTGCGGTTCGATTTTTCACACAATGCCGCTGTGTCTGCCGTCGATATTGCCGCCATCGAAGCGCGCGTAAATGCCGAAATTCGCGGTAATCAGCCAGTGACAACCCGGTTGATGACGCCCGACGATGCGGTTGCGGCGGGCGCGCTTGCGCTGTTCGGTGAAAAATATGGCGACGAAGTCCGCGTGCTCAGCATGGGACCGATGGCGGACGGCGCGCATTATTCGGTGGAACTGTGCGGCGGCACGCACGTCGATGCGCTGGGTGACATTGCCCTGTTCAAGATCATTTCGGAAAGTGCCGTGGCAAGCGGCATCCGTCGTATCGAGGCCCTGACGGGTGAGGCGGCGCGACTATGGCTGACTGATCGTGAAGACAGATTGAAGGGCATTGCCGCATCGTTGAAGGCCAATCCCGACGAAGCGCCCGCGCGCGTGGCGGCGCTGTCCGACACCGTCCGGCGGCTGGAAAAGGAATTGTCCGACGCGAAAAAGGCGATTGCACTGGGCGGGGGTGGCGGCGGTGCGGCGGCGCCCGAAGATGTCGGCGGTGTCGGGTTTATCGGTCAGCGCTATGACGGGCTTGATCCCAAAGAGCTGCGCAGCCTTGCCAATGAGGCGAAGGCGCGGCTCGGTTCTGGCGTTGTCGCGCTGCTGACCGTCAACGATAGCCGCGCCTCCATTCTGGTCGGTGTGACGGACGACCTTACGGCGCGCTTTTCGGCGGTCGACCTCGTCCGGGTCGGTGTCGACGTGCTCGGCGGGCAGGGCGGTGGCGGCAAGCCCGACATGGCACAGGGCGGTGGCCCGAACGGCAGCCATGCCGATGCTGCCATCGCTGCCGTAAAAATGGCGCTGTTTGCCTGATGTCAGTAATGGTGCGGCGTCAGGCGCGGCCCCAGTCGCCCATTGCCGTTTCGAGGTTGAGCCGCACGGCTTCGAAGAATTGTTCGGTCGTCATCCATGCCTGATCAGGGCCGATCAGGATTGCCAGATCCTTGGTCATGCCGCCTTGTTCGACGGTGTAGATACACGCGCGTTCGAGCGTTTCGGCAAAGCGGATGACGTCGGGCGTTTCGTCGAACTTGCCGCGGTATTTCAGGCCGCCGGTCCAGGCGAAAATCGATGCAATCGGATTGGTCGAGGTCGCCTTGCCCGCCTGATACTGGCGGTAATGGCGCGTGACGGTGCCGTGCGCCGCTTCGGCTTCGACGGTCTTGCCATCGGGCGTGAGCAGGACAGACGTCATCAGCCCCAATGACCCGAAGCCCTGTGCGACCTGATCCGACTGGACGTCGCCGTCATAATTCTTGCACGCCCAGACGAATTTGCCCGACCATTTCAATGCCGATGCAACCATGTCATCGATAAGTCGGTGTTCATACACAATCTTTGCTTCGGCGAATTTATCCTTGAATTCCTTTTCGAAAACGTCGGCAAACAAATCCTTGAACTGTCCGTCATACGCTTTCAGGATCGTGTTCTTGGTCGACAGGTATAGCGGCCATCCGCGACCGAGCGCATAATTCATGCTGGCGCGCGCAAAATCGCGGATTGATTCGTCGAGATTGTACATCGCCATGGCCACGCCCGACGACGGATATTGAAAAACCTCTTCATCGATGACGGTGCCGTCGTCGCCTTCGAAGACGAGACGGAGTTTGCCGGGGCCGGGAACGCGGAAGTCGGTGGCGCGATACTGATCGCCGAACGCGTGGCGCCCAACGACGATCGGGTCGGTCCATCCCGGGATAAGGCGCGGCACATTCTTTATGACAATCGGTTCGCGAAACACGACGCCGCCGAGGATGTTACGGATCGTTCCGTTGGGAGATTTCCACATTTTCTTGAGGTTGAATTCAGTCACCCGGTCTTCGTCGGGCGTGATCGTCGCGCATTTCACGCCGACGCCATATCTGGCAATGGCATTGGCCGAATCGACCGTAATCTTGTCATTGGTCTGGTCACGCACGTCGACGGCAAGGTCATAATAATGCAGGTCGATGTCGAGGTAGGGCAGGATGAGCCGGTCGCGAATCCATTGCCAGATGATCCGGGTCATCTCGTCGCCATCAAGTTCGACGACGGGATTTCTTACCTTGATCTTGGACATTCTGTCAGTGCTCCCGGGGGAAAAGATTTGACGCGTCGCTTAGAGGGGCAACGCGCGGCAATCAACCGTTCAACGGATTGAAACGGCGTCACGGCGCGCTTACACTTGGGGCATGGCATCAAATCCAGATATCCCGACCGCCCCCGGCGGCGTAAAATGGCGCGTTCCCCCGGTGCATCCCGAAGGCCGCAAATTCGTGGCGATCGCCGGTGCCGTGACACTCGTCGCGTGGCTGTGGGTGCCGTGGCTGACCTGGCCCCTGATCGGACTGACATTGTGGGTCGCGTTGTTTTTTCGTGATCCCCAGCGCGCCGTGCCGCAGACGGACCGCGCGATCGTGGCGCCGGCCGATGGCCTGATCACGCTGATCGAACGCGTCCCGCCGCCACGCGAAATGGCGGGGCCCGACGGACTGGGCGATATGCCTCTGATGCGCGTCTCGATTTTCATGAGTGTGTTCGATGTCCATATCAACCGGACGCCCGTGACGGGTGTGATCCGGAATGTCATTTATATCGCAGGCAAATTTCTGAACGCTGACCTCGACAAGGCGAGCGAGGACAATGAGCGGCAGCATTTCCTCGTCGAGCGCAGTGACGGCGTGCGGATCGGATTTACGCAGATTGCGGGCCTGATCGCGCGGCGGATCGTGCCGTTCGTCAAAGCGGGCGACCGGGTGACAGTCGGCCAGCGCGTCGGCCTGATCCGCTTTGGCAGCCGCGTTGACGTCTATCTGCCATCGGGAACGGCATCAAAGGTTGCGCTGGGGCAACGCAGCGTGGCGGGCGAAACGATCCTTGGCCTGATCGGCGACAGCGAAAGCATATCGGGCATCAGTCAGTGACACCACTGCGGCGCGGCATTCCGTTGCGCACAGTGGCGCCAAATGCGATTACGGCGCTGGCGCTATGTTTCGGGCTGACGGGCATCCGGTTTGCGATTGCGGCGTCGGGAGGCGACGGGGTTCCCGAGGACTGGCTGAAAGCGATCGGGTCGATTATCATTGCGGGCATATTGGACGGTGTCGATGGCCGTGTCGCGCGCATGTTCCGGGGCGAAAGCCGGTTTGGCGCCGAACTCGATTCCTTGTCTGATGTCATTGCGTTCGGGGTTTCACCGGCCCTGATCATCTATTTATGGTCGCTCCAGCATTTTCCGCGCTTCGGCTGGTTTTGCGCCCTGTCCTTTGCCGTCTGTCAGGCACTGCGGCTGGCGCGGTTCAATGCGCAGATCGATATCGAAGATCAGCCGCACAAATCGGCAGGATTTCTGACCGGAGTGCCGGCCCCTGCCGGAGCGGGTCTTGCGTTCCTGCCGCTGTATCTGTGGATCGTCACCGACAATCCGTGGTTTCGCGAACCGGTTATCGTCGCACCCTGGCTGGCGTTCATTGCGATGCTGATGATTTCGAACGTGGCGACATATAGCTGGGGATCGATCCGCCTGCGCCGCACGATCCGGCTCGAAGCGATCTTGCTGCTGGCGCTGGTCGGTACGGCGTTGTTTGCCGAACCCCTCTGGACGCTGATCCTCGTGTCGATCGGCTATGTCGTGATGATTCCGTTCAGCATGCGCAGCTATGCCAGAGTCAAGCGGCGGCGCGCAACGGAACAGGACATGAGATCAGTGGAGGCACCTGCCGGATAACGCGTCGTGGCTGCACCGTGCGCTCGACAGGCGTGACGGATGACCCGACAATCGCACGGACAACCGATGCGGAGGACTGGCGGATCGTCATCACGATAAAGCCGACAGCACCGGAAAAAATCACAGACACCATGATAACGGACATAAATTGAAGCACGACACTCACTCCTTCAGAAATGGTGAACGACGAATCGCGTCATTCGTTCCTAATGTTCATGATATGTTCTTAACATCCTCCTTGCATCATGTGCAAGCGTTAAGTAAGGGACGCGCCATTCCACATGGGAAGCACCATACCGGTGCCCCGCCGCGAGGCAGGGTCATCGCTTTCCAGAGGTTCAACCGGGTTAGGAGAAACGATTATGGCGGCACCTGTCGTCACGATGCATCAGTTGCTGGATGCTGGCGCACATTTCGGACATCAGACACATCGCTGGAATCCGAAGATGAAACCGTACATCTTTGGTGACCGCAACGGCGTTCATATTCTCGATCTGTCGCAGACCGTACCGCTCATGGCGCGCGCGCTCGATTTCGTGTCATCGACGGTTGCGGCGGGCGGCAAGGTGCTGTTCGTCGGCACGAAGCGCCAGGCGCAGGAGCCGATTGCCGATGCCGCGCGGATGGCGGGTCAGCATTTCGTCAATCACCGCTGGCTGGGCGGCATGCTCACCAACTGGAAGACGATTTCGGGGTCGATCAAGCGTTTCAAGGCGCTGGAGGAGCAGTTGTCGGGTGACACGGCGGGCCTGACCAAGAAGGAAGTCCTTCAGCTGACGCGTGAAAAGGACAAGTTCGAGCTGTCGCTGGGCGGCATCCGCGACATGGGCGGCATTCCCGACGTGATGTTTGTGATCGACGCGAACAAGGAAGAACTGGCGATCAAGGAAGCCAATGTGCTGGGCATTCCGGTCGTCGCGATTCTCGATTCGAACGTCTCGCCCGACGGCATTGCGTTTCCGATTCCGGCGAATGACGATGCGGCGCGCGCGATCCGGCTTTATTGCGAAGCCATCGGGGCCGCGGCGACACGCGGGGGGCAGTCAGGGGCTTCGGCACGCGGCGTCGACATTGGCGCGATGGACGAACCACCGGTGGAAACGGCGCTCGTCGTTGAAGAGCCGGTCGCCGAGGCCGCTATTGTTGAAGAAGCGATGCCTGCTGCTGAACCAGCAGTCGAATCGACAGGCGAAGAAGCAACAGCGTAACATTTATCCGTCATTCCCGCGAAGGCGGGAATCCAACTCCTAAGGTTGACAATTGGGAGTTGGATTCCCGCCTTTGCGGGAATGACGAAGACGAGAAGGAATATGAAACATGGCCGAAATTACAGCCGCCAGCGTCAAGGAACTGCGCGAAATTTCGGGCGCGGGCATGATGGATTGCAAGAAAGCACTTGGCGAGACCGACGGCAACCTGGACGCCGCCGTCGACTGGCTGCGCACAAAGGGGCTGGCCACGGCGGCAAAGAAAGCCGGGCGCACAGCGTCCGAAGGGCTGGTCGGAGTGACTGTCAGCGGGACGACGGGCGCAGCGGTCGAAGTGAACAGCGAAACCGATTTCGTCGCAAAGAACGACCAGTTCCAGAGCTTTGTGCGCGGCGTGACCGAACTTGCGCTGACACATGGCGACAGCGTCGACGCGCTGGCCGCGGCACCGATGAACGGGCAGACCGTACGCGACGTGCTGACCGCGAACATCGCGACGATCGGTGAGAACCAGTCGCTGCGCCGGGTCGCCAGGGTCTCGGTCAGCGAAGGCGCTGTCATATCCTATGTCCATAATGCCGCCGCGCCGGGGCTGGGCAAGATCGGCGTCCTTGTCGCGCTCGAAGGCAATGCCGACAAGGCGGCCATCGAGGCATTGGGCAAGCAGCTGGCCATGCATATTGCCGCTGCCAGCCCGCTGGCTTTGCACGGCGAAGGTCTTGATGCCGCGCTGGTCGAGCGCGAGCGCGCGATTGCCATGGAAAAGGCGGCCGAAAGCGGCAAGCCCGCCGACATCATTGCAAAGATGGTCGACGGGGCGATGGCGAAGTTTCGCAAGGAAAATGCGCTCATGTCGCAGCTGTTCGTCATGGACAACAAGACGACGATTGCCGACGTTGTGGCGAGCGCCGCAAAGGCTGCGGGGGGCAGCATCGCCCTTTCGGATTATGTCCGGTTCCAGCTTGGCGAGGGCATCGAAAAAGTGGTCAGCGATTTTGCCGCCGAAGTCGCCGCGACATCGGGCATTCCGCAGACTTGAGCGATACTTGGCAAGTGCGCGTCTGCTGATTAGGGTGCGCGGCGCTTCCAGCCTAAAACGAAAGTACGCCCTGCGTGATGAGCCGCCCCCGCTACAAACGCATCCTGCTGAAACTGTCAGGCGAAGTGCTGATGGGGCCGTCGGGCCTGAGCATCGACCCGGAAGAAACCGCGCGTGTCTCGGGCGAAATTGCGGGTGCCAGGGCAATGGGGTTCGAACTGTGCGTGGTCGTCGGCGGGGGCAACATCTTTCGCGGGATGGCCGCTGCAGCCAAGGGCATCGAGCGCGCCACAGCGGATTATATGGGCATGCTCGCAACCGTGATGAATGCGCTGGCGGTGCAGAATGCGCTTGAAGCGATCGGTGTGGACACGCGCGTGCAATCGGCGATCCCGATGTCGAGCGTGTGCGAACCCTATATCCGCAGGCGGGCCGAGCGGCATCTGGACAAGGGCCGCATCGTTATTTTTGCGGCGGGGACGGGAAGCCCGTTCTTTACGACCGATACAGGGGCGGCGTTGCGGGCCGCCGAGATGAAATGCGAAGCGCTGTTCAAGGGCACGTCGGTCGACGGCGTCTATGACAGCGATCCAAAGAAAAATCCGCACGCCAAGCGTTATGATGCAGTCAGTTACAAACGTGTTCTTTCAGACAATCTGAAAGTCATGGATGCTTCTGCCGTGGCGATGTGCCGCGACAATGATATTCCGATCGTCGTCTTCAACATCCGTGAACAGGGCAATCTTGCGACTGTTCTCGGGGGTGGGGGCGTGGCCACGGTCGTGGGAAATGAGGACGCCTGAAACATGCCAGCTTATGACAAATCCGATCTCGAACGCCGGATGCACGGCGCGGTTGATTCGCTGAAGGGCGATCTGGCCGGGCTGCGCACGGGGCGTGCGTCGGTCAATCTGCTCGATCCGGTGACAGTCGAGGTTTATGGGGCGCACATGCCGCTCAATCAGGTGGCGACGGTGTCGTCGCCCGAACCGCGCCTGCTCTCGGTGCAGGTGTGGGACAAGGGCAATGTCGGTCCGGTCGACAAGGCGATCCGTTCGGCGGGCCTTGGCCTGAACCCGATTGTCGATGGGACGATGATCCGCCTGCCGATCCCCGACCTGACCGAGGAACGGCGCAAGGAACTGGCCAAGCTTGCCGGGCAATATGCGGAAAAAGCGCGTATCGCCGCCAGAAACGTCCGCCGTGACGGGATGGATGCGCTGAAAATCGACGAGAAAAAGGGCGACATCAGCGAAGACGACCGCAAACGCCGTGAAACCGAAGTGCAAAAGCTGACCGACAGTACGATATCCGAGCTCGACGCCGCGGCCAGCGCGAAGGAAAAGGAAATATTGGGCAAGTGACCGCGCTGGCGGCCAGCCCTCTACTGAAATCCGGCGCGCCACCAGGGGTGCCGCGGCATGTCGCCATCATCATGGACGGCAATGGCCGCTGGGCCAAAAAGCGGATGTTGCCGCGGATCGCCGGGCATCGCAAGGGGATCGAGGCAGTCCGGACCGTGTCCCGGGCGGCGCGCGATCTGGGTATCGACGTGCTGACCCTTTATGCCTTTTCGTCCGAAAACTGGCGGCGACCGGCGGAGGAAATCAGCGATCTGATGGGATTGCTCAAGCATTTCATCAAAACCGATCTTGACGAACTGGCGCGTGAAAATGTCCGCCTGCGCGTGATCGGTGCATATGGGGTGTTCACGCCCGACCTGGTCGAATTGATCGACGGCGCCCTGGCGCGAACGGCAACGAACACGGGCGCCACGCTTGTGATTGCGCTGAATTACGGATCGCAGGACGAAATTGTCCGCGCGATCCGGCGGCTGGCGACCGACGACCCGGCAACGATCGACGCGACCAAGGTGCAGGCGGCGCTTGACACCGGCGATCTGCCGCCGGTCGATCTGCTCATCCGCACCTCTGGCGAACAGCGGCTGTCGAACTTCATGCTGTGGCAGGCGGCCTATGCCGAACTGCTGTTCGTCGACACGCTGTGGCCCGATTTCGGGAAGGCAGAGCTTGCGGACGCGGTGTCGGCGTACGGCCTGCGCGAGCGGAGGTTCGGCGGGCTTTGATGTCGGCGACCCTTAGGCCGAAGTCAGACCTGCCGATGCGCACGGCCTCTGCTGTTGTCATGATCGTCGGCGCGGGCGCTGCACTTTGGGCTGGTGGTTTCATTTTATCGGCGGTGCTCGTCGTCGTTGTTGCGATTGCGATCAGCGAACTTGTCCATATCAGTCGAAAACTCACATGGAGCATAGCGCAGCGCACGGCGCTCATCGTCCTTGCCATACTTTATATAGCGTCCGCAGCGGTGGCACTGCTGCTTCTGCGCACAACCGGTCTGGCGCTTGCATTGTTTCCGATCATCATCACCATCGCGACCGATATTGGTGCCTATTTCGCAGGCCGCACGATCGGCGGACCCAAAATTGCACCGGCGATCAGCCCGTCGAAAACCTGGGCGGGGCTTTTCGGCGGGATGATTCTGGCAGGAATGTCGGCTATCATCTGGTTTGAAATCCTATCAGGCGGGCATTTCGTCATTGCGACACACGCAGCAGCGATGTTTGTTGCGGGAGCAGGATTGGCGATCATCGCGCAGGCCGGCGATTTCGCCGAGAGTTTTTTGAAGAGGCAGGCGGGTGTCAAAGACAGCGGTAAACTCATCCCGGGACATGGCGGTGTTCTTGATCGTGTTGACGGGTTGCTGGCGGTGCTGATCATTTGCCTGCCGTTGTGGTTAAACTTTGGCTTCGGTGTTCAGTGACTCGCCGTACCGTCTCGATCCTTGGCGCGACCGGCTCTGTGGGGTCATCGACGCTCGACCTGATTCTCCACGCGCCGGAGTGGTTCGACGTCGTCGCGCTGACCGCGCAGCACGACGTGGCGGGGCTGGCGCGGGCGGTTAGGGCCACCAATGCCAAACTTGCGGTGATCGGGGATGCGTCGCTTTACGGGGACTTGAAAGACAAGCTCGCAGGATCAGGGGCGGAGATCGCGGCGGGGGCCGATGCGGTTGTCGAGGCTGCACGGCGACCGGTCGACTGGACGATGGCGTCGATTGTCGGCTGTGCCGGGCTGAAGGCGACGATGGCCGCGCTGGAGGGCGGGCTGACCGTCGCGCTCGCCAACAAGGAATCGCTGGTGTCGGCAGGTGCCCTGATGACGCAGGCCGCGGCCGCGACGGGTGCGATGCTGCTCCCGGTCGATTCGGAACATAATGCGATTTTCCAGTGTCTTGCGGGCAATCCTGCAAAGCGCGTGCGAAGGATCGTCCTGACGGCAAGCGGCGGGCCGTTCCGCACCTGGACCCGCGCCGAAATGGCTGACGTCACCCCCGAACGCGCGGTCAGGCATCCCAACTGGTCAATGGGTGCGAAAATATCGATCGATTCGGCGACAATGATGAACAAGGGCCTTGAGGTGATCGAGGCGCATTACCTGTTCGCCATTGAAAGCGCGCGGCTCGACATCGTCGTGCATCCGCAGTCAGTTATTCATTCGATGGTCGATTATGTCGATGGATCGACGCTGGCGCAGCTGGGGTCGCCTGACATGCGCATTCCGATCGCTTCGACACTGGCATGGCCCGACCGGATGGAAACGACAGCGACGCCACTCGACCTGACGACGATCGGCCGTCTGGAATTCGAAGCGCCCGATCCCGACCGCTTCCCCTGCCTGACACTGGCGCGTGATGCGCTGGAAGCAGAGGGCGCGCGCCCCGCAGTGCTCAACGCCGCCAACGAAATCGCGGTGGCCGCGTTTCTCGACCGCCAGATCGGTTTTCTTGCGATTGCCGACGTTGTGAAAGCCGTGCTCGACCGCTATGACCCGCAGGCGCCGGTAACACTCGAAGATGTACTGGCCATCGATACCGAAGCGCGTGCCGTTGCCGCGCAGGCCATGAAAGAAGTTGCCGCTTGATCGAAACGCCCAATTTTTTCTGGACGATCCTGTTCTTTGTCCTCGCCATCTCGCCACTCGTCTTCATTCACGAGATGGGGCATTATCTTGTCGGACGCTGGTGCGGGGTGAAGGCCGAGGCTTTTTCGATCGGTTTTGGTCATGCGCTTGCAAAATGGACCGACAGGCGCGGGACGGTTTGGCAAGTCGGCTGGCTGCCGCTGGGCGGGTATGTGCGCTTTGCCGGGGACATGAGCGTGTCCGGCAGGAGTAACCCCGACTGGCTGTCGATGCCGGCAGAGGCGCGCAACCGGACGTTTCAGTCAAAGCCGTTGTGGCAGCGTTTCCTGATCGTGCTGGCGGGACCGGCAACCAATTTCCTGTTCGCGATTGTCATGCTGACGGGCTTGCTTGGCCTGTATGGCGAAATCCGTATCGCACCCAGAATTGGCGATTTCGCGCCGCAATCAACGGCGCGAGACGCGGGCATGAAGCGCGGTGACCGGATTTTGACTGTCGCGGGACAATCTGTCGACAGCTTTGAGGATGTCGGCCTTTATGTCCAGCCGCGGGCGGGCCAGCCGACAATGTTTGAAATCGAACGTAACGGCCAGCATCTGAACATCATAGCAACGCCGCACGCCGAAACCGTGAAGGATATGACAGGCGCTGCAGTCATCACCGGGCGGATCGGCATTGCCCCCTTTGGCTATGAACGCGTCGATATTCCTTTTTATCAGCTGCCGGGTGCGGCGGTGCGCTTTACCGTCAATTCGGTGCGGACCATGGCCGTCGTCCTGTCACAGACCGTGACGGGCAACCGTTCGATCAAGGAACTGGGTGGTCCGGTCAAGCTGGCAACGACATCCAATGCAGTCGCAAAACTCGGGCTTGTCACTTTCCTGTTTTTCATGGTCGCCATTTCGATTAATTTGGGGTTCATCAACCTGTTGCCAATTCCCATGCTCGATGGTGGTCATCTCCTCTTTTACGCCATCGAGGCAGTGCGGCGAAAACCAGTGCCGGCAGCGGCCCAGGAATGGGCCTATCGTTCAGGATTATTCGCGTTGCTGCTGTTCATGCTGGTTGTGACGGTGAACGATCTTGCGGGGCTGGGTCTGTGGCGTGGCATCGCCGGGTTGATCGGATGAGCGGCATCGGGCAGGGCGGCGCACACGTCGTATCAATTTCGAAGGGCGGTCCCCGCGTGAAAGTCAAACATCCGATGAATAGCCCGCTTCGCCCCGTCGCTCTGCTGCTGATCGGCACGATGCTGGGCGGGCTGCCATCCCTTGCCGGTGCGCAAAGTGCAGCCCCGTCGCTGCTGACCCCGCCGCCGCCACCCGCGCCTGCGCCGCCGACCGACGGCGGGACGATCCGGTCGATCGGGGTGACGGGATCGCAGCGCATCGAGCCTGAAACAGTCCGGTCCTATGTCCGGCTGCGCGCCGGGGCCGCTTATACCCGCGAATCGCTTGATCAGGCGTTGCAGGATCTGTTCGCCACGGAATTGTTCGCCGACGTTCAGATTCGCGACGATCAGGGTGCCCTGACGATCATCGTGAAGGAAAATCCGGTGATCAACCGGATCGTGTTCGAAGGGAACAAGCGCGTCAAGGAAGACAAGCTTGGCAAGGAACTGAAACTTGCACCGCGCACGATCTTTACCCGGTCGAAAGTGCGTGCCGACATTGCTCGTATCAGCGAGCTGTATCGCCGTCAGGGCCGTTTTGCCGCGACAGTCGAGCCGAAGATGGTCATGCTTGACCAGAACCGCGTCGATGTCGTCTATGAAATCAGCGAAGGCCCGAAATCGAAGGTCCGCCAGATCAACATCATCGGCAATCAGGTGTTTTCGGACAATAAGCTGCGTGGCGAAATGGTGACGAAACGCTCGCGCTTTTACAAATTCTTTTCGTCGAACGACAGCTATGATCCGGACCGGCTGGCCTATGATCAGGGCAAGCTGCGCCAGTTTTACCTGACCAACGGCTATGCCGATTTCCGGGTCGTGTCCGCGGTAGCCGAACTGACGCCGGACAAGCGCGATTTCATCGTGACCTATGTCGTCGAAGAAGGCGAGCGGTACAAATTCGGCGACGTCAATGTCGAAAGCGACATTCGCGACTTCAAGCCCGACACCGTCAAGTCGTTGCTGCCGATGAAAAAAGGCCAGTGGTACAACGCCAAGCAGGTCGAAGACACCGTCGAAAACGTGACGCAGACAGCCGGGCTCTACGGCTATGCCTTTGCACAGGTCGATCCGCAGTTCGACCGCGACAAAGACACAAGGATGATGAATATCACCTTTCGTGTCGCCGATGCTCCGCGTGTCTATGTCGAACGGATCGACATCAACGGCAATACGCTGACACAGGACAAGGTCGTGCGGCGCGAATTCCGGGTGGCCGAAGGGGATGCATTCAACGGCATCGCGATCAAACGGTCACAGGAACGCATCCAGAGCCTTGGATTTTTCCAGGAGAAGCTCGAAATCGCGCAGAAGCAGGGGTCAGCGCCAGACCGCGTCGTGCTCGAAGCGAACATCGAAGAGAAATCAACCGGCGAGCTTCAGCTTTCTGCGGGCTATTCGAGCCTTGAACGCTTCATCATCAACGCCTCGATCCGGCAGCGCAATTTCCGCGGCAAGGGCCAGGAACTGCGCGCGTCGGTGAATTATTCGACCTATTCGAAATCGGTCGAACTCGGGTTCACCGAACCTTATTTTCTCGACAAGAACATCGCGCTGGGTGGCGATATTTTCCGCAAGGACTATAATTCGTTCCAGTTCAATGGCGACCAGCGCAACACCACTTATCAGCAGGTGACGACCGGATTCCAGCTGCGCATGGGGGTGCCGCTGACTGAATTCTGGTCCTTTGCCGCGCGCTACGGGCTGAGTTATGACAAGGTGACGCTGGACAAGAACACCTATTTCTATGACCCGAACGGCACGGGCAACCTCGACACGTGCGATCCGTTGCGCGCGGGGCGTTACCTGTGCGACTCGCTTGGCAACCGCACGACATCGTCTGTCGGCTACAGCCTCGTCTTTTCGAACCTGAACAATAATATCCGTCCGACCCGTGGTCAGCGTTTCGTGTTCAGTCAGGATTTTGCCGGGCTGGGCGGCAACGTCAGATATCTCAAGTCGCGGATCGACGGCGCCAAATACTGGGATCTGGGGCGCAAGTTCATTTTCTCGGCGAGTGCGGAGGCGGGCTATGTGATGCCGCTTGGTGGCACGACGGCGCCGGGTATCGACAAGGTGCGCCTGACCGACCGGTTCTTCCTTGGCGAACCGCAGATGCGCGGTTTTGACATTCGCGGCGTCGGTCCCCGGGTGTTGCGGACGCCCTATACGCTCGATTCTGCGGGCAATCCGGTGCTTATCACTGACAAGGCGCAGATCAGTGACGATGCGCTTGGCGGGCGGGCATATTATCAGGGGCGGCTCGAACTCGAAATTCCGCTGGGGTCGGGGGCAAAGGAACTCGGGCTGCGGCCGTCGATATTCCTTGATGCCGGTGCGGTGTTCGGGGTGACGGCACCGCCATTGCTCGACCTGAAACCCGGTGATCCGGGGCTGACCCGACCCATTCTGGTCAATGGGGTCAAGCAATGTATCGACAGTGCGCCGACGCCTGCCGTCACGCCCATCCCCGCAAGTGGAACATGTGGCACCGGGACGACACTTTACACGCAGTCATTCGGCGGGTTCAGGGAATCCTTTTTCGGCAACAGTGCCAAGCCGCGCGTCGCTGTCGGCTTTGGCGTCAACTGGAATTCGCCATTCGGGCCGTTCCGCATCGATATCGCCAAGGTTCTGCTCAAGGAGGCCGGCGACCAGACCAAGACATTCACTTTCAACGTAGGAACCCAATTCTGATGAATACGAAACTCATGATCGCCACGCTGGCGACGACAGCATTTGCCCCGCACGCGGCATCGGCCCAAACTATTCCGGCGGCAATCGTCGCTGTGGTCGACACGACGCGCGTGACGACGGATTGCACGGCGTGCAAATCGGCCACCACGCAAATTCAGGCGCTGGTGACACAGGGGCAGCAGCGGGCACAGGCGCTGACGGCACCGTTGCAAACCGAAAGCCAGTCGATTCAGGAAGCTGCGCAGGCTTTGGGCAAGCTGGCTCCGGGTGCGGCACGGACGACCGCCGAAACCGCGCTGCGCACAAGGGCACAGGCGTTTGAGGCCAAACAGCAGACGGCGCAGCGCGAACTCGCCGGTCTTCAGCAGAATATCCAGTCAATTCAGGCCAATGTATCGCGCCAGGTGATGGACAAGCTGAACCCGATCATCAGCCAGACGATGACAGCGCGTGGTGCAAATATCGCGATGGATCAGCAAGCGCTGCTCGCTGCGGCCAAAAACGTCGATGTGACGGATCAGGTGCTGGCGGCACTCAATGCCGCGCTGCCTTCGGTTTCGGTCACGCCATTGCCGGCGGCACCGCGACCGGCGGGGACACCGACGCCGCCATCGGGTCGCTAATTCTGTGACAATCGACATAAGGGGCGTGATGGCGGCATTGCCGCATCGTTTCCCGATGTTGCTCGTTGATCGCGTCGAAGAGCTTGTCGTTGACGCGCGCATCGTCGCGATCAAGGGCGTGACGATCAACGAGCCGTTTTTTGCCGGTCATTTTCCCGGCCGTCCGATCATGCCCGGTGTCCTGATCGTCGAGGCACTGGCGCAGGCGGCAGGGATATTGGCCGTCGAATCGCTCGGCCTCGCAGGCTCAGGCAAGCTCGTTTATTTCATGGCCATCGACGGCGCGAAATTCCGTGCGCCGGTCGAGCCGGGTTGTCTCCTGCGGCTCGAAGTCGAATTCGTCCAGAAACGCAGCAGTGTGTGCAAGTTTGCGGGCCGCGCGCTGGTCGACGGCAAGCTGGCAGCAGAAGCGAATTTCACGGCAATGATCGCCGATCCGCCGGTGTGACTTGCCCGGTGCCGCGCGACCCGCTATGCGCGCGCTTCACCTTCAGGCTGGTCGGAACCAGCCACCATATGGGACGAACGTCATGAAATCCGCAATTCACCCCGACTATCATATGATCAACATCAAGATGACCGATGGCACCGCGTTTCAGACGCGGTCGACCTGGGGGAAAGAAGGCGACACGATGACACTCGAAATCGATCCGACGTCGCATCCGGCGTGGACGGGCGGTACGGGCAAGATGCTCGACGCCGGTGGTCAGGTCGCGCGCTTTAACAAGCGGTTCGGTGGTCTCACGCTCAAGAAATAAGCCGACCAGATTTATCATCCGCCGATCATCTTGCCGGGGTTCATGATCCCGGCGGGGTCGAGCGCGGTCTTGATCGCTTTCATCAGTGTCCGCTCGACGGGGGAGCGATGCGCATCCGCCTCGTCGCGGCGCAGCACACCAAGGCCGTGTTCGGCCGATATGGTTCCGCGATACGCCCGGACGCGGTCATGGACGATCCGATTGATGCGCGGCTGCTGCGCGAGGAATAGCGCGGCGTCCTTGCCCTCACCCGGCGAAAAGTTGAAGTGGAGATTGCCATCCCCCAGATGCCCGAAAATCACGGGCCGGATATCGGGGAATGTCGCACGCACCGCCGTTTCTGCCTCGGTGACAAAGCCTGCTATACCGGACACGGGAACGGCAATGTCGTGCTTGATGGCGGGTCCGTCGCGGCCCTGTGCTTCGGAAATATAGTCACGCAATTGCCACAGCGCCGCCGATTGTGCGCGTGATCCGGCAATCACGCCATCGCTCACCAGTCCGGTCGTCAGCGCAACGGACAGGCTGTCCTCCATCGCGGCGCGGGCGTTTGCCTCGCTCTTCATATCGGTCAGTTCGATCAGCACATGCCACGGGCTTTGCGCGGCCAGCGGAGATCGGAGGTCGGGAAAATGTTTCAGCACAAGATCAAGGCACAGGCCTGAAATCAGTTCGAACCCCGTCAACGCCATATCATGCGCGGCCCGCACCGCCGCGAACAGCGCCATCGCTGCATCGACCGTGTCGAGCGCGATCCATGCCACGACGCTGTCCGCAGGCTTCGGAAACAGTTTCAGCACGGCACCCGTGATCACACCCAGCGTCCCTTCGGACCCGATGAACAGGTCGCGCAGGTCATATCCCGAATTGTCCTTGCGCAATGCTTTCAGCCCGTCCCAGATGTCGCCGCTGGCCGTCACGACCTCCAGGCCAAGGCACAGGTCGCGCGCATTGCCATAACGCAGCACCGCCGTTCCCCCGGCATTGGTCGCCAGATTGCCACCGATCGTGCACGATCCTTCCGCTGCCAGACTTAAGGGAAAATGGCGATCCGCTGCGTCGGCGGCATCCTGTATGGCGTGCAGGAGGCACCCTGCATCGACTGTCATCGTGTTGTTCGCGGTATCGATGGCACGGATGCTGTTGAGCCGGGTCAGTGACAGAACAAGGTTCGTGCCACTTGCTTCGGGCACTGATCCGCCCGATTGTCCGGTGTTGCCGCCCTGCGGGACGATGGCGACGCCATTGGCGGCACACCAGCGGACAACATGCGCGACATCGTCAACGCTGTCGGGAATGGCCACCGCGATTGCGGTTCCGCGCCATGTCCTGCGCCAGTCGACCACGAAGGGTGCAACCTCATCGGCTGCGGTGATCAGCCTGCCCGCAAAACTGGCCCGCAGGCTTTCGATGATCATGATCGCCAATCAATAGAGCTATTTCACTCGCGATCCTAAACCAGTTTCCCCTTTGAAGTCGATGGCGCTGACATTGTCAGAATTTATAACCGGCCTCGACACCGACGACCCGCCGTTGGCCGGGGGAAATGAACGATCCGCCAAATTCGATCGCGGGGATCACTTCGTTCAGATAGCGGCGATCAAGCATGTTGTTGGCAAATGCGGTCAGTTTCCAGTTGCTGCCTTCGACTCCGAAGCGCAGGTTGAGGACACCGAACGCCTTGCGACGGGCAATGTCATATCTGGCGTCACCGACAAAGCCGGGCAGGGCAAGCGCGCTGATCGGCAGCAGCCCGCTGAAAATCGTCGGCCGGGTTTCGTCCTGAACCGTGTGGAACCAGGTTGGCCCGGTAATGCGGTAATCGGCGCGCATTACGACGTTCACCGACGATGCCAGCGGCGCGACGATCTGTGTGCCGAGATTGATCGTATAATCGGCGGTATAGGGTGACTTGTTGCCCACTGTGTAGGGCCGAGAGCTGTTTTTCCTGATCTCGCTGTCGGTCATGTTGAACGCGCCGAAGACCGTCCAGCCATCGACGATCCGGGCGTTGAGATTGACTTCGGCACCTTTCAGATCGACCTTGTCGATGTTGGACACGACCCGCAGCAATCCAAAGCCGCCGACGAAAAATTCAAAGAACTGCATGTCGGTGACCTGCGTGTAATAGCCCGCAATGTCATAAGTGATGCGCCCGCCTGCGATTGATCCCTTGATCCCGGCTTCGAATGCGCTCGACCGTTCCTTGCGGTAATTGTCGTTGATGACGACGCCGGCGTTGATCGTGCCGGGGGTGACGCCATTGTTGAAGCTGCTGTCGACGGTCGCTTTCGACCCCTGATTGTTGAAGCCACCCGCTTTGAACCCGACGCCCCAGTTGGCGTAGATATTCGTGTGGGCGTTCGGCTGCCAGCTCAGGGTGATCTTGGGTTCAAGCTGACGAAAGGTCGCGCTTTTGTCAGCAATGCTGCCGGTCAGCGGCAGGCCGGGATTGATCTTTGCACCCGTGATCGGGTCATTCACATTGGGGACAAGGTTGGTAACGGTGCGCGCCTCTATGTCATAACGCAGCGCCACGCCGACCTTGATCCCGTCCGATACGGCATAATCCGCCGATCCGAAGGCGGCATAGACGTTGGTCCGGAACTTGTCATTGAACAGCAGCGACGTCGGATTCGACGACCCCGGTGCATTATAGAGCGTCGGCCGTACGCCCTGTCCAAGATCGGCGCCCAGACTGATCCCGGTTTCGCGATCGATATGCAGGTAATATGCGCCCAGTTGCCATTTGAACGGACCGTTTCCGGTTGAAGCCAGTCGTGCTTCGGCGCTGATATCCTTCTGGTTGCGCGTTTGCAGTTGGGTCCCGTCACAGGTTGTCGGCGAATAGGCACCGAATGTGGAACCGCCCGCCGGATCGAAGATGAACGCCGTCGGCCGCACCGCGATGAAGGCAGGCGGATTCAAGGGAAATCCGGTCAATGCCGTCGTCGATGCAAAGCATGCGTTCTGGACGGCGATATTTGTGGGATTGGCTGGCGCGCCAAACGCCGCCGGTGCGATATATCGCGAAAAATCGGCCGATGTGCCGTCCGCGATCAGGCTTTGTTTGATGTCCGAATATAGCGTCCATGCAGTCAGCCTGACACCGCCGAAATCATGTTCGATCTTGGCCGATGCCTCAATCGTGCGCTGGTCATTGGTCGGGCGGATGTTGGAATAATAGCCGAACGGGTGCGCGTTGACGTCTTCGTAAAAGGCACGGTTCACGGCTGCAAAATTCGGGAGCTGGAACGCGGCATTGAAATTGATCGACGCGCCGGTCAGCTTGGCATAGCGTCCCTTCAGGTCGAGCGTCGTCGCACTGCCGAGGCTGGCCACAACACGCCCGTCGACACCCCAGACTTCCTGATCATCGACCGAATATGATTTGAGAAACGCGTTGCGGTAAAATCCGTCGGTCCGCCGGTAATTGCCCGACAGAACGAAACCGGCGCCTTCGGTGATCGGTCCCGCGACATATCCGCGCACGTCGCCGGTCGCCTGTTCGGCATAGCTTGCGGTGACGGCGCCGGACAACCTGTCGCCGGGTTTGACTGTCGTGACCACGATTGCCCCTGCGGCGGCGTTGCGACCGTAAAGCGCGCCCTGCGGTCCTTTCAGAATTTCGATCTGGCGAAGTGTCCCCTGAACTTCGTTCAATTGCGCGGTATTGGTTTTCAATATGCCATCGACGACCAGCGCGACCGAGCTTTCGGCGTCGCGCGCGCCGTTGATCCCGCGGATGTTGATCTGTGTATCGCCCGCTTCGGCCGTGCCTGTCACGATGGTGACGCCGGGGGTCAGCTGAACAAAGCTTTGTGCGGTCACGACGCCGGTTTTGGCAATCGTCTCCGCCGTCAGGACCGTGACGGATGCCGGCACGTCGATCAGCCGTTCGTTCTGACGACGGGCAGTGATGACGATCTCGCCATTCTGTTCCGCACTTTCCTGCGCAACCGCGGGTGTCAGTGTCAAAGCCGTCGTCGACAATGTTGCAAGCAACAATGATCGCAAGGTGCACATGGTCAGTCCCCCTTTATTATGCATGATACATTATTGTACACAAACCGACCGTCAAGCCTATGCGCACCGGTACAGATCGAATAAAGCCACAGTGTTGCCAGAAGGATGCACCCGACCCGATGTCCCGCGCTTCGAACCATGCCTATGCCGAAATCCGCAAGCTGATCCTTTCGGGGGATGCTCCGCCGGGCGCGCAGTTGAAGGAAGAACAGCTTGCCGACATCTGCGGTGTGTCGCGAACGCCGGTGCGTGATGCGCTGCGACGGCTGGAAACCGAATTATATGTGGTGCGGTCGGATTCGCAACGTGTGTTTGTGGCGGACTGGAGCCATGACGATGTCGATGAAATGTTTGCCCTGCGTGGCATGCTGGAGGCGCATGCCGCTGCCCGCGCGGCACTCCGCTTCGACCCCGTCAGGCTTGACGCGCTGCGTGCGTGTAACGAGCGGATCGAGGCGGCGGTAATGCGCGAGCAGCCCGATATCGGCGCTTTTCTTGACGGCAATCGTGCCTTTCACCGGATCATCATCGACACGGCTGACTCGCCACGCCTCGCCGCGACGCTTGCCACACTGGTCGAACAACCGGTCGTTCGCCGCACCGCAATGCGTTATGGCCGCGACCAGCTTGCGCAATCGGCCCGCGAGCATCGCGAGCTCATCCTGGCATTCGGGGCAAAGGATCACAACTGGGCACAGGCCGTGATGACATCGCACATAAGGCGCGCGTTTCACGCCTTTTCACTGGCCCGTCCTCAGGACGCGGACACGGATGCAAAATAGGCTTTGACGCCATCGGCAGACATAATTTCCGCTGTCTTGGCGCCAAGATCGAATATATTTGCGGCATGGACCGCCGCATCGCGGTCGCCACAGGCGTTTTCGACGACGACCGGTATGAAGCCGTGGCAGATCGCATCGACCGCTGTCGCGCGGACACACCCCGATGTCGACAGACCCGCAATGACGGTGGTGTCGATGCGCGCCGCCCGCAGCTGATCAGCAAGCCCGGTACCGAAAAATGCACTGGGATACTGTTTGGTAATAACCTGATCGCGATCGTCCGGGGCAAGTCCCGCCGTGAAATCACCCAGCGGGTTGCCCCTGTCAAAACAACGCAGCGCGGCGACCTTTTGATAAAAGACCCCGCCGTCATGCGCCGGATCCCCGGCGACATATTCGACGCGCGTGAAAATGACCGGAACACCGGCCGCAGTGGCGGCGTTGCGGACATCAGCGGCAATCGTGCGGACATTTTCAACCCCGGCATAAAGGGGCGAGGCATGATCGAAATAGGCGCGCGCGAAATCGACCAGAATGAGTGCAGGGCGTGTACCAGGCTGAAGCGCACCGCCAAATCCCGCGGCGGCATAATCATCGCTGAGCGTCGCGCCGTCGTCGGGAGTGTCTGGCTTTCGCATCGTTCCCCTTTTTTGCATCGAGAATCATGCTATACAAGTTACGATCGGGTTTGTATACAAAATGCCATGATCGAGGGCGTCACCATATTTGAAGTCGGCCCGCGTGACGGATTGCAGAACGAATCCGGGATCGTTGCGACAGCCGACAAGATTGCATTGGTGGGACGCGCCATTGCGTACGGCGCGCGCAGGATCGAAGTCGCAAGTTTTGCCAACCCCAGACGTGTTCCGCAAATGGCCGATGCCGAAGCCGTTATCGCAGGCCTGCCCGATGATCCGCATGTCCGCTACACCGGTTTGTGCATGAATGTCCGCGGGATCGAGCGGGCGATCGCGACCCGCGCAGATGCACGGGGTATTGATGAAGCCGGTTGTGTCATCGTGGCGACCGACCGGTTCGGCATTGCCAATCAGGGACAGACCGTTGCGCAAGGGCTGGCCGCCAATCGTGAGATGATCGCGCTTGCAAAATCGGCGGGAATGTCGGCGCAAGTGACGATTGCCGCCAGTTTCGGCTGTCCGTTCGAAGGGGCCGTGCCCGTAGCACGCGTGATCGATATCGCCGAAGCGATGGCCGACGCCGGTGCCACGGAAATCGGTTTTGCCGATACGATCGGCGTCGGCGTGCCCGCGCAGGTGCATGACATGATCGACCGTGCCCATGACCGGCTCGGCACGGATTTTCCCCTGCGTGTTCATTTTCACGACACGCGCGGGATGGGGCCGGCCAATGCCTGGGCTGCATATGAAGCGGGGTGCCGGACGTTTGACAGCGCGCTGGGCGGGCTTGGCGGCTGTCCCTTTGCGCCGGGTGCGGCCGGGAATGTCGCAACGGAGGATCTGCTGTATCTTTTTGCGCACAGCGGCATCGACACCGGGCTTGATCTGGATGCGGCGCTGGCAGCGAGCGCGTGGCTTGGCGGCGTGATGGGCAAGCCATTGCCGAGCCGTGTCGGCCGCGCCGGAAATTTCAATATCATCAAGGAGCACGAAACCGCATGAGATATCGTCTGGGTGTCGATGTGGGCGGCACGTTCACCGATCTGCTGATCATCGACGAAGCGAGCGGGCGCGCCTATCGTGACAAGGTGCCATCGACGCCGCATGATCCGTCCGAAGCGGTGGTCAATGGCGCACAGCAATTATGTGCAAAGGCCGGTATCACGCCACAGAACCTTGCGCTGTTCCTGCACGGCACGACGGTTGCGACAAATGCCGTGCTTGAACACAAGATTGCCCGTGTCGGCCTGATCGTGACCGAGGGCTACAGGCATATCCTTCAGATCGCGCGCAGCCTTGTTCCCGGCGGGCTGGCGGCGTGGATCGTCTGGCCAAAGCCGGAAGCGATGGCGCCGCTCGAAGCGACCATCGAAGCATCCGAACGGATCGGCGCGGATGGCGTCATCGTCAGGCCACTTGACGAGGCCGCCCTGCGCGCGAGCCTGCAACGATTGCACGATGAAAAGGTCGAGGCGGTCACGGTCTGCCTGATCAACAGCTATATGAACGATGCCCATGAACGGCGGATCGCAGCGATCGTGGCCGAAGAAATGCCCGATGTTCCTGTGAGCATTTCCGCGGACATCCTTCCCGAAATGCAGGAATATGAACGGGCATTGACCACAGTGGCCAATTCGGCGGTGCGACCCACGGTGTCGCGCTATGTCGGCAATCTTGAGGCGCAGCTGACGCAGTGGGGGAGTGCGGCAAAGCTCAGCCTGCTGCGCTCGGACGGTGGCCTGATGTCCGCCGAGAAAAGCCGTGAAGCCCCGGTCAACCTGCTGATGTCAGGCCCCGCGGGCGGGGTTGCAGGGGCCGTGTTCATTGCGAAGACGGCCAAAACGCCCAATGTGCTCACGCTCGACATGGGGGGCACGTCGACCGATGTCGCGCTAATCGAGGATTATCAGGCGCGTCTGCGCCGCGAAACGAGCGTCGGCCATCTGACTGTCCGGGCGTCGTCGCTCGATGTGAAGACAGTGGGGGCAGGCGGCGGCTCCATCGCCAGCGTGCCCGAACTGACCAGGGCGTTGCGCGTCGGCCCGCAATCGGCGGGTGCAGTGCCAGGGCCTGCGGCTTACGGACGCGGCGGCGAATTGCCGACTGTGACCGATGCCAATGTCGTGCTCGGCTATCTGCCCGAAAACCTGCTTGGCGGCACGTTCAAGCTTGACCGTGCGGCGTCGACCCGGACGGTCCAGATGATTGCCGATGCCCTGGGCCTGTCGCTGATGGAAGCCGCGGCCGGAATCATCTCGATCGTCAATGAAACGATGTTCGGCGCGTTGCGGCTGGTTTCGGTTCAGCAGGGGTATGACCCGCGCGATTTCGCGCTGATGGCATTTGGCGGGGCGGGGCCGCTGCACGGCAATGCGATGGGCGTGCTGATGGGCAGCTGGCCGGTCATCATCCCGCCGTCGCCGGGCGTCCTGTGTGCCTATGGCGATGCAACCACGCGGCTGCGCGTCGATGCCCAGCGCAGTTTCAACAAGCTGATCACGCAGATCGAGCTTGCCGATGTCAGCGCCGTGATCGAAGAGATTTCGGCGCAGGTTTCGTCCGAACTCGCCGCAGAAGGCGTGCCTCTGTCCGATCAGGAAGTCGTGTTCGAAATCGACGTCCGCTATTCGGGGCAGGCGTTCGAAGTGCCACTGGTGTTTCCATGCCACTCCACGCTCGAAGATTTGATGGCGCGCTTCAATGCCGAACATGAACGGCTTTTCACGTTCAATCTGTCGGTGCCGCAAGAACTCGTCAACATCCGTGCCGTGGCGCTGGGCAAGGCGGCCAATGTCAGTGCCGAAAAGATCGAGGCCGGGACCGCCGATGCCTCTGCCGCCAAACTGCGCGACCAGAAAGTGTGGATGGACGGCGCAGAACGCGACGCCATCATCTATGACCGTGCCAGGCTGAAATCCGGTAATCGCATCGCCGGCCCCGCCATCATCTGCGAGATGGATTCGACCACGCTCGTACTCAACGGCCATGTTGCCGTGATTGATGATTTTGCCAACATATTGATCAACCCGGAGGCAAAATAATGCCCGCTCAGATCATCCAGACCAACACGACCCCGTTTGCCGATGTCACGATCGATCCGGTCACGCTCGACATTATCGAAAATGCGATGCGCAATGCGCGGATCGAAATGGATGCGACGCTGGTGCGCACTGCGATGTCGCCGGGCATTCGCGAACAGGGTGATGCCTTCCCATTGATCGCCGACCCGGCGGGCAAGATGATCGTGGGCCAATTCGGCAGCTTCATCGACGGGTTCCTGCGCGGATTTGCAGGAACGATCGAGGAAGGCGACATGATTTTCCTGAGTGATCCCTATAGCTGCGAGGGCGCGATTTCGCACAGCAATGACTGGCTGATCCTGTTGCCGGTCTATCGCGCCGGCCGCCTTGTCGCGTGGACCGCGATGTTCGGACATCAGTCAGATATCGGCGGCAAAGTGGCGGGATCGATGCCGATCGACGCGCGTGCGATTTTCGAAGAAGGGGTGCGCATTCCACCGGTGAAAATTTATGCGCGTGACGTTTATAACGAAGATCTGATCAGGCTGGTCATGCACCAGACGCGCAAGCCCGACTGGTGTGCGGCCGACCTGAATGCCCTGATCGCGTCATGCCGGGTGGCGGCGCGCCGTGTCGATGAGATTTGCGCCCGGTTCGGTGACGATGTCTATGTGTCGGCGACACAGGCATTGCTCGCGCGCAATCACCGCGCGATGAAAGCGCTGATCTCCTCGTCGGTGGGTGAAGACGCGGTCAGCTTCGAAGATTATGTCTGCGACGATGGCGTGGGTTATGGCCCGTACAAGATCAAATGCACGATGCAGCGCGTCGGGGACAAGGTGATCCTCGATTTCGCAGGCACCGATCCGCAATCCGCGGCGTCG
Organism: uncultured Sphingomonadaceae bacterium; assembly: GCA_964247235.1. Taxonomy (GTDB): domain Bacteria; phylum Pseudomonadota; class Alphaproteobacteria; order Sphingomonadales; family Sphingomonadaceae; genus Sphingomonas_O. The sequence goes on from CAXTTJ010000003.1 coordinate 133,782, forward strand.
ATCAACTTTTACCTCAACGAGAATATGTTCAAGATGTTCTTCGGCATTTATATGATCATGGTCTTTGACCCGCAGATCATGTTCAATGACGGCTTTTATGACCTGATCGAGGTCAGAATTCCCGAAGGCTCGCTGCTGAAACCGAAATATCCGGCGGCATTGTCGGGCCGCACACACGCGCTGGGCCGGATATTCGACATCCTGGGCGGTTTGCTCGGTCAGCGTACGCCCGAATTCCTGTGCGCCGCCGGGTTCAGTTCCTCGCCGCATCTCATGTATTCGGGTCGTGACAAAAAGGGCGAGTGGTTCCAGCTGTTCCAGATCGGTTTTGGCGGCATTCCCGGAAAACCGTTTGGCGACGGTCCCGACGGCCATTCGCTGTGGCCGGGCTTCACCAATGTGCCAAACGAGTTTCTCGAACGTTATTTCCCGTTGCGGATCGAGCGGTACGAGGCGCTTGCCGACACTGGCGGGGCCGGGCGGTTCCGCGGGGGCAACGGCATCCACATGAGCTATCGTTTCCTCGCTGCAGGCACGGTGTCGATCCATGATGACCGCTGGTTCACTTATCCGTGGGGTGTCAATGGCGGCAAACCGGGAACACGTGCGCGCAAAATCCTTGAAAAGGCGGATGGCACACAGACGATTGTCGCCAACAAGCTGGACAGCATGACGGTCGAAGAAGGGGATCAGCTTCATTTCATCACCTGGGGCGGTGGCGGCTGGGGCGATCCGCTCGACCGCGAAGCCGATCTGGTGGCCAGAGAGATACGACAGGGGCTGGTCACGCCTGACGGGGCAAAAATATATGGTGTGATCGCCGATGCCAGTGGCAATCTCGACGTCGCGGGCACTGATGCGTTGCGAGCGACGATGCGCGCGTCGGCGGCGCCTGCGACCGTGTTCGACCGCGGCGGAGACATCGAAGCGCTTCGTTCGCGGTGCAAGGCGGAAACCGGCCTTGAACCGCCACAGCCGCCGCTGTGGACGACGCATGCGGTGGCCGCCGAATGACATTGTCAGCCGAAAACAACGGGGCGTTGAAGGGCATCCGTGTCGTCGAAATGGGTCAGCTGATCGCGGGGCCGTTCTGTGGCCAGCTGCTCGGTGACATGGGTGCAGAGATCATCAAGATCGAGCCACCGGGCAAAGGTGATCCGATGCGTGACTGGGGCCGGGGCGATTATCCGCTGTGGTGGGAAGTGGTCGCGCGTAACAAGAAAAGCGTTTCGGCAAATCTGCGTGTCCCAGAGGGGCAGGCGCTGGCCAGAAAGCTGATCGCGACGGCAGACATTCTGATCGAGAATTTCCGGCCCGGCACGCTTGAAAAATGGGGGATGAGTCCCGCCGAACTTCACGCCGGTAACCCCGGCCTGATCATCGTGCGCGTGTCCGGCTATGGCCAGACCGGACCTTATTCGGACCGCGCCGGTTTCGGCGGGATCGGCGAGGCGATGGGCGGATGGCGCCACATTGTCGGCGATCCCGACCGGGCACCGAGCCGCATGGGCGTGAGCATTGGTGACAGTCTGGCGGCGACCTATGGCTGTATCGGGGCACTGGCCGCGCTGCGTCATCGTGATCAGACCGGTGAAGGGCAAGTGGTCGATTCGGCGCTTTACGAAGCTGTGCTGCAGGTGATGGAAAGCCTCGTGCCCGACTATAGCGAGTTCGGCTATGTCCGGGAACGGACCGGGTCGGTCCTGCCCGGAATTGCACCGTCGAACGTCTATCCCTGTCGCGACGGTGATTTCCTGATCGGTGCCAATCAGGACACGGTCTTCGGGCGGTTGTGCACGGCAATGGGCCGCCCCGCGCTGGCAGAGGATGCGCGCTACATCGATCATATTTCGAGGGGCAGAAACCAGACCGAACTTGACGTCATCATCAGCGCGTGGACGCGGACGCTCACCGTCGATGAAGTCGAAGCGCTGATGATCGCGCATGGCGTTCCGGCCGGTCGCGTCTTCACACCAGCGGACATGATCGATGACCCCCATTTTCAGGCGCGCGAGGCGCTGATCGACGTGCCGCATCCCCGGTGGAAAAATTTGAAAATGCAAACGGTTTTCCCCAAACTTTCGCGGACTCCGGGCAGCATCCGCTCAATCGCGCCTCAGGTCGTCGGCGAAGATAATGCCGATGTTTATGGCGCACTGGGCATCGACGATAATGCCCTGAAGGCGATGGCCGACGACGGCATTGTGTAATTTGTAACGCGGCCTGCGCGATCAGGCGTGTGTTAGGAGTCCCGGCGCGATCCGTGTACGCAATGCCGCATGATCGACAGTGATGGAATTTGGGCCCCTCCGCTTGGCAGCGCACGTGCCCGTGATTTGTGCACCGATTGCGGACTCTCGCGCACTGATGATGCCAAACGGTGCGGCACGGCATGCCAGTTCATTAAACCCGACTATGCCGCACTGGAAACAGTCGTCCATGGCCGTGCGCGTGATCCGCAGCGTCCCGGAGAACTTCATTTCGGCCCGTTCCGCCGCATGGTCCGTGCGCGGCTCGCCGCACCTCTGCCCGGTGCGCAGTGGACGGGGATTACGACGCGGATCGGCGCACGTCTGCTCGAAACCGGTGCCGTCGACGTGATATTGACGCTGGCGCCCGATCCTGCAGATCGCTGGCGCGGCGTGCCCGTTCTTGTCACAAAGCCCGAAGCAATGGCGCAGGTGCGCGGGATGCGGATGGGATATGCCCCGCTGCTCGCGCTGTTGGAGCCGGCACGTGCGGCGGGGCACAGGCGCATCGGCATCATCGGCATTCCCTGTCAGGTTCATGCCCTGCGCGCGCTTGAAACCAGCTTTGGCTTTGACCGGATTTATGTCATCGGTACGCCCTGTTCGGACAATACCACGACCGAACGGTTTCATGAATTTCTCGCGCTGCTCGACGAAGATCCTGACAGCATTACATATCTTGAGTTCCGTGCCGATTATCATGTGGAGCTGCGTTTTGCCGATGGCCGGATCCGCACGATCCCGTTCTTGCAGCTGCCGATTTCTCAACTCGCAGCGGATTTTTTTCCGCTGACCTGCCGCACCTGCGTTGATTACACCAATGTGCTCGCCGATGTGACGGTCGGCTATATGGCGGGGCAGGGCGATCAGTGGCTGATCGTGCGAAATGTCCGTGGCGAAGAGCTGGTGGCGCTGCTCGGCGATGAATTGAAAACCGAACGGCTGGGGACGGCTGGAAAGCGTACCGGTGCAGTCCGGGGCTTTATCGCCAATGTCGAACGCGCCGCGGGCGGGCTTCCCTTGCGACGCATGCCTGGTTGGTTGCGGCCAGTTGTCGGGTGGATAATGCCGCGTCTTGGCCCCCGGGGACTTGAGTTTGCGCGAACCCGTGTTGAAATGAAAGCGGCCGAAACCGTGATCCACTTGCGCCGCGAACGGCCGCGGCGCGTCAAATCTTTGGTCCCGCCGCATATCTGGGGATTGCTCGCGCCTTACGGATTTCAGCGCCACGCCGACGAGTAAAGAAAAAGGCGCCCGATCGGAAAACCGGGCGCCCCAATCTATTTCCAGAAAGCCAGAGGCTTACTTGGCGGCGTTGTCCGCAGCATTGCTGACCGTCGCAACCGCGTTATCGGCAGCATTTGTGACAGCAGCAACCGCATTGTCGCCAGCGGCAGCAACAGTGTTGCTGGCGTTGTCAGCCGTCGCTTCGAGGTTGTCGGCGGTGTTGGTCATTTCGCTCATCGCGTTGTTACCAGCGGCGTCGATGACATTCTGAGCTTCAGGTGTCTTGTTGCACGCCGAAAGGGCGAGAAGGCCGGTGGCGGCGAGAACGAGGGTGAACTTCTTCATGCTATGGGTTTCCTTGGGAAAAGCACACATGCGGGCGGCCCAATGCCGTCGCTATCTGCCTAAATAGTGCCACAATTTGCCGCGTCAATGCCTAAATTAACCGAATAAATTCTCTAAGTGTCTGATTATATTTATTTGTATGAAATACCCTAGTTTTTTAATGGGCGTTCATCGGATAATTTCGCCGCGCATGGTTATGTACGGGCGAGGGTTTGCAAATACCGACGCCTCGGCTATCCGCGCGGTCAATCCATTCCAGACAATCTGAAAGAACTTATCCGTGGCTGTGCAATATTCCTATGTGATGAAAGGGCTGACCAAGACCTTTCCCGGTGCTGCAAAGCCGATTCTGAACAACATCCATCTGCAATTCCTGCCGGGCACGAAGATCGCGATCATCGGCGTAAACGGCGCGGGTAAATCGACGCTGATGAAAATCATTGCGGGGTATGACACCGAATTCAATGGTGAGGCGTGGGCGGGTGAGAACATCCGGGTCGGCTATCTGGCGCAGGAACCACAGCTCAACCCGAAAAAGAACGTCCGTGAAAACGTCATGGATGGCGTCCGTGACGTGGCCGATATGATGGACCGGTTCAACGCCATTTCGACATTGATGGGGGACCCGCCCGAAGACGCCGACTTCGATGCGCTGCTCGCCGAAATGGGCAACTTGCAGGAAAAGATCGACGCGGTCGACGGCTGGACGCTCGACAATCAGCTTGAAATTGCGATGGAAGCGCTGCGCTGCCCGCCGGGCGATGCATCAGTCGAAAATCTGTCGGGCGGAGAGCGCCGCCGTGTCGCGCTGTGCCGGTTGCTGCTCGAAAAGCCAGAGATCCTGCTGCTCGACGAACCGACCAACCATCTCGATGCCGAAAGCGTCCAGTGGCTTGAAAAGCATCTGATCGATTATGCGGGCAATGTCATTCTTGTGACGCATGATCGTTATTTCCTCGACAATGTCGTCGGCTGGGTTCTCGAAATCGATCGTGGCAAGGGCATCCCGTTTGAGGGCAATTATTCGGCGTGGCTCGAAGCCAAGGCCAAGCGGATGGACCAGGAAGACCGCGAAGACGAAGGTCGGCAAAAGGCGATCAAGGAAGAACTCCAGTGGATTCGTCAGTCGCCCAAGGCGCGCCAGACCAAAAGCAAGGCGCGCATCCGGGCGTTCGATGAACTGGTCGAACGCCAGGCCGACCGCCGCCCCGGTGCCGCGCAAATCCTGATCCAGATTCCCGAACGGCTCGGCGGCAATGTCATCGATGCCGAGGGGCTGACCAAATCCTATGGCGATAAATTGCTGTTCGAAGGGTTGAATTTCACTTTGCCACCGGGCGGGATCGTTGGTGTGATCGGGCCGAACGGCGCGGGCAAATCGACATTGTTCAAACTGATCACGGGTGCCGAAAAACCCGACAGCGGATCGATCAAGGTCGGGACAACCGTCAAACTCGGCTTTGTCGACCAGTCGCGCGACGACCTCGACGCCAACAAGAACGTCTGGGAAGAAGTGTCGGGCGGCAATGACCGTTTTTACTTCGGCAAGCACGAAGTGAACACGCGCGCCTATGTTGGCGCATTCAATTTCAAGGGAACCGACCAGCAGAAGAAGGTCGGCCAGCTTTCAGGCGGCGAACGTAACCGCGTCCATATGGCCAAGATGCTGGCGGCGGGGGGCAATGTCCTGCTGCTCGACGAACCGACGAATGATCTCGACGTCGAAACGCTGCGCGCGCTGGAAGAGGCGTTGGAGAGCTTTGCCGGCTGTGCGGTGGTGATCAGCCATGACCGCTTCTTTCTCGACCGTCTGGCAACGCATATCCTCGCGTTCGAGGGGGATAGCCACGTCGAATGGTTCGAAGGGAATTTCGAATCATACGAAGCAGACAAGCGCCGCCGTCTGGGCGACGCAGCGGATCGGCCGACGCGGCTGGCGTATAAAAAATTGACGCGGTAGGCGTTTTTGTGCCGTTCGGACCTGTCGGCGGCGCCAGATGATGGCCTTGGACGACTGGCTGGGGCGGCAGGATACCCAGCTAAGCTATCTGGCCAAACAACAACGGCAGAAAACAGTTACACGACGCGCTGCATCGGACAGAGACTGGATACACTCTAACGCGACAGCGTCAAGTAACAGCCACGCCAATGAGCCATGACCGAATCGACGATTGATGGTCACGTTGGCGACACTGAAACCTTTATGGCTCCCGGTGCTATGCTGTCGACGGTTCTGAGTTGGGTTGAAAGGGAAGGCATGAACCGCGAGCTATCCTGCAATGCTTCCCCGACCGGAATGCTGGACGTTGTCGACGACCAGATACGGCGACAGCAACCAGAGGTAAGCGGCCTTTATTCGCCGCTGGGCATGGGCCTCTCGCGACATTGGCGCTTGCGTGTTGGTTTCTCCAATCGCGACATTCGTTTCAAATGAGGCCAAGGACAATTACAATCTGTCACGTTGATCTCTAAATCGATCCCTTATTTAGCGTCAACATTTCAGAGAAATGCAACTGATCATCGGCTTCAAGCTTTCGCGCGAAAAATCCCAAGGGCGGCCAAGTTAAAACACTGGTTAGGCGCTAGACATATCGATCGGCATTAAAACAATATGTCGGAGCCCTGGCGGACGAGCTGCAACCGAAGCGATTCGCTAAAATCGCGATCATTGATCGCCCGGCACATTGCATCCTCCCAACAATTGTGGCTAGTCAGGTTAAGATCGCGCCATCTCAAATGAAGTTATATTCGTCATAGTGCCTCTCAGGGGAAGGAATGAACCTGTGCGTTTATCGAAACGAAGCCCATTGGGCGCTGTCATTCGTGCGACCAGCCTAACGCTCGCCATCGGCGCGGCAGGAGCGGTCGGCGCCCAGACATCGCAACCGACTGCACCCTTGCGAAACATGCCGGTTTGCTCAACCGCGCGGCTCATGCCGCCGAATGCGACGAATGCGCCAGCCAACTGCGTCCCGAACCGCGCAAAAAAGCGGGTGAGACTTAAACTGATCGCGCAGTCATCGAACGTGAACGTCGGTGGCTACGCGATCCAGACCGAAAACTATAACGGCAGCTATTTTGCGCCCGTGCTCGAGGTACGCCCGGGTGACACATTGTCGATTAGCTTGACCAACGCACTGCCGGCGAGTGAGCCAATGGTTGACGTGCCGATGGGCGCGGAAATGGACCCCACGCCGCTCATGAATCATGCGATCTCGGCATCGCAGACAAACCTTCACACACATGGACTGATCGTCGCGCCGCGAAACAGTGCATCGGTCGCGGCGAAGCCCACCGGTAATGGCGATAATCCATATCTATCGCTGGATCGCAGCTGCGTGGCTGGCGATTTACAGTGCCGGACGACCGCTCAATATTCGATCCGCGTTCCCACTGTTCTTGCCGCAGGAGTGGCGGACGAGGTCGGCGGTCGGCCACACCCCAGCGGCTTGTCATGGTACCATCCCCATATTCATGGACTGGCGCAGCGTCAGGTCAATGGCGGCATGACCGGGCTCATTTCTGTTGGTGATCCGCGCGAATCGATTATTGGCTTTGGGGGCGGACCGAACAGCAAAATCGACGTCCGCTATCTGGGCCTCAAAGATATTCAGCTGGTGACGGATTCGACGCCAGAGCAAGCAACCGCCACCGCGGGTGTAACCGGCGAATGGCAGAAGCAGTTTGAGCCTGGTTTCTGCGGAGAATTAACGGCTGCGACGCCCGTTTTGCCGGGCTATTGTCGCGGCGCTGACGTCGCCGACGGTAAGAAATCGATCTGGTTGTTCACAGTCAACGGGCAACGCTTCCCGCAAATTGATATTGCGGGCGGACGAGGGCATCTGTGGCGGCTGGCCAATCTCAGCGCGACGGTCAGCTACATGCTTCAGCTTCGCAACGAGGCTGGCAATCTGATCCCGATGAAACTTGTTGCTCTTGATGGTGTTGTAGCGGGGAGAGCGCAACCGCATGCTGCTGGTGTGCAATCGTCGCTTCAAATTATCGAGAAGACGTCCATTCTGCTCATGCCTGCATCGCGCGTTGAAGTCATCGTGCCAAATTTTGCCGCCCATAGTGACGCGAAAACATATACGCTTTCAACACGGGGTTTTAATACCGGTGCCGGACGTGATGATTGGTTTCCGGTTGATCTCGCCGTTGTTCGGTTGGCTCCGACGGGCGGCGCGATCAGTCCAGCTATCGACAGTCTGAAAGTGCCCGCGATAACGAACGGACAGCCGACGCTTGTTGCGTTGGCGGTTGATCCGACGGCGCGGCGCGCTTCGGATATTACTCCGGGAACGCTGTGCGCGCACAAGCTGCAACCGAACGAACGTCGGTTCATCCGTCTCGTTGAAGATCCCAAAAATGATGACAATATCGAGGCGTTAGAGATCGGTGCGGGTATTTCCAACAATCTCGATGACATGGCCGGCGATACGCACGGGAACATCTTTCCAGCCGACGGCAAAACGATGGCGCATGGCATGACGGCGCTCGACGACGCCAATCACGGCTGTGCCGTTTTGGGTGCTACGCCAGAAATCTGGGAAGTAAGAAATGATACGGGAGAGATACATAATTTCCATATCCATCAATCGAAATTCAAGCTCGCCAGTGAAAGTGAAATCGCAAGTGTAACGTCGCCTCAATATCGTGCGACGCATCCACGCGCGGGGGCGACGATCGCTGGACTCGCGCCACTCGATGCTGACCTGTTCAATGACAATCGTCCCGAGCTCGCCGTTTGGCACGACACGATTCCGGTTGGATCACACAAGTCGGTCTTTCTGAAAATCGCATTCGCGGCCCCGGAACAAGTTGGGCGGTTCATGTTTCATTGCCACATCCTTGAGCATGAAGATAAAGGGATGATGGCCGCGTTTGAGGTTGTGCGGCCCTAGCCAAGTCGTAAAGATAACGCGGCCGCCGTCCGGTGAACACTGCGTCTTTTGGCTAGGTAGATTGGCCAAGCTGCGCTATCGTCTTTGCGTGAAACAACTCGTGTCTCGACTTTTCCTCATTCTAAGCCTCGTGCTGGTGAGCATGCACACAGCGCCGTTGGCGCATGCCGGCTTCTTGGGAACGTCGACGTTTGTGAAGACGCATGATTGCAAGGATCATGTTCACGAGACTGCCGATCATAGAAATACGTCAGCGCCAGATATGATCGCAAACTCGATCATCGAATATTGCGCACGCGTTGCGGCGCCCGTTGGGAAACGACTGCTGACGTGGGACGCTTCGCGCATCGCGTTTTTGCCGGCATCATTTGATGCGATGAAATCGCGCGCTCTTCGGCCACCGATACCACCACCCACTGCCTGACCTGATCCGATGAGGTCGCGCGCGTTGCGTGCGGCCCGATGCTGTTCGAGTCAGGAGCTTTCCGATGTTTCGTCTTAATCATGTTGCGCCATGTGCAGCGCATTCGTATTCCGTTTTGGCGGAAAGTGCATTTTCGTGAGTGCTCGGCAAATAGTCGGCTGGGCCGGCTTGTTTGGTGGCACGGCGGCGTGCCTTTTATGGTCAGTCGGCATGATCGGGGAGACGCCGTCGTCCCAACCAAAAGAAGCGGCGCGGCCACTGGCGAGAGGCGCTCTGACAGCCGAACAGCTCCAGCGGCTCGGCATCCAGACTGCGCCTGCCATGTCGGCACAATCGGCATCAATTGGAGAGATGCCAGCAACAGTCGTCTTGCCGCCCGATGCAAGAGTCGCTGTGACGGCGCCGTTTGCCGGGTCCATCCGCCAGATATTCGTGATCGCCGGTCAGGAAGTTGTCAAAGGGCAGCCCTTGGCAACCATGATGAGCCGTGATGCCTTGCAAATCGGCGCAGAGTTAAACCGTGCACGGACCGATTTCGATCTCGCGCAAGCAACGGCCGCACGAACCGGGCAACTCGCCCGCGAGGGAATTATCGCGGGAGCGCGCGCGCAGGAATCGCGCGCGGCGTTACGCCAAGCGGAAACCACGATATCGGAAAAATCACGTATCCTTGCCTTGTCCGGGGCGAGTGCATCGGGGTCGATTATCTTGCGTGCGCCCATCGGGGGGCGCGTTTCAACCGTTTCGATCCAGACCGGCGGGCCAGTTGATGGCATGACAGCGCCCTTTGTGATCGAGGCAAGCAACGCATATCAACTCGACATTCAAGTCCCCGAGCGGCTCGCCGGAATGATGAGACCTGGTATGGCGGTGTCGTTGGCCGGGAACGTCGGCGGGAGAATATTGTCGATCTCGCCGGGCATCGACCCGATGTCGCGCAGCCTGATTGCGAAGGCCATGTTGATTATTGGACTGGTGTTCCTGCCGTTGCTCACGCTTGAAGGACTGGAAGGTAAGTTATTTGCGCCGGTGGCGCTGACCATCGTTTTGGCTTTGGCCAGACAACCAAGGAAGAGAGCCTTGCCGCCGCCAAGGATTTCGCGCGCGACTGGTATATGGAGCGGTGCGTCGAGGATCGCCAACGCCGACGCGGTGGCGTTTCTTTGCTGAACGACCCGGTTCAGCCTCTGATCGCCGACACCGGCGCTTCGACCGATGGTCGTCTTCGGCGAACGCGAACCGGCCCCAGCTTCGAGGACGCCGCCAAAGCGTTTGCCAGTGAGTTCGAGGTCATCACAATGGGTGAGCGTAATGCCGGTTATGTGAAATCGAAGTCCGACATCATCCGCGTTCACCTAATGCCGTTCTTTGGCGATACCGCGCTTGAGGACATTACGGCTGGCAAGGTGCAGGAGTATAGGGCGCACCGTCAATCATCGCGGCTCGATCCCAAAACCGGCAAGCCGAAGAAGCCCGCCCGCGCGACCTTGCATCACGAGATCGTCACGCTCCGTCAGGTGTTGAAGACCGCCAATCGCAAGGGTTGGATTGCGGCAATCCCGGATATGTCCGCACCTTACAAGACGTCCGGCAAGGTGGAGCATCGCGCGTGGTTCTCGCCCGAGGAATACAAGATGCTTTATGAGGCCACACGCGAGCGGGCGAAGAACCCGCCCAAGCCGCGCTGGCGTGAAGTCTGCGAGACCTTCCACGATTATGTTCTGTTCATGGGCAACACCGGGCTTCGGCCCGATGAGTCTGCGCGGCTTGAGCTGCGAGACGTCAAGATCGTGAACGACGAATCGACCGGCGAACGCATCCTGGAGATCGAGGTGCGCGGCAAGCGAGGCGTCGGTTTCTGCAAGTCGATGCCCGGTGCGATCCTGCCCTTCGAGCGCGTTCGCAAGCGCAAGCAGCTCAAACCGACCGATCGCATCTTCGGGAAATCGCCGCGAGAGTTGATGAACACGGTTCTGGACGAGCTGAATCTGAAGTTTGACCGCGATGGCCACATCCGCACCTGCTACAGCCTGCGGCATACCTATATCTGTCTGCGATTGTTGCGCGCGACTGGTATCTTGGCCTGATGGGAAAATACCGCGCCGGGGAATTGAAGGAAGGCGTGACCTTCCGCACGGCGGCGGGGCATTTCGTCAATGAGTTCGAGGTCATCACCGAGGGCGAACGCAACAAGGAATATATCAAAAGCCTCTCGATCTCGCTCAACGTCCATCTGTTGCCCTTCATGGGCGACCGCGTGGTGACGGACATCACCCCCGGACTCGTCCAGGAATATCGCGTCCACCGCATGACGTCGCGGCTCGACAAAAAGACCGGCCTGCCCAAGCGGCCTTCGCGGTCAACGATGCACCACGAGATCATCGCCCTGCGGCATGTCCTCAAAACCGCCAATCGCCACGGCTGGCTTCCCTATCTGCCCGACATTTCGGCTCCCTATAAAATGTCGGGCAAGATCGCCCATCGGGCATGGTTTTCGCCCGAGGAATACAAGACCTTTTACAAGGCGACCGGCGAGCGAGCGAAGAATCCGAAAAAGGAGCGTTGGCGGTCGGCTTGCGAGGATTTGCACGATTATGTGCTGTTCATGGTCAATAGCGGCCTTCGCCCCGATGAGGCCAAGCGCATCGAGCTACGCGACATCGACATTGTTGCCGATGGGCCGGGCAACGAGGAGATTCTGCACATCGCCGTTCGCGGCAAGCGCGGTGTCGGCTATTGCAAGACCATGCCCGGTGCCGTGCTACCCATCAAGCGGATGACGGAGCGGCACAGCCTTGAGCCGAACCAGCTCCTGTTCCCCAAAATCCAGCGAGAACTGTTCAACACGCTTCTCGACGAACTCGGCATGAAGCACGACCGCGAGGGCAACCCGCGCACCAGCTACAGCTTGCGGCACACCTACATCTGTTTCCGTTTGATGGAGGGGGCCGACATCTATCAGGTAGCGAAAAACTGCCGCACCAGCGTCGAGATGATCGAGAAATACTATGCGTCGCACATCAAGAACATGCTGGATGCTTCGACGCGCTGCCCGATATGTCCGCACCCTACAAGACGTCGGGGAAGGTCGAGCATCGGGCGTGGTTCTCGCCCGAGGAATACAAGATTCTCTATGAGGCAACGCGCGAGCGAGCGAAGAACCCACCCAAGCCGCGTTGGCGCGAGGTCTGCGAGAATTTTCACGACTATGTTCTGTTCATGGGCAACACCGGGCTTCGCCCTGACGAGTCCGCACGACTTGAGTTACGCGACGTCAAGATCGTGAACGACGAATCGACTGGTGAGCGCATCTTGGAAATCGAGGTGCGCGGCAAGCGCGGGGTCGGCTTCTGTAAATCGATGCCCGGCGCGATCCTGCCGTTCGAGCGCATCCGCAAGCGCAAGCAGCTAAAGCCGACCGACCGCATATTCGGTAAGACACCGCGCGAGTTGATGAACACCGTGCTGGACGAGCTGAATCTAAAGTTTGATCGGGATAACCATATTCGCACCTGCTACAGCCTTCGACATACCTATATCTGCCTTCGCTTGCTCGAAGGCGCGGACATCTATCAGGTCGCGAAGAACTGCCGCACCAGTGTCGAGATGATCGAGAAGTTCTATGGTCGTCATCTGAAGAACAACATCGACGCATCCGCGGTCAATGTTCGCAAGGCCAAGCCGAAGCCGATCGCGGCTCAAAGGAAGGTCACGAAGCCCGCCGCGTGACGCGCGGGGCGCGCCTTTGGCGTTGCGCCAAAACTTGGCTGCGCTATAGGCAATCGCGTCGCGGGCGTGGTGGAACTGGTAGACGCGCTGGATTCAAAATCCAGTTCCGAGAGGAGTGTGGGTTCGATTCCCACCGCCCGCACCAACCTTTTTAGCAGGTTCCGACAAGGCCACCGCACGGGGGGCAGGAGCCTGCATCAGCGGACGCCAGAGGGTTGCACAGCCCGCGTCCGCTGCGCGAAATGACAGGCGAACGCATTGTCATGCTGGCACTTGGCATCCCGATCGGGATGCGGCCATCGCCATCTGCCGACGCCGCGAAGCATCATTTCTGATATATAGGCTATCGCTTTATCAATCATAATCGGGCAGGATCGTGATTGATAGAAAGGCGTCTTATCGATCATGCGCTGGAACTGGCAGCTTCCCGACTGGCCTCAATTTCGCTTCGATGCGGATTGCCTCCGCGCGGCCGAGGAGCAATTTCTGAAGGGCTCCGGCGTCGTCATCGGTTCGCTCCATCACCTTGACGCTGGCGAGCGCGACGGTCTGACCATCGAGCTCATATCGCAGGAGGTCGTCGACAGCTCCGCCATTGAGGGCGAAATCCTCGACCGCGCCAGCGTCCAGTCGTCGCTGGCAAAGCACCTGGGCTTTGCCGCCGATCAGCACCGCGCTAGCGCGGCGGAAGCCGGAGCGGCCGAACTCATGGCCGACGTCTATCGCAACCATGCCGCGCCGCTCGACGATCAAGCCCTGTTCGCATGGCACGCCATGCTGATGAACGGCCGTCGCGACATTGCCGATGTCGGGCGCTACCGGACGCATGACGACGCGATGCAGATTGTGTCGGGCGCGCTCCATGCGCCGCGCGTGCATTTCGAGGCTCCGCCCTCGCAAGCGGTCCCGATGGAAATGTCCCGCTTCATCGCGTGGTTCAATGCCAGCGCGCCGTCGTCGCCGAACCCGCTCCCCGCGATCACCCGTGCTGCCATCGCGCATCTGTGGTTCGAGAGCGTTCATCCCTTTGAGGACGGCAATGGCCGGATCGGGCGCGCCATTGCCGAAAAGGCATTGGCGCAAAGCCTCGCGGCTCCGACGTTGACCGCACTCGCGGAAACGATCCATCGGCACCGCAAGGGCTATTACGCTGCGCTTCAGCTCGGTAGCCAGAGCAACGACATCGACGACTGGCTGGCGTGGTTTGCCGATATCGTCATTGAGGCACAGACGCGGACGATCACCCGCATTCGCTTCCTGATCGAAAAGACGCGTTTGCTCGATCGCTTGCGCGGCGCGATCAATGAGCGACAGGAGAAGGCGCTACTCCGACTTTTTCGCGAGGGGCCGGATGGCTTTGAGGGCGGGCTAAGCGCCGGGAACTATCGAACGATTACTGGGGCCAGCCTTGCAACCGCGACACGAGATTTGAACGACCTAATCGAAAAGGGCGCGCTCGTTCGCACCGGTGAGCGACGCTATGCGCGCTATCACCTCGCTTCTACAATCTAGACGTCGATATTAGTAGCCAACCAACGCTAAAAAGTTTGAGTGACATATCTATGCCGAGAATATTTGACAACATCGACAATGATTTACTGCCAGAATTGAGCAAAGTCTTGTCAGTTTCCGAGCGCGCCGACTTCTGTGTCGGGTACTTCAATCTGCGTGGTTGGCGTAAAATAGACCAGCATATCGAGGGCTGGTCAGGTCAAGATGGAAACGCATGCCGCCTACTGGTTGGTATGCATAAGTCTCCTGAAAAGGGTTTGCGAGAAAAGTTCGCAACCGCGTTTCACGACGACGGCATTGATAATGCGCGCGCGCTAGAATTGAAGAAGGAGTTGGCGGAGGAGTTTCGCGCGCAACTGGCTCTTGGTGCGCCGAGTAACGACGACGAGGCTGGTTTACGGCGTCTGGCGCGACAGATTCGTACCGAAAAGGTGATCGTCAAACTGTTCCTGAAGCATCCGCTGCACGCGAAACTCTATCTTCTACACCGGCCCGACCCGATCAATCCGAAAGTGGGGTTCGTCGGCAGCAGCAATCTGACCTTTGCCGGTTTGTCGCTCCAGGGCGAATTGAACGTCGATGTCATGGATCACGACGCCTGCGACAAACTGGCGCTTTGGTTCGAAGGTCGCTGGAACGACCGCTGGTGCATCGACATTTCAGACGAGCTGGCGACGATCATTGAGGAAAGCTGGGCCGGCGACCCTCACCCGCCAGCGTGAGCGTATCGCCCGTTTGAACGATCAGGCGCGGCAAGCGATGGGCGTGGCTTGCACCGCCGTCGCGACGGTCGGTTTCCGGTCGCTGCCCGAGGGCGGCGTTACCGCGCGTTCATCAGATCAAGGCGGCCCGGTTCCCGGCTTACAAGGATCTGGCAGGCTTCGACTT